>JBMLRP010000057.1:0-16250 GCA_049240965.1 Akkermansiaceae bacterium
TCGCCGGCTTCACCAACGAATCCTTCCAGGGAGCCAGCCACCGCGCACGTCTCATAAGCCCATCCTAGTCATTTCGGGCACAGACGCAAGCAGATTTTTCCATATTTTGTCTGTCCCTTTATTTTGACATCGAAGGACATTCTTGCGTGATCCGCTTCTCGATATCCCGGAAGGAAGGCTCACCCTGCCACAATGTCGCCAACAGATGATGCGTAAGTGGAATCATTTTGGGAGCAACGTCGTTGTGGGCTCAGGGCGGTAAGCCCTTAAGTCCCACGTCATGTTCGACCTCTATCGGTAGTAATGCTTTCCGATTGGATCGAGTGATTCAGGATCTAGTTCATACTTCATTTCATTGCATGCCAGAAGATAGACTTTTCCATCGAGAGTTTCGCTCCCCAGAAATCTAACCAATCGGCCGCCCTCCATGATTCTGACCTTCTTCATCATTTTTCCACAGCGATCAAAAATGAAAACATTTGGTCGATCTTTCGGTGTGCTTTCGTCAAAAATTGTCGTTATTAAAAGCCTTCCGTCTCCTGTTTCCGAGACCGACATGATAGGATCTGAAAACTCGACAAGCTTCTTGTCGAATTTCAGGGATGTCTGCCCTCGGTTCCATTTCATTTCTACTTCTCGGTCGAACAGTATTAGTTAGTTCAGATCACGATTATATGAAACCCGTTGGAATTGACAAACCAAATTTCCAACAAGGGCGAAACGATTGATTATCAACACGTTTCGCAAGTGGTTTGAGATGATTGACGATTGGGTTCGCTTGGTAGTTGGCAGCTCTTGATCTAACAGTTATGATCGGGGTCGTAAGGGTTTTTTCTGCGATCCAAGGCATTGGAACAAGATCTTGCGGCATCGGCGAGAAGTCGTTTTTTTTGGGGGGCCAGCCCGTCGTCAGGACTTCCTGTCTATCCACAGGGTTGATGGCTCGTGGACAGCGTTCCGGACAGAAAAAAAGAGAGGAAGCCGTAGCTTCCTCTCTGGACAGGGTCGCGCGGGTTGCGAGCTTATTTCACGATCTGGAGCAACTCCACATCGAACACGAGCACGCCAGCGGGAGCACCGGGCGGCGGGTTTTTGCCGTAGGCCAATTCGGCGGGAATCCAGAAGCGGCGTTTTTCGCCCTCCACCATCAACTGCACGCCTTCGCTCCATCCGGGAATGACGCGATTGAGTGGGAACGTGGCGGCTTGTCCCCGCACCACCGAGCTGTCGAACATTTGCCCATCGGTCGTCCATCCAGTGTAGTGCACGCTGACCGTATCCGTGACCTTGGGGCGCACCTCACCGGTGCCCTTGGTGAGGACTTTCGAAGCGAGACCGGAAGCCGTTTTCTCCGCCGTGGCGGGAGCTTCTTTCACATCTTCTGGCACCGGAGGCGGTTTAGGAGCGACCTTGATGGCGAGCAACTCGACATCAAACACCAGCGTGCCACCGGGGCGTCCGCCGCCGGGGTTTTCACCGTAAGCGAGGTCCGCAGGAATCCAAAAACGGCGGATTTCGCCCTGCGTCATCAGCTGCAAGCCTTCCGTCCAGCCCTTGATCACCTGATTCAGCGGGAAGCTGGTCGGCTGGCCGCGATCCAGCGAGCTGTCGAATTTTTTCCCATCAGTGGTCCAGCCACAATAATGCACCGTGACCGTATCGACGGCGGCGGGTTTTTCGGTTCCGGTTCCTAGTTTCAAAACCTTCGAGGCCAGGCCCGACTTGGTTTTCTCGGCATCTGCGGGTGCTGCTTTTACGTCAGCGGGTGTATCGGTAGTCATGGTGAATTCTGCTTTTTTTTCTTCTGCAATGACCGATTGTATCGGCAGGCATGAGAACAAGATTGAGGTAAAAAGTGCTAAGGAGGATTTCATACAAGGGCGTAAAAACGGTTAGGGAAGAACTTTCACACGGATGTTTTTGTAAAGAGTCGTGCTGCCTTTGTCGTGGGCCTGGATGGCAAAAGTGCCGCCCTCGGGCAGGAGCTTGGTGGTGGCGGCCTCGGTTTTGTAATTGACCAGTTCCTTCTCGTTCACGGTCACGGTCACATGGCCTTCCTTGACGATGATCACGTATTTCATCCAGGTATCATCCTCGAATGGCACCAAATTTTTCACCGTGTTGTAGAGGCCGCCGGATTTCTGCGGATCCTTTTGCGTGTTGTTGACCTGGATTTCGTAACCGCTGGGCCAGCCTTTTTCCTGGAAAACCGTGTGGATGAAAACGCCGCCGTTCGAGTTCTTGCGGGTCATCACGTCCATGCGCAGCTCGAAGTTCTTGAACTTTCCGCCATTGACCTTACCCTCGTAAAAGATGTGGCTGCAATCGCCATTGGCACGGATGGCACCATCCTCGATCGCAAACGACTCGGGCGCGCGGTTGATTTTCCATCCATCGAAGGACTTTCCATCAAACAACGAGACGAACCCTTCTTCCGCCCCCGCAGCCAGCAGGCAGGAGGCAAAACAGGCACAAACAAAAGAAAGAAGTGTTTTCATGTGAAAGAGAATTACGAAGAATCACCCTCAGCCGCAAGGCTAAATGTCCGGTTCAAAACAGTTTGACCCACTCGACCCGACAAGGATTCACGCCACCGCGATCAGGATGAGCAGTGCCATCCCATGCCGTGCCGATTTTGCCATAACGCACGGCCACCGGATCGCCGGGGAACGAAGTGCGTGGAAACGATTCTAACAACTCCCACTCGCCCTCCTTGCAACTCGCCAGCAACCGGACTTCCTGCGGCGTGAGTTGCAGCGCCAATGATGCAGGCTCACCTGCTTTATGTTCACCAGCGAATCTCTCCTGACCATTCACCCGCAGTCCCCAGCGTCCATCGGTGCGGGCATTGATTTGCAGGTAGTGGCCATTCTTCCATGCCACCGCCATGCCCAGGCCCCAGGACTGCCCGGCATCCTGTTGCGGATGAATGCGCGCCATCGCCGTCGTGGCACCGGCCGACCACGGCAAATCCCGTGTGCTGACCGTATTGGCCGGCACGCGCAACTCCCACGCGGGAGCCGCGGCCAGCTCGCGTTTTCCCTGCGCGGGATCTATCACCACATCGGGAGGCATCACCTCGCGCGGGATGTCATCGGCGATCAACATCCAGCCCTGGTTGGCACTCACGGGAATTTCCATCGCTGCCGAAAATACGGCTTCTTTTTGGAACCTATCACAGAACGGCGCCCACAAAGTTCCCGCCTTACCTGACAGGCCCAGCGCTTTCCAGTCGATACTCAACTTCACCTTGACCTTGGACTTGGCCCAACTCGACAGAGCAATGAGCGTTCTGCCCTGCCGACGATACACGGAGACCTTGCAATCCGGATGATCGACCTTCACCGGGCAGGACTCATCCCACCAGCCGATGAACTCCGCATCCGCGATACCGAAACGCTGTTCAAATCGCCAATGCGCGCGCGGATCCCCGCTCCACGGCCAGCGCGTGCGCATGCCGAACACCATGCCGTGCCAGGCATTCGGATGATCCAGCATCTCACTCATCAGTCCGTAGGGGATGCCGGACATTTCGACCAGCATGAACTCGGGCGGAGTGTTGGCATTAAAGCCCTCGCCGTGCCACAAGCCATCGTAGTAGGGATACAGCTCCATGAAAGCGATCGAGCTATTGCTCCATTTGGCGAGGCCATTGAAATGACTCCACGAATGCATACTGACCCGTCTACCGGTATTGCCATCGGCATCCAGCAATCGCCGTGCACGCTGCATCGACTTGCGGTCGAGCGCGGTGTCATCGATGTACAAGCCATCGATGCCCACGTTCTTGATCAGGTATTGCAAGCCCTCGAGATAGAAATTGTTCCAGCGCGAATCCGGCGTGGTGATCACCGCGAGGTCGAGTTTGGCGGGATATTCGGCAAAGCGCAAATTTTCGCGCCAGGCAGGCACGATGTCATCGCCCACATTTTCCAACAACCACGGATGCGGACCGCCACGATTCGTCACCGGCCAGGCGACACCGGATTTGCGGGGCAGAATGATCTCCCCGCCCATGCTCTTCAGGGCAAAAAATTCCGGCAGATTCTGTGTCAACTCACGCGTTGTATAATAAACTGCCACACGCATGTCATCCTGATGCGCTTGTTTCACAAAATCCTTCAAGTGACCGATCGAATCATCGTTGTAGGGATAATTGATGTAAGGATTGCACAAACGATTGTGGTGAATTTCCAAAATCGTCGCGCCTTGTTGTTTTAACTCCGCGGTCTTCTCCACAGGACTGCCCTGTCCGCTGTGAAAATAACGATCCGACAGGTGCTTGCGCAGGTCCAGCGGCTTGAATGGTGTAAGATACCAGTCGATATCGAAATGCAAAGCCCCCTGCCCCGCGCCGATGATTTTTTTGCCCGAAAATGCGGTCAACCGCGTGATGGCCCCGCCCTTTTCCCAACGAACCCCGCCCGTGCCCCAGGACTGCGGCAACTGCAGCGGGGAAAAATCATAGTAGGCGTTGATCAATGGACGCCGGAAATTCGAGGAATCCTTGAACCGCAGCATCGCACCGATGTTCACATCTCCCATCCAAATCGCGTCCTGTTGTTTGCTGACGTCCCACGCCCACTCATACTTGGGCGGACAAATGCCACCACGCAGTCCCAGGCCCATGGCATAGGGAACCACTTGCGAGCGCCAGGGAACCACGAAACGCACGTCATCGACGGTGATTTCGCCTGATGACGGATGATCGAGCGCCATCTGCAACTGCAAGTTGCCATCATATTCCAGCAACCCTTTCACCGTCAGACGCAGTGCTCCCGCCTGGCTTTGCGCAATCCATGAGACCGCCACGGGAGATTTTTTCTCGAAAGCAAATGTCATCGGCTTCCATGCGATGGGCTGCCCCGCTACCACACATTCCAACCCGGGCGCGGCACCAAACGCCTCGATTCCCACAGGTAATATTTTTGTATTACTCTTAGAAAAATGACTGATGTATTGCGCGGGGATGCCGGTGGCACTGAGTTGCAGTGACCTTCCCAAAATTTTCAGCGTGCGCAGCTTTTCCTCCACCACGATCGGCGCGAAGGGACGAGTCACTTCCTGGTCATTGTCTGCGATCGATGAATCCAACCATTGCAAGCGCGCCAATCGCCAGGCATCGTGCGTGCCACCATCGGCCACTGGTGCGCCCCTGACCTCGATGGAAAAATCGAGCGACTCAGCCATGGGTTGTGGAGGATTGGTGAGATCCATAAGAGCAGGATAAAACCGCACTTTCCCAGGATACTTTCCGGGCTTGGCATCGACTGGAATTTGCACACCCAACCAAAAAACATCGAGTCTCTGTCCCTGGGGAGAAATGACACGAGCCTGGACTCCCGGCAGTGAGTCCATCACCACTTGCGCACTCAATGCCGGCGCAGCAATCAGTCCAGCTTGAAAAACATAAAACTCTCCCGGTTGGGCCACTCCGGAAAATCGTTGGTATTGCCTCGCCTCTCCCTCAAACCAATGTGCGGGGATCACCCCCTTGCGCAGAGCATACTGCCGATCCTCGCCAAAGACCCAAAACGCCGCGGGATGTTTTTTTTGAAAATCAGCCAACACCGCAGGATCGACCGCGCGCGACATCTTCTGTGCCACAGCATCGGAAGAAACAACACCCGACACCGCATCGGGCATGTTGTAATTTCCCAACTCCGCCGCCTGAAGCCCGCAACAGGCCAATCCGAATATCCATCGCATGGCGGGAGTTACGAAATTCTGTGCGGATTTCTATCACAATTACGGAAATCCGCGTATGCTCTTATTAAAACAAAAAGAGCTCTTCCATGCCATCGCCCGGCTTGGCTTTTTTGGCACGGGATGATTTTTTGACTTGCTCCACCGGGGTTTCGGCGGCCACCGAACTCGGCTGTGGCAAGTCAGCCCCATCGATGCAAGCCCCGGTATCTTCCGACACCGGAACTGATGGAGTTTCCACGACTTCCATCGCGGCGGCGACGACTTCCGCGATCTGACGCAAGGGCTTTGTCGCGGGATTTTTGCGCTGACTCGGAGAATGGTTTTCCAGGGAACCGTCACGCGAGACCAAATCTCCAGCACCGGCAAATTGCGAAATCATCGCTCCAACCCAATGATCCAGAACTCGGCTCAATCGAAATTCATCCTGGACGGCGGAACCATGAGTCATGCTATGAATGAGCGCGCCCTGGCCAAAGTGAAAAAGCCATGCGATTTCGAACGGTTGACGAACGCCCAACAGTGATTCCAGCATGCGAAGCATCGTCGCATCGACCCGTTTTCCGCGAGTAGAAATTTCCTCGTGAATACTAGCTTGCGCCGCTTCCAAGCATCGACCGAGGATTCGCGCATGAGTCAGCTCATCCATTCCTTCCTTGGGCACCGCAAGCAACAAGGGTTGAACCCAGGCTTCCCATACCTGTCGCAAGCTGGCCGCTTCCCCCAGCGCTTCCAAACGCTCGGCACGCTCGACGAAAATCGGTTTCATGCGTTGCTCCAGCAAGGCGCCCAACAAACCTTCACGGCTACCGAAATGATAATTGACCGCCGCTACATTCGCCTTGGCCAAGCCCGTGATGTCACGCACCGACACCGCATCAAAGCCTTTTTCGGCAATGAGCCTCTCCGTCGCCTCCAGCAAACGCCCCTTCGTCACATCCCCTTTCACACGCAAGTCCATCATGTCGACGCGTATTCACTGGATCGTGATGACACATGTCAAACAAGCGCTCGAAAAAATCACACATACCGCATAAAACCAACGTTCATTTGAATGATGCATGGACGGAAAAACATCAAGTTTTCCGAAGCTTTTTGCTAACAAAATCCCAGTCTCAGACCTTCAGATACTTGCGGATCGCCTTGACCAAACCGGGGATGTCGTGCTCCTTGGCCTCGAAAGCAGGAGTTTGCCCCAATTCCACCAAAGCCTGAGTCGTCACAGGACCGATACTACCCGCGACACAATGTTCCGGCCACGGAATGCCCAGGGCAAAAAAATGCTCTGCCGTCGATGCCGAGGTAAAGGTGACGACATCGGCGCCTTCTTCGCGCAATCGCGCCACAGCCCCCGTGGGATCTTCCGTTTCCGCCACGGTGCGGTAGGCGATACAGTCATCAACAATGGCACCCATCGCCTGCAAGCCCATCGATACCACATCCCGCGAGACTTCCGGCTTCACCACCATCACGGTGAGGTTTTCAATATCCTCTTTTTTGAACGCATCCACCAATCCCTCCGCCACATACTTTTCCGGCAGCAAATCGCAACCGATGTGATACTCGCGGAGTTTTTTCACCGTTCCGGGTCCGATCGCAGCGATCTTCGGCTTGCCGAGACAGCGGGCGTCATCGTGAATCGAGTAAAAGGCATCGAAGAAACGAGAGACGCCATTGGGAGAAGTGAAGACCAGCCAGTCATATTCGTGAGCCGATGCCACCAATTCGGCAAAACCAAGTTTATCCACCGGATCCTCGATGCGGATCACGGGCAACTCGATCACATCCGCGCCAAGCTGGGCGAGTTCCTTACTCAAGGTTCCCGCTTGCTCGCGCGTGCGGGTGACGATGATGCGCTTGCCGAACAGCGGACGCTTTTCAAACCAGGAGATTTTCGCACGCTCCTTCACCACGTTGCCAATCACCGCCACGGCCGGGGAGGAAAAGTTCTGGCTTTCCGCGATGTCGGCGATCGTCGCCAAGGTGCCCTCGATGGTGCGGTGCGAACCCGTCGTAGCCCAGCGGGTGAGGGCGATCGGGGTCTGCGGATCCGCGCCGTGCCGGACAAATTGATCGCAAATTTCGCGCAGGCGCGCCACGCCCATGACAAACACTTTTGTTCCCGGCGCCTTAGCGAGATGCTCGTAATCGATCGAACTCTCTCCCTTGGTCGGATCCTCATGGCCGGTGAAAATGGTCAACTGCGAGCAATGATCGCGATGCGTCACAGGGATACCGGCATAACAGGGACCGGCAATCGTCGAACTGATGCCAGGAACAATTTCAAAAGCCACCCCCGCATCCGCCAGTTCAGCCGCCTCTTCACCACCGCGACCGAAAATCATCGGATCGCCGCCTTTCAGTCGCACCACATTCTTTCCCTCCTTGGTACGCGCCACGATCAGCGCGTTAATCTCATCTTGGGTCAGCGCGTGATTCTTGGCACGCTTACCGACGTAGATTTTTTCGCAGTCCGATTTCGTCCATCTGAGCAACTCCCCGCTGCTCAGAGCGTCGTAGACCAAGACATCGGCCGTCTCGATGCACTCCTTCGCCCGCAAGGTCACCAAACCCAAATCCCCTGGACCCGCTCCCACCAAATAACAAATTCCCTTTTTACTCATACCAATGTTTCAAACAATTGTTTCGCCACTTCAAGAGGCGCTTCTGCTGAACCTTGCACAGTTGCCAAGCGAGGTTCGCCTCCCGCCTCGGGAAAGACCCGCGCACTCATAGAAAGCTCGCCTTCCACCAGGGAAGAATAGACCCCCACAGGCGTGTGACACCCTGCGTCCAATAAACGTAAAAACTCTCGCTCTGCACTGACTCTCAAGAATGTATCACTATGACCAATCGCTTCCACGACTGCTTTCATCCACGCGTCGTCGCGACGAATCTCGAGACCAATCGCACCCTGTCCTGCCGCCGGATAAAACACTTGTTCATCCATTACACAATAAAACAAACGTTCGTCCGAATTGGGTAGGTAGCCCAGTCGCGCCAATCCCGCTTCCGCCAACATGATGGCATCGTAGTCATCAGCATCACGAAGTTTTTTCAATCGAGTCGGCACGTTTCCGCGGAGATCGGAAATTTTCAAGTCCGGGCGCAGCCACGCCAGTTGCCGCGCACGACGCACACTGCTGGTGCCCACGCGAGCACCATCAGGCAAAGCATCGAGGCCACCGGGGATTTTGCTCACCAACACATCCCGCACTCCGGCACGTTCAAGGGTGGCAGGAATGCAAAAATGATCGGCTAGCACGGTGGGAACATCTTTGAGGCTGTGCACCGCCACATCAATCTCATCCGCTTCCAGGGCGATTTCCAACTCCTTGGTGAAAACGCCTTTATCGAGAGTTCCCTCGCTTTTTGCCACCTCGCTCAGTGACACATCCGTGCGGCGATCGCCGGTGGTTTTGATGACACAACGAACGACCTCCACCTCCGGAAATGCCGCACGCAGCAGTTCCTCGGTCGCGTTTGCCTGCCATAGGGCCAGGTCGCTGCCTCGTGTTCCCACTCGAATGATCGTTCTTGCTACCATGCTTTCGTCCCGCACTCGGGCGCGCAGCCTAGCCGCGGGAAAGCGTTTCGTCAATGAATCAGAAAATCGAATTTCACCGTGCATGGAACCCCGACCGCCAGACTTCTCTCCGATCCGCATGACAAAAACAGGCTTGGCACTCCGTGGTTTTCCTCCTACAACCACTGCCCGACATGGCCACCGAATACGAACACACGCTTGCTTCCTCCGCCACGCTGGAGGGAACTTCTCTTCACACGGGCGAAAAAGTTTCTCTCACGATCAAACCCGCACCCGAGGGCCATGGCTTCAAGTTCCGCCGCATCGACCTCGCCGACCAGCCATTCATCGATGCCGACGTCGATAAAGTCAAAACCGTGGAGCGCGCCACCACTCTCGCCGAGGGTTCTGTGAAAGTTCACACGGTGGAGCACGTCATTTCCGCCCTCACCGGGATGGGTGTTGACAATGCTATCATCGAGATGGATGCCAACGAGCCTCCCATCGGTGATGGTTCATCCCGTCCGTTTGTGGAGCTGATCAAAAGGGCCGGCATCGTCGCACAAAAGGCCCCGCGTCGCATCTGGGAAATCCGCGAGCCCATCCACCAGGAAAGCGGCGATGGCTGCATCATCACGATTGTCCCCAGCAAAACCTTCCGCGTCTCGGTCACCAACGTCGGTCCCGATGGCCGCTTCACCCAATATTTCTCTAGCGAAGTCACTCCAGAGCTCTACGAAAAGGAAATCGCCGCCGCGCGCACTTTTGTCTACTACGAGGATGTCAAACCTTTGCTCGACAAAGGCCTGATCAAAGGTGGCTCGCTGGAAAACGCCGTGGTCGTGCGCGGCAACGAAGTCATGTCCAAGGAGGCGCTGCGCTTCACCAATGAATTCGCCCGCCACAAGGCGCTGGACCTCATCGGCGACCTGATGCTTTCCGGCAAACGCATTCTTGGTCACGTCATTGCGGTGAAGCCCGGTCACGGTCCGAACACGCAGATGGCCGCCACGGTGAAACGCGAATATAGCCGCATGCGTTCCATGGTCCCTCCAATCAAAATCCCCAGCGGTGAGGCGGTGCTCGATATCAATGACGTGCTGAAAATCCTGCCCCACCGCTATCCGTTTTTGCTGGTCGACCGCATCGTCGATTTCGAAGGCGACAGCAAATGCACCGGCGTGAAAAACGTCACCATCAACGAACCATTTTTCCCCGGTCACTTCCCCGGCCACCCCGTTATGCCGGGCGTGCTGCAACTCGAAGCCATGGCTCAGGTTTCCTCGGTGCTCATGCTGCGCAAACCCGAGAACCAAGGCAAAATTGGCTACTTCATGAGTGCAGACAGCGTGAAATGGCGTCGACCCGTGCTACCAGGCGACACCTTGTTCATCGAAGCCGAAGTCATCAAAATCCGTGGTTCCATCGGCCAAACGAAATGCCGTTGCCTCGTTAACGGAGAAGTCGTCTCAGAAGGCGAACTGAAATTCGCCCTCATCAACAGCTGAAGAAGCAGGAGTTTTCCATGCGCAAAGCCGATATCCTTGCGTTGGATTTTTTACTATCCCCGGGGATCACCTTCCCCGGGCATAGCTGATACATCCGGGAGCGGAATCCATCCGCTCGTCATCAGGCATTGAACCAACTCCTCGCTGGCATTATTTGACCTTTTTTAAGTCGGGATCCAGTGGTGTCGGAGAGCGTTTACCGGCTGACAAACGGTTACCTTCCACAGTCGTTTTTTTCAGCCATTGCATCGCTTCGAGGGTTACATCGGGGGGCGCGATCACATGCCCGCCTTTGAAGCTGAAAGTTTTCACCTTACAGCGCTCCTTTTCCAACACCCCTTGATCACGCGGGATGACCGAGTTGGCATTCGTATCGCTATCACCATTGACGATGGCAACCGCCATTTTGGGAGGGCAGTTCAGAGACTGCTTGCCTCCCATCCAACCGCCAAATGCAAGTATTCCCTTCCACGGTCTAGCACTGCTTTCAGAGTAATCATAGGCTCTCAATGCCCCTCCTGACATGCCACCAAGGTAAAGCAGATCCTTGTTATGCATCACGGTCTTCTCAATGTGAGGCAGGACTTCCTTCCACTTCTGATCTAGGATGGCTTCATCCGAATTGTTCTTGAAGGCATCACATCCGACCCCGATCCAACCAAGCGCCTCACAGGCCTCTTTCACGGATCCGAGGATCGCTTTTCCACCGCCGCCCGGACTGAACATGATGATCATGGCAGGCGGAGCGTCTGCTTGATAACCGGTGGGATAGTAGACATGATAAGAAACTGCTTCCGGACCATCCGATTGGTAGGAAACCGTCTTACCTGCCATGGCCTTAACCGCACCCGCTTTATCCTCCAGCATGCGCTGGCGCTCGGTCAACCAAACTTGGTCTTTATCACTCAATGTATCAAGAGCCAGTGGCACTTCCTTGCCATTCGACAGTCGAAGAGTGACTTTTTTGCCATCGATATCGTAATTGACCAGCTCTGCTTGGATGGTTTTGCCCTCACGGTTTGACCAAGACCGCGTCTCTGCTTTGATGCTCAATGAGGAGAGCAATATAAGACCAATTTGCATGATCCGAGAAATCAGGGTTTTGAGAGATAAAGAATTGAAGTGAGTCATATGAAATAAATTTTGCATCATGAATTTGAATGCTTTGGAATTGTTTCCGATCCGGAGCATTCAGAAAAAGGATCACATATGTATCTGCTTGCTAGATTCTGCTTCCCACGCATCGAAACATAAACCTTTTGTGCAGAAAAATGTTGATTGACCAGAAACTGTATCAGACTTCCCCATCCAGCAGATCGATGTAGCTTGCAAGCGCCTTGGTGTAATCAACATCAGGGTTAGGATCAATGCGGGAATCGGAAGCCGTGTGGCTGAATTTTGATTGGATTGCCGACATCTCATACCCCGAAGTCACAGCAGCAAGAATTGCGGCACCCAGTGCGGCGGAATTGGCAATCGCCAGACGCTCCACCGGAGCACCGAAAACATCTGCTACAATCTGCGCGATGCCGTCGTTGCGCGATGCTCCGCCGGTGAGCAGGATGCGATCGACATTGATGCCGATCCAATCGGTGTGGAGTCTCATGTTGAGGAATTGCCCTTCGAGCAATGCGCGCACTTGATGCGCGGGAGATTCCCCCGCGACAAAAGTGGCGGATCCTGCGCGCGTGGGGCGATCCGCATTGCGTCGCGGCGTGATTTCGGGTCCAAAAAATGGCAACATCAAATTACCATCGTTGCCCGGCGGAGTCTGCGCGAGAGCCGCTCGATCAAAAGCTGACCAATCAAGGCCATACTGATCGCGCAGCGCTTCACGCGCCAGGGAGCCGTTGCGAAAACAAACGAGACACATATAGCCGCCGCCGGGATTGCCAAAGACGTGACCAAAGCCTCTCGGATCGGTGTACGCCTGACTCATGCCGGCAAAAAACGTATCGCTGGTGCCTAACGAAATCACCACCTGTCCGGGCGTGGTGGCACCCATTCCGACAAGCGAAGCAGGATTATCGCCCGTGAATACGCCCACACGGCACTCGGGAGAGAAACCATATTTTACGACGAAATAATCCGACACGGGGCCGACCACACTGCCCGCTGCAGCCAACTCTGGAAGTTTCACGCGCAACATCGGCGCGGTGGCATCTAACAAATCATGATCCCACTGGCGTGAGGCAAGATTCATCAAATTCATTCCGGCACCATCACCGAAATCGATGGGCGCATGGCATCCCGCGAGCACGGAGCACAAAAACGAACTGACAAGGTGAATGCGCGCCGTCGATTCATAAGCCGCAGGCTGTTGTTGCCAAAACTTGCGGATTTGCGGGCCGGTGAAACGTTCGATCGCGGTGGATCCACTGCGTGCGCAGACTTCCTCATCGCCCCCCATGGCTGTGGCGATCTCCCGGCACTGCGAACCCGTGGAGGTATCCATCCAAATCGGCGACGTATCGCGACTGAGGGTAGATTGCAATTGGGAAACCAAATCATGTCGCGGATCCAACTTGGCCACTCGCTCGGAAAAACTCCCATTCAAATAGACCGAGCCATGCTGCTGACCACTGCCGCCAATGGAGCGGATTTGTGAGAGATCGACGAGGTCCGCCAATTCCCCCAGCATTTGATCCAGCGCCGCCAGCCACATCCGCGGTTGGGCATGAACCTCACCATCGGCACCGCCAGGCAAAAAACCCTGCGGCGAGCCATACTGGGGGAGATCGGCACCAAAATTGACCGATTTTTCCGCAACGATTTCACCCGTGGCCACGTTGATGACCAAACCGCTCAAGGATTGCGTCGAACTATCAATACCCAAATGCATAGGGCGCAACACTAATCACGAATGCCTCATGGCACAACAATCGAATGGAAGATGACTCATTTTTTCGGTGTCTGCACCGGCGGATCAAGAATAGCCCGCAACGAGCGCACCGCCTCCACTTCGGGCAGATCCGCATAAAGAATTTCCGCATCACGCAGATTTTTCACTGCCATCCCGATGCGACCGGCATCACGGTCCATGCCCGCGAGATGCAAGTCGCAGCGCATCCGATCCACAGGATCCTGATAAAGAGGTTTCGCCTCCTGAATGAAACGCAGTGCCAGTGCTTCCTGCTTACGGAGAAGATGAATCAACCCCAGTGACTCCAGCATCACGGGATTACTTTTTTCGCGGCCGATGCGTTCAATTTCCGAGAGCATTTTGCGATCCTGCCCATCATGCAAAAGTTTCGCCACACGCAGAGCGCGGTAGGAACGGTCCGCAGGCAGTTTTTCTCCACTGCCGTCCATGTGCATGAACGGACGATAGAGCGGATCGCCCAACACCACACCCTGCCACGATAATACCGGCATGGCCGCGTAGGCAGCCTCGACCCAGGTGAAGCCCTCGAACAAACGTTTTTGCAATTCATCAAAATGGTGAGTGTTTGCCAGATATGGCTCGTAGACATTCCCCAGGGTGACCGCCGCGCCACGCGCCAGCAAAGGCCCACACCAGTTGGCGGTCTCACTGCGCAGGGTCGCCGCGCTGAAACTGTGCAAATGCACGGCCACCGCACCTCGACGCAGTTGAAAACGAGGCTTCACAAAAGGGCCGCAGACATTCCACTCATACCATCCGAAATACACAGCAGCATCGGTCATGGGATAGTTTTTAGGAAAAACCTCTTTCCACGGATGAACAATCACGGGCATGCCGGCATCAGAGCATTGCAAGGCACACGAGCGGATCCACGTTTCACCTTCTGGATAAAACTGGGCCAAATCGCAATAGGCACGTCCCCACAACCCGGATTTTTCAACAGCCACAGCATCGGCAATCATGCGCTGGCATATGGCATAAGAAGGACCATCGATGCGACCCACCAGCATCAGAAATGGCAGGCCCGCCTCAGAGAAACTCTTCTTCGATTGGAAATACGCGTTTTGCAATGGGCCGTTGATGGGCTGGCCTTCCCAGCTCAGCACCGCAAGTTCGGAATCGACCGCTGCTTCATTCGCAGCTAACAGTGGATTGGCGGGCACCGAGGCTTCGGGCTTTGGCGTGGGCTCATCGGACTTCGCCGGCTCGACCATACGAGCGATCTTCAAAGGCACGCCGCGCATGCACACCATCACCTGCATGCGATTCTCCACCGCCACGGTGGTTTGGGCATCGGCTCGCCCGATTTTCCACCAAGCACGTTTTTCAAATTCCACACGCAAGGGCTTGCGCAAAGCATTTTCATATTCCTCACGTGAGATTTCCTCGCGATCCGGCATGGGTAAACCGATCAGATTTTCTGCCGGAATGCCGCGCGCTTTTTGATAGACTTTCGCCAACTCCACGGACTCGGGCAGCGACGAGTTGTAAACAATCACCACGGTCTCGGGCGAAACGGGAACCGGCGCCGCCGAGGCAAAAGCACAAAGACCGAAAAGGAGTGCCAGCAAGGTCGTTTTCATAGTTCTAACAAAAGAGTGTCGTAGGCCACGCGGACATGGGCGGGCAGCTCGTTTTCCAGCGTGGCGTGATCGATCTCATGCGAGCAATGCATCAGATAGGCTTGCGGCGGATCGAGCTCGGCAATGACAGCCAGTGATTCCTCCACATGCATGTGCGTGGGATGAGGCCGGTAATGCAAGGCATCGAGTATCAGAATGTCCGCCCCGCGCATCATCACCATGGTTTCCTCAGGAATGGCTTTCACATCGGAAATGTAGGCCACGGACTTCGCACCGTCGCACTGGAAAAGATACCCGTTGGTTTCCACCGCGCCGTGCATCACGGGCAATGGCGTGATGCTCCAGTCACCGATCACGAACGGCCCCTCCACCACCACGGGTCCGGGTTTGATGTAACCCCGGTAGATGTTGGTTTCGGCAAAGGCCCAGGCAAACATCGTTCTCAGGATTTCCATGCATCCGGGATTGGCATACATCGGCAAGGGGGTGTCGCGCTGCCAGCAAAATGCTCGCAATTCATCAAAGCCCACCACGTGGTCCATGTGTCCATGGGTATAGAGAACCGCATCGACCTTCCGCATTCCCGCACGCAGCGCCTGCTGCCGCAGATCGGGACCAGCATCGACCAGCAAGGTAGTCTCGGCGCTTTCCAGCAATACCGACGACCGCAATCGACGATTCCGCGGATCGGGCGACTGGCACACATCGCAAGAACAACCGATCACCGGAACACCGGTGGACGTACCGGTGCCAAGAAATGTCAAACGCGGACGCCGCGCTGGTTGATTCACGATTGCCTTCATGGACGAAGCCAAAACTGCCACAGGAAGACTCAGCAGGCAAAAACAAATGCATACGGCGAAAAAATCGGTGATCCATGATCCCCTCCCCTTCACGCATCCGACCGCATGTAACGCCTCAACTCTCTCGCGCTTCGCATCGCTTCCCTGGTTGCACCGTTTTGTGTCGCGTCGGTGAGGTCGCCACGCGTCCCAGAGAGCATCTCGGAGACCAACGCTGGTTGGGAACATGAATGATGTTTC
>JBMLRP010000057.1:16350-23397 GCA_049240965.1 Akkermansiaceae bacterium
CGTCCCAGAGAGCATCTCGGAGACCAACGCTGGTTGGGAACATGAATGATGTTTCCCGCGACCATGGAAATGACAGAGGCATGAGCTGATTTTGGAAGGGAAAAATTTGAATTGCAGAATGAAAGCAGATGGGGCAGCGTGATTGTGAATTGTTAATCCAGTCGAAAAATCATCAATGAAACCACCTCAAAAAATGCAAAGACCACAACAAAATGTTACCATGCGAGGACCGACCCGAATGGCACGGCATCAAGGACTGACCCCTAAGTTGAAAAGATTTTTCGCCTTATGCCTCGCGGTGCTGCTGGCGCATTCCGTTGGTGCTGCGGAACTGCCTTGCCCGCAAAAACTCGTCCAAGCCGCACGTGCGCAAGTCGGGGTGACAACGAGTTATGTGGCCGATTACGTGAAGCTCGACTATCCCTTGGGCGATGTCCCCCGGGATCGCGGCGTTTGCACCGATGTGGTGATCCGCGCGCTGAGGGCCTGCGGTCACGACTTGCAGGTATTGGTGCATCTCGACATGAAACAGAACTTTTCCGCCTATCCCAAGAACTGGGGATTGAAGACCACGGATCGCAACATCGACCACCGCCGTGTGCCGAATTTAATCACCTACTTCACCCGTAAAGGCATGCGCTTGCCCAAGAGCGACGACCCGAAACGCTTCCAACCCGGCGACCTGGTCACATGTCTGGTCGCGCAAAATCTCCCCCATGTCATGATGGTGAGCGATCGACGCGGACCATCCGGTCACTTCCTGGTGTTGCACAACATCGGTGCCGGAGCCCAGGAGGAAGACTGTCTTCACAGCTACCCACATACCGGACATTTCCGTTGGAAATAGATTCTCGCAAATCAAATCATCACTCTATCGAACCTGATACCTTGCGAATCAAAGCCTCATTGTAACGATATCCCGATCTAACAGAAAAATCCAATGATTACCTCGCGCAGACCACCCCTCGGGACTTTGCGCACTTCCCACCCGTCTTCGGTTAACCTACCGAAGACGAGCACGAAAAATGAGGCAAATGGATGCATGTGCATGAGCAACAGCATTCATGGGGTCGGCAATGTTTGGAGCCAAAGTTTGTATGCTTTACAAGCATCATCATGGAAGGGGCTTGAGGCAAAATCGGGAGCTTCAAGAAATGCTTCCAGAATCGCGAACCTTTCGCTAGCAGTCGATTTCTTCATTTTCCCGACCAGATCATGAAGCGCCCCGATGCGACTGATGGATTGCGACGGATCTGATTCCATCCACTGATCAAACCACTCGATGAGAGATGCAAGAGGCGCATTGTGACCGCCCAGCAATTTCAGCAAATGATCCCGCCATTTCTTGTCGCGGGCACGAATCAAGGATTCGCTGCTTGCACCGCTCTTGTTCTTTTGACCGGAGGCAGGCATGACATTGGCAAATAATCGCATGACTCTGCGCACGGTCGATTGATCCTCTTCGAATGAGGAGATTGTATCGAAATCACTACACACCATACTGCTGCGTACGACCGGAAGGCTCGCGGGCAAAGCTCCTCCCATACTCGGTTGATACACATGTTCGGACAAGTTGGCGCCAATGATCCGTTCTGCTTCATCGACGGCGACAAATGCCGTTTCCTGACAAAGTAGCCCGACCTTGCATGCATGCTGAACGGCGGCTTCCTCCTTACTGGTATCGCTGAGCAAATGATCAATATGCTTTTTGTGCCACAACAGCGGGATGGCTTTACCTTCGATAGATGCGTGCCATTTTGCTTCAATCATAAGGGTTTCGCCGTCAACAGTGCGGACTGCGATCGTCAAATCCTCAACCGATTTTTGTGGATGACGAACCAAGATACTGATCGATTCGCCGCCGACGAGAGAAACGCGTTCTGGTGCCGGGTGTTCCCAGCCACCTAATACCTTCAGGTCGGACAGCACGGCGCTGCCGAGTTGTTTTGCCAAAGCAGTGATGGCGCTACCGACATCCTCCTGTGGTGTCCGCAGGGTACAAATCCCACACTGCTGCGATGCGAGCTGTTTGAGGAAAGAATCATTGACGGCTCTGTCGATACCAAAGGTGTGCATGATAATGTCGGGGTGTTTTTTCATCATCCTCAAAATCTCCGCCTCATTGCCCACCTGACCATCGGTGATCAGCACAATCACCCGGCGGCGGGAGAGCGAGAAATCACAGGTTTTTTTCAATACATGTTCGAGGGCTGGAAGCAAGTTCGTGCCACCTTCGACCGGCAGATCCTCCAGCTTTTGCACAACTGGCTCCGCGAGAATCGCCGCAGGTGGCAGTGGTTTTTCCGCTAGATCGCGGAAGTCGCTTTCAAACATCGTCACCCACACACGGTCGCGGGCGTCGAGCTCTTTCAAAAAACCACGAAAGGCTTTCGAGCAGGCATTCCAATTGGCACCTTCCATGCTGCCGGATCGGTCGAGCAGAAAATACACATCACTTGGCATGAATGGTAGATGCGCCGGTTTGTCAGGGGCGGTGACTTGCACCAGAGCATAAGCGCCGTCAGCATCTACACCGCGCCAGGCAGATGCTTTTGGTCCCTGGAGAACGGGCGGTTGATACCGAATGATGAGGTCGCGATCAGGAACGTCACCCTTGCCGGCTAACGACAGGGAAATATCCTCGCCTGACTGAGCAACGCTCAACAAATGAGTGGGTGAGGATAGAGATATCCGATCGAGATCGAGTGAGTTGATCGTGCCGAGAATATTGACGTAAGCGGCATCCGGATGCAGCGAATCGATGCGCGGCGGTGAGAGGCGAGAGGCGTCAGGCGATTGATCGGTGTCGTCCGCAGTCCCCTTGCCCTTGTTTTGCCGAAGCAAGGGACGGCCGGGAATGTAGCGGACTCCCGGTGTGAATGGCAACCGCAGTGAATAGAGAGCGTCTTCCAGTTCCAGTTGCTGGAACCAGGCGATGCGGATGATGACCGTATCGCCCGGCATCAGCAGGCCGAGCCGTAGTTCGAATAAATTGCCACGCACTTCCTCGACGAGCACGGTGCGGTGACCTTTTTTCTTTGCTTCCTCAGCCATCGTGCGAGCCTCATCGACGGGCTTAACCACAGCTTTCACCATGCGGTCGTTGGTGTGAAGTTCGCAGCGGTAAATCGAAGCTCCATCGGGGAGCGGAAAAGTGTAGGTGACGTCGAGAGGTTTTTTATTGTCTTGGAAATAAACCTGATCCATTTCCACCTCGGCGAGTGTGCCGGTGATGTTGAATCGGGCTTCCACGCCCTTGAGCGGCAGAGTGACACGGGTTTTTTCGAGCCAGGCGATGAGACCGGTGGTGTTGCAATTGGTATTATGATTATCGTTTTTCATGATTGTTCGAGAGTTTGGAGAAAGGTTGCAGAAGAGTCTGGATTTTTTGAATCACGGAGTCGGGGATTTGGCATTGATGCAGGGAGAGCAGAAGAAAATCGTCGCCGATAGGACGCACGCTCCACGAGGAACCTGTGGCAATCGGCGGAAGAACCGCTGGTTCTGGAGTAAGAGCCGTTTGCTCCTCTAACGCGCGGCTTTCGATTTCCTTCAATTCCTCCAAAGAACGTCCGTGCAGCAACTCGCGGATCCGTCGTAATGGGAGACCGCGCGCCTGAAGCAAGCGGATGGCGACCAACTGGCGGAAGTGTTTTTCTCCGTAGCCACGACCGCCGCCGCTAGTGGGGGCATCAAGAAGACCGATCGTGCGGTAAAAGCGGATATTGCGTTCCGAAATCGCCATAGCAACCTGCCCGTTGGCTGGTTCCAAACGATGTTCCGAACACCATTGATTCACGGAATCAGCGAGTTCAATAAGGGAGTATTCCTGACGCACGACAGTGATTTACTATTTTACAGTGTTACTGTCAAATAAAAATTTTATTTTTTTCACGATGATTGCCCCTCCGCTGCCTGATGAGCGTTGATGATATTGCGGACTGTGCATCACGACTCCGGACAGTGTCTTGACTTTGCAGCTCACAGGGAAAGATTTTGCAGGAAAATGCCGTATCCATTTACATTCATGAAGCGCTCTCTGACTCGATTGTTTCCACTTCTTGCCCTGCCCGTGACGTTGCAGGCCGGGGAGAAGTTGTCTTTCAACCGCGACATCCGCCCCATCCTCAGCGACAAGTGCATCGGCTGCCACGGACCTGATGCGAAGCATCGCGAAGCAGGGCTGCGACTCGACCTCGCCGAGGCCGCCTACGCGCCGCTGACCGAGAGCCAGGGCTTTGCCATCGTACCGGGCAAACCCGAGGAAAGCCACGTGATGAAACGAATCGACTCGAAAGATCCGGATTCCATCATGCCGCCGCCCAAAAGCCACAAGACGTTTAACAAAGCCGAGCGCGATCTGATCGAGCGCTGGATTCGCGAAGGCGCGGAATATCAACCCCACTGGTCCTACACGCCGCTCGTGCGTCCTGAGGTGCCGAAAGTGAAGGGCGAGACGAACAATCCCATCGATGCCTTCATCCTTGCTCCGTTGGAGAAAAAAGGTATCTCGCCCATTGCAATAGCGGCGCCGCAGGATTTGCTCCGGCGTCTCAGCCTCGACCTGACCGGTCTGCCGCCATCCCCCGCCGATGTGTTGGCTTTTGCCAAAAACCCCGGCTCCTACTCGCAGAAAGCCGAGCAACTCCTGAGCTCACCCCACTACGGCGAACGCATGGCCGTGCCGTGGCTGGATTCCGTCCGCTACGCTGACACCGTTGGTTTCCACGGCGATCAGAACATGCGCGTGTTCGCCTACCGCGACTACGTGATCGATAGCTTCAACCGTAACAAGCCCTTCGATGTCTTTACCCGTGAGCAAATCGCTGGCGACCTTCTACCCAATCCCACCGACGACCAACGCATCGCTTCCGCGTTCAATCGCCTCAACCTGATGACGCGCGAGGGAGGTGCGCAACCGAAGGAATACCTTGCCAAGTATGCAGCCGACCGCGTGCGTGCGATTGGCATCGCCTTTCTTGGTCAAACCACTGGCTGTGCGGAGTGCCACGATCACAAATACGATCCCATCACCGCCAAGGATTTCTATTCCCTCGCCGCCTTCTTCGGGGATGTGCAGCAATGGGGTGTCTATGCCGACTACAACTACACCCCCAATCCCGAGCTCAAAGGGGTGAACAACGACTTCCCTTTTCCGCCGGAATTCGTGAGCCAATCCAGCGCTCTGTTGGATCGCATGAAACGCATTGAGCAGGACATCTATCGATTGTTAGAAAAAACGCCTGTTGGTGATGCGAAGAAAAACACCTGGACGAATGAGATGCAGGGCTTCCTCGGCAAGCATCCCGATGGCTGGCAACCGCTCGCCGTCTCATCCGCCACCAGTGCCAAACAAACTCCGATCACGATCCAGCCTGACGGCTCCGCCACAGCCACGGGCGCGCCGGTGAAGGACGATGTCATCACGTATGATCTCGGTGCCAGTGCGGAAACCAGCATCGGCAGCATCCGGATCGAGGCCATGCCCGACCCCGCTCTGAAGGGCCACGTGGGACGCTCACCCGATGGACGTTTCAGTCTCAGCCCTTCGTTAGAAATCATCGATACCAGCGGTAAAGCGAGTCCGGTAAAAGTTGCTTATTCCCAAGCAGACCTCAGTCGTCCGGAAGGTTACACGAGTGGTTATGAAAAAACGATCGGATTTGGCGCCAACTGGCTGAGTGCGCCGGCCAATCTGGAACTGCCCTCCGATCTCACCAAACGCACGCAGACCGCGGTGCTCTGCCTCGCCGACCCACTCAAGATTCCGACAGGCGGAAAACTAGTCGTCAGGATCAAATCCGCCGATGCGGGACGATTGCGATTTTCCGTATCTCCAGTTCTCAATCCCGTTCCCGGACAAGCGGCATTCTCCGAGATTTTCCGCCGGCAACTCGCACAGAGCGTCGTCCCCTATCATTTGTGCAATACCATCGAAAGCAAACTTCCCGCGGAATACCGCACGCTATTGACGGAAATGCGCTTGTGCCGCGGCGGGTGGACCCGCACGGTCACCACCGTCTCCGTTCCTAACGAGAAAAAACTCGTCACGCGCATTCTACCGCGCGGCAACTGGCAGGATGAAAGCGGTCCCGTAGTCAAGCCTGCGGTGCTAGGTTTCCTGCCGCAAGACTCGCTCCCCAAAGATCGAGAACTCACACGCCTCGATCTAGCCAACTGGATCACCGCCAAGGAGAATCCCCTCACCGCGCGCAACTACGTCAACCGCTTGTGGAAACAGTTTTTCGGCAAAGGGATTTCCAACGTGCTCGATGACCTCGGCGGCCAGGGTGAGGCGCCCACGCACCCAGAATTGCTCGATTGGCTCGCCAGCGAGTTCCGCGATTCCGGCTGGGACACCAAGCACGTCGTCCGTCTCATCATCCACAGCAAAACCTACCAGCAAGCCGCCGCCAAGCGGCTGGATCTGGTGGAGATCGATCCCGACAACCGCATGCTCGCCCAGCAAAGCGCGCGCCGCCTAGACGCCGAATTCATCCGCGACAACGCGCTCACCATCGCTGGCCTGCTAGACACCACCTACACCGGCGGCCCGCCGTCGAAACCCTACCAACCGCCCGGCTACTATACCGCCATCCAGTTTCCCAATCGCGATTGGGTCACGGACACCGGGCACAGCCGAATGCGTCGCGGACTTTACACGCATTGGCAGCGCACCTTCATGCACCCGATGCTGGCGAACTTTGATGCCCCGTCGCGCGAGGAATGCAGTGCCGACCGCATGCAGGCCAACACCCCGCAGCAAGCGCTCACCCTGCTCAACGATCCGGTGTTTCTGGAAGCCGCCAACGCTCTCGCACGGCGCGTCAAAGACGCCGGCAGCATCCAGGCGTCCATCACAGAGGCCCTGTCGCTCGCGCTGCTTCGCAGTCCCCGCGACGAGGAAATGAAAGGCCTGGTCGATTTCTATCAGAAACAACTCGCGCTCTATCAATCGGGCGAAAGCAAGGCCGTCAACATGTCGAACGAACAAGCCGCACTGGTGCAAGTCTGCCGCGTGATTTTGAATCTGCACGAATGTATTAC
>JBMLRP010000057.1:23497-66125 GCA_049240965.1 Akkermansiaceae bacterium
TCCTTCGCAGGAATCGGCGGCATGGCATTTGCTTCGCTGATGCAACAAGCACGCGGCGTCGAAGCGCCCTGGCCCGGCCGCTTCGACAACGTGCTCCACTATGCTCCGAAGGCAAAACGCGTGATCCATCTTTGCATGGCGGGAGGGCCTTCGCAATTCGAGTCATTCGACTACAAACCCGAACTCAACAAAATCAACGGTCAGCCGTTCCCGGAAAGTTTTACCAAGGGCCAACAGCTCGCCCAGCTACAGGGCTCCAAACTGGTGGCACGTGGTTCGTTCGCGAAGTTCCAACAACACGGGCAATCGGGCATCTGGGTCTCGGATCTGTTTCCTCACATGGCAAAAGTCATCGATGAATTCGCCGTGATCAACTCGATGACCACCGAGCAGATCAATCACGACCCCGCACACGCGTTTTTCAACAGCGGCTCGATTGTCAAAGGCCGGCCATCCATGGGTTCGTGGCTGCTGTATGGACTGGGTGCCGAGACATCGGAGCTGCCTGGTTACATCGTGTTGATGTCCGCTGGCGGCGGCGGTGCGCAGCCCGTGAGTTCCCGCCAATGGTCCTCCGGTTTTCTCCCCGGAAAATACCAAGGCGTGCAGTTTCAATCGAATGGTGCCGCCGTGCACTACCTGGGCAATCCCGATGGCGTTTGCCAATCGACACAACGGCAAGTGGTGGATGAGGTCAAACGCATGAACGGCCTGCTGGCGGAAACTCGTCATGATCGCGAAATCGCCGCCCGCATTGCCCAATACGAAATGGCATTCCGCATGCAAACATCGGTGCCCGGTCTAACGGAACTCAGCGGCGAGCCGAAAAGCATGCTCGATCTTTACGGCATCAAGGAACCGAACGAATCCAGCTTCGCTCGCAACTGTCTGCTCGCGCGTCGCATGGTGGAACGCGGAGTGCGTTTTGTACAACTCTATCACCGCGCCTGGGATCACCACAGCAACATCGAAAAAGACATGCCTTTCTCCGCGCGCAATACCGATCAAGCCACCGCCGCGCTGATCATGGATCTGAAACAACGCGGCATGCTCGATGACACTCTCATCATCTGGGGTGGCGAATTCGGCCGCACGCCGATGGGTCAGGGTTCAGGTCGCGATCACCACATCAATTGCTTCAGCCTGCTCATGGCCGGCGGCGGCATCAAGGGCGGCGTGGTCCATGGCAAGAGCGATGAACTCGGCTACGGTGTCGCGGAAAACAAAGTGACGGTGCACGACTTGCACGCCACCATGCTTCATCAACTCGGCATTAACGATGCGGCATTCACCTACAAATTCCAAGGCCTCGACTTCAAGCTCAGCGGCGTGGAACCTGCCAAGGTGATCAAGCCCATTCTGACTTGAATCATCATCGATGGTGAATCGATCCTGATGCGTAGATGAAACTCACCATCACCATGTATCGGGAAACATTTTTCCCATGACTGATTCGCGCAAACGTATGAACCTTCAGGCTCAGTGACTTAGGGAAGGCTCCGAATGCTCTCCAGGGAAACCGGGATGACTCTACTTCAGCCAATCGCTCAAAAAAATCCTAGAATTTTCCAGAACTGGCACGGTTTTTTCTATCTGCCTATCATCCATGGCTGAAACATCGCGTCCGCGCATCCTCATTGTAACACCTGAAATCACATATCTTCCCACAGGTATGGGAAACTTCACACAGCGCATGTCAGCCAAGGCAGGTGGATTGGCTGATGTTTCCGCCTCATTGGTATCAGCACTCTTTGAGAGAGGTGCCGATGTCCATGTGGCACTGCCCAACTATCGGCGAATGTTCCAGGGGGACGTATTCAATTTTCATGAAAAACAACTCCGAATGTATTATGAAGTGCTGCCAGACGCCCATATTCACCTGGCTGAGGACCGTATTTTTTACTATCGCGAGGAGGTATACAGCGGCTATCGCGATGAATCGATGAAAATCGCCATGGTATTTCAGCGGGAAGTCATCAATCATATTATCCCCAATGCACGTCCCGATCTGATTCATTGCAATGACTGGATGACCGGTTTGATTCCGGGAATGGCGAGAAGACGAGGAATCAAGAGTTTGTTCACCGTGCACAACATTCACACGCAGCGCGTGCGACTTCCTCAAATCGAAGATCATGGGATTGATGCAGCAGAATTCTGGGCAAATCTCTACTACGATGAAATGCCATTCAACTATGAACACGCGAGAAACTCGACTCCGGTCGATCTACTCACGAGTGGAATTTTTGCCGCGCATTTTATCAACACTGTCAGCCCTCGTTTTCTCTGGGAAATTGTGGAAGGTTGGCACAACATGGTTCCCGAATCAGTTCGACAAGAATTACGTCAAAAGTACTGGGCTGGTTGCGCGCGAGGCATCCTCAACGCCCCCGATATTTCTTATGATCCAGAGACCGATCCCTGCATCGCACACACTTTTGATATCAACGGCGTGATGGAAGGAAAAAAAGCGAATAAAATCGCCCTACAGAAGGAATTGCAGCTGAATATTGATCCGAATGCTCCACTGCTGTTCTGGCCTTCACGTCTCGATCCGATACAAAAAGGCCCCCAGTTGTTTTCGGATATCCTCTACCAACTCGTTTCCGACTATTGGCATGAAAATTTGCAAGTTGCCATCATCGCCAACGGACCTCATCAACGGTATTTCCATCAGATCGTCAGTTCTTTCGGCCTGCAGGGCAGAGTCGCCGTGGTCGACTTCGATGAGCGTCTATCGCGCATGGGATATGCGGGTTCTGATTTCATGATCATGCCATCGCTATTTGAACCCTGCGGACTGCCGCAGATGACAGCACCCATTTATGGCAGTCTCCCCATCGTTCATGCAACGGGTGGTCTATACGACACCGTGAAGCACATCGATACAAAGGCGGGTATGGGCAATGGTTTCCGTTTTGACCACTACAACTCGGCAGCTCTCCGCTGGGCGATTGATCGTGCGATGGATTTTCACCGTCAACGCATGGAAGTAAGAGAGGCACACCTTCAGCGCATTATGAGAGAATCGCAATTGCGCTTCAACCATGAGGAAGTAGCAGACCAATACATTTCGATCTACGAAGAGATGCTGGCAAGGCCTCTGGTGGAGCGCGATGCGGGGCTTGTTCCATAGAGAATGGCAATTTTTGTCGCACCATTTTTCAAAATCATTATCAACTGTTCAACAACTCTGCCAGTGCAACATGCAATGATGGCGTCTTTCTTCATGTGGAAAAAAGACGCCTCCAGGATTTCTCAAGGAACTAGCCAAGCGCGGATCCGAAACCACATTTGCTCAGGATTTGGCAAGAGACTCACAGAAACTGTTTGTCCTGAAGCAATAATATCCTCGTAACCAGAGAGCTTCTTCCAAACTCCTTCTTCCAGATTGGAACAGAATTCAATGACGTAATGACGAGTGGCATCTTCATCGATGCTCCCAAGCGTATTGCGAGTAACAAAATTTAAATTTACCTCATCGGCGCTAGATGTCACGGTCAACAGATTGCCATCTTTGATGAGAGGATTCGTGCCAATAATTCGCTCATTGTGATTATTTTCCCCATCAGCATCTGGATCAGCCTGCGCGGGGTAAATGGCGTCGTCATCCCACAAACTGGAATCAAATTGTGTTCTTGCCCAGTCGTCGTAAGAAGCCAAGGATGGCACGACAGGGATCGCGGCAGGCAGAACAGCAGGAGGAGTCACTGAGACAGTCGCAAGCACAGACTTGACCCCTTTGGGAAAAAGCGGGTTGGAAACCTTGACCCAGTAAGTGGTGCTGGCAATCAACGGAGGAGTTGTGAAGTTTGGCGAATTTTCTCCCACTGGAAGAGCCGACGAGCCCAGCGGGCCCTGATACCATTGATAGCTTATGGGTTGGACACCACTCGCTACAACACTCAACTGTGCCGATTGGCCGATTTCCACAGATACGGACTGTGGCTGGGTGACGATTGCTGCAGGCGCGCCCACGATCACGGACATAGTGGGAGAATTCTCACCAGAAGGATGAATCGCATTACTTACTTTTACCCAATAATTCGTATTGCTGATGAGCTTGGGCGTAGTGAACGAGGAAGATGATTTTCCGACGGGCAACGATGTATCGCCCGACTCACCCTGATACCATTGATAGATCAGCTTTGCCGTACCGGATGCCACCACTTTCAATTTCGCCGATGAACCCGTCTTCACATACACAGGAGTCGTAGCACTCACAATCGCCGCCGGAATGTTTACGGTGATTTTGGCTGGCAACGATTTCACACCCAGGGGCGAAGCTTCGCTGGAAACTTTTATCCAGTAAATGGAACTGTTCGAAAGCGATGGAGTAACGAATGTATCGGCGTCCTCCCCCACAGGCTTGGTCACTACCCCAACATTGCCTTCATACCACTGATAATGGAAAGGCCCGGTACCCGTGACAGAAGCTGTTAGAGTCGAGGAATTGCCGATAGCAATGATTTTCGACTGTGGTTGAATCGTGAAAGTAACCGGATTCAGAACCGCGATTCGAGATGTATTCGAAAACACACCCTGTGGTGTTGTGATGCTGGAAACCTTCACCCAGTAATTCACATCCGTTTTCAATGATGGTGTGGTAAAGATGCTGGAGTTTTTCCCCACTGGCATGCTGGTGTCTCCCGATTCTCCCAGATACCACTGATAGACAAACGGACCTGTACCCGAAACAACAACCTTAAGCACGGCAGTTTTACCAGACAGCATGCGTAGCGATGCAGGCTGAGTCATAATTTGCACGGGTTGACTGACAGTCACGAGCGCGGCAGAAGAATTGATCGGTGAGTCATTCCATGGATTGGATACACTGACCCAGTAACTCGTATTGCTGGTTAGTGGTGGCGTTATCAACGTCGCAGAATCATTTGCCAAGGGTGTCGACTTGTCACCCACGCTACCTTGATACCACTGATAGATGATGGGCTCCGTCCCCGATGCCACGACTTGCAATGTAGCACTATTCCCCACGGCTATGACGCTAGACCTTGGTTGTGTCTCGATCGACGCCGGGCGGTTGACTGTAACGGTAGCGGTATCGGATGCGGAACCTGCAAGATTCACGATATTACTGACTTTCACCCAATAGCTGGTATTGGCGGTGAGTACCGGCGTCATCAAAGTAGGCGAATTGGTTCCCACAGGGATTGCGCTATCTCCAGTAATGCCACGATACCACTGATAATTTATTGGTCCGGAGCCACTGGCTGTCACCGACAAACTTGTGCTGGTACCCGTCAAAATGGACTTTGATTGCGGCTGGGAAAGAATTGTTGCGGGCTGCGCCACGCTTATCTGGGCAGTATTGGAATTTACTCCTGCCGGAAATGTCGTGCTTGTGACTTTGACCCAGTAAGAACGGGAAGTCGTGAGAACTGGTGTTGTAAACGAACTAGAGTCAGTTCCCACAGGTTTGGTAGTTGTGCCAGAAGAGCCTTCATACCATTGATAATGGTAATTGCTCGAGCCACTCGCCGTTACGCTTAATGTCGCTGAATTACCGCTAGCAATTGTCACTGATGCAGGTTGCGTATTGATTACGATTCCCGCTCCTGCTGATACATTAATCGTAAACGAGCCTGTTGCGGATCTACCCGAATAGTTTGAATTTTCCCATGCCTTGATGGAAATCGGGAAACTACCAGCCTGTGTGGGTATACCACTGATCGAATCAGTTTTCGAATTTTTCGCGTTCGCATGCACCAAGCCAGGAGGCAAAGATCCCACAACTGTCCAACTTGCGGGAGTATGTCCACCCGCGCCTGTGATTTGCACCACAAAATTCAGATTATTACCAGATGTCGCACTTACAGAAGAAGAACCCGGCGAAGGAGCAGTCTGAGCAACGGCAGTCGCACCTGACACGGAATCGTAAGCTCCCAGTCCGGCGATAGTGGTGATCGTCAGCGCTGTTGCATTCATTACATGAGCAGAACCTAACACATTGGCCTCAGGCAGTAGCATCTGTATCAAAGGAGAACGCTGAAATAAGAGCAATAACGAGCTCGTCTTCGAAAAAATCCGACGCAGCATCTGGAATGAATTGTTAATTCGGGTTTTCATGGTCATGGGAATGGTATAGATAAACAATAGGATACACAGACATAAAATTCAATTGCAACCACAGCCACCGCCACCAACACCCCCTCCACCAAAGCTGGCTTCACGGGAAAAGTAGGCGTGTTCGGTCATGGCTTTGAACAAGGGATCACGGTTGGGAGCCATCAATGGGGCGGCAAGATTCCCCCTCTCGTAAGGCTGAACGCGAATCAGACGATCCGAACAACCACTGATCAGAAATCCGATGACACAGGAGAACAAGATCCGATGAAATCTCATAATGTTTGATAAAAATAATTATTGGTTCAACAAAGATTCGATTTCCTGCACATATTGAGCCTCTGTTTTGGCCCCCTTGAATCCGCTGTGGTGGAATCGGATCACGCCTTTGCGATCCACTAAATAGCTAGAGGGCATGGCAGATGGCGCGAAAAAAGCGGCAGCTTTGTGTCGGGAGTCATGCACAAGGGCGAAAGGCACCTGCTGTTTGGCGATGAACGCCTGATGCTTGGCGACGTCATCGTCGACTCCGATGCCGATGATGACCAAGCCTTTCCCGGAATATTTCTGATGCAACCGCGCCAAAGCCGGAAATGACGCTTTGCATGGTCCACACCACGACGCCCAGAAATCCACCAAAACCACTTTTCCCGCGGTATCCGGCAGCTTTGCATCTGGCAATAATCCGGATATCTTCGGCATCGCCTGGCCTACCCCGGGTTTGGCGAATGATGTGTTGGCAAACGCCAGCAACAATCCGCACATCCATGTCATGGTTATTGTTTTCATTGTATAATTGTCGATTTGAATTCGAATTGAGAAAAGTGATCATGCAGCCACGACTTGGCGTTTGACAAAGCCCCGAGTGCTACAAAATCCATCGTCGTCCTGCACGCTGACATCGATGCCCGGAGCGCACTCGGCGAAGCTCATCCCCTCCTTGCGCCCCATGACAAAAATGGCAGTGCTGTAAATTCCAGCCTGTAGACACGTCGGCGCACAAACGCTGACGGATCGCATACCATTGGCCACCGGCCAGCCCGAACGAGGATCGATAATGTGTCCATAGCGTTTGCCGTTGTGCTCGAAACGACGCACATAGTCTCCCGAGGAGCATAGAGCAAAGCCAGATACAGCAACCCCGCCCCAACACGCTCCGGGATTGGCTGCATCCTCCAGGCCCACATGCCAAAACGGATGAACTCCATTTCCACCGCAGCCATAAATGTCACGTCCGAGATCGATAAGAACGTCCTTGATGCCGTATTTGCCAGCGATATCCACCAACTGATCAACGGCATACTCTTTGCCAAAACCACCAAAATCGAGTCCCATTCCGACATGAGGAAGAAAAATCTCATTCTCATCACGTTGAACAAGATGCCACCCCGTAACGGCTCGAGCGGCTTCAATCACTTCTGAAGCAGGCAAGGTTTGCCTGATTTTTTTCCAATCCCAGACGCGCAACAAAGGCAGCATGCTCGCATCCAGAATCCCATCAGTGAGTCGATAGAGACGGTCGGCCCATTCGAGCATTTCATGCATTCCGGCATCGATCTCGACCGCCTCCCTACCAGCTGCGGAATTGATGCGGGAGACCAGTGATTCGGGGCGAAATCTCGAGTATTTCGCTTCAAACATCGATAACCAATCCAACGACGCCGCGGCATATTTCAAGGCATTTTCATCGCAGCCTTCACGAAACTGAATGGCACAGGGTGTGCCTAAGGCAAAAAATTCCAATTTCCTGACGCCACGAGCATCCGGTACAATCACGAAAGAAGAATCGGTGGATTTCATGATCTTAGAATGAAAGATGGATTCCTGCTGTCCAAATATCCGCCTCGATGTATGACTCCTCAGGAGACACACGAGATCCGGATCCAGCCATATGGTAGTTTTCGTAGGCAAATGATGCCGCCGAAAAATCATTGAACTCGTAGCGCGCCTTGATACCGAAGCTGAATGCATCAAATGAGGAAAGGCGGTAGTCAGAAGAATAATTCGGCCCTCTCCCGTCTGGGTAATCCGGCGGATTTTCGATCGGCACACCATCCAACGAATTGGTGAAAAAATCCGCCGCATTCTGGTGATAGTAGCGCACAAATGGAGTTAGTTCCCAGGAATCATCAATCGCTTGACGCCATTCCAACTGAACCGTTTGTGAAAACACTCCATAATCATCGTGGGAGAAGCGCAATATGGCATCGATCGCTCCGTGGACGGATTCCACATAGTGAGTGCCTTGGATTTGCAGCACTTCACGCAAGCGGCTGTCAGGACGATTTTCCGCATACATGTTCACTACCGGAATTTCCGTATCGCCCGGCAAAATCAATGTGTCCGTGCGCTGAATGGCTTTGTATTGGTCGTTGAGATACCCATTACTATAGCCAAGTGTCAAATTGACCGATAGTATTGTGTTTTTATCAATCAACTGGGTCACCCCCATAAATAGATCGTAATTTTTTTTGTCCTGATCACTGATGCCGATCACTCTCACGTCGTCGTCCAGCATATTGAATCCATAACGTAAAACGGTGTTTTTCTGGTTCAGTTCCCAAGTATCGCTGAGAGCATAACCATAGGATAAATAATCCTCCTCCTCGCTGCGGGAAACTTCTAACTCGACACGGTGATCACCGAATTGTCGCGAGATCGCTCCAAGGATTCCGTGACGGACATCCTCAATACTTGCAAGAAATGGCTGCAGACCGCCGGGTAATGCACCAGTGGGAGATGCACCACTGATCGCATCACGCAGGTATTGAAAACGAAATGAGCTCTCAGCATCAATCGCCAGATCACCTCTGAGGTAGAAAGACTCGATACGCATACGGTCTGCATGCTCTTGATAGAGTTGATAACTCATATCGTATCGCTGCTCTTCAAAAAGTTCGCATTCTGAAGCACCTGCAGCAAAAGTAAGCAAAGGACTGATCACACCACCATACATTTTCCAAGAAATGGATTGGTAACGAGACGGCATTTCATGAGGAGGAAGAAGTGACTTGTATGAGGCTGAAGGACTTTTCATGACCGTGAGACAAAAAACAAAAGATGAATCCCCAATGAATCAATCACACACTCAGCCCATGCATATCGAAGAGTCTGATGAATGGTGGGGGCGAAATCGTGCAGGGGATACACGAAAGAACCCAAAAAATTTTCCTACTTATAATAGCATCACGGTTTCCCTTAAGCCCCTCGGTATGGCGGAAAAATGGCAACAACTTTCGCATGGAATGCTAGACTTTTGATACCTGTCTCGTTCCGTTGGAATTTTTTCCTTTGGCGGGCTCTCCGTCTCTGCAACTACATGATCAGAAGCGCAACTCAACTGCCCCCGGAACACATCGCAGTAATCTTCACTGTGGGCAAAACTCATCCTGTGATCTGGATTAGAATCCGAATCTGCAGTAACCTTGATCAATAAATCCACCACTATGCCGTGTGTGTGTGGTGTGCCTGCGTGCTGCAGAATCAGAGTGATGACACCGCGCCTTTCTTCAATGATGACTTGGTGATCTCTATCACCATGAGACAACACGAATGCAATAATCGGAAGTACTGGAATCTGAACAATCGATACCAGAAAAAAGAGTAAAAACTTTAGTGTTTTACTGTGCAACGTTTTTAAGCTACACACAATCGATCGCCAAAGTCAATCCGCAAAAATCAACCAAGCAACTGCTTGATGACCTTGGTGCCTCCTTTGGTGATGTTACTCAAACGGTGCATGGCACCTTGGTGCGGATAAGTGAATTTTTCGTGATCGAAACCCAGCAAATGCAACATCGTGGCGTGGAAATCGTGCGCGGAAACTTTGTCGATCATGGCTTCGTAGCCGATAGGATCCGTCTCACCGTGACTATAGCCCGCCTTCACTCCTCCACCCGCCATCCACAGCGTGTAGGCTCCGGGATTGTGATCACGGCCGACATGGTGCATTTCGACTCCGCCACGGTTTTCACGCATGGGTGTGCGACCAAACTCACCGGACCAGACAACCAGCGTTTCATCAAGAAGACCGCGTTGGCGCAAATCCTTGATCAGAGCGGCGATCGGCTGGTCGATCTCCTTGCATTTTTCCGTAAATCCCTGACGCAAATCAGTCTGCGGGCCAGTGCCATGAGAGTCCCAACCCCAGTCGAAAAGCTGGATAAAACGAACACCCCGTTCCGCCAACCGACGCGCCAGCAGGCAGTTGTTTGCAAATGACTCGTGTCCCGGCCTGGTGTTGTAGGCCTTGTGGACGGACTCCGGTTCTTGCATAATATCAAAAGCATCAGACGCATGAATTTGCATGCGATAGGCCATCTCATATTGAGCGATCCGAGTCACGGTTTCCGGATCCCCTACTTCCCTGGCGATTTGGGCGTTGATATCGGAGAGAGCATCGAGAGTGCGTCTGCGCAAGGATTGGGAAACTCCATCGGGATTTTTCAAAAACAGCACCGGCTCGCCTTGGGATCGGCATTGCACACCTTGATAGACAGAAGGTAGAAAGCCTGATCCCCATACGGACTTTCCAGCATCAGGATTCACGCCTCCTGACGTCATGACAATGAAACCCGGGAGATTCTGATTTTCCGAACCCAAACCATAAGTCGCCCACGCACCTGCCGAAGGCCAACCAAGTTGCGGGGAACCGGTGTGCACCAGCAACTGCGCTGGAGCATGATTGAACTGATCGGTATGCATCGATTTCACGATGCACAATTCATCAATCACCGTTTCCAGATGAGGCAATCGGTCCGAAATCCACTGGCCACTTTGTCCGGCCCGGTGAAATGGAAAACGAGAACCGAGCATGCGTGGAACCCCTTGGATAAAAGCAAACTGTTTGCCAGCCAAAAATTCCTGAGGGCATTCCTTGCCATCCAGTTTTTCCAATTCCGGTTTATAGTCGAACAACTCCAACTGACTCGGCGATCCAGCCATATGCATGAAAATCACCCGCTTGGCCTTCGGAGCGAAGTGCGACAAATCTGGCAACAGCGGCTGGGCAGGATCCTTTTTGATGGCGGCAGACGCCCCCCAACTCAGTCCCTGAGAAGCCAACCATAAGCCACCCAGTCCCACTGAGCATTGGCTCAGGAAATGACGCCGTGTCAGATGTTCCAGTTGCAGATGTTGGATCATAAAAGTTGATTGGTTTGAATTTAACGATTGAGTGCACTATCCAGATTGAGCATGGTATTTGCCACCAAGACCAGCGCCGCCTCGGATGGGGTGGTTCCGAGTTTTTGCATTTCAGCGGGTTGTCGCACGAACTCTGCGGTTGCATCCGCGTGAAGACGCTGCAAAGCAGCGATCACGGATGCAGGTGCTTGCTGCAAGGTTAGCCACTCGTAACCCGATGACAATTGAGCCGATAACTCTGTCGACGACGCGGCCATGCGTTTGGCGAAAGCCTGAGCGAACTCCATGAAAGCAGGATCATTAAGCGTGACCAAGGCTTGAAGCGGAGTATTGGAACCCAGTCTGCGTGGCGAGCAAACATCACGACTGGGCGCGTCAAATGTAAGGAAGGCCGGATATCCGCTGGTGCGTTTGCTGTAAGTGTAAACACCGCGACGATAGCGGTCTTCTCCTGAAGACGTGGTCCATTTCGCACCATTGTAGACCGATTTCCATATTCCTTCCGGTTGTGGAGGAAACACGGGGGGGCCGAACGGCTTGCGCGACAGCAATCCTGAAACCAACAAGGACTGGTCTCTCACCATTTCCGCAGTGAGCCGTTGGCGTGGACCTCGCGAAAGCCACTGGTTGCGCGGATCTTTTTCTAACAACTCAGCCGATGTTTTCGACTGTTGGCGATAGGTGGAGGACAAAACCAGTTCCTTGAGAAACGGTTTGATGCGCCAGTGGTGATGATTCTGCAAACGCAAGGCAAGATGATCCAGCAATTGCGGATGAGTGGGAGGAGTTCCCGAGGTTCCGAAATCCTCCAGGGTTTCCACGATGCCGATGCCGAATAGCTCCGCCCAGAGACGATTGGCGAGCACACGAGCGGTTAGTGGATTGCGTTCGCTCACCAACCATGCAGCCATATCAGCTCGAGAGAGACGCTCCGTTTTCTGCGGAGGTGATAGAATTTGCGGAATTCCCGGTTGAACCGATTCATCACGCGTCGAACGATTACCGCGAATGAAAACGCGCGTATCACGCTTGGCAGAGGAACTGCGCTCTTTCATTACCGGAACCATCTCGCCCGGGATCGATTGGTATTCGGCACTGAGTTTTCCATGTTGAGCCCAACGCTGGGCACGCGCGGGACTGCTGACAAACTGCTGCAGGGCAGAATTGTTAGAGAACGAAAGACGGAATTTTTTCAGGATTGAAGGTTGATTATCCGCATTGCAGGAAATCGCATGGTAGAGGCTGATTTCCAATTGCGAACCCGGAGGTGCCACCACGGGCTGCTCAGGAACAAACAAACACCAGCGGGGTGAACGCTGGGCAGGGTAATCTCCAAATCCGGGACCTCCCTGACGGATCGCATCGTTCGGATCAAATGGACCGCAAATGGCATCAGCAATCACCTCGTTGAACTTGATCTGCTCACGTCGACCATCCGGGTGAATCAGCCATACATGGAAATCTCCGCAGACCGCAGCCAAGCCCGACCAATCCTTCGGGTTGTCAGAGAGAGGCAGTATGTCCAAACGGATGACCGCGAAGGACTGCGCAGCATATGTCAGAGTGTAAGACGAATTGGTAGGGTTGGTGCCGGAGGAGTAGAACAATCCATCTTCTTTTTGAGCAATCCCACCCGTAGCCGCCGATGCCTTGGCAGTCGTTGATGTCCACGTTTGATAGTCGTTGATCGCAGCCGCCACGGCCAATGCTTCCTCATTGATTTCACGACGTAGTGCATCACGCTCTTTTTCCAAACGAATCACATCAGCCTGTCGTGCGGGATCGTTCGCGACTTTGGTGTTGGGAAAATCATCATTCGTGTCTCCATCTTCGGTGTTGTCGAAAAACGCCATGAACCGGTAGTAATCCTGATGAGGATAGGGATCGTAGGGATGGGAGTGGCACTGCACGCAACCGAAGGTCGTGGCTTGCCAGGTGGTCCAGGTCGTATTGATGCGATCGATCACAGCGGCGATTCGATACTCCTCGTCATCGGTTCCACCTTCCGTGTTGTTCATGGTATTGCGATGAAACGCAGTAGCTACAAAATCATCAGGCGCAGGATTGGGAGTCAGGTCTCCGGCCAATTGCTTGATTGTAAATTGATCAAAGGGCATGTCACTGTTGAACGCACGGATCAGCCAGTCACGGTATGGCCAAATCGTGCGTCCGGGGTCTTTCTCGAAACCCTTCGTATCCGAATACCTCGCCAGATCCAGCCACATCACCGCCCAACGTTCCCCAAAGAGTTGCGATGCCAGCAAACGATCGACGACAATCTCATGTGCCTGGGGCGATGGATCATCCCGGAAGGCAACCCATTCCTCCATCGTCGGAGGCAAACCTGTAAGATCCAATGATACGCGACGCAGCCACTCGGCTCTGTTTGCCTCATCCGATGGCATCATACCCTTGGCCTCCAGGCTCGCCAAGACCCAGGCATCGAGCGGCATCTGCGGCCATTTCGGATTTTTCAAGGAGGGTGGCGCAAGCTCTCTTGGTGGGAGAAAAGACCACAACTCCTCCCATTGGGCCCCTTCCTGAATCCACTGACGAATCATCGCCACATCCTGTTCCGCCAGCGGAGGACCATGCTTGGGTTTCGGCATTACTTCGTCCGGATCTTTGGAAACAATTCTTCGCATCAACTCGGATTCCTCAGGCTTGCCCGGCACGATGGCACGGGCACCCGATTTGCCCTCTCCCAGAGCACGATCGCGGTAAATGAGTGAGATGTTTCCCGCTTCCTTGACCCCTCCATGACACGAGGTGCAATGCTTCGTAAAAATCGGACGAATATCACGATTGAAACGGACCTCCTGTCCCATCACTGAGAACGCAAGAAAAACCGATAGACCGAAGAAGCGTGTCATGTTGCGAAAATGCTATCAACGATACGCAAACAAGACGATAATCTTGCAGGAAAAACGATCGCCCACGCGATGCCGCAATCCGCATCGCCAGACGCAAAACAGAGCAGCCCGTCAAATAAAAATCGACACCAAGCAACTCATTCAAGTCGCCTTCGCCGTCGCTTGTTTGGCGACTCGTTCAAAAAGAACCTTGCGCAGATCATCGAGCCCGATTTCCAACTCTGCGGAAATGGGAACGATTTCCACCTTGGCAAAACGCTTGCGGAAATTTTTCAGATTCTCTTCAGCTACCTCCGAGTCCATTTTATTGGCCACGACAAGCCATGGGAATTTCGCCAGTTCCTCGTCATACTCGCGGATTTCGGCACGCAGGATTTCCAAATCGTTCACAGGATCACGACCATCGGTTCCAGCCATGTCGATCACAAAGAGCAACATGTGACAGCGGGTGATATGGCGAAGGAACTCGTGGCCAAGGCCTTTATTCAAATGCGCTCCTTCAATGAGACCGGGGATGTCAGCAATCGTGCAGCGCTTGTAGCCCTCGAACTCCGCCACTCCCACCACAGGTTGCAACGTCGTAAAAGGATAAGACGCCACCTTGGGGTGGGCGTGCGAGAGCTTTCCAATGAGCGTGGATTTTCCTGCATTCGGAAAACCGACGAGGCCCACATCGGCAATACGACGGAGCTCCAGGTAGAAGACACCCAGCTCACCATCCTCGCCGAGCGTATGCTCCACAGGCGCACGATTGGTGGGGGTCTTGAAATGCCAGTTCCCCTTGCCGCCTTTCCCTCCGCGGCACAGAACAAATTCCTGGCCTTCTTCGGTGAGATCCGCGATCGGCTCCATATCGATCCCCTCTTCACTGCGCTCCAGCTCAACGGCCTCCTGAACATTGGTCGCTGTGGTGCGATAAACCACAGTTCCGGGCGGGACCAGAGCGATGAATGGTTTCCCTCCACGCCCCGTTTTGCGGACACCTGCCCCATTGACGCCACCTTCGGCTACCATTTTGGGATCGTAATGGAATTGACGCAAGTTATCGGTGTGAGGAGAAACTTTCAATATCACATCTCCGCCTTTGCCCCCATCGCCACCGTCAGGTCCGCCGCGCGGCACGTATTTCTCGCGCCGAAAACTCACCGCGCCATGGCCGCCATCTCCTGCCTTGGCAAATACTCGTATGTGATCAATAAACATAATACCCCTCGCGGGAGAGCAAGACTAACACGGCCTCACAAGCAAAGTCAAACCATGGATTTTTGCAGTTCGGAGTTTTCCCACAGTTCGCCTCAATCCCAGAGCCGCGGTGGCTTCAGTTGCGAAAATTTCAAAATTTACCCCGGCGATAGGAAATAATTGCAAAAAAACCACCTTCTTTCTTGAAGTTTTATGTTCTGTCGCATTGCATGTCGTGCATCCCGCATGAGTCTTCGCAAACAACTGAATGACATTTTGATCGCATTGCTTCCCACCAATCCCGTGGATTCGATCAAAGGCACGGAGCTCATTCGTTTGGTGCGTTTGCAGCTCGATGGAAACTATTCGGACGCCTCGTTGCGTTACCATTTCTCCATCATGTCCTGCGATCCGTCGTCTCCCATCGCCAAGGTCGAAAAAGGTCAAGGATACTACCGCCGCAGCGCCCCAGCACCTGCTTTATCCAGCGCGCAAGAACTGATTTCGCTGACCCAAGGGCGCCTCGATGACATGACAACCGATCAGTCAGCCATCGATCTGACCATGCTGCGCATCCGCAAGTTCCGCGCAATCGTTCACCGTTACTATGAAATCAACGGTCGTTTTCCTTTCATCTTCCGAAAAGCCTTTGCGCGGGAAGCTCCTCTGGGTAATCTATGGAAATACCCTGAAATGGTGCTGATCGATTGGGAGACCGACGAAGCTCCCGATGAAGAAATGACTCTCGACCCGACCATGCTTTCCCTCAAGCAGCGTCTCGGGGTCTCCCCTTTCGGCCTCCATGCCGCGCGTTTGCGCATTCAGCCATCGCTGCAAACCTATCGTGAGGACTTTTTCCAAACCCTGGCTGTGTCTCAATGGGCGCATGCGGGCGAACTCATTTACGCAGCACCTGTCATCGACGAAGCACTGGCCGATGGACTGCGTCGCTTGAACTCCGTTTTTGGCATCGGAGTGATATCCTTTGGCTTGACCTCGGAAATGCTCGATGATCTCCCCCGTCCCGCCCAGATCCTCAACGCCCATCCCCGGGAAACCGAGGCCATTATGGCGCGACTGGATATCAATCGCATCGCGGCACCTCATCAGCGTCCGCATCTCGATTGGCACGGTTTGCACAACTTGCGCAGCGAGAGCCAGGAAGCACGTAACATGGTGCAATGGCTCACCAATTGTCTGGAAAACGGGCGTGCCGAGCAATACAAAGAGGATGAAAACACCAGCGCGGCACCCTCTGGACTTTGAAAAAATCTGCTTCATGGTAACAACATGAACATCCCCCACCCGGATTCAGAACACGAAAAGCTTCAAGGACATTTGCTCTTTGCGACACCGATCATGCAAGGAGGTCCTTTCGAACACTCCGTCGTTCTTTTGTCAGAGCACACCGCCAAGGACGGAGCATTCGGACTCATTCTCAATCAACCAACAGGGCAGGTCGTGGGTGATTTACTGACGGAAAAAGAATTTCATCCATTACGACATATCGGAGTCTATCAAGGTGGCCCTGTATCACAAAACGAATTGTTTTTTGCAGCGCTTTGGTGGGACCCACCCCAGGGGTTGCGCATCAAGTATCAAATGTCCGCCGAAGACGCGATCCAGCATCACCAGCACCCGGGCACATTGGTTCGAGCCTTTGTCGGTTACTCGGGTTGGAGTCCGGGACAATTGGAAGAGGAGATTGAGCGCAGCACTTGGATTGTCACCCCTTCCCCTCCGAATCTTCTCAGCTTCAGCCATGATCACAGTCTGTGGGCTACCGCTTTGCGAAGCATGTCGCCCTACCATCGTATGCTCGCAGATGCTCCCAAAAACCCATTAGCCAATTAAAACGAAAGCATGGACCGGGTTGTTTCCGCAAAATGGATTGCTATCCATTCGGTTTTTTCGCAACATCAGTCATGGCATCCATAGGAGATTACGGGAAATTGCGTATCGTGAAATCACGTAGTTCAGGATTTTACCTCGACGCTGGCGATTTGGGCGAAATCTTACTCCCCGGAGCAGAAACGTCGGATGACTTGCATGTGGGTGCCGATGTCGAAGTATTTTTGTATCTGGACTCGCAGAATCGACCTATTGCGACAAGGCGAAAGCCTCTGGCCATGCCGGGAAGTATCGCTCTACTCACATGCTCGGCATCAAACGATATCGGTGCCTTTCTCGATTGGGGTCTACCCAAGGAATTGCTAGTTCCCTACCGCGAGCAATCCAAACCCATGATTCCCGGCCGGCATTACGTCGTCAAAATCCTTGTCGATGAAAAAAGCGGACGATTGATCGGGAGCCAGAGAATTGCCCGTCATCTTCGTAGTGCGGCAGCTCGATATCGTGAGGGAGATGCTGTAAAGGGCTTACTGTGGGGAAAAACCGAGATGGGTTACAAGGTGGTTGTCGATGGTGAATTCAGCGGACTCTTGTATGCGAATGAGGTTTTTCAACCGCTCCATTACGGGCAAACCATCCAGGCATATGTCCGGGAAACACGCCAAGATGGCAAACTCGACCTCGTTCTCACACCGGATGGGAGAAAGAAAATATCCCCGTTGGCCCAACGATTGATGGATCAATTACTTCGGGAGAAAGAGATCATGCTCCATGATGGAAGCCCGGCGGATGAAATCACTGCACAACTCCACATGAGCAAAAAAACTTTCAAGCAAGTCATCGGGCAGCTTTATCGACAAAAGAAAATCGTGATTCTTGCGGATCGAATTCAGCTTGCCCATTGATGCAGGGCAGGCATTTCGTAATGAAATACCTGCTTACTCGAGCTTGGTCCAGGCGGCATTGTTTTTCGACGACTTCACGGCCGCTTCAATGAACGCCATACCAGTAACACCATCGTCGACCGTGGGGAAATCGTAGCCCTCAGCAGGAGCGGGATTGCCCAAAATGGCATCACTGATCGCCTCTACGGCAGCGCAATAAATATTCGCAAATGCCTCGATGAATGCTTCAGGATGACCGAATGGCGTACGGGTGTTTTTCGCAGCGGCGGGACCATTATAGCTATTGCCACGGCGCCAGATTTGACGCGGCTGATCGGCAAATTTCACGATCAATTCGTTCGGGTGTTCCTGGTGCCACTCAATGGAAGCATCGGTGCCATAAATACGCACGTTGAGATTATTTTCATCACCCGTGGAAATTTGTGAGGCGTAGAGCACGCCACGGGCACCACCTTTATAGCGCAGCAGCATGCTGCCGTCATCATCGAGCGGACGCCCCGGGATAAAGGTGTTGAGTTCCGCCGCCACTTCTTCAAGCTCCAGACCACTAATGTAATGCGCGAGATTTTCGGCGTGGGTGCCAATATCTCCGATGCAATTCGAGACGCCGGAAACACTGGGATCCATCCGCCAGTTCGAGATCGCGCCATCGGCGGCATCCTTCAGGGCTGAGATCGCATATCCTTGGGGATACTCCGCCACCACTTTCAGAATTCGGCCCAGCTTACCCTCACGCACCATGGCGCGGGCTTCCTTCACCATTGGGTAACCCGTGTAGTTGTGGGTCAAAGCAAAAACCAATCCACTTTTTTTCACAATCTCGCGCAATTCCTTGCCCTCGGCGAGCGAGAAGGCTAGCGGCTTTTCACAGATCACATGAATGCCAGCTTCCAAAAAGGTCTTGGCCACCTTGTAGTGCAAGTCATTGCGCGCAACAATACTTACAAAATCAATGCGCTGCCCGGGGGGTAATGCGGCTTCTTTGGTCGCCATTTCCTCATAACTGCTGTATACGCGGGAAGGATCAAGAAACAAGTCCTGACCGGAAAGTTTCGACTTTTCCGGATCCGAAGAAAAACATCCGGCGACCAGTTGGATCTTGCCATCGAGATTCGCCGCCATGCGATGAACCGCACCGATGAATGCTCCGCGTCCGCCACCGACCATGCCCATGTTGAGTTTGCGATTGAGTGCCATAGTGTTATGAAAAGTGTGTAAACAGAAAAATCACGGGAACAGTGGCCCTGTCGAGAAAAATCCGCGACCTACAGGCCCCGGTCTAACAGATACGAACGCCATACCGGAACATCGGCGGGAGCCCAATCCAGTGAGGAAAATGCCGTGACGTCACACCAGCGCCATTCGGCATGCTCGAGAGCCACGGGTTGACCCGAGATCAGGCGGCAAACAAAAGGCAAGAGGCGCAGGGACTGTTGCCCGTATGTCCAATCCACCGCCGGTCGCGCGGCTCCCACTTCAATCTCGATCGACAATTCCTCACGCATTTCACGCACCAGTGCCTGCTCAGGTGTTTCACCCGCCTCCACCTTTCCTCCGGGAAATTCCCACAGCCCCGCCAGACTTCTTCCCTCCCCCCGTCGGCATACCATTACCTTTCCATCCTGCCGAACCGTGATCGCACACACCACTTGCATGCGGAACACCATTGACTTTTCCTCTCCCCCCGTCAATTCACGAGTCAAGGGTGCATCCATGGTCATCATGGAGTATCCCAATGATCCGCCAGCTTCTCCCGCAGCATTTTGCGCGCGCGATAAATGCGCAATTCCACCGCCTTATCCGAGCTGTCTTGAATGCGGGCAATCTGTCCATGACTCAGTCCCTGCATGGTCGACAGTAGTAAAGCCTCTCGCATCAATTCCGGCAATTGTTGCATCGCCGCATCAAGAGCTTTCATTGTCTCACAGCGGCTCATGACTTCACTGGGATCCTCCTGCGTGGAGGTAAATGAGAGCGCCTGGATATCCCCGGATTCATGACTTTGTTCCGGATGCCGGCGTTTCCAGCGATGAAAATTTTTGGCCAGATTCGTGGCGATGGTGAAGAGCCATGTGGAAAATTTTTGATGCGGTCGGTAGTCGAGCTTATGTCGATACACCCTTACCAATGTCTCCTGCGCCAAGTCCTCTCCAGTCGCAACGGATCCGGTTAGTTTGCTCAAGTAGCCAATCAAGGGAGCGGTCCACATCGCCATCAAAGCATTGAGCGCATCATCACGCCCTCGGGCGAGTGCCTGCATCAAAAGCGCGGATTGTTGGTCACGGTCTTCCGTCATTTTTGCGCTTTCTCGGACAACGCGCGCTGGTGATCCATCCGTTGTTGGTGCACACCCGCGGAAAAATCATCAAGAAAACGTTGGGCTTGCGTGGCAGGAAGCAGGGCCGCGACGTTCTGTAGATGTTTTTGTGTGACAACCTCGAACTTTGCGCACAACTCTTCGTCCTGCTGGATGAGCATGCGTCTGGTTTGCTCAGAGATCGCAATTCTTCCTCGTCCACTCAGTAAATGACGATTGGCATCACTGATCTTCATCGACATCGCTTCACAATCAGCAAAATAGTGCTCGTGCAAACGTTTGATTTTTTCAAACGTTTCCGGGCTTAGTTGATACTCCTCTCGCATCCACTCCAGACCAGTTTGCTGAGGACTGTATTGAGACTGCAAGTGATGCCTCATTCCGCGATACGTCGCGAAAGCGACGAGACAGAGAATCAGGAAGTATCCCAAGAGTTTGCGTGCCGCACTCATCGCTTGTTCGCATCAAAATGATGGGGATCGAAGGGACTGATCGAAATCAGATACGCGTCGTGGGGATTGTGGTCTGGCAAAGGTGGATGTGTGTATGCCCAGATCAAGGCCATCAATACCACCAAAGCCAGAGCCACAACCTCACGCAAAGGCCGCAACAACCACCAGGCGAGACGCTCAAACAAAGTGTGTTTGTGTGGCCCTAACAACTCCAAGCGCCGCCAGACCTCACGTTGAAACTCGACCGGGGGATCGACGGACTGCTGCCATTCGGCAAGAAGTCCATCGATGGTTTGGTCTAGTTTTTCCTCGGTATGGGACATGGCGTTATGATCCTGAGATGATTGCGTTTTTTGATTGATCAAGGTTGTTCGTAGAGATCCACCCACTGCACGCCCGTTTTGGAACCGGGAGGATGGAAATACTTGCGTCCCACATGCTTGCCCTCACCCTTGTATGAGGTGGGAGCCATCGGGTGACTGGAACGAGTGAGCAGGGGCTTACCGTTCGCGGAGCAAGAATTACCCGCGAGTCCTGAACTACTGCAAGAAGACAGAACTGACAAGACACCCACGGCTGCCATGATTTGATATTTTTTCATAATTCAATTGGTTGTGATGTTGATTTTTTCACTCGGCGCTTTTTGCGAAGCGCCTTCATCCTGTTTACACCGCAATTGACCCATCCCCTCAAAAAAACACGTTTACAATTTTCCTCTCATTGCCCGGAACCATTCACTGTGCGTTTTTCCTGCAAATATCCTTGCACTCATGAATGGAATTGATACAAGGAACATATTCTATGAAAAACAAATATTATCTCATTCCTACGACTGCTTTGCTTGGTGCTCTGGTAATGTTCTATGAAAACAGAGAGCAAACACCTGCTGCGAAAACAGATGCAAAATCATCAAAATGGATCGAATCCGAGAAATCCTCAGGTTCCCAGATGATCATGGAACGATCACTCGCCGCCAAAGGATTACTCTGGGAGACCAAACCCGAGAATGGTCGTGAGCGTCTCAGCAAACAGATGACGGTAAATGCTGGTGCTTTTCAAGTTGCCACGCAAACCGCCACGGGAGAAAACGTGAAGTTGCAGTTCTCTGAAAAAATCCCCGCGCTCGAAGCGAAAGTCACAGGCCGCAAAACGGAGGCTGACGGCACCAACGTGACACATCTTCATGTGAGCGGTAATCCTGAAGGTCAACTCACAATCCAAGAGAATGCTGAAATGGGTTTTTTCCTCGCCCAGCTCTACTTCAAAAATCATCCGGTCGCTTATGAATTCAAAAAATCGAATGACGGACTCGTAGCCACACGTCACGAGCTTAGCGAAATGATTTGCGCATTCATCGATCAAAAAGCTGCGGAGGTCACTCAGATGGGTCTCCCCCCCGTGGACCCAGTGCGCGGCAAAAAAGCACGTGAGGAAGAAGAAGCAACTGCTGAGACGGAAAGAGCCAAAAAGCTATTACAAGAGGCCAGAGCAGTATCCGGAGGCACCACCACTAGCGGTATTTCCATCAGCATTGCCGATGCCAGCATCACCGAAGGCAACAGCGGTTCCAAGAGCCTGACGTTCACGGTTCGTTTGTCCAAATCCGATCGCCAGAGAACCATCAGTTGTGCCTTCAGCACAGCCAATGGCACTGCTACGGCAGGCAGCGATTACTCCGCGGTTTCAGGAACGGTTTCCATTGCCGCAGGGAGAAGCAGCGCCACATTCTCAGTGCCCATTACGGGAGACACAGCGGTGGAACTGAACGAAACTTTCGCTGTAAATCTATCCAACCCCGTCAATGCCGTCATTTCAGACTCTCAGGCGATTGGCACGATCGTGAACGATGACGCCCCACCGAGCAGCGTTCCCGTCTTCAATAGTCTCCCGGGGGCTATTGCAGTGGCTTATTTGGACATGGACGGACAAGTTGTATCTGGCACCCAATGGGCAGGAGGAGGAACCATCACGGCGCGTGGCATCGTCGGAACCCTCTCGGACGCACAACTGCTGGAAATCTGCCGACGCACCGCCGAGGATTACGCGCCCTTTCAAATCAACGTGACGACAGACGAAAGCGTGTTTCTTGCCGCACCGTCGAATCGCCGGATTCGCTGCATCATCACCCCTGACAATGAATGGTATGGATCCGCTGGAGGTGTGGCCTATTTGAACTCGTTCACATGGACCGGTGACACTCCCTGCTGGGTTTTTTCCGATATGCTCTCCAATTCCCCCCGTTACATCGCGGAGGCGACTTCCCATGAAATTGGACACACTCTGTCCCTCGCTCACGATGGCCGGATTTCTCCATCGGAAGTCTACTACCAAGGTCATGGCACGGGCGAAGTGGGTTGGGCTCCGATTATGGGAGTCGGTTACTACAAACTACTCGTGCAGTGGTCACGCGGTGAATACCTCAGCGCAAACAACACGGAGAATGATCTGAGCAAAATCACAACGCTCAATGGTTTTGGTTATCGTGCCGATGCCGTGTCCAATACGATTGCCGGAGCCGCCGCCCTGAGTGGCAGCGCTGGTTCGTTCTCCACATCAGGAATCCTCGAAACCACAGGAGACCTCGATGTCTACAGCTTCTCCACAGCAGGTGGCACTTGCTCCTTCAGCGCGGCAGGAGACAGCTTGAGTCAGAATATCGACGCATCTCTTGAGCTGCTCGATGCCAGTGGTATTGTGATCGCATCGGCGAGTCCTGATACACTGACCGACGCATCCGTCACTGCCGTACTTCCTGCAGGCACTTACTACCTGCGCATTTCTGGAACGGGACGAGGTGACGTATTGGCTGATGGCTACTCCAACTACGCCAGCATCGGACAATACACGATCACTGGCACCGCTCCCTGATACAGTTTGCGTCTCCTTTTCACGGGTTTGCCTTAACGGGCAAACCCGTTTTTTATTCTTTGCCCAAAAACAACAGTCTGAGTGAGTTGAGAACCACAATCACTGTCGACCCCTCGTGTCCGAGCACACCCATGGGCAATGGCAGGGCAAAGCCAAGCGAACCGAGCGCCAGAATCAGCAACACACCGAGGGAAATGACAAGATTCTGGCGAATGATCATTCTGCATGCCTTGCTCAATCGATAGGCAATCAGAACTTTTTCCAACTGATCATTCAGCAATATCACATCGGCTTGCTCAAGCACGGCATCGGAACCTCTCAGTCCCATGCCTATCGATACATCCGCCACGGCTAACGAAGGAGCATCATTCACCCCATCCCCCACCATGGCTACTGTCTCGCCATGACTCTTCCACTCTTGAATCGCCGCCACTTTACTCTCAGGAGTCATGCTGGCGCGCGCTTCATCGAGGCCAAGTTCCTGCGCCAACATCGATGCCGATTCAGGCCTGTCTCCAGTTAACATCGAGACACGAACTCCCCATTGTTGCAGTTGCTTCACGAGTGGCTTGCTCGACAAGCGCGGTGCATCTCTCAGTAAAATTCTCCCCACGATTCCATCACCGTTGACAAGCACTTCTGTCAAACCTGGTGCGGGATCGGGAAAACGGGACAACCATTCTGCCTCGGGGAAAAGGCTACGCCTTCCCTGTGAAAACAAAGAACCAGCGATTTCACCGCGCAATCCTTTGCCCGTAATGGATTCCGCGCGCGCAACGGATTCGAGTTCTCCGAATCGCGCACGACCCGCATTGGCAATGGCACGAGACAGCGGATGCGTCGATTGCTGGGAGAGCGCCGCTGAACCGCGGAGCAAATCATCGTCTTTACCATCGGGCCATGTTTGGATCGATATGATTTGAAACTCACCCTCGGTGAGTGTGCCGGTTTTATCAACTGCCAGTCGATCTATGGTCGCAAGATTTTCCAAAGCAATACCTCCCCGGAATAAAATTCCTTTGCGTGCGGCGGAGGCAATGCCGGCAAGAATCGCGCTCGGAATGGAAATCACCAACGCACAAGGCGAACTCACCACCAGCAGGGTCATCGCCCGATAAAGGGCGGAAGATTGTTCACCATGAGAGGACCACGCCGGCAGCCCGGCACCCCAATGCCACCAACAAAACGCCAGCACGCTCAACAACAAAATCCCCAGTGTGTAAGGGGTGCCGAATCGATCCGTAAACTTTTGCGATGGAGCTTTGCTCGACTGTGCTTCACGGATCAGACGGATGATTTTTGCATGGGCACTCTCCGCAGGCGGGCGCAATACTTCCGCGTCCACAACTCCCCATGTGTTCAGCGTCCCGCCGAAAACAGAATCGCCCACATGCTTGTCAACCGGCAGGGATTCCCCCGTTAACATCGATTCATCAGCAGCGGTCTGTCCACTGATGATTTTCGCATCCACGGGAAACTGTGAGCCGGGAAGAATGCGTATGAGATGTCCGGCAACCAAGGAATCCACGGGAGTCTCCACTAAATCCCCCGCAGCAGAAACCAACCACGCGACTTTGGGGGAGTCTCGGAACAAGGAACGAATTTCACGCTCCGTTCTCGCCATGGCCATCGCCTCCAAGGCTCCGCTCAGAGAAAACAAAAACAACAATGCCGATCCTTCCCACCAAGCGCCGATCATAGCGGCGCCCACAGCAACCGCGAGCATGAGAAAATGAATCTCCAATTGACCACGGCGCAAATTACGCCAGGTATCGACCGCCGCATCCCAGCCTCCCGCAAGATAAGAAAGCACATAACAAGAGAGCGCCCATGCAGCGAAACCCGGTTGACGCTCCATCCACAAAGCGAGACACAAAAACCCACCGCAAGCAGCAGCTGATAGCAGAAACCATTTCCAATGGGGTTCTTGGGCACTCTCTGCAACTTCCATGGGGAAATTCAACCACCGAATGGTCTGGGAAACCAGCAGGATTTTCTATCAGAAAGTCCCTATCCTGTGAAAGACTGCGCATGAAATGTGAATCATTCGAGATCGCTTGCCTTTTCCAGCGATTTGCTCAAGAATGTTCCCCTATGAAACAGATAGCGACTGCCCTGGATTTCTCCGATGCTTCCGATGCCGTATTGAGCGCCGCCCTAGCACTTGCCAAAGCGCAGCAAGCAACGCTTCACATCCTCCACGTCTTGGAGCCGGAACCAAGCTACACGGCTTATGGAATGACACCGGAAGAATTTCCTGCGATCCAGATATTCCAGCAAGAATCCCAGAAGCGTGCAGCGATCAAGTTGAACCAAGCCATGGTCACCGCTCAAACACAACTTGCTGATGTGCGCACGGAGTTGATGATTGGTTCGCCACTCCATGCGATTGTCGATTACCTCAAACAGAAATCTATCGACCTTGTTGTCATTGGGTCACACGGTCATGGCGCTGTGGCGGCACTACTCATCGGCAGCGTGGCAGAAGGACTCGTACGCAAAGCGGTCTGTCCCACACTTGTCATCCCTTGTCAGCAACCATCATAGTCATCGATATAAAGAATTCACTATCCGAAACCGTGGGATTTAAGGGCGACGAATTCGTGAAATCATTCTTCAGATAGTCGTCATGAATCAACACTGGTATCCAGACGGAGAAATTGCAGTTGTCACAAAAATCAATGGGGATGGAATGCAAAAGAGCAGAAACCAATTTCCTTGGTAAGTAGTCAAACAGGATCACGAATGGGTTATTTTTTTCGAAACAAAAGATCGCGGTCCAAATGCGGCAAACTCTCTCAGGAAACGTCAAATCGCCAAAATGTCGGATATCAAAACAACAAGAGCGGAAATTTCACCAAGGCCTCGACATAGCACTATCAATCACTCTATGGGTGGAGAAAAATCGTGAATGAACACGGAATCCATGATCAAATCGTTCCACAATGCCATGAGAAACCTACTCATTGCTATCACCTTATTTCTGATACTTTCACCCTGGCACTTTACCGCCACGGCTGCTACAAAAAAGCCCCTGCTCTTTGCCAATTATTATTGCTGGTATCACAGTGGAACGCATCCCCATCGTCCTTACCTACAATGGACCTATCCCGCATCCGATGTGAATATCTTGGCTCAAAAAGCTCGGAAACCAGGCGAACCTCCACCGAACAGTGTCTTGAGACCATTGTGCGGATGGTATGACAGTGCCGATACAAAGATCGCAGAATGGCACGTAAAACTTGCCAAGGCCGCTGGAATTGATGCCTTTCTTGTGGACTGGTGGGACTCTCACAACGGACTCGATCAAAATGTGGATCGAGGTATTGTTGCAGCAGCTGCAAAACACAACTTCAAATTCGCGCTCCTCGATGAACGTGCACAGTTCCATCAGGAACTCGAAGAATATCAAGTGATGTTGTCACGTGCCCTGCATCGCTACAAAAATCATCCCTGCTACCTTCTAATTGAGGGGAAACCCGTAGTGTATCTCTATCAGGTCGCAGCGGATCCCGGTCTAACAAATGATGAATTCACCCACTTGAAACAGCATGTGGAGAAATCAGTGGGCCCGGTTTATTGGATGGTGGATAAAATCGCTCATGATCACAATGAGAGCCGCTCGGGAAATCCCGATCGTGAAAAATGCATACCCGCCGATTGGTTGAAAAATCCAGGTGTGGACTGCTTTGCTTTCTACAGCACATTTTCTCACTTTCGTGCTCATGAATACAAAGATCTCGTGCAAAAATATCGCTACATGACCCAACTGGCTCATAACGCAGGAAAGCAAATGCTGCTTCCCGTGCACCCCGGACACGACAACTCTCATTTTAGCGAACATCCGTATATCATGCCACGTAGGAATGGCAAAACTCTCAAGGATTTTCTGCGCGCGGCGACCGAAGCTGGTGCTGACTTCATTATGGTCACGAGTTGGAACGAGTGGCCCGAGTCCACTGCGGTGGAACCAAGCTCCTCGTGGGATGACCCATACCAATATGTCAAAATACTGGCAGAGTGGAAGGGCTTGCCATTCACCCTGCCCCCAACTCCTTGAGTCTGGGAAAATGTCTAAAAAAACCGACGATGATAATCAATCCATCAAGGCAGCTTTTTCACCGTGCTGTAGACAGTTCCGATCATCACAGCGCCATCGGTTGATTCGAGATCATAGCCGACCTTCAGGGTCATGCATGGCTTCATATCCTTGAGTTCCAGTTCCACCGATTTTCCATCCGCGGAGAGTTTAGTGGAGAATACCTCGACCTTGTCGTGAACATGCACGTTTTTGCTCTCGGATTTGAGAGCGTTTTCAAGAGCCTGCGTATCCGGTTGATCGACGGAAAATTCACCCGATCCATACTGTGGACCACGCACGTAATTCCAGCGTTCGACCGCAAAGCTGCTGGGATCTGTCGCGAGTTCTTCATCGAGCTTCTGATCAAAGGTCAACACGACTCCTTTGCTGGTGATTTTTTGAGCACTAGGAATCAATACCGCCTGATCCTTGACGAAGCGCACGCGTTGAAAAGCGCACTCCGTAGGAGCATTTGTTTGCCAACCACGGAAACCTAAGACGAATAAAGAACCATCTTGGTGAAAACGAGCACGCATGGCCGAGGATTGCATTTTCGCAGGGATTTTCACCACTCCACCCTGGAGAATGTCGCCCGCAGCACTGGGTAAAACACGATAGAGAGAGGACTGACCGTAAGACAAATGGATCAGTTCGCCGGACTTCAGACCGAAGTCCGTATTCTGCGGAATCCACACTTGCGAGCCACCGCTGTTATCGACGCTCATGGGCAGATAGCAGATCGGTTCATGGAATGGTCTGTCTTTCCCAATCTCATGGCGACTGGGCTCGGTTCCCAGGAATGCGGGAGCTTGTGCGGGAGTAAAATAGTTCACTTTGCAGCAGGGCTGCCAAGTCCCCTCGTTTTCACCCGTGGTGATCTGACCTTCTGGTCCAACCGCAAGTCCACCGGGCGCACGGAGTCCCGTGGCGACTACTTCAAACTTTTTGCCATCGGGTGAGATTTTTGCCACAATTCCATGGTTTGGCAGAATTTGGTCAAAGCCTCTGCCCCCGCCTTTTACCGGAGAACCTTTGCAGAAATAAAAATTTCCCTGTTTGTCAGTCTGCAAATCAAAAGCAAATTCGTGAAAGTTGCTGCTGATGATCACATCGCGATTGAACGCCTCAAAGTAATCGATCTCGCCATCCTTGTTAAAGTCATGCAAACGTGTGATCTGATCGCGCCCGTTCACATAGATTGTGCCATTCACAACTTTGACGCCAAGCGTTTCAAACAAGCCGCTGGCAATGCGGCGCCAAGTGAGCTTGCTGATGTCCTTTTGAAATCCACTCACGGTCCAGACATCTCCGTTCCACGTGGACAGCACAGCCGTGTTTTCATCAAGAAAATCGAATCCACCAAAACGCAAATTGGATTTCCATGGATTGCTCTGTGGCAAGGAAATTTGATCAACAGCCCACGCAGAACCTTCATCAGGTTTCCCCATCGTGCCTGAAGAAGTCAGTGTTTCCGTATACTGCGGTGATCCACCTTTGGTAAGATCGGAGAGAGACAATGGCACGGCAGTCGTCGGCTTCTGTCCACGCGCCAGAGCGACCTGGAATTTTACGGGATTTTTTCCTGCAGGAACGCGCAAGACCAGGCGGTTCTTGCGCCCCTCCGCGGCAGCGAGAGAAACGTTCGATGAAGCACTGTTCAATTCAGCAAACAAACCGCTCGCACTCTTTGCCGATTTACCATCAGCGCTGATTTCCATATCCCCGCTTTCATCGGCCAGCAAAATCAATAAATCCTTGCTACGCGCGCCGATTTCCCAATGACGCGTGATGGCAAAAAGTTCAGGCCCGGCGAGATCAGCCGTGGAGGCCTCAAGAACCTTGGCGCCCAACACTTCTGATGCAAAAACAATGGTGCCGCCGTTTTTGTAGTAACCCACATACCGGCCATGATCTGCAGGGAGATTGCCAAAGCCTTGTAGAGGGCGCTTGTCATCGAACGAACCGCTTGCGTCAGCATAGCCGCTGGTCGAATCCGTAATGAAAATCGGCGTCTGGTCATTCAAGGTCACGAGCGAACCATGTGCACCGGTCCAAGGAGTGCCACCCCATTTGACGAAACCCGCATAACCACTGACCCAGCGCAATGTTTCCGTATCGAACATGGCACAATGCTTGCGACCACCGAGATCCACCAAAACTCCTTTGTAGGCGGCTACGCGGTTTTTTCCTTGATAACTATCACTGAACGTATTTGACCACGCTGGACCAAATTGCATTTCCTCGAACCATGGTGCGGAACTGCATGGGTTAACCAATGCCACAAGAGAGAGAAGTAAGGCTTTTTTTGTCATCACCACAGAATAATGAGCAACAAGAAAGAATCTTACAAGCAAACTCCGACATTTTCCCCTTCTCATTCGGCGAGAAGTCTCTGCTAGTCCTGATAGGATGCGTGCCCGGCAGGATTCGAACCTGCGACAATCCGCTTAGAAGGCGGGAGCTCTATCCAACTGAGCTACGGGCACGTGCAGAGAAATACTGATTCGACATGAGAAAAAATTCAAGTGAGGATTTACAAATTATGGGACTTTGCACGCTGGCTGCCTGCAGGACAGAAGCGCTGCGGAAAAATCCTATGACCACCGCTCCCCTCGATTGCCCGACGAGGAACCGTGATGATATTACAACGATGCATCGTTGTGTCTGACATTCAAGTGATCGGCAATACAGGTGGAACTCTGCGCGACTTGGATTCGAAAATTTCCTTCCACGCTGTTTGGGCTGTCACTTTCATGAGCAAAGCCAGTGTGATGACCGCACCAACGGCGATCGTAAGGCCCGTCATCCCATCGAAGAAAAACGACACACTGAAGAGCACCATGTAACCGATTTGGGCAGGCAGGGCGATGCGCAACAAACGGTCGCCGCCCACCGCTCGCAAATAACTGCTAACCAGCACCACCGAGACGAGGGCGGAAATACCAAAGGCGACGTAGAGAGGAATCACATCGGTGAGATACGCGAACAATAATTGGAAAGAGAAAAATCCAGCGGCGACAAAACACACATGCATGGGATGGAGCATGATTCCGCGTAAAGAACCTAATAATAGAACCACTGTCACAAAAAATAACAGGGAAACTGGTGCAAAGAATGAAATCCTGGCTGCCACGGGTGCGGGGTTGAGGATCTTGGGCATTTCCATTCCAATGTCAGGAGCGGACAATACATCGGGCTGATAGGCCCAGATGAATTCACAGTTGGCCTCGTCACGTTTTGTCGGAGATCCACAGCCAACAGGGAAGCTGTATTCGGGGAAATCCGTTTTCATGAACAACTCGAAATCACGCACTCGCTCGGGATGAGGAAAGTGATAGAGCCAGACATCCGTGCCATTCGTCTGATAAGCCACCTTGAGCTTGATCGCCGTGGATGCCTCCACCTCGAAGGCGAGCTGCAACGATCCATCATCGGCACGGCGGACATCGGTTTCTTGATCATCGATCATCACCTGTACTCCGCGCAGCCCTTTACTGGCAGGCAGCGGAAAATGCACAAACATGGTCTGAGGAATTCGCGTAGGATTGCGGAAAGTATACAAGCCCTCAAAATCCACCTCATACGTGCGATGACTCATCAACCCGCGCTTCCTCGCCTGATAGTCAATCGCTACTTGGATGCGGGCCTGCTCCGACTGGATCAGGGCTTTTCCGTTAGGCACATTCGGAGATCGGTAAAAAGCATGGGGATGGGATTGTTGCAATTCAGGACCCCAAACCTGCAGGACCTCATTTCGCATACCATTGCCAAAATTTTCACTGCGTGATCGAATCGCGCCGCCGAGGACAAACCAGGCAACCGTAGTAATCAGAAGGATGCCTGCGATGGTGAGTAATTGGGAAATTTTCATGATCATGGATGGAGATTATCAGTGGTTGGTTTTGTTTTGACGGTTGTAGAAAATCTCCGCTTGCGGCGTTTCGTCGCGGCAGAGATTTTTCTCTAACAAAATTTGATGAGCGCTGGAAACAGCTGCGGCAGATCGGGTGACATTACCTGCAATCTCCGCACTGTAATCCGCCGGTAGTGTGACCTGCCATTGCATGCCGTGGATCAAGTAACTGGTGCCGGGAAGCGTGAGACGGAACTGCCCCTCGAGTGGAGCGAACTTTTCCATGCGCTCAGTGTACGAAATCACCAATTTTGTTCCTCCCATCGCACTCGTATGACGGGGTAATGCAATTTCCAATACGCCCGGAGCGGCAATGATCGGCACAATATCCTGGTCATCCGCGGAGCAGGAAAGAAGCACCGCTTTCTCAGGTAATCGCAATGGCATACGCGCACCATTGCGATACTGCACATCGAGTTGACCCGTGCTGAGTGAGGCTCCATCCAATTCGACGCGACTCTCCCAGCGCGCCTTGGTGATGACGGCATCGGCAGTGCTGGCAATGGGCATGATCACATGCCCTAACGAAACCTGACCCGCTGGCGCATCGATGGAAAAATAAGCACATCCTTGGAGCGGTTGTTGCATGGCCATGCTCAAACTCTGGGGGGCGAATGGCCCGGTGAGACCTGCGGCGGAAAATTTTCGTTGCGATTGATCAGCGAGATAGAATTGAGCGATGTCCGCTTTTTCCAACTGACCACGCGGTGCCTCGATGACCCAGGTGGGATGAAGAGAGCTGACACGTTTCTGATAACGCACCAACACGGCGCGATTGAGTTGCCGTTCCCCTTTCCAACGGAGTTGCAATCGCTGCAAGCCATCATCCATGCGTTGCAAGTCATGTTGTTCGAGTCCATCACTCTTGACGTCGATGTGGCTCACGCCGGCGGGAAGAATCAATTCTGCTGCACGGGTATCACCTTCTCTTGTCTCGGCCTGAGAAAAACTATTCAAGGAGAGTAGACCATCGCTTTCCACGGCTACCACTTCATGACGCCACTGCCATTGCGAGGCCGGCAAATTTTCCACCTTGGGCGGCGTGATGAGCTTCCAAGAAATTCTCCCCCCCTGCGCGGGTATTCCCAGATCACCATGTTTCGTCAACAAGTGGACGGCATCATCGATGTGGCACTCAACCACTTTTCCATCCGGGATTCCCGTGAAACTCAGGGTTGCACTCACACAGGGCAAAGTCACCAGAACAGCCTCCTGTGCGGTTGTCAGTCGGCAGCTGATTTCTTGTTTTTCCTTCTTCTGGGAAATCAATTGCAGCAGCTCATCTTTGATCCAGATGGGTGCATCGGCAGGTTGTAGTTCAGTCAGAGAAACCGTTGCCGGCAACAAGGGAGTGCTGGTCCATGTGTCGGAAAAATGCTGCACCGTCATCTTGATGCGAATCGTCGCAGGCAAAGTCGAAAGATCGATTTGATAGAGTGCGGATGAAACCAAGCTCGGAAGCACCTCGCGAGGCGGTGGGACGAATTGATTTTTTTCCAGAGCGCGAACAGTTTCATAAGGCAGTGTCACCGAGCCAGGGATGCCGGTCGACTGATCCTGCGCCATGAGGTTTGCCAGCGCCGTAAAGCAGCCCCACCAGATACCAATGTGTGTTTTCATAACGGAGCGATCGTGCCAGCATCGTATGAAGAGCATCCGAAGGGATTGTGAAAAATGGATGAAGTTGCTTGTATGCTAACCAAATGCCGCCTTGACCGCCAAGAATGGCTGTTTTATAAAAACCCAGCTCGTTTCCGCCATGTACCGCTTGTTCTTACCACTGAGTTTTTGCGCATTGCTCAACTCCTGTTTTCAAAACCAACCCGCAAACCCGCGCGGAAACTACCTCGCGGGCCTGGGGCCTTTGCAATATTCATCGCATGGAAGTGGTCCCGCGCCGGCGATCCCCGACGATGTATCGTATTGGGACGGCGATGGAGTGGAAGGCGAGCCACTGATCCGCATCAACCGATCTCAGCAGAAAGCCTTTTTCTACAAGAGCGGCAAATTGGTCGGCGTATCGCGCATTTCGACAGGCAAGGAAGGGACCCATACTCCTCCGGGAAAATACAAGGTCACGGAAAAAGACAAGGACCATCACTCGAGTGTCTACGGGGTGTTCAAGGAGAAAGCCACCGGAGCCATGGTCAACGATAACGTCGATATCCGCGTGGATAAAGTGCCACCAGGATGCGTTTATTATCCGGCACCCATGAAAAACTTCCTGCGTTTCAATGGTGGAATCGGCATGCACACCGGCTATCTTCCTGGTTACGCCGCATCGCACGGCTGCATCCGCATGCCTGATGCAATCGCCGAGAAGTTTTTTGAACATGCCAAACTGGGAACACCCGTGATCGTCGAGTGATGCTCCCTGATACTACAGAATCCGAGGAAATCACCCCGCAGCAACTTGCGCAATTGTTAGAGGAATCGGCGGAGATTTTCCTCGTCGATTGTCGAGAGAAAGACGAATGGGATTTCAACCGGATCGAGAGAGCAAAACACTGGCCTCTGTCAAAATTTCCTGAATTAGGTTCCGCGTTGTTGGCAAGCACGGATAGGCCCATGGTGATTTATTGCCATCACGGGGTGCGCTCTTTGCATCTTACCCGTTGGCTTCGTCATCAAGGTCGGCAGGAGGTTTACTCCGTGCGCGGTGGCATCGACCTCTGGTCAAGAGAAATCGATCCTTCCGTGCCATTGTATTGAGCGCAGAATCTCGCAAGCAACACACTTGCAAGTGCCACTGATTTTTGCTGGGATAGTGCTATGATTTTTCGACGTTTGATTGGTTTATCCGCGCTCGCCCTCCTGCTCAGTCATTGCGGAACCACGGTAACGCCCACCGGAGGACGAACCGAAATCGTCAATGTTTCCGCTTACGACCCCAAGGAAAAACAGCGTAGTGGTCGCGGTTACAACGAACACGATGTGAAGGCCCTGCGTGACAACGGCGCAGTCGCTCTGATCGCGCGAATCGGCAAAGGCGGACAGATCGATGAAAAGTGTGCGAATTTTTTACGCTCCGCGGATCACGTTGGCATGATGCCAGGCGTCTACTACAGGACGACGCAGGGTGTGAGCATGATTAGCCAAGCGGATCAAATGGTCGCGCGCGCACAAAGTCTGGCTCAGGGGCGCGATTGGGCACAGAGTCACCTGCTGCTCTGCGCTGACTTCGACGCCAACTCATCCACAACGCAAATGATTCAATTCCTCGACCGTGTCAAACAGCGCACGGGAGTGGATTGCGTGGTCTATCTGGAAAACAGTGAACACCTTCGTGTCACACTGCACCACTCCAGTGAGGCTGTGAAAAACCGCTTGCGACGGTGCCCCTACTGGGTGGCACTGTATTCGCATGAGGGCGGAGCTTGCAAAGCCTTTCCTGCTCCTGTTACCCCCTCGGGCTTGGCTCAGCAATACAACGTCTGGAGAAATTGGTCGATCTGGCAATACGGTGGCGTCGAGTGGGAAAACCGGCGATCACTGCCCAAGGTCTATCGCGGATTCTCCCCCTACTTCGGCAACCTCGATCGCCCTGTGGAAAGGAATTTGTTTCGCGGCAGCCCTGCCGAGCTTCAACAATTGTGGAACCGCCACGGAATCCCATTGCGTTGATGCGCACGCGAAAACTATCGCTTTGACCTTTTGCCAGATTGCGGCAACATCTTGCGCATGCACGATATCCGCATCGATCAACTTGCACGACAACTGGTTCGTTATTCCACCTCTCTCAAAAAAGGTGAAAAGGTGCTCATCGATCTCTACGATGCACCAGAAAGCATCGGCTTGGCACTGATTCGCGAAGCGCGCTCGGTCGGCGCCGTTCCTCTGATCCGACTGCACAACAGTCGTCTGTCACGCGAAATGATGATGGGCGCCACCGAAGAACAATACACACTCATCGCCAAACATCTTTTGCATGAAATGAAGGATATGGATGCCTACATCGCGGTGCGGGGTTCCCATAACATTGCGGAAAACAGCGATGTCCCCGCATCCCGGATGAAGCTCGCCATGGGCAAAACTCGGCCTGTGATCGACCACCGTGTCAAAAAAACCAAGTGGTGTGTCTTACGCTGGCCGACTGCGTCGATGGCTCAGCAAGCAGGCATGAGCACAGAAGCGTTCGAGGACTTTTACTTCCGCGCATGCCTGCTGGACTACAAAGCACTGCGCCCCGCGATGAATGCTTTGAAAAAATTGATGGATCAAACCGATGCCGTCCACATCAAGGGACCTGGAACAGACCTACGTTTTTCGATCAAAGATATCCCGGCAATTCCTTGTGGCGGATCCGCCAACATTCCCGATGGTGAAGTATTTACCGCTCCGGTGAAAGATTCGGTGGAAGGAGTGATCAGTTACAACGCTCCCACGATCTATCAGGGCATTCCCTTTGACGGCATCCGCCTGACCTTTGAAAAAGGAAAAATCACCAAGGCAGAGGCCGGTGAAAAAACAAAACAACTCAATCATATCCTCGATTCTGACCCCGGTGCCCGCTACATCGGCGAGTTTGCGCTTGGTTTTCATCCTCACATCCGCCATGCGATGCGCGATATTTTATTCGATGAAAAAATCGCAGGGTCCTTTCATTTCACTCCGGGACAGGCCTACGAGGAGGCAGACAACGGCAACCGTTCCCAGGTCCACTGGGACATGGTTTGCATTCAGCGCAAGGACACCGGGGGCGGGGAAATTTATTTCGATGGAAAACTGATACGAAAAGACGGAATATTCCTGCCCAAAAGTCTGCAAAAATTGAACGGTTGATCTCGGGTCTCTCCATCAGCTAAATCAAACCCGACATCGCGGAATCGCGGAAGATCGCTGAAGTAATGTTTTGACGCCGATCCGCAAACTAGGGCAAATTCCGCGCATGCCATCATTTGAAGGAAAAGTTGCAGTTGTTACCGGTGGCGGCCGGGGCATTGGACAGGCGATTGCTACCGCATTCGCAGAACAAGGGGCAAAAGTTGCTGTCATCAGTCGCAGCGCGTCCAGTTGCGGAGCGGTCGCAGATGAATTGAACGCGCGCTTCCCCGGCTGCGCAAAAGCCTATTCCGTGGATGTGGCCGATCACGAGGCCGTTCAAGAACTGGGCAAGCAAATCGTTTCCGATTTCGGTAGCATCAACATTCTTGTCAACAATGCCGGAGTCACGAGAGATGGTTTGCTCATGCGAATGAAAGAAGAAGACTGGGACGTAGTGTTGGATACCAATCTCAAGGGGGCATTCAACACCGTAAAAGCATTCATGCGCACTCTGATGAAAGCGGAAGATCCCCGTATCATCAACATTGCTTCAGTCATCGGATTGATTGGCAACGCAGGTCAAGCCAACTACTCCGCCAGCAAAGCCGGATTGATCGGTTTTACCAAGGCTGTGGCCAGAGAACTGGCGGGACGGGCCGTTACCTGCAACGCTGTGGCTCCGGGATTCATCACCACAGACATGACGGGAGAATTACCGGAAAAAGTGCGCGAAGAAGTGATGACCAAAATTCCCCTGTCAAGCTTCGGCGAACCAAAAGACATCGCCCACGCCGTGTTGTTTCTCGCCAGTAGCGATGCTCGTTACATCACGGGTCAAGTATTGGCGGTGGATGGCGGAATGACCATGTGATCTCTTGCCATGGAAGTGCTGCTGCTACGTCATGCAAAAGCCGAACCACACGGAAATCCCGGTGGCGATTCAGAGCGTGCGTTGACGGCCAAAGGCTATGATCAGGCTCGACGTGCCGGGCACTATCTCAGAGCGACAGGTATGCTGCCGGAGATTATTATCACCAGCCCCTTGCTGCGGGCGAAGCAGACAGCTGAAGCATTCAGCCGGGCGGCGCAACTACCGGGCCCAGTCATTCAATCTTGGCTCGGCATCGGCATGCATCCTGACGTCGCACTCCGTGAATTATCATCATTTATCGAGTTCCAACGCATCTGCTTGGTAGGACATGAGCCTGACTTTTCCTCGCTCATTGCTTGGGTTACCAATGGCGAAGGTGGAGCGGTGGAAGTTCGTAAAGGATCCCTTACACTGCTCGATCTGAAACCACCCAGCCGATCAGGGATCCTGCGTTTTGTGATTCCCCAACGCATGATGCTCACGAATATGAATGATTATGTGAGTGGGGAAGATGCCTGATGATTGAGGGCAAACATTGGGATCGTTTTTTCGCTTGGTTCATCCCCACCTTGCAACTCTCACTTGATTGGGTTGGCTGAATCAGAGGCTTGGGAATTATCGACGGAAGTTCCAAGATGATTGTCGATAAACGTCATCTTGAAGCCGATGAATTTCAACTTCATCAATCTCTTGCCGGATTTCCCGAACCGAGGCAGATAATTCGGTTGCAAGAGCCATGCCTCGTTGGGTAATCTGATCAGTTACCGCTTGAACCGAGCCTTGATGCAGCAAGCCCTGTTTACCTCGCCTCTGCCCAGCTCCCGCCAATTTATTTCCCAGCTCATCAACAAGATCATATCTCACAGGTTGCTGGAAACAGAAATCACTATGCATTTCTTGCAAACCGCTCATTAAATGACAATCGAGCCCCTCAGCACACAGCACATCGCATAACGCTTGATGAACCAAACGGTAACTCTCCGCACCGGGCAACTCCGCGAGAATTTGACCGCGAGGAATGATCAACGTGTAGGTCCAGTCTCCACGATGATCCACCAATCCTCCACCTGTGGGGCGTCGAACAAAAGCTCGCCCCTTGGATATGGCGGATGATGCAGAGAAATAACCGATGCTCATCCATTCACCGCTCCATCGGTAGATGCGTAATAACGGGACGGTTGTCGTGCGCCATAGCCATTCATCCACAGCCATGTTCAGGGGACCATCCCTTTCCTCACAATCATGCCACACATTGAGTTCGGACAACACGGGCGCATCCCATACCTTTTTACGGATTGCTGCAATTATCATTTTACAAATCAGGAATTCTCTCTCCAGTATCAGCGAGATGCCATTCGCTCCCAAGCCAAAAGCCGCCTTATTCATTGCTGGTCACGGATCCACGGAAAACCCGGATTCTTCCGTGCCCTACTTCGACCACGCCGATGAAATCCGCCGCCGCGGACTATTTGCCGAGGTCCATTGCATTTTTTGGAAAGAAGAACCCTCCTTCCGCGAGGCCTGGTATCTTACCGATTGTGAGGAAATCTACGTAGTGCCCGATTTCATCAGCGAGGGATATTTCACCCAGGATGTGATTCCGCGCGAGCTCGAACTCAATGGGCCCACCTCCGTGGTGAGGGGCAAAACTTTTCATTACTGTGCGCCGGTGGGTATCCACCCATCGATGACGCAGCTGCTCTTGCGCCGCGCCCGGGAAGTCGCTCCAGATATCAATCCTGCCGACACCACGCTGATCATCGTGGGCCACGGCACAAATTTGAACGCGAACAGCACCAAGGCGATCAAGGACCAATGCGAACAACTGCGCGCGGCAGGCTACGCAACGGTCATCGATACTTACATGGAAGAGCAACCATTTGTCGCCGACTGGCATCAAATGGCAACGACCGAGACCGTGGTGGTGGTGCCGTTTTTCATTTCCGATGGTCTCCACTCCTATCAAGACATTCCTGTGCTGTTAGGGATCGAGTCCGAGGTCGGAGCCGCGGCAAGTCAGCGCGAGGTGTTCCGTCACAATCCGCACGTTCTTCACGGCAGAAAACTTTACTACTCCTCCGCCATCGGCACCGAGAGACTGATTGCCGATGTCATTCTCGATCAAATTCACGACTTCGACCAACAACACCTCACACCCGCATGACGCAACTCGATTGGCTCAAACAACTTCTGGATCAAGGCTTCCATCGCATGGGGCAGTTGGAAATCATTTCCGCACCGCATGCCGGCTATTGGCTTTGCCATGAAGACGACCGCGAAGCAGTGCTGCAGAGTGCGGGAGAACCGGCAAATTTCCTGATCACGCATGATCCCTATCAGGCGCGTGAAATTTCCACCTACTCAGGGGAGAACGAATATCGCTTCACCAAAGGACAAACCAACCTTCGTCGCGGATGGTTGATGAAACTAGTGGACACTTCTTCATTGCTGGCAGCAATCGATGCTTTCTATCCCGCTTGCTTCGGACTCTGGGTGGCACAACAGCGCCAAACGCTGGATGTGCAGCACCTGCGCGACAAACTCAACCGCCAGACCGGCATGTATCGTTTTGCCCGCAGCATCAGTGACGAGGGCGCGCAGGAACTCGTGAAAAAAGTCTGCGGTCCCGCGCACCAATGCGCGAAAAAAATCCTCTGGAAGATCGATGAAAACACGCCGCTGGCCGATAGCGAGGCATCCCGCTTCAACGGCGTGAGCAGTGGCCTGCCCGAACCACATGCCATTCCCCTGCTGTGCCGCGAGGCCTGCAATCATTTCGTGGCGGAATGCCGCAAAGTTTCCAAAAAAGAATTCGAGGCCAAGGCTTCTTCATGAAAATCGGCGCGCGCATCGCACTCTTCGGCGGCACCTTCGATCCGGTGCACAACGGTCATCTGCACATCGCGCGACTGGCACACCAACAGGCAGGACTCGATACCGTGATTTTTCTGCCTTGCCAACAATCACCGCACAAAACCAACGCGACGTCCGCCAGCGCGGAGGATCGTCTGGCCATGCTGCGACTCGCCGCAACCGAACCGTGGATGCTGGTGGACGACTGGGAAATCACCCAGGCACCCCCATCCTACAGCTACCTGACGCTCCAGCATTTTCTCGCACGGCATCCCGGCGTGGAGTGGTTCTGGATCATGGGGCACGACCAATGGCAGGCATTGCCCCGTTGGAAACATCCCGAAATCCTGACAGCTCATCTCACATTTCTCGTCTTCACGCGCGGTGAAGCGCCGCAGCCGCGCGAGGGATATCGCATGATCCATGTGCGAGGCGAACATCCGGCCTCCGCCAGCGCCTTGAGGGATCCGCAGAATCCACAATACCTGGACCCCGCATGGTTGCCCGAGTCCGTGGCATCATGGATCAAGGAAAAGGAGCTTTACCCATCGGACCACTGAGAAGACTCACGCAGGCGGAAATTTCTCACTTGTCAGCCATGGAGTCCTTCTCTATGCCTGCGTCGCCATGGCACTCATCAACGAAAATTTCCTCAAACTCAAAGCGGGATACCTGTTCCCTGAAATCGGCCGTCGTGTCACCGCGTTCCAACAGGAGAACCCGGAAAAAGCCGCGCGCCTCATCCGTTGCGGCATTGGCGATGTGACGGAAGCCCTGCCACCCGCAGTGATCAAAGCCATGCACGAGGGTGTCGATGAATTGGCGAACCGCAGCACGTTCAAAGGCTACGGCCCCGAGCAAGGTTATGCCTTCCTGCGCGAAGCCATCGCACAACATCAATATGCCGGATTGAACATCAGCGCCGATGAGATTTTCATCTCGGATGGTTCGAAATGCGATACCGGAAATATCCTCGATATTTTTGGAAAAGGCAACCGCATCGCCATCACCGATCCCGTTTATCCGGTATACGTTGACACCAACGTCATGGCGGGCAATACCGGCGATGCCGATGATTCCGGAGCCTACGAAGGCCTGGTCTATCTGCGTTGCGATGCCAGCAATGGTTTTGTCGCCGCGCCACCCGCCGAGAAAGTCGATCTCGTCTATCTGTGTTTCCCGAACAACCCCACCGGAGCCGTAGCCACCCGCGAACAACTCACCGAGTGGGTGAACTATGCGCTGGCGAACGACACCATCATTCTCTTCGATTCCGCCTACGAAGCCTTCGTTCAGGACAGCAACGTGCCGCGCTCGATTTATGAAATCCCCGGTGCCCACCAATGCGCGATGGAGTTCCGCTCGTTCTCCAAACACGGCGGCTTCACCGGCGTGCGCTGCGCCTACACCGTCATCCCCAAGACGCTCATGGGATCCACCACCGGCGGGCAAAAAGTTCCTCTTCACCAGCTATGGTCGCGTCGTCACAGCACCAAGTTCAACGGTGCCAGCTATCCCGTGCAAAAAGCCGCCGCCGCGCTGTTCACGGAGGAAGGAAAAGCCCAGGTGGCGGAACTGATCCACCATTACATGGGCAATGCCACCTTGCTCCGCGAAGCCTGCAAGGCGGCGGGTCTGCCGGTGTTCGGCGGCGAAAACGCACCCTACGTGTGGGTCGGCTGCCCCCAAGGCAAATCCTCTTGGGAAATGTTCGATCTCATGCTGCACGAAGCCCAGGTTGTCATCACCCCGGGCTCAGGATTCGGTGCCGCCGGTGAAGGATGGTTCCGCATTTCCGCCTTCAACTCGCGCGAAAACGTCGAAGAAGTCTGCCGCCGCATCAGCACGCTGCTCGCCTGATCTTCCGCACAACACGCAACACACGTTTTTCACGGCAACGCCTCTTCCCGAGGGAGTTGCCGTTTCTTTTGCCCACTGGACTCGCCTTTCTTGTGGCCAATCATTTCCACATCGCCAAGCATATGACGATCATCCGCAAAGAATACAAAAAACTTTGCCCCCACCAGCACAAGCTTTTGTTGTCCACCCAGCAATCGACCCAGGGCGGCAGCTTGTCGTCATCACAGTGATGGACGATTCACGTTTGTTGACTGCTGATTTCCCTCAGAGTCTAACAAATCAAAAATCAAACATCAACAATAAGAAATCGTCAATTTCTTCTGCCTTCCTCTTCTTGCTTCACGCGACGCAATCCAACGGACTCATCACCCCGAACGCAAGAAATTGACGATTGATGATTTTCAATTGCTGATTTTTGATTTTGTTAAGTCCGCCGTCCTGGTGCTTTCACACCATTTCTAACAAATCAAAAATCAAACATCAACAATAAGAAATCGTCAATTTCTTCTGCCTTCCCCTGTCTTCTGCCTTTTCTCTCACTCCTTCACGCGACGCAATCCAACGGACTCATCACCCCGAACGGAAGAAATTGACGATTGATGATTTTCA
>JBMLRP010000057.1:66225-68170 GCA_049240965.1 Akkermansiaceae bacterium
AAATCAAACATCAACAATAAGAAATCGTCAATTTCTTCTGCCTTCCCCTGTCTTCTGCCTTTTCTCTCACTCCTTCACGCGACGCAATCCAACGGACTCACCACCCAGAACGGAACAAATTGACGAATGACGATTTTTAACTGTTGATTTTTGATTTTTTGGGATCTGATAAATCGGCGGTTTTGGTGCTTGCGATAAAAATAGCAATCAACTCGTCACATTCCGCAATGGCTGGAGAAACGAGCGAACCATCCACAAGTCGTTTACGAGAAATGATTTTCAGCCAGATCATGGTTTCACGCAGCTCTTTGAGTGAAATTTTCATTTTATGAATAAAATCCCTGCGCGATTCAGCACTCCGCGCTTCTCCGTAATTCGGCGCGGGTGATGTGCCCGATCGAATCATCTGAGCACCTACGTGATTGCCAGCTTTAGTGCTAGGCAACGTTTCTACTACGCCAATCACCATCACAGCGAAATCAATCAATCGATCTTCTAGTTCTTGTGCTTTCATACCATTTCTAACAAATGAAAAATCGTCAATTCTTCCGCCGTCAATTTTTCCCACTCACCCGCATTCAACCCACCAAGAAATTGACGATTGATGATTTTTAATTGCTGATTTTTGATTTTTTGACACAGGCAAGCTCTCATTCTACCCATATCAAAAATGAAATATCAACAATTGGAAATCGTCAATCCTGTCTTCCTGCTCCCTCGCTCAACACGCCATCTCCATGCAATCCAACGGACTCACCACCCCCATGCCATGCTCTCCCATTGCCACGTGAAGGTAAATTTCCGTTGTTGTGATGTCTTCATGCCCCAACAAATCTTGAATGCGACGCAAATCCGTCCCGCCCTCCAGCAAATGTGTGGCAAACGAATGCCGCAGAGCATGACTGGTCACACGCTTTTCAATCCCCGCTGCTGACGCGGCACGTTTGATGGCTTCGTTATAAACCTTGTCATGCAAATGATGACGCCGCATCACACCACTTTCGGGATCGGTTGACAACTGCTTCGCCGGGAACAACCAAAACCACTCAAATGATTCCGCTGCCCGACGGAACTTTCTAGCCAGCGCTCCCGGCAGATAGACCCCCGCCTGCCTCTTCACCACATCATTCTCCCACAATGCCCGCGCATGCTCGATCTGCTCCGCAATCGACGTGATCAGACTTCTGGGCAATACCGACATCCGATCTTTTCCACCTTTGCCCTGACGCACGGTCACTGTGCCTCGCTCCAGGTCAATATCCTTGATGCGCAAGCCAACGAGCTCGCTCAAACGCAGCCCCGCTCCATATTGCAAACGCGCCGCCAAGCCGTAGCGCGCCTCCGGCTTCTCCTCCGCGTCCACTTTTTCCAACAAATGCCGCGTCTCCGCCTTTGAGAGCACTACGGGAATCCTCGTGCCCGTCTTCTTCAATCTTACGCCGAATACTGGCTCCTCCACCCCCAATACATGCTTGAATAGAAAAGCCAGCGCGTTCAGGGCCTGCTTCTGCGTAGAATACGCACAATCCTCATCTGCGACGATTGATGTCAAAAAGCGTGTCGCCGTATCCACCTCCTTCACAGCGCTCGCATCACCCGCAAATACCGCATACCGCGCCGCCCATGCCCCATAACAGAGCATGGTTCGCCTCGCCAAGCCCCGCCGCGCACAGGCCGACCGCACCGCCCCACGCACCCGCTCCGGCAAGCTCCGGTGATCCGCCCCCAGTTCGGCGCACGCTTCCAGCCATTTCAAATACCATTGGATGGCATCACCCCACTGATGGATCTGCCATTCTTGCCGCGGTCGATCATCCCGTAACACTTCCGTGCGCCAAAAAATCTTCGCCGACTCTCGTCCCGCTTCCAGATCATGTCTCATCCGGAAGTTCTCGAACCACTCCAAAACGAGCAAAAAACCCGTACGCTCCTGCTCCGATAGCCC
>JBMLRP010000058.1:0-12607 GCA_049240965.1 Akkermansiaceae bacterium
TAGTGAGTATGACTCGGGGTGCACGTATGGATTCGTTACTAAATCAGTAACGAATGGCAAGAGAAAAATAGAAAAAATTGTAGCTTGGCGGCTTTTATGGTTTATAAGCCCCGCAATGAATACGAAAACCGTGATCACTCAGCTGCGTTTCGAACCCGCGCTCTTGGAGAAAATTACCGAGGCGGCCGCGAAAACCGGGCTGAGCAAGGCGGATATCATGCGGCTTTCGATGGAAGTCGGCCTGGAGGACTTGCGCAGGCTCGGTTTTGATCTTTCTACCCTCATTTCTTCCACGGCTCGTCCTACCAGCTCTTATGGCGAGGCGGGCGGCTGTGAGGCTTCTTGTTTGCGTGTTGCTGAGGAGTGAGAAGATCTCGCAAAGCGAAGCTGGGCATTTTGCGCGCCCAGTGACATCTGGGAAAAAGAGCTGAAAGGGCGTAAGCCTGGATTATTTTGGCTCCGCAAAGGAGCCTCTTCCATCTTCTATGTGCGCAGTTCCATGCAAAGTTACGCATGCTCTATCGCAAGCGATGCGTAGCGTGAATGCATCGCACATGGCAAAATTTCACTCCTGCGCGGCATTCGCTGCATCATGGGAGTCATTATTTTAACCGTTCTTGTTAGCACATGCCTTGCGGGCATTTTCATCGCTTGTTTCGTTAGAGAGACCAGTCGTGGTGCTTCGCCGGAGCGGGACTCTCTTTTACCTTTGGATGATTCTGCGGACCTTGCTCAAGGAAAAAAGAGATCTGATTATGGAAAATAAAACACGAATCGAATACAACGACGGAGTCGTAAGGCAGTTCATGTTGGCCTCATTGATTTGGGGCATCGTGGGCATGCTGGTCGGCGTGATCATCGCTACGCAGTTGTCGGACTGGAGGATGAATGGAAAGTTTCTCGAAGTGCTTTCCTTCGGTGCCATTAAGACAGAGGGTCTATCATTTTTATCATTTGGTCGATTGCGTCCCCTGCACACCAATGCGGTGATTTTTGCCTTTGTGGGCAATATGATGTTTGCGGGTGTTTATTACTCCACACAGCGTCTGTGTAAGGTGCGGATGGGGCTGGATTCTCTATCGAAAATCCACTTCTGGGGTTGGCAGTTGATCATTGTCGCCGCTGCGATCACCTTGCCTGCGGGACTAACTCGTGGCAAAGAATACGCGGAATTAATCTGGCCGATCAATATCGCCGTTGCCGTAATATGGGTGGTCTTCGCGATCAATTTTTTCCTCACACTCGCAAGACGCAATGAGCCAAGTCTATACGTCGCGCTGTGGTTTTACATCGCTACGATCATCACGATTGCGATGCTCTACATCGTCAATCACCTATCGATCCCTACTTCGTGGATTCATTCGTATCCGATCTTCGGCGGCTTGCAAGACGGCCTCGTGCAATGGTGGTACGGGCATAATGCGGTAGCGTTTTTCCTAACAACGCCGATTCTCGGGATCATGTATTACTTTTTGCCCAAGGCGGCGAATCGTCCGGTGTATTCGTATCGACTATCCATCGTCCACTTTTGGTCATTGGTGTTCCTCTACATTTGGGCGGGGCCACACCACTTGTTAAATACGGATTTGCCACGTTGGTTGCAGATGTTAGGGATGCTCTTTTCCTTGATGCTGTGGGCGCCATCATGGGGTGGTATGTTAAATGGCCTGCTCACCTTGCGCGGTGGCTGGGCACAACTCCGCACCGATCCTGTGATTAAATTTTTCGCCGCTGGGATTACCTTTTACGGCATGGCTACCTTTGAAGGGCCGCTCCTTTCGATTCGTGCAGTGAATGCGCTATCGCACTACACGGACTGGACCATCGGTCACGTTCACTCGGGTGCCTTGGGCTGGAATGGCTTCATGGCAGCCGCGTTGTTCTACTGGCTGGTGCCACGCTTGTGGAATAAACCACTGTGGAAGGAATCATGGGCGAATATGCACTTCTGGTGCGGATTGGTGGGTATTCTTCTCTACGTTGCGGCATTGTGGGTTGCAGGGATTTCACAAGGACTAATGCTCAATGAATTGGCTGAAGGCGGTACTACATTGAAATATCAATTCGTCGAGACACTACGCGCGATTCGCATCGAATACTGGCTGCGCACGATTGGCGGAACCTTGTATCTGATCGGCTTCATTCTATGTGCGATCAATATTTTTGCTACCATCCGCAGCGCTAAGGCGGTGAATGGAACGGTGGAAGTTCCCGCTGTGGAGAAAAAAGATGCCATGCGCTGGGGGGAAGTGATTTTGCGCGATCCCATTGGCTACGTCGTGCTGGGTCTGATTCTGATGTGCGGCTGGTTCTTCTTACCGCGTGGCGCGAACATTGCAGCTCTGGTGTGCCTAGTTCTTCTCTCAATCAAGGCGGTGCGCACATTCCGCAGAAACTCCATGCAATGGGCGGGATGGCATGAGCGATTGTTAGAAAACTATGTGCCATTCTCGGTATTGGTTCTTATTTCTGTCGCCATCGGTGGCGCGGTGCAAATCATTCCATCGCTGATTGTGAATCGGGATAAAAACATCGAGGGACGCTTGCAGGAGCTATACACGCCACTGGAACTCGCAGGGCGCGATATTTATGTCGCCGAGGGTTGCTACAATTGCCACTCGCAGATGATTCGCACCCTGGTGCCAGAAGTGATGCGCTATGGCCGGTCTGGTGTGGCGGATGATTACTCGCACTTAGGGGAATCGCTCTACGATCATCCATACCAATGGGGTAGCAAACGAACGGGGCCAGACCTTGCGCGCGAGGGCGGCACTATCGTGAAAGATGCGAAGTTTAACATGCGCATCGGCAAACGCGATAACGTCTGGCATTACAACCACTTCATCAATCCTCGCAGCATGAACGAGCATTCGAATATGCCAAGCTATGTATTCCTGCTCACACAGAAGACTGACGTAAATGCCTTGCCTGGAAAAATCGCCGTGCAACAAAAAGTCGGTGTGCCTTTCCCGATGATGACGAAAGAAGAAATCATTCAGAAAGCCAACGAACAAGCGCAAGAAATAGCCGATAACTTAGTCGCCACGAAAGTGCTGCATCCAAGCAAAGCCGATCTAAAAGGATTAGAGCTGCGCGATGAACTCGCAAGCAAGCAGATGATCGCTCTCATCGCCTACATGCAGAAGCTCGGTGCTTACCGCATGGTGAAACCGGAAGGAGAAAAAGCAGACGCATTAGACCCTGATGCTCAACGCAAAGCTCTCATCGATCAATCAACCTCAAGCAGATAAAAGATTATGTTTAAACGTGTGATTTATGATGGTTGGACTTACGCAGTGCCCATTTTTGCCTTCGTGGTGATGTTCAGTGTTTTTTGTATCACTACCATTCGTGCGATTCGGATGTCGCGCAATGAAAGAAACCATCTATCCCATTTACCATTAGAAAATCAAAACAACGAATCAAAGCTATGAAAAAGGAAGAGAACTATGACATTGCGAGTCAATACGCCAAGAAGGACGGCGAAGTCGTTTTGCGCGATCACGTCTATGATGGCATTCAAGAATATGATCAGAAGCTTCCTAACTGGTGGCTCTACACCCTCTACGCCGCCATCGTCTGGTTTGTTGTGTATTGGGTGATTTATTATCATACCAAAAACTACAAAACCGATGGGGAAAAAGTCGTGGCAGGCATTAATGTGATCGAGGGGATTAAGAGCAAAGAACTCGAAGCAACACTAGCGAGTCTCGATAATAAAACGCTGATCGAAAAATGGTCTACTGATTCGAACATTGTGAACAACGGACTCGCTACCTACACAACAAACTGTGTTGCCTGCCATGCCGCAGATTTAAGTGCGACAATGACTGCTGGCGATCAGACAATTCCTCTCCCTGGTCTAGCACTCAATGATGGAAATTGGAAATACGGCGCAGAACCGATGGCGATTTTTAAACTGATCCACGATGGCACACCGCCGGAGTCGACAGGTCATAATGGCGCAAGAATGACGCCGTGGAATCAAGTCTTATCGCCCAAGCAAATCGCCGAAGTAACAGCGTATTTAATCTCAGAAAACCGTAAAGACTTCGCTCCCGCTACTCCATGAGCGCACCTATTCAGAAGAAGCCAAATTTGGTTAGCGTAACGACGATCAATGCCGATGGATCACACTTCGTGCTGCATCCTGCGGACGTGAGCGGGAAATTCAGCTCATTGCGTCGCCTGTTTGGCTATCTCCTGATTTGTGTGTATGTGCTACTGCCGTGGATTCCGATCAATGGAGCGCCCGCACTATTTCTCGATGTGGAAAATCGCCGCTTCCATGTGATGGGGATAACGCTGGTAACGCAGGATTTGTGGGTGATGTTCTTCGGGATCACCGGCTTAGGATTTAGCTTATTTTTTCTCACCTCTTTGTTAGGGCGTGTGTGGTGTGGCTGGGCTTGCCCCTACACGGTTTTCTTGGAGCATGTTTTTCGCCGCATCGAACGCTTCATCGATGGCGATAGCGTGAAGCGGAAGGCCTTACAAAATGCGCCTTGGGGAAGGCAAAAATTGATACGCGCGATCATTAAACAAAGCTTCTACATCATCGCAGCAGGCATCATCGCACATGTCTTCATGTCCTACTTCGTATCGCTGCCCCGCCTCTATCAATACGTCAAAGAAGGCCCGTTGATGCATGCCACGGTGTTCACTTTCGTCTTTGTCCTCACAGGAATTTTATGGTTTTGCTTCTCCACATTTCGTGAGCAGTTTTGTATTTTGATGTGTCCCTACGGACGCTTGCAGAGTGCCCTTACCGATGACGATACGATGATCATCGGCTATGATCAAAAACGCGGTGAACCTCGTGGCACAGCAGGAAAAGTGACGGGCGATTGCATCGACTGCAAGCGCTGCATCAACGTTTGTCCCACGGGGATCGACATTCGCAATGGTCTGCAACTCGAATGCATCGGCTGTGCCGCATGCGTGGATGCATGCGATGCCATCATGGATAAAGTCGGACGTCCACGCGGCTTGGTGCGCTATGATTCTCTCAATGGACTCGAAGGGAAAAAGCGTCGCTTCATGCGTCCGCGGGTCAAGGTCTATCTCGTTCTTGCATCGCTAGGTATCGCGGTGATGACATTCATCGCATGGCGGATGGCTAAGCCATACTACGCCGAGTTTACGCGGATCAGCGGGCCAGCGTTCTACGTCGATGCGAAAACGGTGCGCAATATGTTCAGCTATCGCGTGATGAATAAGCGCAATCAAGAAGCGACCTTCCGCGTAGAACTCATCGATGCTCCCTCCGGCTACATCCTCTCCGGTGGCGATGGCGAATTTAAAATTTCCGCACAAAATGAAGTCAAACGCACCGCCGTCATCGCCGTGCCTCATGACGCATACGCTGGAACAGTGAAGCTGAAATATCGCATCACTGGGCAACCTGGCGACGTCAAGCTGGACGGAGAATTTTCCTTCATGGGACCCCATCCACAAGCTTTCCAATCACAACCAACCACAGAAAAATAAATCGTATGTTAGACACAATCGTCATCAAGTATCCATGGGTATTCGTCGTCGCTGTATTCCTCTTGATTAGTGGAGCATGGACGACGCTGATTCAAGTAGCGCGCAAGTATTCACCCGAAGTCATCGAGGTAGAAAAACATTCTCCGCAGAAAAAATAATGGATCAAGCAACCTTAGTCGGCGCCTTTGTCGCAGGGGCGGTGACCAGCGTGCATTGCGTCGGCATGTGCGGGCCACTGGTCTGCGGCATTTGCTCACTCGCTCGCGATGAAAATGAACGCGTGACCGTCGCCACGCTCTATCATGCTGGGCGCTTGGTTTCTTATGCGATCGTCGGCACATTATGCGGTGCCTTAGGGAGCCAACCGCTGAAATATTTTTTCGATTCACCGCTGAAAGTCCTGCCTTGGTTTCTGGTGGCAGTCTTGCTGCTCCATGCGTGCCTGGGGCATCTCAAACTTCCCATACCGCTTCTTTTCACCAAGATGATCGCCCGGCTGCGTTTCAAGTTTCTTAAAATGGGGCCATGCTTCTCGGCACTCGGCGCGGGGCTGATGACACCACTGCTGCCATGTACACCGCTGTATTTATTTTTCGCCGCATTGTTGCTTTCCTCATCGGCATTGCGCGGCATGGAATGTGCGCTGGCATTTTGTGTAGGCACGATTCCCTTGCTATGGATTCTCGGCACACGCTATCAATGGCTGATGGCGAAAATGCGCCTGAACCAACAACAGATGAACTGGATGAAACGCAGTCTTTCCCTCGTCACCGCGTGCGTGCTGGCGTGGCGATTACAGGGCACCTTGCATGAAGCTGTCACTGCCGATGAAATGCCGACCTGCGGCTGCTCGATGAACAAACAATAATCCTATGAAAAAATGTGAACATTGCGGAACAGAATTTCTCCCGCATCAAGCAGAAGAAAAATTCTGCTGCGCTGGTTGTGCACATGTGAATGCCATGATCTTGGGCAGTGGGCATCATCAGTTTTACGACTTCGCCAAAGGACGAGTGTTGCCCCCAGTGCAAGGTCGAGTCATCGAACGCACACCGCCAGAGTTGTTAGAGAAAAAAATTGCCGAAGCCGAAGCAGGCGATGCGACAACTTGTCGTGCGGAATTTGGCATCGAAGGTGCCTCGTGTGTGGCATGCGTCTGGCTCGTCGATACGATTTTTCAAAAGCAAGAAGGAGCCGTGCGCGCCGTCGTGCATGTAGGCTGTGGCAAGCTCGAATTGCACTGGCGCAAGGGAAAATGCGACGTCATGAATTTTTTCAACGAACTCGCCGAATACGGGTATCGCGCCGTGCCGACTGCGGCAACTGATGCGGTTAATAGCGAGCGGCGCGGGATGATGATGCGGCTCGGCTTATGCGGTGCCTTTGCCATGAATACCATGGCATTCATGTTGCCGTTTTATGTGGGGATGAATCGGAACAATGAACACGCCGGATTATTTCTGCTCATCGCCTTTGTCAGTGCCACACTATCGATGCTCATCGGCGGCACATGGTTCATGAAGAGGGCGTGGATGTCATGGCGCGCTGGTATTTTCCACATGGACATGCCGATAGCCACGGGGCTGATCCTCGCCTACGCAGGATCTGTTGTCGGTTGGTTCATGAAGCGCGAGGATGTGGTGTATTTTGATTTTGTTAGCACCTTTGTCTTTTTGATGTTGCTCGGCAGAATCGTGCAACTCTCGGTCGTGGATGCCAATCGCAAGGCGCTAGGAAAACGCCAAGTCGTTGCAGAAAAATATGCAAGCGCCGATGGTTTGGAGATTTTACTCGATGAATTAAAGCGTGGCTCGAACTTTTTGTTAGACAAAGGCAAGGTCAGCCCGGTGGTGGCCGTAGTCGATGGCGCAGGTGCTGATTTTTCGTTAGAATGGATCAACGGCGAGGCTGACCCGATGTATTATGGAAGTGGCATGCGCATCCCCGCAGGTGCTGTCTGCTTGGCGCGCGATGGCGTTACGCTACGAGCCGAAGAATCGTGGACAGATTCATTGCTAGAGCGCTTAGTGAGAACCAGTGCCGAAAAAAGTCATGCGTTCTTGGATCGCCTGCTACGCTGCTGGATGGCCGCCGTGAGCATCCTCGGCCTGAGTGCTTATGCGTGGTATGCCTCGCATGGAATGGGAATGAAGGGATTCCAAGTGATGATCAGTGTCTTTGTGGTCTCTTGCCCCTGTGCGTTAGGATTGGCGATTCCACTCGCCGATGACCTCGCGGCAGTTGCCCTACGCAAAGTAGGTCTATTTTTACGCAATCATTCGCTATGGTCGCGCCTTGCGAAAGTTCACGATGTGGTCTTTGACAAAACTGGCACGCTCACCATGAATCGCCCGCGTTTAAGCAACGCCGAGGATGTGCTATCGGGCATCTCAGCCGAAGATCAAGCCGTGCTAGTCCATCTAACAAGTGGCTCGCTGCACCCGATCTGCCGCGCGCTTATGGAAGAACTGGGACATCGTGGCATGTGGGCAAATCCTGCATCCATGGCAGGCGAAGTCCGCGAAGAAGCCGGCTTAGGCTTAGTGTATGAGCACGGTGATAGCGTCTGGAAACTCGGCAGACCACGCTGGTGTGGTGTGACGGATGCCTGCTACGAAAGTGCTACCTTATGGACAAAAAATGGCGAGATCGTCAAGGTCTTCCGCTTTGCCGAAAGCCCTCGTCCCGATGCAGCGGCGTGTTTGCATTGGCTCCGTGGGAGGAAATATCGTCTGCATGTTTTATCCGGCGATGCGCCAGAAAAAGTCGATGCCATGTGTCGCATGCTAGGCGGAGGATTTACCTCAGTGCGCGGAGGATTGTTGCCTGATGAAAAAGCCCAACAGACTAAGAAACTCGGAGCCTGCTTATACGTCGGCGATGGCGCGAATGACTCGCTCGCCTTTGATGAAGCCACCGTGACAGGCACTCCGTTGTCAGATAGGGGATTGCTAGAATGCAAAGCTGATTTTTACATGATGGGTCATGGGATCAGTGGTCTTGTGAACTTATTCAAAATCAGCCAAAAACGCAGGGCCGCGGTGCGCTCGGCATTTATCTTTGCACTTTGTTATAACATCATTATACTGGTCGTTTGCCTGTTAGGCTTTATGGCACCATGGTTGGCTGCGATCCTGATGCCGATAAGCTCAATTATTTGCATGGGCCTTGTTTGGATGGGAATGAAACAATGGGAGCAATTCAAACCACGGCAATCGAGTCATGCATTGAACCGAGAGAGCGGAGTCGGGAACGAAGCGATCTTGAGCATCTGAAATGAATCTGTAAAACGACCGTATGGAAGAAGTGTCTTGCTTGATGTGATATGCTCATTCAAACAGTTGAAAATCGTTATCACTCAACTGCGACTCGAAGCAGCATTTTTGCAAAATTACTGCGGCAGGAAATCAAACCGGGCTGAGTAATGCGAATACCATGCGGCTATCGATGACAATAGGCTTGAAAGATCTTCGGCATATTCGTTTTGACCTGCCAGCTCTTATGCCGAGGCGGATTGCGTTGCTCTTGGATTGCAAAATTATGATTTCTCGCAAAGTCGCGTTTTTTGCCTTGCCAAGATTCCAGTTTCGAATAACTTCGGCCTCCCCCCTACGAAAGATGGTGGTCGTAGTTCAATGGTAGAGCCCCAGATTGTGATTCTGGTTGTTGCGGGTTCGAATCCCGTCGATCACCCCATCTTTCCTGTCGGATTTCCTCATGGAATCGGGCGGGAGAGAAGGAAACTCCGCAAGGCATGGAAAGCATTGAAGTCAGATTAGGTTACAAGTTCCGCAATCCTTTGTTGCTGGCGGAAGCCCTGACGCACCCAAGCCTCGCATACGAGTCGCAAAAAGCGCACTTCGATAATCAACGACTCGAATTCCTGGGTGACTCGGTCTTGCAATTGGTTCTCACCGAGCATTTGTTCCGAAAGTTCCCCGAATCACCCGAAGGCCATATGACGAAATTGCGCGCGCAATTGGTATCGCGTCACGCGTTGGCTCAATTTGCGACCAATCTGCAACTGGGGCATTACATTTTGTTGGGAAAAGGCGAGGAGGCCAGTGGTGGTCGTAAGCGGGCATCAACCCTGGCAGATGCCTTGGAATCGTTAATTGGAGCGATTTATCTGGATTCCGGATATCAGTCAGCACGCGAACTCGTCCTTCGATTGTTTGAGCAAGGCATTGGTCTCGTGGCGGAAAGTCAGACCGAAAGCAATCCGAAGGGGAGCTTGCAGGAAACCTTGCAATCGATGGGCAACGAGGCTCCACGCTATCGCATTATGGGAGAAAGCGGGCCCGATCACCGCAAGGTATTTCATGCGCAAGTGCTGTGGCGCGACATGGTGCTGGCCCAAGGACGAGGCAAAAGCAAAAAAGAAGCCGAGGTTCGAGCCGCGTTGGAAGCATTGCGAAAAAAAGCCTGGCTGCAGGAGCAAACGCGACCAGAGCAGGGCTAGACCGGGACAGGGGTTTGTTCCAAAATTTCCGCCATTACAGTGCGTCCTGTGGCACCAGCGTAGCGGGCATCCGGGCTTAGCACGAGACGATGTGCCACGACATCCGATAGCAGTTCCTGGATCGTTTCAGGGATGACGAAATCACGCCCCTCGAAAACGGATAGAGCCTGTGCCATTTTCATCATGGCGAGCGAAGCTCGTGGGCTGGCGGCGAGTTGTAGGTCCTTGCGGTTGCGTGTTGCCGCGACCAATTGCACAGTGTAATGCTGAAGCTCTTCACTCATGCGAACTTGTTTTACGGCCTCCATCAACGATAACACTTCCTCTCTCGTCACCACCGGCTTCATCTGATCCACTGGGTGTTGGTGGCGCTGATCTGCTAGTATGCCCACCTCTTCTTCCTCACTGACGTAGCCGAGACGGCATTGCAAAGCGAAGCGGTCCATTTGTGCCTCGGGCAGGGGATAGGTGCCGCGAAATTCCACCGGGTTTTGCGTGGCGATGACGAAAAAAATGCCATCGAAGGGATAACGCTTGCCGTCGATCGTGACTTGTCTCTCCGCCATCGATTCTAACAAAGCGCTTTGCACCCGAGGCGAGGCGCGGTTGATTTCATCCGCCAGCAAAATGTCGGTGAATATCGGTCCGGGCTGGAAGCGGAATTGACTTTGTGACGGATCGAATACCGACAAGCCCAGAATGTCGGAGGGCAGCAAATCGGGTGTGAACTGCACGCGTTGAAAAGATGCGCCACCAATCGAATGTGCCAGCGCTTTGGCGAGAGTGGTTTTGCCTGTTCCCGGAACGTCCTCGAGCAAGGCGTGACCGCCGGAACACATGCAGGCTAGGATGCGTCGTATCGCCGGAGCTTGGCCACGGATCACCGATAGAATGCTCGTTTCAAGACGATGGGCGACATCATAAGGTGGCTGCATGGGAAGCGATACTTACTAGGCGTGTGCGAATCCGTCAACCACGGCTTGTGGACAAAGCGCGCGCGCGAATCGCCTTTGCAAATGATCCCAGGCATGCTTGAGTCGGGTGTGGCATCCATGGTTGAAACCGTAGACATCATTCTTCCTCTCGCGCAGTCGGAGGATCAAGCGGCATGGCGTCAGGCCGTGTCGAAAAAACTTGGTATCCCTTCAGCGCGATTGAAATCATTGACATTGCGAAAGCATTCCATCGATGCCCGTCAACGCACGATCAAAGTACAACTGCGTCTTGAAATCGGGATCGACGCCCCATTACCGCCGGATCAACACCCCGCGTGGACATGTGCGCCGCTTCCCGTTAACGCGCCGCGTGCTTTGATTATCGGCTTCGGCCCCGCCGGAATGTTTGCCGCGCTGCGTTGTCTGGAGCGTGGCATCCGCCCGATTGTGTTAGAGCGCGGCAAGGATGCGAGCGCCAGGCGTTTTGATCTCGCCCCGATTCTGCGTGAGGGTCGTGTGATTGAAGATTCGAATTATTGTTTTGGTGAAGGTGGTGCCGGCACGTTTTCTGATGGCAAGCTCTATACGCGTGCGACGAAACGCGGGCCCGTGGCGACGATTTACGAAATCCTCGTTGCTCATGGTGCCCCAGAAAAAATCCTTACCGATGCCCACCCGCACATTGGCTCGAATCTTCTGCCCAATGTCGTAAAAGCCATCCGTCATTCCGTTCTTACTGCTGGCGGTGAAGTCCATTTTCAAACGAAAGTCAGCGACTTCATCATCGAACATGGGAAAATCCACGGTGTGGTTTGTGCCGATGGGCGCAGTTTCGAGGCTGATTCCGTGATACTTGCCACCGGACATTCGGCGCGAGATATCTATGAACTTTTGCAGCGCGAAAATATTTTGTTAGAGAAAAAAGCTTTTGCCGTGGGGGTGCGCATCGAGCATCCGCAGGCGCTCATCGACCAAGTCCAATATCATATTCCGCGTGACGAAGAACGTCCGCGATTGCTTCCTGCCGCGCGCTATCGGCTGGCGACGAAGATTGAGAATCGTGGTGTGCATAGTTTCTGCATGTGCCCGGGGGGCTGGATTGTTCCTGCGGCCACGGAAAACGATCAGGTTGTTGTGAATGGCATGAGCCTCGCCCGGCGTGATTCTCCCTTTGCCAATAGTGGCATGGTCGTCACTGTCGAACCGGAGGATACGGAATCATTTGTCAAAGAGCATGGTGTGCTTTCCGGCATTGCCTTTCAAAAAAACCTGGAACAGCTCGCCAAACAGGCCGGTGGTGGTGGACAAAAAGCACCAGGTCAGAGGGTAATGGATTTTCTAGCAGGAAAAATTTCCTCTTCTTTGCCGACGATGAGTTATTTTCCCGGAGCGACCTCTGCTCCGTTGCATGAGCTCATGCCTGCATTCATGATGAAGCGCATGCGCACCGGGCTGCGGATGTTTGGCAATCAAATCCGCGGCTACACGGGTGAAGATGGATTGTTGTTAGGTTTTGAGACCCGCACCAGTTCGCCGCTACGGGTTCCTCGTGATGAGGAAACCCTCCAGCACCCGCAGGTGTCCAGGTTGTTCCCTTGTGGTGAAGGCGCGGGATATGCGGGAGGCATCGTCAGTGCTGCCTTGGATGGATTGAAAATCGCTGATGCGCTGTGATTTCCCGCCGAAGGCTTTGGACTGCGGTGAGCATCACCGCTTTGCG
>JBMLRP010000059.1:0-31026 GCA_049240965.1 Akkermansiaceae bacterium
TCCGCCATGATCACTCCAGAAATTTTTCTAACGAATGGAATGATTTATTGCCTATTCTTTTTCAGGCAGTGCGTAAAACTTTACGGCATTACGGTGAAAAACTTTTGCTGCAACAGAGGCATCCTTGCTGGAAAAATAGGATTTTGTAAGAGCCAATAGATTGGCATAATCAGCCGTGGATTCACTCACTGGCCAATCGCTGCCGAATCCGAGTCGATTCTCGCCGAAAGACTCATAAGACAGATCGAGTATTTCGCGGTAGGCGTCCAAGTTTCGCGGTGCAGGCTGCTGAACGAATCGACCGTAGAGGGTGCTTACCTTGCAATGGACATTGGGGTGTTTTGCTTCAGCACGGAAATCGGCAACCCATTCTTGGGCCAGAGGTTTGCCGTCGAGTCTTACATTTCCAAAATGATCGAGGATGATACGCAAATGCGGAAGTCGTTCCGCAATGATATGAATGTCCTTGAGCGAGCAAACACCCATGAGGGAGTCGATGCTTTTATCCAGCTTTGCGGTAAGAGCAAGGTCGCGCAAAAAGGCATGGGTCATTTCCTTCTGATAGCGACCTCACAAACGATATCCGAGGTATCGATGGTTCTCAGAAAGTTTTCGGAACAGCGGCGCAAAAACATCTATTCCGATGATTTCAGAAAGATTACCCACCACGCCACGATACAATTGCGGCTTATGCGCACTGATATCGAGGTTCCATTGGTGATCTGCTAGGCTTTGCCCCGCGTGAATCAAGACTGCACTCGTGACACCATTTGCCTTTGCGATTATCTCGTGAGTCGAAGGAAGCATATTCTTGAATGGCACGGGATCAACCGGCTTGATCCAATGCAAGCTCTGCGGACGTTCGAGTGTCCAGAGGTGGAGGTGGCCAGTCGATCAATGGCTCTGCTGCTCCCGTATTCAATGCGATTATGCCGAGAAAAGATGCTCACCACCTGCTGAACTGAGAATCAATGATCGAGCAAAATAATTTTGTAATAAGACCCTAGTGGCCGTGTTTCGGTTTGTCGATGTCTGTCTAGCGTTTCTCGTAAAGCGTCCGGAATATGCTTTGCAAGGTGTGAATTCGCCATCTATGCTCTGCGGACCAATCAAGTGTGGATTTGCTATGTCAGAAGCTGAGGAAAAAAAAGTCGATTTTATTCGGGAAATCATTGCCGCCGACCTCGCCAGCGGCAAGCACCAGAGTATCATCACGCGTTTCCCTCCAGAACCCAACGGCTACTTGCACATTGGACATGCGAAGTCGATCTGTCTCAATTTTGGCATTGCCCGGGAGCTTCGTGAGGTCGGCGCGAAATGCCATTTGCGCTTTGATGACACAAACCCCTCGAAAGAAGAGGTGGAATACGTCGAGAGCATCCGTGAAGACGTGAAGTGGCTCGGCTTCGAGTGGGACGCTTTGCATTTCGCCAGCGATTATTTTGATTTTTACTACGACTGCGCCGTTGCTCTCATCGAAAAAGGTCTCGCTTATGTCGATGAACAATCACAGGAGCAGATGAAGGAAACCCGTGGCAATATCAATGTTCCTGGCACGCCATCGCCATGGCGTGATCGCAGCGTGGAGGAAAATCTCGATCTCTTCGCTCGCATGCGTGCGGGAGAGTTTGCGGATGGCAGTCTGGTGCTGCGTGCCAAAATCGACATGGCGTCGCCAAACATGAATTTACGCGATCCGGTGCTCTATCGCATCATGCGTGCACACCATCACAACACGGGTGACGCTTGGTGCATCTACCCGATGTATGACTACGCGCATCCGTTGGAGGATGCCATCGAGCACATCACGCACTCACTCTGCACGCTGGAATTTGAAAACCATCGTCCACTTTATGATTGGGTGATTGAAAATTGCCCCGTGCCCGCGAAGCCGCGACAGATCGAGTTTGCACGCCTCAATCTCACCTACACTGTAATGAGCAAACGTAAGCTGCTGTTGCTGGTGAAAGAAGGCCACGTCAGCGGCTGGGATGACCCGCGTATCCCCACGATCTCGGGGTTGCGGCGTCGTGGTTATCCGGCAGAAGCTGTCCGCAATTTCTGCCAACACATCGGCATCACGAAATTCAACGGCACCACGAGCGTGGATTTACTGGAATTCGAAGTTCGATCGTATCTCAACCGCGAGGCGCCACGTCGCATGGCGGTGCTGGAGCCTTTGAAAGTTGTGCTCGAAAATGTCACCGCCGATGAGCGAATCTCGGCTACCGTGCTGGAGCACCCTGAATATCCCGAGCGCGGCGAACGCACACTGAGTCACGGTCGTGAAATCTGGATCGAGCAAAGCGACTTTCTCGAAGAACCGCCGAAAAAATTCTATCGCCTTGGTCCCGGGCGCCACGTACGTTTGCGGGGTGGTGACATCATCAAATGCATATCATTTGAAAAAAACGAGGCTGGTCATATCACCGAGTTGCGTTGTGAACTCCTCAAAGGAACCGCGGGCGCCAATCCTCCCGAAGGCGTGGAATGCCGTGCGGCGATCCATTGGGTGGACGGAGTATCAGGTGTGGATGCTGAGGTACGGCTTTATGATCGTTTGTTCCGGGTCGAGGATCCTGATGCCGAGGAAGAGGGGTTCCTGAGTTGCCTTAATCCCGAGTCCCTCCGCATGGTCGCCGCCAAGGTCGAACCGGCATTGGCAACCATGTTGCCCGGCGAGAGTTGTCAATTCGAGCGCACTGGTTATTTCGTGGCTGACGCCAAGGATCACCAACCCGGTAGCAAGCCGGTCTTCAATCGAACCGTCGGCCTCAAGGATTCATGGAGCAAACAAGTCGGAAAAGCATAAGCCGTGAGTGATGTTGCACCATCACGGCTCGCCCGCGATTCCGGTTCACTTCGCATAGCGTTGCAAAAGTCTCAGCTTCTCGATCGCTGATCCATCGATGATGGTTTGTCGGGCGATTTCCAGTCCATCGCTGATCTGAGCTGTTAGACCTGCGCAGGTGATTGCCGCGGCCGCATTCAGCAGAACCATGTCGCGCTTGGGACCGGTTTCAGCACCGCTGAGAATCGCCTCAAGAATCTTCGCGTTCTCGTGCGCGTCACCGCCCTGAAGATCAACCACATCCACCATACTCAAGCCGAAGTCATGCGGTGTGATTTCTTTATTTTCAGGATTTTGAGAAATCCCTGATTTGCAAATCCAAGTCGGCCCCATCAAACTCACCTCATCCACTGCGGTGCCGGTTTGCGTGCTGCCGTGAACTGCCCAAGCACTCTTGCGGCCGAGTCTTTGCAGGATTTCCGCAAACACCGGGCAGAGGCTTTTTTCATAAACTCCCACCAATTGACACTGGGGACGTGCAGGATTGAGAAGGGGGCCGATCAGGTTGAATATCGTGCGCACCTTGCGTGCACCTAACATTTTGCGCGCGTCCACCACCGCCTTGAAGGCTGGATGATAGCTGGGAGCGAAAAGGAATCCGACGCCTGCTTTGTCCAGGCAATGGCGAAAATCATCGGTGCTGAGATCCAATTTCACGCCAAGAGCCTCCAGCACATCAGCGCCACCCGACTTGGAAGTAATGCCACGATTGCCATGTTTCACGACCACGGCACCCGCGGCCGCCGCGATGAACATCGTCGTGGTGGATACATTGAACAAATGCAATTGATCTCCTCCTGTGCCGCATAAATCAAGTGTAGGGCCATTCAAGTCGAGCAAGTGAATCTGTGGATCCACCGCGCGCGCCAGAAACACCTCGACAAATCCAGCAATTTCCGCAGGGGTCTCACCCTTCACGGCCAGCAACTCTAACAGGCGGGCTTTTTTTTCTGCAGAAGCTGATTGATCTAACAAAAATTCCGCCGCGATTTCGATTTCGCGCTGCGCCAGGTCCTGCTTCGCTTCGAGTTGTTGAATGAGAAAGTCCATGATTTCTGAAAAAGACTATCACAGGCAAATGGTGATGAACAGAGAAGGAATGGAGAAATTTCGGACGTGTAGAGTGCCGCATCAATCATCAATCCACTTATCAAGTTCCTGCAGTAATTCATCACTGCGTTTCACCTGATAGAGTTCGGGCAATTCCACGGTACACCGTTTACCGCTGCTGTTTTGGAAATGCAAATGCACGGGCGTTTTACCGGGATATCCGGCAATGATATGACGGATGTCCTGCAAGTCATGTTCACCGTGACGCGTGGTCCACAAGGTGAGTTCGATGGGGCCGTTGTCGTTTTTTGAAGCCTTGCGCGGTTTCAATTCATCGATCTCATAACCGGTCAAACGACGGCTGCCGGTGCGATCATCCACTTGGATCGCCGCTTTGCATTTGATGATTTTTCCTGCTTCGAGAATGCCTTTGTCACGAGCCGGAACAAATGACTCACCCCACATGATCAATTCGGTTGAGCCGGTAAAATCCTCGATGGTCAGTATGCCAAAGGGCTTGCCGGATTTGGTGGTCTTGGCCTCCACCGTGCGGATCATGCCAGCGAAGGGAAATCGCGCCTTGGGATTGGAGGTGTCGATTTCATCAATGAGACCGATTTTGTTGAATTTGGTGGAATCGAGAAGACCGCGGAATTTATCGAGAGGATGACCGGTGACGTAGAAGCCTAACAATTCTTTTTCGTGGGCAAGTCGTTCATCCTTCGGCCATTCTTCCAACATCTCGCTGCGCTTCGTGGGCGCGGCAGGCGGGGCGAAGTCAAGCGAATCAAATAGCGAGACTTGTCCCGAGGCGCGGTCCTTTTGTAAAGACGAAGATGCGGCGACAACAGATTCGAGGCGGGAGAACATATGGGCTCGTGTCTCGCCAACCCAGTCGAGCGCACCAGCTTTGACAAGGGTTTCCAGAATGCGCTTGTTGATCACGCGCGAATCGAGGCGGTTGGCGAGATCCTCCAGCGATAGAAACGGGCCATTTTTCTCGCGTTCTTCAATGGCAATCACCATGGCTCCCTCGCCGCAGTTTTTGATGGCAGCGAGGCCATAGCGGATGGCGGCGGCTCCGGAGGGTGTGGTCTCTGGCAGGAAGCGCTGACCGGATTTGTTGAGATCGGGTGGCAAGATCTCGATCTTCATTCGATGGCACTCGGCCACGAAAACGGAAATTTTATCGGTGTTGTTGATTTCGTTCGATAGCAATGCAGCCATGAATTCCACCGGATGATTCGCCTTGAGATAGGCGGTCCAGTAGGAAATGTGACCGTAGCAAGCGGAGTGCGATTTGTTGAATCCATATCCGGCAAACATCTCGATCTTGTTGAAAATCGCGTTGGCAAGCTTTTCACTAATACCATTCGTTTTTTCACATCCATCGACAAAAACGGCGCGTTGTTTTGCCATCTCTTCCGGGTTTTTCTTGCCCATGGCGCGGCGCAACAAGTCGGCACCACCGAGAGTGTAGCCGGCGAGAAGCTTGGCGGCGTTCTGCACCTGCTCCTGGTAAATCATGATGCCGTAGGTGGATCCGGAAACTTGTTCCAACAGAGGATGTTCGAAGCTGAGTTTGGTGCGGCCTTTTTTCACCTCGATCATTTGATCGATGAATTGCATGGCGCCGGGACGATACAGGGCGAGCAGGTCGATGATATCCTCGATTTTCTCGATGCCGTATTTGCGGCAGGTTTCCACCATGCCGCCGGACTCGAGCTGGAACACTCCCATCGTTTCACCACGGTTGAGAATCTCAAAAGTCCTGGTGTCATCGAGCGGAGCATCGGCCACGCGGAAGCCGGGGATCTTTTTGCGGATGTGTGTCTCGGCATCGTGAATGACGGTCAGGTTTTTCAGGCCGAGGAAGTCCATTTTCAACAACCCCACATAGGTGATGGCACCCATATCGAACTGTGTCACGACTTCGCCCTCGTTGCCGACGGTGAGCGGCACGTGCTCGTCGAGCGGACGATCACCGATCACCACACCCGCCGCGTGGACGCCGGTATTGCGAACAAGTCCTTCGAGCTTGAGCGCGTAGTCCCAGAGTTCGTGATAAGTAGTCGAGCTATCAACCAATTCTCTTAGTTCGGCTTTTTCCTTCCACTCTTTTTCTAACGTAACGCCGGGTTTGGCCTCAATCATCTTGGCGATGCGATCCGCCTCGCCGTAAGAAACTCCCATCACGCGGGCGACATCGCGGATGACGCTTTTCGCACCGAGTGTGCCATAGGTGATAATTTGTGAAACACTACGACGTCCGTATTTTTCTCTCACGTATTCGATCACCTCTCCGCGCCGGGATTGGCAGAAGTCGATATCGACATCGGGCGGGCTGACGCGCTCGGGGTTGAGGAATCGCTCAAACAAGAGACCGAAGCGAAGAGGACAAATATCGGTGATGCCCATGGTGTAGGCAACGAGAGAACCGGCTGCTGACCCCCGTCCCGGGCCGACGGGGATATCATGATCGCGTGCCCATTGGATGAAATCGGCGGTGATCAAGAAATACGAGGCGAAGCCGAGATGGTTGATGGTATTGATCTCGTAATCGAGGCGGGCTACGACGTCGGGGTCTGCTGCTTTTTCCTTGCCGTAGCGGCGCTCCAGTCCCTCGAAGCAGAGCTTGCGGAAATACTCCTCGCGCGGTGATCCATCGGGCGTGCCGAATTGAGGGTATTTTTCCGAGCTGGAAGGATCGAGCTTGAGTGTCACATTGCAACGCTCGGCGATTTCCAAGGTTGCATCACAGGCCTCGGGCAGATCGGCAAAAATTCCGCGCATTTCCCCGGCGGTTTTGAAATAAACTTCCGGCGTGTAGCGCATGCGGTTCTCATCGATCAGCTGCTTGCCAGTACCGATGCAGATCAGGGCATCGTGCGCCTCGTGATCAGTGCGATGCAGGAAATGTACGTCGTTCGCAGCGACTGTTTTCAAACCAAAATCCCGGGCGAGTTCGATCAATTTGGGCAGAACCTGGAGTTGTGGGCCCAGGCTGTGATTGTGAACTTCGACATAGACATTTTTCTTACCAAAAATATCGATCAATTCCTGGAGAGTTTCCGCTGCTTTGATTGGCTCGCCGGCTAACAACCACTCATTGACGGGACCGGAAATGCAACCAGTGAGACAAATGATACCCTTGGCGAACTTGCGCAAATCTCCGCGATCGACGCGTGGCTTTCCGTAATACATGCCCTCGAGGTGGCCGACCGACACCAATTTCGTTAGATTTTGCCAGCCCTCGTTCGTTTCGGCGAGCAGGGTCATGTGGCAATTTCTTTTCCTGCCCGGGATTTCTTTTTTGTCTTCTTTGACCGTGGGGCAGAGATATATTTCACAACCCAGTATGGGCTTAACGCCGGCTTTTTTACAGGCTTGGTAAAATTCGATGGCTCCGAACATGTTGCCGTGATCGGTCATTGCGACGGCAGGCATGCCAAGTTCAGCAGCGCGTTTGGCGACATCCGCCGCCCGGGTCATACCATCCAAGGTGGAGTATTCCGTGTGAAGATGGAGATGAACAAAGGAATCCGACATGTGCGCACACAAACTAGCGGAGGCCGTGCTGGCATGGCAAGTGCCGTGCCAAAAAAAATTCTCACGATGGTGGCAAAGGGCGGATTTGAACCGCCGACCAAAGGCTTATGAGTCCTCTGCTCTACCACTGAGCTACTCTGCCATCGTGAGAACGCGTCGCTTCGGGAAGCAACGGGCGCGGAGATTGTACGAATCTGGTCAGTTTGTCCAATAAAAAAATCTCTGTTGCATTTCATGGGAGACGTGCGAGTTTGGTGTAGATGAATCCTTTGAAATATCTCGCGCCCGCAGCTGCTATTGTGGGCATTACTCTTCCCGGCGCTGCTGAACCGATTGCCGAGGGTGCTGAAATGCCTGTCGTTGCTTGCATGGATCAGTCAGGCAAAGAAATCAAACTCGCTGAAGTGGCGGCCAAAGGCTACACTCTCGTGTATTTTTATCCGAAGGCTGATACTCCCGGTTGCACCAAACAAGCCTGCAGTTTGCGTGATTCATACGACAAAATCACCGAAAAGGGTGTCAAAGTCTTCGGCGCGAGTATGGACAGTGTCGAAGCGCAGAAAGCCTTTTCTGATAAATACAAGCTGCCCTTTTCTCTGCTTGCTGATAAGGAAGGAAAAGTGGCTGACGCGTTCGGTGTTCCTCATTTGGCCGGATTTGCCAAACGTCAGGCCTTTTTGTTTCTGGATGGCAAACTCGTCTGGCGCGATCTGGCGGCATCCACGGAACAGCAAGCTGCCGATGTGTTGGCATTCATCGACAAAAAGTGAACGGTGAGGTTGATCAATCAACCACGCGTATACTCTTCATAGCTGTCCACATACAATTGCCGCATGAGAGCATCAGCTTTGACCAATTTGCCATGGAACTCATAGGGCTGGCCATGATCGATGACACGATCTGATACCGGGAGTTTGATGACGACTTGGAATGAGTGATGATGGTTGGTGGTGTTTTTTTCCAAGGGGACTTCGACTGTCACCTTGATGAATTTGCCTGTCCCGAAAACAAAATCATAGCTGTTCTGTGCCCACGACCGCAGCAAGCCTGTGCCCGAGACAAGGCAGTCCTTGTATTGCGCGTTGAAAATCTTATCGATTTCAGTGAGTCCGAGACGCTGACCGAACAATGTTTGTCCTGCCTCCGCAGCATCCGCTGTTTTGTGGGGCGGGGGAGATGGCAATTTCTCTTTCTCTAGTGTCTTGGGCGTTTCTGGATCAGGAGTGGGATCGACCTGGGGCAAAGGTGGCGGCATGCCGCTTTGTGGCGCTTGACTGAGAATGGTCTGCGGGCGAGGAAGTAAGGGGTCCATTCTCAATGGTGGGGGACTAGCGACCGGTCGATGACTTTCCTGCACGCGAAACATGGCGCATGCGAACTCTACCATACGCTGAATTTTTTGTATAAGGACGGCTTCCGCTGATTCTCGACCGTAATAGACCGATTGGATTGAGACACCATCGATTTCCACGTCATTCAAGTCCGCAAGGATATGGGCGATTTGAATTCTCCGTTCCGGCGTGAGAAATTCGACGACTGCACGGGGATCGGGTCCTTTGATCATGGCTAATTGATCAAAATGGGGGTCTGCTACTTCGATGTCTTGTGCACCAAGCGCCTTGGTCAGGCCGCTCATGAATCCCTGCCGCGTAATCGTGAATTGGATACCCAAAGGAACAGGGTAATTCACCCGGTATCGGGTATATTTCTTGGCGTTTTTTCCACTGCCCTTGGTAAAAGTTTGAACCTGCAATGAGCATCCGCTAATGGTGCCGGAGAGTATGCGCTCCTGCATCAGCGAACCGGGTTGATAGTTTAGCCCCAGTTGACGTGCGACGTTAGACCATGTTTGGTCCAGTTTTTTGGATTGGTGGGTCGACATGATGATGCTACCCACCACGACCATGATCATGAAAATAAAAAATCCTGCTTCCATCGAGATGAACCATGAGGCATACACAGGCTTCCTAGCAATGATAATTCGTTGTGATTCAAGTTATGAACTCACAAGGCGTCAAATCTTGCTTCGATCGTCAGTGCATGGCGCAGTCGTCGGAGGTACTCAACGCGGGGTATTTCAATGGCACCCAAAGACAAGGTGTGGTCATTGACGGCCTGCAAATCAAAAAGCGCATAGCCTTTTTCACGCAAGTGTCCGATCAGATGACTTAGCGCCATTTTGGAACCATCGCTCACGCGCGAAAACATCGATTCGCCGGCGAATAATCCACCGCACGTTACGCCATAAATTCCTCCTACCAATTCACCCTCGCGCCAGCACTCGACACTGTGTGCGTGGCCTAATCGATGAAGGTGCATATAGGCTTCGATGAGCTTTGGACCGAGCCAGGTGCCACTTTGATCCATGCGTGGTTCGGCACAGGCGCGGATCACTTGTTCAAACGCCCGATCGCGCGTGAATGTATACAGCCCCTGCCGCATTTTTCGTAATAAACGTTTGGCAGGAGAAAAACGAATCATATCAAAGATTCCTCGAGGATCAGGAGACCACCAAGTAATTGGATCCTCAGACCATGGAAAAATCCCTTGTTGATAAGCGCAAATCAAGGTTTCTGGTGTGAGGTCTCCTCCGATGGCCAGCAAGCCATCATCGTCCGCTTCGGATGGATCGGGGAACGCGATGATCATAGGGGAAATTTTTTATCTCTCTTCTCGATTTTTGGAGCAGCCATCGCATTCCTTCTTCACATCAATGTCAATGAATCTTTGTTTTGATTGACGTGATGATTTACCGGTCGAGATCGGGCAGGCGTCGTGAGTCTTGCTTGAATTTTTGACGGCAATCAGCCATGATCAGTCCCGTGCAAACGAAAAATATTCGCATTCTGCTGGCGGACGATCACGCAGTGGTGCGTCATGGTTTCCGCATGATTCTCGCTGCTGAGGCAGATATGGAAGTCATTGCGGAAGTTTCGAACGGCCGTGAGGCATTGGAATATGGCGAGAAATTGCAACCGGATGTCTGTGTGATGGATGTCACCATGCCTGAGCTCAATGGGATTGAAGCCACACGTCGATTGTTGCAGGTTTCGTCGAAGACACGGGTCTTGGCACTGTCCATGCACAAGGATGCCGTTTATGTGCGAGAAATCCTGCGCGCGGGGGCCAAAGGATATTTGCTCAAAGATTGCAGCCCAAGGGATTTTTTGCGTGCGGTTCGTCTGGTGGCTGCGGGAAAAGGATTTCTCAGCCCTGAAGTCAGTGAGGCGGTGATTGATGATTACCGCAAACATGTCACCAACCCGATTGATCTTCTCACCAGCCGCGAACGTGAGGTTCTCCAGATGATTGCCGAAAGTAAAACGAACAAGGAAATTGCCAGCACATTGAATTTGAGTGTTTACACAGTGGAAGCTCACCGTGGTCGCATCATGGAGAAACTCAATCTGCATAGCCTGGGCGAATTGGTTCGCTTCGCGGTGCGCAACGGGCTGATCGACTGAAAATCCACCTCGAACAATCATGTCTCAATTACCCGATGACGCGAATCGCAAAGCTGTGATGCGGATCCTCCTGGTTGGATTCGGCATGGTGTTGATCATTCTCGGGATCGCATCTCTTGTCGCGTTGAGGGAAAAACATATCCGGCGAGATGCACTGTTGGCCATGAAAAATCACCTCGTTCATGCGCAGTTGCTGCATGAGATTCAAGTGCAGGAGGACATTCTCACTCATGTGCTTCACCAGCTTGCTTCCAGACCGGGAACGGAAAAGACAAAGGAGAAATTCGATGAATTATTGCGCGCTGACCAGGAACTGCAACAATTGGCGGATCAAGCGGCAAGCACTCTGCAAACCGACCAATGGCGCCAATTGGCCGATGCATCGCGTCGATTCACTGAAATCGCGCAAATGGAAGAGAGCATTGAAACCGAAGGACGCGTCGCTCGCATGGATGAAATGTTCTCGCAGCATGACATCGTCGTAAAAATCATTCACAATCTCATTCAGCAACACATCCAGAGTTGGATGGCTATGGACGAAAGCATTCGAGTGGAGTTGGACGAATTGGGAAATCGTTCCACGATCATGCTTTCCGCCTGCTTTCTCCTCGCCATCGTTTTTGCTGCCTCTACGGTCTTGATTGCGAGAAAAAGCATCGAGCGTATGCAATGGCAGCGTGATGAATTGAATCGGGTGTCATGGCACATGCTGCAAACCCAGGAAGACACCGCACGTCGGTTTTCGCATGAACTCCATGACGAACTGGGGCAATCGCTTGCGGCGGTGAGAGCCAATCTGGTTCACTCCTCACCCATCTCAGAGGATCAGCGCAATGACTGCCTGCATCTCGTGGATGAATCGATTGCGAACGTGCGTGAATTGTCCCAACTTCTCCGTCCGGTGATCCTCGACGACTTTGGCTTGGAAGCTGGCTTGCGCTGGTTGTTAGACCGTTTCGGCCAACGAAGCCGCATTGATGTTTCCTTTGAATCGAAGCTCGACAGGCCCTTGTTGCCTGAAGTGGAGACTCATTTGTTCCGCATCGCCCAGGAAGCTCTCACCAACATTGCGCGGCACTCACAGGCATCCTCCGTATGTTGCAGGCTATGGTTGGATGGAAAATGGCTGCAACTCTGGGTTGAGGATGACGGTATCGGTCTGACACCTAACGCCAGCGGGCAATCATCCAGTCTCGGTTTGATCGGAATGAGGGCCCGCGCCCGGGAGTGTGGTGGATCTCTGGAACTGGGAAATCGGGTTCCGCATGGGTTGTGCGTGAAGATCCTGCTGCCACGGGCGCGAGTGACGGTGCCATGATTGCCGCCGAAAATTAAAACGGATGGGTGGATACCAACCAGATCACCGGAGTGTGATTGTGTTCCCAAATTTTACCACCTCGCCGCTGCAGGGTTTGCTCCATGAACCCCGCTTCAAGTTTGGTGGTGGTATTGAATTTGTAACCTACTCCGATGAATGCACGGTTTTGATCAAATTCGTTGCCTTTGACATGTGATCCGAAGTTCATGAAGATTTCATCCGACATCGCAAGATACGTGTTTTTCGATGGGGTCAGCGGAAGAGTGGCTCGCAGCATGTAGCGCAGACGGTTTTCATAACGCCAGTTTCCTACGTCCCAGTCGCCACCAGAATCTTGTTCCATCTCACCGATCCAGCGCTGCTCCAAACGAAGACGATGAGTCCAATCAAGCCCCATCCATTTGCGATTGTGTGCCACCTGCTGCCAGAAACGATGCTCAGGAAAATCATGCAAGGCGGGAAAATCACCGTAGCGATGGGTTTCCACATAGGCGTAGCCCAATGACAATGTGGTGTCAGGCGTGAGGTGGTAGTTCACGCCGGGACGGAGTAGCAATTGCTGCCAGTCATCACCCATTTCGGCACGTCGCGCCTGACCTTCCAGGTGAATCCCCCACTTGGTGCCTTGGATCGGATGATCTCCGACATAGTTCATCCACAGGTTTCCGTTGGAATCATGGTCATCCGCCCTGACGGTATGAACCTGACTCAAGAGTGTGATCGTTGTAGCAATAAAGGTTGTGATTTTCATATGAATGATGATCAGGCGCGTTTGAAACGGGCGGCTTCAGGATGATGGGAGACAGGTTCGTGGTCACCGATTCCTTCAATGATCAAGTCACGGTTTTCGAGTTTCCAGTCTTGCACCATTTCTTGCAGTTTTTTGTAAACGGTATGATCGATGAATTGTGTGTCGGATAGGTCGATTTTCAACGTTGTGTGCGTGGACATGGCGAGGATTTGTTTGCGAAGTGGCAGCCAGTTGCTGAAGACCACGGATCGAGAGATGCGGATGACAGGAATCTCTAGCTGTTCGATTTTCACGTGGGGGCGGAACAAGTTGCTGGCAGAGGTGCCAGCGATGACGTGAAGAATGAGTTTTACGATAATTCCTGCCGCAATTCCGATCAGGAGATCGGTGGCGAGAGTGGCGATTATGGTCACGAGGAAAACAATCAATTGTCCTTTGCCCACATGCCACATGTGAACGAATTCTTTGGGGGACGCGAGGTTGTATCCAGTGAACACGAGCATGCCAGCCAGCGCCGCAAGTGGGATGTTGTTCAACAACCAAGGCACTGAGGCCACCAACACCAGCAGAAAGGTTCCATGCCAGAAGTTCGCCCAACGGGTGCGTGCTCCGTTATTGCGGTTGGCGCTCGATCGAACAATTTCACTGATCATAGGAATCCCTCCAATAAAAGATACCAGAGTGTTTGCCACTCCCACCGCAAACAAGTCTCGGTTCAAGTCGGTCCGGCGCTGCCAAGGATCTAACAAATCAACCGCTTTGGCGCTCAGCAAGGACTCCAAGGTTCCAACCAAGGAGAACATCACGATCCATTTCAAGCTTGCCATGCTGGCCAACGAGGAAAAATCAGGACTCTTGATGCCACTGAGCATGTTCATCGGCAGCGATACCAGATATTTCGGGCCAAGTTGGTATTCATGTCCTTGGAATTGATAGGTATGCTCGTTTTTGATGCCAAAATAGAGTGCCAGTGGCGTTGCGACTAACAATACCAGCATGGGGCCGGGAATTGCCTGAACCAAACGATGCTTGATGAATAATCTGCCGAAAAGTAATGCGAGCGCCACACCGCCAATGATTGCGATATGAGGATTCATGTTGGCAAAGCTATGGGGGATTTCCGCAAGAAGTTCCAGTGGCTCTTTGGCGTGAGCAGTAACGCCCAACGCCACATGAACTTGTTTGGATATGATGATAACTCCAATTGCGGCAAGCATGCCATGAACCGCAGCCACAGGAAAAAACTCACCAAGTGTTCCCCATTTGAGTTTTCCGAAAACAATCTGTATCAGGCCCGATGCCACTCCAACAGCCAGAGCTTTTTCGTAACCCAGTTCTTGAACGCAGCCCAGAACGATCACAATCATGCCTGCGGCAGGTCCTTTGATGGTAAGTTCTGAATTACTCAGCCAGGGAGTTAACATGCCACCGATAATGGCGGTGAAGATGCCGGCAATGGGAGGGACGCCCGACGCAATCGATATACCCAAGCAAAGAGGCAATGCAATCAAGAATACGAGAAATCCTGATAACATATCGTGCCTTATGTGCTGAATAGCGCCGTCGATGTTTCCGATCGGTTTGGGTCCGCTGGGAATCGATGTAGCTTTGGTTGAAGTGGACATGATAGGTAATAATGGTTGCCAAATGACAGATGAACGTAGCATTTGCTTGAAAAAATCACCATCCCCTTCGCAGGGTAAATTTTCACCCCTGCAGGGGGCACCCCGTTGACTGGTAAAAATATACCCTCTCAAGGGGATAGCAAAACACAGGGTGATTGGGCTACGGTGCAATGGCAAATGATGAACATGCAAGATCACTCACACGGTTCCCATTGTGATTGCCACGCAGTCAATAGGGAAACAAAATCTTCCCGGGAGATTCTGCGTCATGCGATCGAACATGCCGCGCATTATCTGCCGGCGCAGGGCCCGATCGGAGTCTTTGTTCACCATAATACGCTGCATGCTTTCCAACACATGCCTTTTGAACAAGCTGTGGTCAAAGCGGCGGAAATATTTGATGCAGAGCCTTACCTTGCCGAAGCAGTCTATCAAGAGCACCGGAAAAACGGGAGAATCCTGGACCAGGATATCGATGCGGTTCTGGCCCGGGAGCCAGATGCGGTATTGCTTCATGGACGTTTGACACGCCGTGAACTGCGACGGGCTCTGTTGATTCCCGGTGTTCGCCGTGTCAACCATGGCAATCTCACTTGGCAGATCGAAGAGGGAAATTTCATCAAGCAGTTTCGTCAGGATCTCACCCCAACAGCGGCAAGAGCTCTTTCTTCCGATCAACCTGGCAAGCTCTGGGCGGTTTGTGACACACGTTGCCAATCTCTGCCGCCTCAGCATCAGAAAAAACCTGTGCGTCCTGCCGAGGCGATAAAAGTCAGTCACGAAATTGATCTTGATGAGATAGTCAATCCTGTAATCGTTCGCTTGGTGAGTTCTTATTTGGATCAAGGACTCGCTTATTGGCCTATGCCATCCCGTGATCAAGGATTGCTGGGCGCGACACGCTTGCTCGTCGGTTCCTCGGGATTGATTGAGTTGCCTTTGATGCTGCATGGAGTCCGTGCCGAATTCGCCCGCCAATCATCTTTGGATGCAGAGCAGGTCGTTCTTGATCAATTGGAAGCCCTGGGCGTACCTGTGAATGCATGGGAAACGATGATTCGAAGCGAATTGCTGGCTCTTCCCGGCTGGGCAGGAATGATCCGGTGCTTGGAAGTTGACCCGTTGCTGGCACCTCACGAACGCCCGAAATTTTCACTGATGGAATTTCTGGCGATTCGGCTTACACTTACAGCGATTGCCCTCAAGAACGTTGCCGGTTCTTACACTGATTGGCTTTGCGGTAGTGCTGTCATGCGATCTCATTTTGATCCTCTGACGCACAAGGCTCGCCTGTTTGATGCCTGTCAATTGTTAGGTTATCACAGCGAGCTACTTGCCAGTTTGACTCAGTCAGAGTTCGATGAATTGTGCCACGAATTGGAGATTTGCCATGATTGGGAGCGTAGAAGATTGCTTCATCTTGCCTATGAACTTCGTCATGAAAGGCAGATATTGATTCCGATGTCACGTCATCGCGCCATGCCCGCCGTGGTGGAAAAGTCCGATCGTCTTGAAGCACAGGTAGTTTTTTGCATCGATGAGCGTGAAGAATCAATCCGTCGCGCTCTTGAAGAAGTCGATCCACTGATGGAGACTTATGGTGCGGCCGGGTTTTTTGGTTGTGCTGTCGATTACACGGGGCTGGATGATCCTCATGGTGTCTCACTATGTCCGGTTGTCGTAAAGCCGGCACACCAAGTGGCGGAGGTTCCGGTTGAAGAGGATCATGGCCGCTGGCATTTGCGTAAGAGAGCGAGACGCATGTGGGCGCGTTTGACACGCACATCAAGCATTGGCAGTCGCACTCTGGTTCGCGGCACTTTCAGTACGGCGTGTCTTGGTTTTTTCAGCTTGTTTCCCATGGCTTTGCGCATTCTGGTGCCATTGAAATATGCAAAAATCATAGGCAAACTGAGTGCTGTTTTTCTCCCTGAGCCACGAACGGAATTGCGCTTTATGCGAAACGACGATGAGTCCCGCAACGCGACCACAGGTTTATTGGCGGGATTCAGTGTGACTGAGATGGCGGATCGGGTGGCCAACATGTTGAATCCCATGGGTATGACCAAGGGACATGCAAGATTGATTGTCATACTCGGTCATGGCAGCAGTAGTTTGAACAATCCCTTTGTCTCTGCTTATTGCTGCGGAGCCTGCGGCGGCCGATCGGGGGCACCGAATGCCCGGCTTTTTGCGCTGATGGCCAATAAACCGGAGGTCAGAGATTTGCTGCGTGATCGTGGCATTCAATTACCTGAGGATACTTGGTTTATCGGTGGTTATCACGATACATGCAGTGATGATATTGAGCTCTTTGATACGGATTTGATGCCTTCATCGCACGCTTCGGATCTGTTGAAAGTTCGTGGCAAACTTGACGAGGCGCGTGCGCGATCCGCACATGAGCGAACAAGACGTTTCGAGTCGTTTGATAACCGTCTATCGACTGCGGCGGCACTGCGCCATGTGAAAGAAAGGTCGGTTCATCTCGGCGAACCCCGGCCGGAATATGGGCATTGCACAAACGCCGTCGCATTTGTTGGCAGGAGATCCTCCACCCAGGGCTTGTTCCTTGACAGACGCGCGTTTCTGGTAAGTTACGATGTTAACAACGACCCGGAAGATCGATATCTTGCCGCCGTTCTGGGGGCGGTGATTCCAGTCTGCGGAGGCATCAATCTGGAATATTATTTCAGCACGGTTGATAATGAGCGTTATGGATGCGGAACCAAACTGCCTCACAACATCAGTGGTTTGCTGGGTGTGATGAATGGATATCAAAGCGATTTACGCACAGGCCTACCCTTGCAAACGGTGGAAATTCATGAACCGGTGAGAATCTTGTTTGTCGTGGAAACGTCAGAGGATCGCGTTATTTCGGTGATTCGCGCCAATCCCCTACTCAATGAGTTTCTGGAGAATCGCTGGATTCGTCTGGCTGTCATGGGACCTATTGATGGAAAAATTCGTATTTATCGTGGTGACGGAAACTGGGAGGATTTAAGTGGCGATGAAGAACCGCTGCCCATTGCACCCAGCTCTATGGCCTATTACCAGGGCAAACAGGAGCACCTGCCTCTTGCACGCATCAGTCCCAAACTTCTCACTTCTGCCTGATTCCCGATTTTTATGAATTCCTATATTTTATTTTTCACGATTCTAGGGCTTCCTCTTACAACTTTTTTGCTGTTAGGGATCCTCTGGATGCTTGGGGTCAGCATACCGGAGAAATGGATCGGCAGAATCATCAAAGCGATTTATGGTTTGATGTTCGTCTCTTTCTTGGGGTTGTCGTGGCTGGTGATACAGGAGCCGAATCATTTGATCCATCTGAGCTTGGGCGAATGGTTTCGGTTGGAGCATTATGAGTATCCAATGTCGTTTCAGCTCGATTCCATCGCCATGCCTTTTGCGGGGCTTACGATTATTTTATGTGGTATCGTTGGATCTTTCAGCATTACTTACCTCCATCGGGATCCTGGATTTTTGCGTTTTTTCCTGCTACTGGTGCTGTTTTCCTTCGGCGCTTTACTCGTTTTCACATCGAGTTCACTCGATTTGTTGATCGCGGGATGGGAGCTCGTGGGCATCACATCAGTGCTGCTGATTTCCTTTTTTCAGTATCGACCTGAGCCTGTCCAGAATGCACTGCGTGTTTTTGCCACATACAGAGTAGCGGATTTATTCATCTTGGTCTCGGTCTTTCTTGCGCATCAATGGTTTGGAGCCGCTGATTGGAATCGATTCCGTGAAATCGCTCTGGATGTTGGAAACACGGAGATCAGTCCCTGGATGTTGACTCTGTTTCCCATCCTGCTGGTCTTTGCTGCAAGCGGAAAGTCCGCCCAGGGACCTTTCTGTGGTTGGTTGGCGCGGGCCATGGAGGGCCCCACACCTTCCAGTGCGATATTTTATGGTGCCATTTCGGTGCATGCGGGTCCATATTTGCTTTTGCGCGCAGAGCCTATCATTCGACAGTCGACCACAGCGACGGTGTTGCTTTTTTTCATTGGGAGCACTACCGCGCTATTGAGTACCATGATTCAGCGCAGTAGCACGGATGCCAAGACATCTCTGGCTTATGCTTCGCAAACACAACTGGGGATCATCTTTGTGGAAATTTCTTTAGGTTGGCATGCCTTGGCATTGATTCATGTGATTGGTCACGCCACGGTTAGAGCAATGCAGTTCCTGCGCTCACCTTCTATGCTGAGCGACTATCACCGCCTGCATTCGGGTGCTGGTGGACAACTTGAGGCTACCGGAGCGCACTACGACATGCTCGTTCCTGAAAAGTGGCAGCGCAGGCTTTATTGCTTCACACTTTTCCGTGGATTTCATGATGCCATATGGGAGCGTATTTTCTTTCGCCCACTTTTTTCGCTCGTTAAGCTTTTGTCGAAAATTGAATCTTCTCGTCCCAAGACATGCCCGGATACCCGTTCGAATCTCATGGAAGAGCATCGTTCTACCGAGCAGAATCAGCAACCCGATCACAAAACCATTTAATTCTTGAACCTAACATGTCGTATCATCTTCCCATTCCCTACCTCAGTTGCGGATTGCTCCTGATGTTGATCGGAGCCGTGGTCTGTTTTCCTCGTTTTGCTTTGAGTAAAACCAGACGAGACGCTGTGGTCTTACTTGGCTGTTCGCTGATGGCTTTTACTTCCGCTTTGTGGAGCCTTCATGGACAGGCTGACGAAAAAATCTATCTGGACCCCATGTTGCCATGGTTGGAGACGGATGCTGTCGATGGATTACCGCTGGTGGTTTTCAATCTCATTACTTTAATGGCGGTCTGCTTGGCTCCGCGACGAGACATCCAAAACAAGTCGCTATCGGGTATATTTCTCTTATGCATGGGCACGACTCTGACCTACACGGCCGCAAATCTGCTGGTATTGAATTTGGGGTGGTGGCTTACTTGTATTCCTTTCGTGAGCGGAATGTTTGGTGTTTCTCCTGATCGAAAACACACCAATATTGCACTGATTTCCAGTGCGGTGATGTTGTCGCTCTCGACCATTTTTCTTCATGCAACGGCGATCTCCAGTCTTGCGTCGATTTCACATTTGAGTTTGATTTTTTTCATTATGACCATTGTTACACGGAAGGGTTTGTTTCCGCTGCATTCTTGGACTTTGCGATCGTTTGAAACCGGTCCACTGTTACCCAAATCACTCTTGTTTAACTCCCATTTGGGGGCTTTGTTGGTGGCTCGTGCTGAATCAGTCGGGTTGCCTCCATTTGCTCAACAGGCGCTCTATGGTTTGAGTTTGTTGGCTCTTGTCACAGCGTTGGTGACAAGTTTGCGCGGTTTGATCGAAAAAAAACCACGTCGTTTGATGGCGCTCGTCTGTATCAGTCAGGCAAGTTTTATTCTAGCAGGATTACTTGCGGCGAATTCCGCAGGAATCATGGGTGGCATGCTCCACTGGATGGTGGTGGCGCTTGCGTCCACGGGATTGATCGCGGTGGTCAGAATTTTGGAGGTGCGTGTGATTGATGTGGCCGATTCCACGTCAAATTTAGGTCTGGCGGTGCGTGCGCCGCGGCTTGCCACATTTTTCCTCATATCCGGACTGGCATTGGTGGGGCTGCCCGGAACCATGGGCTATTGCGCGGAAGATTTGTTGTTTCATGGCGTCCAGGATCATCATCCCTGGATGGGCGTGTTCCTCTTGGTCGCTACCGCCATCAATGCCATCAATCTGATGAGGCTCTACAGCTTGCTGTTTTTGGGCGTGTTGCCGAAAAATGTGATCGAGATCCCAGATGCGATGCCGCGTGAACGCTTGCCATTGGTAATGATGGTGCTGATTCTGATTGTGGGCGGTCTTTACCCCGCTTTACCGATCTCACTGAGAGCCACTGCGATGAAAAAATTCCATCTGGTATTGCCCGATGCTTCCGATCACCGGTAAAAGTGCAGTTGATTTCATGGCGATTCCGCCTAATGGACCCACCTCCGATGACAAGTTGTGTGCTGATGGAGTCATCATGATGCAGAGTTTTTTTGACAATCGAAAATCCTGTGAATAGCTAAAACAACCAACAATAAATGAAATTATTTTCTGCTGCCATTCTGATTGGGTTGTCGATTCCCCTCCTAGCGCAAAGTGTTCCAGCAGATCTGGCGAATGTGCTGGAAGCATTGAAAAAAGATCAAGGTGGACAATTCACACGTATGGCGGAAATGATGTTGGGCGCCAATGGTGGCAACAAGTTGTTTTACTTTCCGACCAAAGATGTGCCAGCTACGCCACAACAGCGTGGATTGGCTTTTGAGGAGGTGAACTTTAACACGGTGGATGAACTCGAGCTTCACGGATGGTTTCTGCCTGTGACAGAGGGGCAGAGCATAAAAGGCACGGTAGTGTTTTCCCACGGCAATGCCGGGGCGGTCGGACATCATCTCGGCTTTGTCGACTGGCTCCCGCGCAATGGCTATCAATTGCTGATGTATGATTATCGAGGATTTGGTCGATCCGCCGGCACGCCATCCCGTGAGGGATTGATTCTCGATGCAGAAGCCGCTTTCGCCTATGCGGTATCGCGCAAGGATGTACGGGGAGGTAAAATATACTCGCTGGGTCACAGCCTCGGCGGTGCAAAGTCGATTGTAGCGCTGACACGCAAAAAAGTCCCCGGACTGAGAGCCGTGATGACCGACGGCACCTTTGCCTCCTATGAAGAAATGGCGGAGATCATGGCGGGAAATTTTGGCAAAAATCTCGTATCCGATGAATTCGCCCCGCGTGAAGCCGTGGCAAAACTGCCGGCGCCTTTGCTCATCGTTCATGGCACGGAGGATGAGGTCGTGCCGATCTCTCAAGGAAAGTCCCTGTTCGCCGCCGCGCGGAAACAGAAAACGTTTTTTGAAGTGAAGGGGGGAACCCACGGAGATTCCCTATCGCGTAATAATGGGGAATACCGCAAAAAGATGCTTACATGGATGGAGCAATACTGAGATCAATCTCTTGATTTTTTTACACACACCAAAAAATAGCGGAATCAGGATATCGATCGAATCAATGGGTATTATTTTTCAACCTGAACAGAAAAATTCAGAAAGATAGCACAAAACCATAGCGATGAATCGAACATGAAAACAATCATCCGACGAGCCAATGAGCGAGGGCATGCCCATCACGGCTGGCTTGATTCTTGGCACACCTTCAGCTTTGCCGACTACTACGATCCACGACACATGGGCTTCCGTTCCCTGCGTGTGATCAATCAGGACCGAATCGCTGCAGGCAGGGGATTTGGCACGCACCCTCATCGCGATATGGAAATTTTTAGTTATCTGGTTTCCGGGCAACTGGAACACAAAGATAGTATGGGAAATGGGCGCGTGCTGTCTCCGGGGCAAATCCAACTCATGAGTGCCGGAAGTGGGGTGACTCATAGCGAGTTCAATCCCAGCGATGATCTGGAGGCGCATTTGCTGCAAATCTGGATTTTGCCACGTCAAACCGGGCTCACACCATCCTATACCGAGTGGCATCCGAATCCAGTGCAGGAACGTTTGCCTAAAGTTCTGGTCATTTCACCCGACGGAAGAGATGGATCTGCCACCATCCATCAGGACGCTGATATTTATCGACTGCGCCTCGCCGTGGGTGAATCACTGGATCATTTTCTCGCAGCGGAACGCGGAATATGGTTGCAGGTGATACGTGGCGAAATCGAAGTTGATGGCAATCTCCTCTATGCAGGTGATGCAATGAGCCGCGAGGATGCTGGACTCTGGCAATTCAAGTCGCATGCCAACAGCGAGGCGCTCTTGTTTGATCTGGGATAGATGAAATCAATTCAAAGTCATCCCAGAGTATTTTTTGAGGAGGTAAAAAAAGTTGGATGGAGTTGCATTTTAATCCCTGCCTGGCGTCGATGATTGGCGAATCTGTAGCCCCGCACCCATGATGGAGGCGTTGATGCTAGTTTATGCTAATATGGTAACATTTCCTCAACTCTCAGCTTACTGAGACGACAGCGGCATTTGCGAATGATGAGTGAAGGAAATCATTCGGAACTGGTGCCGGATAATCGATAGAATTTTTTGGGTTTCGCGCTGAGAGGGGTTGTGTCCAGATAGGTCGATGTTTGTGTGCCATCTCCATGTGCAACGGGTTGTTGATGAAGCATCAATCCTGCGGAATTCCATGATCCCGTATCCAGTGTGTCTGATGACTCTGGCGAAATGCTGAGATGCGGGGCATTCGATCTGTGCCGGAAGTTCAAAAGCATATGATTTTTTCCGCTGATCATGGTTTTTTCAGCGGAAAGCGGTGGAGAAAACTCGGTGACACGCGGGTCACGTCCAAGTGCCATTTCTAACAGGTTGGGGATGTTGTCGGCATCGTTGTCCGCCAGTTTGTGCGTGAATGATGGATTCGTCAACGTAGCGGGACCATAGAACCACGTGAGCCACTCTTGGTAGCCCAGCGCGCGCCCGTATCCCGGAGTGCCCATGGTTTGCAAAGCAGATGCCCAGTTGGCAGGATCGGATGCAAGACCCGCGGCATTGATCCTTTCCAGCGATGGTCCGGCACCATCGGCTGCGGTGGGCCATGCAGGTTCGTCATCGTAGGTCATGGAGTCGACGTCGTAGTATGCTCCGTTAGCGTCAGGAGCTTGCAGAGCCAGTCTTTCACCTCCGTTGGAAAGCGCTCCCGTGTAGCCAAAGATCGGAACATCGTTGGGGATGTTGTATTTGCTGCGAAATGTGGCGACGGCAGTCGTGGGAACAATCAGCGCCAGGCCTTGTGGCGGCAGAATGGTATTTGCCGGAAAATTAAAGGTCACGCCATCGAACCGCCAGGTAAATAATTGGTTTGTCGGATGGTAGAGAGGAAGAGCTTGTCCGCTAATGTTTTGAATTTCAATGAATTCATCATCACCATCGAGAGGGTGGTAATGGAACTCGGTGATGACAGCAGGACCAGTAGCAAAATCGTTGTTCGCGAGGGCTCCGGTGATGGAGAGAGTCGGGGCCCAGGCGGACTCATCCGCTGGGTTTGGTGCGGATACCGGCGCAAGACTGGCATCAGGAGGAGATGCGGGATAGAGCGCTGCGTCGGCATATCCTGATAGGTTCCCCGTGCTTGGGTCAGCGGCGCGGAGGATGATGGTGCCGCCTGTTGGCGATAGCGTCACGTTTTGAGCACTCAGCGATGCTAGAGAGAACGTCATGCGCCCACCTGCCGCGATGGTGGTGCTGTTAGGAATACGAAATTTTCTCGGCACGGTAGGATTGTCTGAAATCCACCAACCAGAGATATTCGCGCTTGTGGAAGTTGGGTTGTGCAATTCAATGAAGGCCTCGAATCCGGATGGTGGGCGAGTGAGGATTTCTGTAATCTGAACCGTGGGTGAAGCTGTTGACGGTTCTGCTGCATGCGGCGTCCCTCCTGAGTTAGTGGAGGCCCGCCATGCAGAACTGGCATTGTTGTTGTGGGGTGTTGTTGAGTTAATCGAGACAAGCGAGTGCCCGTTGCCGTCTGCAGATGTGGGCCATGGAGCGTTATCATCATAGGCGATGGTTGCAATTGTAGTATCAGCGATGTTTTTTAGCACAATCGTTTCTCCTGAATTCGACAGTTTTTGTGTTGCCGACCAAGTGCCGTTTACGGTGGCTTCCGGATGTCTGCGAGCAAATGCCGCCGAATTGGAAGCGATGACCCATGTGGCGTTTGCTGCGAGGGTTGCATTGGCGGGAAATGCGTAGTCGATCGCTCCGGAAATCACGTAGCCTGCGAGGGGCAGTGTTGAAGATGAGGTGTTTTTTAATTCGATGAATTCGAGCGTACTGGAGTCATCAGCGAGGAAGGAAGCGGGGTTGTAGTGTATTTCCGTGATGAGCAGTGGATCGGCAGCAGCAGGTGTGTATACGGCATCGAGCAATGGACTCCAGACATTTGCCGAGGTTCGGACGCGTGCTTTGATTCGGGTGGGGCGATTGACCGTGAATTGCTGGCCTGATGTGTAAGTGAGGGCGCGTGATGATGTGGTGCCACCGGGAAGGCGTGGGTCCGAATTGTCGAGTGTATACAATATCGTGCTGGATGCGTTCGGATTGGTCAATGTCACGGCAGTTCCCGTGGCTACATTTCCGGGTGTCACGGATGGACTGGGGGCGCGCAAACTAGGCCAGAATCCTGCGTTTGAAAAGTGACCGGTGACAAATGATCCTCCATTCACGTCATCAAAGTATCCGTCAAACAAGACATTCCGTCTGGAGGGAAAATTCGTTGAATTATTATATCGTGTCGTATTTCCCAACCCATTGATCCAGTTATTCAAGGGACTGTCGGCGAACGACGAAATGAGTGGCAGCATTTCATCACGCAAAGCATTTTTTCTCGCAAGAATTTTGCTGTCAACAAGAGCACCATTGTGAAAAAAGTGCTTTTGCAATCGGTCTGCGAAGAGCAGTTTGAATTCATCACTGGAGCGAAGTTGGGTGAAAAGAATTTTAATCGCCAATGAAATCGCATCTGTCTGCGGCGTGCTGGTGGGAATGGAATTTGCAACAGCGTTCGCCATCGTGTCTGTGCGAACATTGTTGCCAAAGTTTCCGAACGCTCCTTCGCCATCCCACAGAGAGAAAATCCATTTGGCATTGTCTTTTCGTTCCCGTGCCATGACGTAATTGTTATGCGGCCAGTCACCTGTGGCACCGTATATCTGCACGATCAGGTAGTCGATGAAGCCGGCAATATCGAGACGTTGCTCGACACCTTGATATTCTGTTAGGGTGATGGAAGAATCGCCATTGCCGGGATTAAAGATGCTGCGGACGTAACCGATGAGCTCTTGCAGCAGAATCGAATTGCCACTGGCATTATCATTGATCACCCAGACATCGTATTCGCTGTCCGTGCCATAAAATTGCTGGAAAAATTCCTCGCGTGGCCTTTCCGTTAGATTGAAATACCCTTTGTAGATTGCGTTGATCCATACCGTTGTATTGATTCCGCGTACCGTTGCCCCGCCAACGTCTCTGTGGAGACGACGCATCAGCTCATCGCGGATGAATGGGTTGGATATATCATTTTTTCCCGCGCGGAGACGGATGGAAGAATGATTGAGCGCCTCACCCGTCGGGAAAAAGGGATAGGCGTATGGCTCTGCGCCGTAGTCGTCATGAAAGAAGACATTCATTTGCGGTTTTTGTGTGGCAGTGGATGACCATGGCGAGATCGAGCCAGGCGTCGTGGCGGATTGGTCAGAGATGACGTATCGCGGGCGGGAGTATGGACTACCGGCGCAGCGCAAACCTACATCCAGAGAATAGGCAGGACTGGTAGGATTGACCGGGCGGAAGTGAAAATGCGCCGGGCGTTCGATGTTGGCACCACGCAGGATGGGATTGTAGTAATTGGTTTTGAGTGATGCAGCGTGCCAGATACTACTGGTGTAATTTGTAGTCGTGTTATTGTCTTGAATTGCAAATATGCCATATGGCCGATAAAGTGAACGCGTGTTATGAGCGGTTAGAAAAATCGCGGGGAGTGATTTGAGCGCGGTGGATTTGTTGATCAGATAGGTAAATGTGGAGACCGGTGACATTGTCATCCCGGCGGCAAATGAGCGCGCGCGAATCGATCGATCTCCTGTCACCGAAATCGGTCCCGTGTAAATTGTGCTGGTGGTGCTGGGTTCAGATCCGTCAGTGGTGAAGCGGATGGTGGATGACGGTGTAGATGATGTTAGACTCACGGTGATTGCGGTGTTATAAAATCCACTCGCGTGCGAAGCGGTGGGTTTTGCTGCCACAGCCGTTGTCAGAGCGTTTCCTGAAACACCAGCAGCCAAATTTTCTGCGAGCGGTGTGGGTTTGCTATGATAGGACCATGTCGATGGTAGTGTCAGTGCATACGATTGTGTGGATTGACCGTTGCCAAAAGTGATGGTGTCCACGAGCTCGTTGTGTGCGTTCCTAAGTTGGACTGTTTCTCCGCTGCGGGATAATTGGAAGTTTGTGTGTTGATAAGGCGCTGTGGGTGATGAGATATCTTTTCCGTCACAAAAAATCAGCATCATGCCACCTGGGGCGATGGTGACGTCAGGAAATAGCCATTTGCGGGGCTCGGATGTGTCGTCGGTGAGGCTCCAGCGATTCAGGGAGACAGCAGAAGGGCTGTGGTTTTTGATTTCAATCCAGTCGGGTGACGCCTCGGGATCTGATACCAGATCTTCGATGGAGTCGGAATCATCGGGAACGGGTTCCGTATTGCCGATATGGTAACTCCAGGTGGTGTTCGCTGGAACCAGCGTTGTGCTGGTGCCGAAGTCCAAACGTGCGCTCCCGTAGAGATCAGGATCGTTTTGTGTAATGTTATGATATTGAACTGCGAAAATGTTAGGCCCAGCGACAAGAAGATCCTTTGCGGGATTGATGATGATGGCGGTCGTTGCGGCACCTGTTGGTGTACGAGCGGCAAAGGCAAGCGCCGTGTTTGGGGTGAATGAATTCGCGTTCCCCATGTTGCCACGGGCCACTTCTTTGCCATTCACGTAGGCCACAAAGGCATCGTCGTAATCGATCATGACGCGCAATGCCGTAGAAGAGGAGATTTGACTGCTCGTGGGGGTGAATGATGCGCGGGTGTAGAGCGATGGAGCCACGTTGATCACATCAGGCACCGTGGTCCCCACTGGAACACCTGCGGGAGGCGTTCCAGCGCTGAGCGGACCAACAGCCGTCGGCCATAACGAGGCGTCAAACTCCGCCCGCCCCCAAGGCACCGAGAGAATTTGTGAACTCAGCAGTGAGGGATCATAAGGATTTCCCGATGGTTCTACGACACCGGGGAAATACTTCCATGTCGCATTTTGAGGAATCAGGACTGTGGTTGATGGGGAGCTTAAAATTTCGAGTCGTGGATCGCAGAGAAAATTGGTGTTGGTGGCAGCGCGATTGAGCACATGGATGGCGAGTGTATTTTCACCGACAAGGAGTTTCGTGTTTGCGGCACCGATATTAATGATAGTCGTGATGTGGGTTGTATCCGCTGTCGTGTTGCCGAGATCGGGGTCTACGGCTACTTGATCGAAATACTGGTATTGCTTGGAAGGACCCGCCCATTCGCGGCCGACTTCCACCCCGTTCAGGTAAAAAATAAACCCATCATTGTATCGATGCACGAGGCGTAACATGCTCGTCGACGCCGCTTGCGCGGCGTTTACGGTAAATTTGTGCCTGAAATAGCAGGTCGGTGTGATGTTGATGAGATCCGTGCCGATATCAGTGCCAAAAGTAACGGCTCCATTGGTAAATGTTCCTGTGCCCAGCGGTGCGATGCCACTTTTCCAATGACTATCAGAATAGGATGTTTCTGTCCAATGGGGGCCGGTTCCTACTCGGGGTGTTGCGTTCGCGTCGTACGTCAGCTCGCGGTCTGAGGCCGCAGACATCACCTCATTGAAACGCACCTGCGCATGGAGTAAAACAGGCATGATACACATCACAAAGATGAGCTGCCTTGAAAAGATGAAGGATATGACATTCATTTGTTACGAAATGAAGATGAACGCAATCGGGGTTTCGACCAGAAATCTAGTTGATTTAGCGCAAGGCGAAAGTCGCAATTTTGAATTTTTTTGGATCGTCGATTTGCTACTTGAGCATCGCAGCGATTTTAGCCGTATGATGGATACTCGCGCACATCGCCATGGCTCCTTCCGGGGGATTGCGCTGCCGTAACGCGGTCATCAGCAGGAAGACATATAGGCCGAGAATTTTGCACGGAATTCTTGATCAAATGCTGATGGCGCGGCATGCTGTGGCCATGCGCATACTTACGGGCCTTCAGCCATCAGGAAAACTTCACATTGGAAATTATTTCGGTGCCATGGAGCCGGCGATCCGCCTACAGTCGCAGGGAGAGGCATTTTATTTTATTGCCAACTATCATGCGATGACTTCCTTGCAGGATGGTCCGGCCTTGCTGGCAAATACTCACGAGCTGGCAGTGGATTTCCTCGCTTGTGGTCTGGATCCAGCGAAAGCGGTGTTTTTCCGTCAAAGTGATGTGCCGGAGGTCAATGAACTGGCTTGGATTCTCTCGACGGTTTGCCCCATGGGGTTGTTGGAGCGTTGTCATTCCTACAAAGATAAAGTCGCCAAAGGACTCTCCGCGAATCATGCGCTTTTCGCTTATCCAGTTCTGATGGCAGCTGATATCTTGCTCTATGATTCAAACCTTGTACCGGTGGGCAAGGATCAGAAACAGCATCTTGAGGTTACTCGCGATCTCGCAGTGAAAATCAACGAGGCACTGGGTGAGGGGACTCTCACCGTGCCCGAGCCGATGATCCGCGATGACTCCGCTGTGGTGCCGGGCATCGATGGTCAAAAAATGAGCAAGTCCTACCACAATACCATTCCAATGTTTGGCGAGGAAAAACCATTGCGCAAACTGATCATGAAAATCGTTTCCGATTCAACGCCGGTGGAGGCACCGAAGCCGATCGAAAATTCGACGATTCTCGCGCTCTACAAGCTCTTCGTTTCCGATGCTGAGTATCAAGCGATGGTGGAAAGCTTTCAAGCCGGTGGTTTCGGCTACGGCCATTACAAAACCCAGTTGTGGGAAGCCTACTGGAATTACTTCGCACCGATGCGTGCGCGGCGCGAGGAGATTCTCGTCGATCCGGGCTACATTGATGAAGTATTGCGAAAAGGTGCCGAGCGAGCCCGCGAGACAGCGGCCAAAGTCCTCAGCCGCATCCGCAAGGCCACGGGCCTGATCCCTTGATCAGGCGTTTGGTTCGATGTCCATGACTTTCACGTCGGCCCATTTGTCTTTGTGGGAGTCGATGAAAATCTGGTGATCGGGATTGATCTGATAGGCATCTTGTGCGGCAACATCAGTGAAGCACATGGAGAGTGCGTAGTCCCAACTGAGATCTATGACCGGACGTGGCATGACAGCAGCGGGGCGCCCCCACAATCCACGCTCGATGCCGGGAAGTTTGAGCAGGTCACTGAGCCCTTTTTCAAACGCAGCGCGATCCGTTGCATTTTTGCATTCTTCTTTCAGCCAAAAGTATACATGGTGTTCCATGCGCCGAGTTTTTCTCAGATTCTTGCGGGCTGTCGAGGGAAAATGCTGTCTTCACCCAGATTGACAGGAGCAGAGGCATTTGTTACTTCATCTTCATGCGCGAGTTGATCAAGCGGGTGTTGCTGAGTGAAAACGAGAAAGAGACGGTGACGATCGCGGGATGGGTGCGGACACGGCGTGATTCCAAGACGTTCTCATTTCTGGAAATCAATGATGGTAGTTGCTTGGCGAACTTGCAAGTCGTCGCGGATGCGGGGATCGAGGGATATGATCAGGTGGACCGTATGTTGACGGGAGCATCGGTGGAAATCTCGGGTAAGCTCGTGCCATCATTGGGTCAGGGGCAAAAGTGGGAGCTCCATGCTTCATGCGTGCGTCTGGTTGGTGAAGTTCCTGCCGATTACCCCTTGCAAAAAAAAGGACATACGCTGGAATTTTTGCGCAGCGTTTCCCACCTGCGTCCTCGCACCAATCTTCATGGCGCGGTGTTTCGCATGCGTAGTCGAATGGCCTATGCGATTCATCAATTTTTTCAAGAGCGTGACTTCACTTATGTCCATACTCCCATCCTCACTGCCAGTGATTGCGAAGGTGCCGGCGAGATGTTTCGAGTGACCACCCTGCCTCCCAACAAGGCTGCCCAGGATGCCGAAGATTTTTTTGGCAAGCGTGCTTATCTTACCGTGAGCGGTCAGTTGGAGGGAGAGACGTTTGCTTGTGCACTTTCCAATATTTATACGTTTGGTCCTACTTTTCGTGCGGAAAATTCCAACACTTCACGTCATGCCGCAGAGTTCTGGATGATTGAACCGGAGGTGGCTTTCTGTGATTTACAAGGAGATATGGATCTGGCCGAAGCGCTGGTGAAATATCTGGTGCGGCATGCCTTGGAAAAAAGCGAGGGAGACCTGGAGGTGTTTGAGAAATTCGTCGACAAGGCACTGCGTGAGCGACTGGAGTTCGTGGCGGAGCGACCTTTCGAGCGTGTGACTTACACCGAGGCTGTAGAGCTTCTGCTGAAGAGTGGCAAGACCTTCCAGTATCCCGTTGCTTACGGCTTGAACTTGCAGAGTGAGCACGAACGCTGGTTGACCGAGGAATACTTTAGAAAGCCGACGACTGTTTACAACTATCCCAAGGAAATAAAGCCATTCTACATGCGTCTGAACGATGATGAAAAGACAGTCACTGCGATGGATGTGTTAGTCCCCGGTATTGGCGAAATTGTCGGAGGCAGTCAGCGAGAGGAGCGCCTTGATGTGTTGTTGGAAAACATGAAGCGGCATCAACTGAATCCCGAGGATTACTGGTGGTATGTGGATTTGCGCCGTTATGGCA
>JBMLRP010000060.1:0-1514 GCA_049240965.1 Akkermansiaceae bacterium
TGCCCGACGGGCTGCTCTCCGATACACGTGTGGCTGCTTCCTTGGTCGATCTCTGCGGCATAGACACGCTCGACCGATTGCCTGGTCGATGGGTGTTCTTCGAGCGTGACTTCACCGAACTCTTCGGCGACTGGCGCAACTGGCGCGGCATGAAGGTGAGCAACCTCCACTTCACCTCTGGCCTGATCAAGTCGAGCCCACGCTGGCAGCAACCCTACTTCAACTTTTTGAACGACTGCGACCACTCGGACTTCTGAGCCAGCCGCATGCGTTCACTCCAACGAAACCATGAACCAAAAATAATGAACCAATGAAACGCACCTACAAAATGATCGCCAGCCGTGGCGGAGAAATCGTCTTTGATGATCGTCTGCACGCGGACAGTCCCCGAGATGCACGCAAGGAATTGAAGAAGCTCCTCGGCCTCCAAAGCCTGAGTGGTATCGTGTATTCCATCACCGAAGTTCCCATCGATTTGATTCGAGAGATTGTGGACGCACGCATTGCCGAACTCGTTGGCGGGGCTCCGCTGCAAACCCCAGTCCCCGCTGATGTGGAGGCATTGGTGATGGAGCGCCTACAACCTATCCTGCGACGACTGGCTGCACTGGAGCAACCACCGGAACAAGCACAGCAACCCACCCGCTTTGATCCGCTCGCCATGCTGCCAAATCGTAGCAGTGAGCCAGATTGGAATCTCGTGAAGCGCCATTACCGACGATATGCGGATCCACAAAAGACCGCAGAAAAATACGGGCTTGTCGTCCGGGAGTTGAACGCACGCGCCAGAAGGGAGGGATGGTTGTCATGATCGAAGTCAAACCCTACCTCAAGGCAGATGGCTACCGCACCCGATACTGGGCGGTGTATGTCGATGGTGAGCTGCTTGCCGTGGTGCTCTACCGCAAAGGAGCTCAAGCGATTGCCGACATGCTCACGCTTGGCAGTTGCAGAAAGGAGGTAGAAGGTGCCGCGTAAGCAAGCACCAGTCCCACCCACCTGCTTTGTTCCGTCTTGCCCTGCGGATTTCGTGGGGCAGGCCGGCAAGGTGGCAGAAGTGCTACTGCGCAAAGCCGAGCGACTTCGGACGAATCCCGACCAGCCACTCAAGTTGCTGATTACCGGAGCACCGGGCATTGGCAAGACGTGTCTGGTGAATCTGATCGCCCGCACACTCACCAGCCACCCTGTGGCAATTGAGGACGTGAACGGAAAGGAAGTGGGTCTTGAACTCGCCCGCGAATGGACACGCTCAATCGCCTACGGATCGATCTTCGGCTCGTGGTCAGTCAAAGTCGTGAACGAACTGGATCGATGCTCGAAGGACGCTCAGGACATGCTCCTCACCCACCTTGACCGGATGAAGCCAGGGCATGCATTTCTCGGCACCACGAACCTCGACCTCGGCAGCCTGACCGAACGGTTCCAAACCCGATTCCAATCAGTCCGGCTCCAGCCACCGGAAAACGAGGTTCTCGCGGCATTTCTCGCGAGGCGGTGGGGCGCACCCATCA
>JBMLRP010000061.1:0-2340 GCA_049240965.1 Akkermansiaceae bacterium
AAGCCGATAGCGGCATCAAAGTCAGTGACCTATGCCGCTAACACAATCACCATGGTCACGACTTGACCCCTGTCCAAGATTCGATTTTTTCTCGATCGATCGCAGGGCAGTGATTCTCACCGCAGTCTAAAGCCTGCGGCAGTGATCCGAAACCCATGAAAGTTGCTATTGCATAAAAATTGCGTTTTTTTCTTGCACATGCAACTTGTTTGCATTAGATTCGGTGCGCGATGAAAGCCAAACGCATTTTTTCCTTCTTGCCTCTGTTCACTTGGTCGATGTGTTACGCACAATCGAGTGAGACCCAACCCGCCGTGGAAGAAAAAGAACCTTCCCACATTCTTGACGAAGTGGTGGTGACCGCGAACCGCACGGGCCAGACGATTTATGAGCAAATCCAGCCATCCTACAAGCTCTCCGAGGAACGTTTGATGCTGCGCGTGGAGCCGACCTTGGGCGAGACCTTGAATCGTTTGCCAGGGGTGAGTTCCACCGGTTTTTCTCCTGCCTCCAGCCGCCCCGTCTTGCGTGGTCTGGGCGATGACCGCGTGCGCATGCTGCAGAACGGCACTTCGATCCTCGACGTCGCCAATCTCAGTCCCGATCATGCGGTGTCCGTCGATCCTCTATCGGCGCAGTCCATCGAGGTCGTGCGCGGGCCATCGACACTCCTTTACGGACCGAACACAGTAGGTGGCGTGGTAAATGTCATCGACCGCCGCATTGCCGAGGAGCGTTTCACGGGATCGCATCCCTCCGGTAGCTTCGGACTGATGGCGGGCACGCCGGACAATTCCTTTTCGCAGAGCATTGATCTGAACTGGGGTTCGGGACCATGGGTGCTGCATTTCGATTATTTCCATCGCGAAATGGAAAACCTGGAAATTCCCGGCTTTGCCCGCTCCGCTGCCCAGCGTGCCATCGATGAGCCGGATCAAGAACAGGCCCGTGGTTTCATCCCGAATAGCGCCGCCGACACGGAAGGATTCGGATTCGGTGCCTCGCATGTGTTTGACAATGGTTTCCTCGGTTTCTCCTTTTCCGGCATGGATTCCGATTATGGCGTGGTGGCGAAAGACGATGTCACCATCGGCATGGAACAACGGCGCTACGATGTGCGTGGAGCCATCTACGAGCCGCTGTCGTTCCTCCGTGAGATCCGTTTTAACCTGGGCTATTCAGATTACAACCATACCGAGTTCGAAGGAGTGGAAACCGGCACCCGATTTGACATCGAGGGCTTCAATGGTCGTCTTGAATTTTCGCACAAGGAATTCTCGGGCTTCGAGGGGACATTCGGTTATGAGATCGAAGTCTCGGACTTTTCCGCGGTGGGAGAAGAAGCCTTCGTGCCTCCCGTCGATACCCAAAAGCACTCGCTCTTCTTTCTGGAAGAAAAAGAGATCGGAAAGTTGCGTTATCAATTCGGCATGCGCCTCGATCATCACAGCAACGAGCGCCTTGCCACGGAAGACCTCGGTCCCAGCCTCGACGTCGATAACACCGGTTTCAGTGCCTCCACGGGTTTGATTTACAACATCACCGAAGAATATGCGGCTTCGGCTTCCATGGCCTATACCCAGCGTCCGCCGACCAACATGGAATTGTTTGCGAACGGTCCGCACTACGCCACGGGCAGCTTTGAGCGGGGGAATACGGATCTCGGCAATGAAGAATCCGTATCCATCGATCTGAGCATCCGCAAAAAGACGGGATGGGTGACGGGTTTTGCCAATGCCTACTACTATCGCTTCCACGACTTCATCAACCTGCGCAACACCGGAGAGTTTTACGAGGAAGAGCACGGCGACGAAGAGGAAGGCCATGATCACGAAGAATTGCCGATATTCAACTTCGAGGCTGTGAATGCAGATTTCTGTGGCTTCGAGCTCGAGACCGTATTCCACCTCCATGCTCCGATCACAGCCGAGCAAGCGGAAGGCAAGGCCGCGGCGCATGAGCGTCGACTCGATTTGATTCTACGCTCGGATTTTGTCCATGCGGAAAATCGTGATACCAACGAAGCCCTGCCACGCATCGCCCCCTTCCGGGCTGGAGCGACTGTGGAGTATGGCACAGGTCCTTTCACGGCTTATCTCGAAGGTCAATACTCCGCCGATCAAAATCGCGTGCCGGAAAACGAACTGCCCACGGACAGCTTCTTCCTTGTCAATGCCGGCATCAGTTACAAAACCACGATCGCCGGTGTGGAATCCACATGTTTCCTGCGCGGAGTCAATCTGACCGATGAAGAAGCGCGCCTCAGCACATCATTCGTGCGCGACATCGCCCCGCTCGCCGGCCGCGGTATTGTCGCCGGCATCCGCACGCAGTTTTGAG
>JBMLRP010000062.1:0-1647 GCA_049240965.1 Akkermansiaceae bacterium
ATAGGCAATAAATCATTCCATTCGTTAGAAAAATTTCTGGAGTGATCATGGCGGAGCTATCAGGAGCAACCCACTTAACTCGTTCATTTCCAACGATATTTGAGCATTTGAGTGGGCTCCTGAATGCAATTTCCAACACGAACTCATGCATTCCGTTGACATCGCCGGTCTTGGATATGGATACCAAGAATCGTCGACAACCGAAGGGCACCGTGATCATCGGCAAGGGTGCGGCCACCGTGAAGATCTACCCGTTCACCCGCAAGAATGGCTACAAACAGAACAACGTCTGCTGGCACGAGGGCGGTCGTCGGAGAACCCGGTGCTTCTCGGATTTCGCCGAGGCGGAATTGATCGCGCAACAGATCAGCGTCCGTCTCGCCAACAAGCTGGTGACCGGGCGTGAGGCCACCCACCGCGACATCGAAATCCTCCAGCATTGCGAGGACCTGGTCAGGCCGTTTGAGACTGCACTGGTGGCGGCAGTTGAGGAATGGGCCATGGTGAAAAAAGCGGCTCCCGATGTGTCACTCTCCGATGCCGTTCGGTTCTACGTCACCAATGGTCCGGACAGGTTCCCCAACCGCACCACGACACAGGTCGCCGCCGAGTTCATCGCCTCTCTTGAACGGAAGGGGGTGAGTGACTCCTACGTATCTTGCGCCCGTGGGCATCTGGAAAAGTTCTCGGCGGCGGTGACGGGCAAGATCGCGGAGGTCAAAGTCTCTGACATCAACCACTACCTCGGCGGGCTGAAACACCTGGGGGCGGTCAGTAAGAACGGCATCCGGCGCAACGTCGTGACCATGTTCAGCTTCGCCAAGAAGCAAGGCTACCTCCATCCCGATCGGAAGACCGCCGCCGAGTTGAGCGAGAAGTTCAAGGAGGAGGAAACGGACATCGCCATCTTCACCCCCGATGAAATGCGGAGCCTCCTGCTCGCCGCCCACGAACGCATTCTGCCCTTCCTTGCCATCGGTGCCTTCTCGGGCATCCGGTCGGCAGAAATCCACCGCCTCGATTGGCAGGACATCAAGTGGGATCGTGGTCACATCGAGATTGCCGGCCGAAAAGCCAAGACCGCTGCGAGACGGCTTGCCATCCTTCCCGACAACCTCAAGGCATGGCTCGCCCCCTGGCGCGAGGCCACCGGGCCGATTGTGCCGATCTCCGACTACTCGGGCGCGTTGAACGATGTGGCCGTGAAAGCGCGGATTCCCGGTGGATGGCGTCAGAATGCCCTCAGACACTCGTTCATCAGCTATCGCGTGGCAGAGACCGGTGACGTGCCCCGGACCGCTCTGGAGGCAGGCAACTCTCCGAAAATGATCTTTCGCCACTACCGTGAGGTAGTCACGCCGGAGGATGCCAAGGCGTGGTTCGCGATCATGCCGCCCGAGGTCTGGCCACCTGCTGGCTGGTGCCGCAACATTCGCGCCAAAGGCCGGTTCGTGGTCAAACGGAAGATACACTGAAACCTCATGTCGATATGAGACTTTTCATGCCGGTATGAAAATTTGTGAATAAGTCGCCCGAGGGATTAGCTCAAATCCATGAACGTTCACCGGTTTTCCTGCTGGTTGGAAATGTCTGCGCGCGCAAACAATTTTCTTTCCGGCAAGAAAAAGTAATTTTTCCGCTCCCGGG
>JBMLRP010000063.1:0-33086 GCA_049240965.1 Akkermansiaceae bacterium
GCGGATCTTCCGATCGCATCGCCCTAACAAAAAAAGTGCGGCTGGAGTGAATTAGTATGACTGTCAGCATGTTAATAAAAATAACCCCGCGAAAGATGGTTGATTTCGGTTAGAAACTCACCATTTCCGCGAGGCTTTTGATGTGCTGATTTTCTAGCGATTTTTCTCGCCCGATAGTTTTTGTTTTATCTTATGATTTGTCATGCTGAGATCAGCGTTTGATGCTGATTGGCATGTCAGGCTTATCCCAAGGAAGTTTGATGCCAAAATTCCCTGTAAAATAAACTTTCCGAGGTGTAATCAACCCTTTTTCCCAATAAATGCCGCCTTGTGTTCCAAGACTCATACCTGTATCCTTGACTTGGATTTGCTCCCCAGGAGGCGCGTAATAATGAGCTTTGGAATCTTCGTGTACTGGTTGGTAAACTCCAGCAGGATAGATGAATTTTTTCATGATGAATCCATCACCAATCGAAAACTCACTTGAAGCAACGATGGCAGTTGCAGGTGGTTTACTGGAAATAGGACCAGGGTTCAGCTTGTTTGCCGCACATGATGAAAGACTGATTCCAGCAAGGATTGCTGGACCAATCATACGTATCGAATTGATTTTCATGGATGATTAACGCAATGAAATCAGTTGTTTCTGAATGCTGGGTGGAAGGCTATTTTTGTCTGCAATTTTCAAAGTCTTTCCATTATCACTTGATACAGATGCTATCGTAGAGAGTGTGCAATTCACATTCTCTGGCAATTTCCACATCGCTCCCGTCGCAGGGTCAACGATTAGAATCCCTATAAGTCCACCGAACAATATGTTACCAAGATACCAGCCATCGATATCTGCTCTAAGTGGCACCGTCTGTGTTGCGCCTCCTTTTTTGGAAAACTCTACTTGATAATGAGCAGGTTGAAAAAATCCATTCGATGCCGAAAGTGTGACGATAGATGGCGTTGCTCCCTGATATACGGCAACTCCGTTTTTCTTTACGGTAACTTTGCAACTTTCTGGTGAACTTGTCAAAGAGACTGGGTATTCCGACTTTGAAACAATCGACGCGCAGCTCGACATCAAAACAGCGCTCGATAAGACTAACAATGATTTACATTTCATACTTATGTTATTTTAATTGATTTAGCAATCACCTCAAAATTACGACACAAACTCTTATTTCTGCAGCGTCATGAGTGAAACTTCTAACTTGTTACTGAATCAGTTACGAAAATGCGAGAAAAAAAATCTGCCTTTTTCATGATGAAAAATCTAGCAGCAAATGCGCAATATTCAGGTAACAATCCATTGGAAAGCGCCTGAATCATCATGGCTTAGGCACCACCTTTCACTTCCGTAATTTCCATTCCACTCGCATGGGTTGGGCTTTCACTCCGGCGGCAGGGCGTGGGATCAGAACGAAATCATCGGCCAGGACGGCATTTTGCTGTGCGCTGGCTTCCCAGTTTTTCAGATCAATGCGCTCGGCGAGAAACGCGACCATAGGACGCCCGCCACGCTGGGAACCATTGGTGTCAATGGCTTCGTAGCTCTTTTCCCCCTCAAGCGGCAAAATTTCCAGAGTGATGGTATCATCGGTCTGTGTGAGCTTCTGCGAGAATGGCAGAGCTTGCGGTGCCATGGTGGCTGACCAGGCAGGGTCACCATAAAACGCCACCCGATCCCGATCAAAAAGAAGTCCTTTACGATCCATGGCACTGAGCTCGGTGGCTGTTTCCAGACGATGAACGAGAGCAATTTGATTGGCCATGAAAGCCTCGGCAAAGGTATAGCGTCCGGGCTGTTCGACAAAATAATCGATCAATCCCCAGCCCATGTAACCATACCAAGTGGGTTCCACGTAACCAGCCATTTGGCGCACACCCACGCTTTGCATCCATGCCAACGCCATCGCGTCAGGACCATCGACCAGCCCCATGAGACAATTGCCACAAGGCAGATAGACCTTGGGACTGGCTTGCTGAACGGGGTGTTCTTTTCCTTGAAGATCCCGTCCGTAAATCACGCCATCTCGTGAATGAAAAGAACCGTTTTTGTAACGAAATCCCGGCTGCCAATCCCTAGTGGTGGCATGTCCAGAGGTGATGATGAGCTGCGTGGATGGGTGAGCGAATGCCGTTGCCAACTCAGCAATGCTATCGGCGTCATCAAGGGGGATTTCTTTTTCTTTCCCGTTCGATTTCTTGAGCGAATGACCACGTGGCACGAGTTCATCGAAGCACTCGGCTTCCTCGCACATGCGGGTGGCGATTCGAGTGCCGGAAACCGTGCGGCGTATGACCAGAGGGTTGGATTCGCGCACGATCACCATCGCCTGCTCCGCGCTCCGCCCCGTGATCACGCCCCAACGGCAATCGGTGTAGGGATCAGCATCGATCTGCCGCAGCATCGTGTGGCATTGTTGAATGAACTTGCCATCGACCTGCTCACAATGCCCGACCAATGCCGCAAAACGCGGGGGATTTTTCTGTAAATCCGGCAGAACCTCGGTGATCTCGTGCTCATAAACCATCACGCGCGCGCTGTGTTTTTCAGCCAATGCCGTGCACACCGCGCGCCAAGATGCATTCTCATGAGTCTTTTTTTTCACGAGAATCGTGTAATCCATATTTACCGCTTGAGCCGATCCTACGGAAAAAACGATGGATAAAAAAGTCGAGAACCAGTGAATGTGACGTTTCATCTTTCACAACATGATCCCATCCGGCCCGCGCGGCAAGCGTCGATTGGTGGATCGGGTTGGCCTTCTTTGAGAAAATACGCATAGAATTCCAGAAACCAGGCGGAGCAAGACGCAGGGCTTTTCGGCAGAGTTTCGTCGTGTTTCTCCCCAGCACTCTATCGGAATTCCATAACTGGCTGCTGGATGGCAAGCCCGCGCGCGCTTGCCATCCACAGGTGATTGTGCTCCATGGCGCGGAGACATTTCACGGTTTGAGCGCAGCTCTGGCTCATGATTTGAATGAATATGATGATCTAGCCCATGGTCATTGGCTCGGCATCCAGTCTCCTTTGATTGCATCGATCGCAGGCGATGCCACGCAACGAAAACTTCTCGGGGAAGATTCGTCCTGTGAAAAATGCCCACCCACTGGTCCATGCGGAATACGCAAAGTCATCAAGGCGCTGGCGCGCCATGGTCAACAGGCATGAAAATCGCACATTCCTTCGGTGGTCATGCTGTCACAGGTGTGCACTTCTTTCTCTTGCATCAACCTCAACACTCATGAATTTCCCCGCCACCAAGTGCGTGATCCGTATCAGCAGGAGGATACATTTGCTCCGCGGGCTTTCTTGGCCAGACGCGCACCATGCCGATCCTCTCCGGCATGCGATTCTCATCTGTCCTCGGAAATGGAAAATCCGCATTGATCCGACCGCTCAACTACGATGAACGTAGTAGAATTTCACGCCATCATCAGGGGATTACCTGCGTGTTGAACGGCATCATCGCCATATTCGTGCACTGCATGCGGCAGGGAGGATCGATTTCTCTCTTGGGCAATCTCTGCTCTTGGCGAATGCCCAGTAGCACGCTAGAGTAGCGGCATGTCCTCCACATTTGGCCATGCCTTCCGCATTCATACCTTCGGCGAATCCCACGGCGGTGCCGTGGGCGTGATTGTGGATGGATGCCCTCCACGGATTCCCATTACCCATGCCATGATCCAGGCGGCGCTGGATCGACGACGTCCCGGTCAATCGGAAATTGTGACGCCGCGCAAAGAAGCGGACACGGCAGAAATCCTTTCCGGCATCCAGGATGATCTTACATTGGGAACGCCGATTGCCATTTCGGTGAAAAACACCGACCAACGTCCCGGTGCTTACGATGAGATGGCTCTGAAATACCGTCCCTCGCACGCGGATTACACTTACGATGCCAAATACGGCATCCGTGCCCTATCGGGCGGTGGTCGCGCCTCGGCACGTGAAACGATTGGCCGCGTCGCCGCAGCTGCCATCGCTCTGCAAGTGCTGCGCACCTACATTCCCAACATCGAAGTCCTCGCCTGGGTAAAATCCATCCAGCATCTCGAAGCCACCGTGGATCCCGCCACCGTCGATGCCGCCACGATCGAAAGCAACATTGTGCGCACCGGTGATCCGGCAATGGTCGAACCGATGATCGAACACATCAAAGCGATACGCGGTCAGGGAAATTCCGTGGGCGGCGTGATCGAATGCGTGATCCGCAATTGTCCAGCGGGCTTGGGCGAGCCGATCTTCGACAAACTGGAGGCGGACCTGGCCAAGGCCATGCTCTCCATTCCCGCAACAAAAGGTTTCGAAATCGGATCCGGGTTTGCCGGCACTCTTCTCACGGGGCGTGAGCACAATGATCCTTTCGTGATGGAAGGCGATACCGTGCGCACCACCAGCAACCGTTCCGGCGGTATCCAGGGCGGCATCACCAATGGCGAATCGATCGGATTTCGCGTGGCATTCAAACCCACGGCGACGATCATGACCAGCCAGCAAACGGTGACCAGTGATGGAAAAGATACCGAACTCCAGGGCAAGGGTCGGCACGATGCCTGCGTGCTCCCGCGTGCCGTGCCCATCGTCGAGGCCATGGCAATTTTGGTTTTAACGGATCATTTTCTGCGCCAACGAGCCATCAATCACTGACGTTCATGATCGATGATCTGATGTCCCGCCCCTATGTGAGCCTCGGTGCCATCGTGGTGGGCATCGCGGCGGCGTGCGCACTCTTCGCAATTCTGCGTGGCGTTTTCCGCCTCATCGTTCATACCGCAATGCTCACTTGTTCGATCTGGGTCGCCTATCGGGTATGGATGTTTGCACCGAACTGGGGAGTGACATGGTTTCACTCTCCCCCCTGGTGGCTTCCTTACCTGATTCCTGCGATCGCGGGGCTTCTCTCCCTGTTCACGCTGAGAAAACTCTATCAGTTTTTATCCTCTCCACTGAAATTTCTCACAGCCAAACCAGAATCTTCCCAAGGCAAATGGCTGTCTGCGAGCCTGAGTCTCATTCCTACACTGATTCTCTGCCTGATTGCCGCACTGCTCATCCGGCATCTGGGAACTCTGCGACAAGTGGGAGACCCTTCGACACGTGCCATCAGCGTGTTGTGGAAGGACGTGATTGACTCTCACATTCCACCGGAATGGCTGGAGCGGATCGATCCGATCACGGACCCGCTGCGCCTGACTCTGGCACAGTGGATTTCCTACTCCAGCGAGTCAGATGCACAGATCCCACGCGCCGTGCCTGTCTCGGATCCACAGGCCTTGGATCGTTCCTGGATCACCGATCCTAAATGGCGTGAACTTTTGGAACAAAAACGATATGGTGAGATTCTGCGTGATCCTGAGATCGAAAAAGCCCTGCGAGATCCCCGCGTGCAAAAAGTGCTCGCTGAATTGCGTCAGCAGTTCACGCACTGATTCACATGGGATCACGTGCCATACGACAATTTTCGATTTTTGTTGAATAAAACCGCCGCTGCTGCATCATATTCTGCGGACAGCATACGGGGGCGTTCTGGTTTCGACGGGATGTTTGACGCGCTGACTGCACGTGGAGGTTGATCGGTTGGCCTCCTTAATAGCCGATCAAAACAAATAAATGCAGACTCTAACGAGCTCGCACTGGCTGCTTAATTGACGGCCACGTCTGAACCCTGACGCCTGTTGGGGGGGAAGGCGACACTTAACAGGCTGGGCATGAAGTCGGGGAACCGGATGGATTGCTGAGAAACCACAGGTTCCTAGGAAAGCAACGCCGCATGAGGGCCGCGCTTCTCCGAATCACCGACCCCATGCTAAACGTGTAGATGTCATCGCCGACGGCGTTCCGGACAGGGGTTCGACTCCCCTCGCCTCCAGCCTTCGCCAAGGCTCCGGCTGGCAAGCCAATGGCTTGACCGACGGAGTCTTAGCGAAGGCTGCCCGCCGAAGCCTAGGCGAAGGAGGGCTCGTGCCACCACCCTACCATGCATTACGTCTACCTCATTCGCAGCGAATCTCATCCCGACGAGACCTACACAAGGCTCACCTCTGATCTCAGAGCCAGAATTGCCAAGCACAACGAAGGCGGTTCTCCACATACCGCAAAATTCCGTCCATGGAATCTCGTTTCCTATCTTGCATTTTCTTCCCGCGACCAAGCCGCTGCATTTGAATCATATCTCAAATCTGGTTCCGGTCGCGCTTTTGCCGCGAAACGTCTCTGGTAGGCTTCGGCCGGCAAATGTTGCTAGCGCAGAGCCGCGAGTTCTCTGGCGAGTTCGTGCAAGCCGATCGCTTCGGTAGTGGCGGTCATCGGGAAACGGTCGCTGCCACCATGGACGTAAAATGATCGACTCGGCGAAATGTCAGCCAAGGCATGATGATTTCCTTTTTGTAGACCGGAGCCGACTTTGCGTTTGATTTCGATGGCCCAGACTCCGTGTTTCGCACCGAGTTCGAGCACGAGATCGATCTCCGCTCCGGCGGCCGTGCGATAGAAACTCGCCTGGGTGCCCACGGGGGCAGCAGCCAGCAAATTTTCGATCACAAATCCTTCCCAGCTCGCACCGATCACCGGATGGCCGAGCAGCGCGTCAAAATCTCCGATGCCTAACAACGCATGCAACAAGCCACTGTCGCGCACATAGGTTTTGGGAGCCTTCACGAGTCGTTTGCCCACATTGCGCAGATAGGGAGGCAGTCGTCGGACGAGCTGGAGATCCACGAACAGGCCCAGATAACTGGTAACCGTCGGTGCTGTCACGCCGATGCCGGAGGCAATCTTCGAGGCATTGAGCAAGCCACCCTGGCCGTGCGCGAGCATGGTCCAGAAACGTTCGAGCGTCTCCGCTGGAATGCGAGGACCAAACATTGGCACATCCCGTTCCAAATACGTGCGGATGAAATCACCCCTCAACGCGAGGCTCACCGCATCATTTTCCGCAAGATAGCTATCGGGAAAACCACCGCGCAACCAGAGTCGCTCCATCGCTTCTGAGCCCGTTTCTAACACATGCAGCGGCCCCATATCCACATAGGCAATCCGTCCCGCCAGAGTCTCGCTTTGGCGCATCAATTCGATAGCGGCCGATCCCAGGATCAGAAATCGTCTCGTCCTGTGTCCTTTCCTTCGACTCTGGTCGATGATACCACGCAAGCTGGGAAACAGCTCGGGCACCCGATGAATTTCATCCAAAATGACCAGCTTATCCTCATGCCGTGCCAAAAAAAGCTCAGGCTCCGCCAGCTTGGCCCGGTCGCTTGAATTATCTAAATCCAAGTAGAGGCTTGGTCGCCCTGCAGCCACCTCGTGTGCCAGCGTCGTCTTGCCCACCTGCCGCGGCCCAATCAATGCCACAGCGGCCTGCCGGGACAAAGCCTGCTCTAGTTTCTCCTGAAGATCACGCGCGATCATCCTTGTATTTTAAAATTATTGTTTTTAATTTGCAAGGAAAAGATAAAAGGTTTTTTACGATACGAGCAAGAAATCCCTTTCCATTGGGGCAATCCCGAAAAATTCTCTGCGCCCCTAAAAAAATCGGTGGCCCATGGTGCATGATGCTGTCCATGTCGTTACCCAACACAAAAAAAGACGGAACCGCTTAGTCGAGCGCACTGAAGCCCGAATTACAAATTCCCACAGAATATGCGGCGGTCGGCGGGAAACCATAGCGCGGCGCACGCCGCTTTGGACTGCTGCGAGAATCGCAGCTTTTCTGTGCAGGGAGACATGGGGAATCGAATCCGCGATCTTTGCAGAACAACCACGAGCCATCAAACTCCACAGCAAACTCATGGGACACTTCGCACCCGACCGTAAGGAAATCGAAGTCGGCAATCAACAGCTCCTGAGCATCAAAGAGCGCGCCAAGGAGCTGGGCCAGACGATGAGCTTGGACGACAAGCACGGAATCCCTGCGGTATTGGATGACTGATCATATTTTATTCCCCGGATGACCATGTGTTCATCTCCGAGTCTGCGCCGGGCAAAAGTCCAGGAACAGAAATGCTCTGCGCAGACGTCGTGAGACGATGGAAAAAGTTTGTCTTTTGCGGTTTTTGAAAGGTTGCAAAGCACCGCATGATGATGAATTCTCCCGGCATGAAGGTTTTGAAAGTGAAGTATGTGCTGTGGGCGGCGGATTGGCAGCGTTGCCTGAAATTCTATCGTGAGATGTTCGGGGGCGTGGTGAGTTTTGAAAGCGAGGTCTGGAGCGAAATTGTCATCGCGGGCGCGACACTTGGCATTCACGGCGGTGGTGAGGGCAAACGCACGTGGACCGGATTGTCCTTCCAGCTCGATGACTTGAGGGAGGGAATCGCCCGCTTGGCAGAATGCGGCGGCTACCTCACCAGCGAACCGAACGACACCCCCGAAGATCCACTCCATCTGGCGATGTGCATCGATCCAGAGGGCAATGAATTCATGATGACCCAGAGCCGCCGCTGACAAGTGCGGCAAATCATTTCCCGTTCTTGGCTGGTCAATGGTCACCATCCCCTGTCTCCCGCTCTTCTCCGATCCCCGATCCCTTCCTGATCCGGCGGGAGAGTTAACTCGTGTGGGGCTTCGGGGAGGAAGAGATTTTTTTCTTCGGCGACTTGTCGGAAAATGGCGAGCTCTTCGTGGTAATAGGTAGAACCTCCGTGAAAGCGCGAAATTGCTTCACAGCGTCTTCGTAGCTCTGCAACAAGTTCTTGGAGCGTGATTCTCGGAGGCGCGCCGCTAACTTCATGACGGGACATTACGATGTGATGCGTTTCAGATCAAAGGAAAATTGAGCAAAGCACAAGTTTTTTGATAAAGTGAGCCGTGTGAGAGTTTTTTCACCGCGAAAGGGGAAAGCAAGAAGATGAACCACGGAATGCACGGAGTACACGGAATGTGATGAAATGGTGTCGCGTAAAAGGCCGCGCCCACGCGATGGCCTGACCTCCGACCGCTCCCCCGCTCCCCCGCTCCCCCGCTCCCTCCCCCTGCGTTCTCTTGCGGCAAATCATTTCCCCTTCCCGGTTCGCCTTGGAATCAACAACCCAGGAGAGAATTGCCTCCTCCGCTTAATCTTGCCTTGTCGACCTACGAAATAAAATTCTTGCAAAAACATCCATAACGGATATTTTTGCAATGCATTCCCAATGGAACTGAACCAACAAAATCTGACAGACGCACTGCGTCTTCTGGGAAATCTGCTCGCCGCTCGCAAGGCGGAGGCTTTCTGGCTGGTGGTTTGCGGTGGCTCGGCGCTGCTGGCCCAGCAGATCATTTCCCGCTCGACTCATGATGTCGATGTCCTTGCCCTACGGGACTGGGACGGAGGTGTGGACGGTGCCCACCCGATGCCAGAAAAGCTGATGAAAGCCGCTTTACAGGTCGCAGAAGAACTCAACCTGAGCACGAACTGGCTCAACAGCGCCTCTTCACTCCACTTTCCCGATCTGAACCTGCTGCCTGTCTCTTTCTGGCAACAGCTGGACACCCACGAATACGGAGATTCCCTGAAAATCAGCTTCGTGACCCGCGCCGGTCAGATCCAACTCAAAATATACGCTGCCCTGAACCGCGCAAAGCCCCGCGACCTGGAGGACCTGCGCGCCTTGGCCCCGAACAGCGACGAAACCGAAGCCGCCATCCGCTGGGTTCTCGATCAAAAAACAACGCTCACCCACCGCGATAAACTCCCCGAACTCCTCAACCACCTGGGACATGCCCACCTCATTCCGACATTCCAAGGATAAGCTCCTGAGGAGCTTCCTCGATTTCCTCTGGCGGCAGTGGTCCGCCTTGGGAGTCGCAGGGTATTCCGATCGCCGGGATACCCGTATCATCGACCCCGAGGCCTTGTTGCTCGCCACCACCCGCTTTGGTCGTTACGACTCGCGCCTGTTCGATGAGGTCATCGACTGGCTGGCCTCCCAGGGAAAGCGCATCAACCTCCAGCGCCTGCGTCGCCTCCACGACGAATGGCCGCTCGCCGACCTGCGCATTCTTGCCGCGATCAGCGACGGTCTCGCCACACAGTCGGTCATGAGAAAATGGATCTCCTTGTCTGAGCCACTCCCTCGCTCGACCAAGCCGGAACCGCTCTTCATCGGTTTCGACGGCAACCCCTTGCCTATCCTTCAAGAACCTGACCAAACATTTCTCCGCTACGGCCTGTTGCGCGATCCCATCGAACGCCGCCGCATGAGCCAGTCACCCGATCCGGGGCGTCCCTCGAACCTCTTGCTCAGCATGCGAGCGCTTTTCGGTGTGAACTCACGTGCCGAAATCATGGCCTGGCTGCTCACTCACGATTCCGGCCACCCCGCCGCCATCGCCCGTGATACCGGCTACTTCTCCAAATCCATCCAGCACACGCTCAATGAAATGGAGGACTGCGGCCACATCCGCTCGCGCCGTAACGGCAGGGAGAAAATCTTCTGGCTCCCTGCCAACGACTGGAAATTCCTCGTCCACGCGCCTCAGGATGCCACCCCACCACCGCAATGGGTCGATTGGATGCCCCTGTTCTTTGCCATCACCACCTTCATCGATGATCTCGCCCAACCTGGTCTCGACGAAGCACCAGAACAGATCCAGTCCATCCAACTCCGCCAAGCGCTCGATGCCGCCATGCCCGCCCTCTCCCGCGCCGGCCTCGCCGAAACCCTAACCGCTTCCCGCAAACTGACCGGCTCCTCTCTCATCGCCGCCCTCCACGATGATCTGCAAAAACTGGAGCACGCCCTTCTGTCCCACGCTTGATCGCGGCAGAACGCCTATCCGCTTCATCTCCTACTCTGTGCATTCTGTGCCCTCTGTGGTTGTCATCTCCGAAGGAAAGAGTAGGCAACCGCGAAACACGCGAAATGACGCGAAAGGGGTAAATTGACGAATGATGATCCACCGTCGCTGAGGCTATGGCGGACAAGTTTTTGATTTGTTTGGCAGGGATTCCACGGAATGGTCACTGTCCCCTGTCCCCTGTCCCCTGTCCCCTGTCCCCTGTCCCCCGATCCCCATTCCCCGATCCCTGACTCTCCCCACATGCCCTTTGCGACAATCGAAGCACCGTATTGATGGGGGCCAATAGAGTGATTGGTAAAGTCTTTTGCACCACAATCAAAAAAGTTGCCTGATCTGACTTTTTACCCTTGCCAAAAGTAATTTATTTCTTAAGCTTAGTCACCCTCGATTTGAAACGGAAAACTTTAATTTTTCCACATAAAAATAAAGCTTTAAAGATGATAAATACAGCATCGCTATAATCTCATGAAGCGAGGACTTTATGAGCAATTAATTACCCTCTCCATGGAGAGTCAACTTACGACAGTCGATCAGGAATTGATTCGTCGTACAGCGCTTCGCCCTTCTGAGGCTGCAGATCGCCTAACTCTTCATTTGAGTCGTATTATTGCCAGAATTATCAATAATACGGAAGAAAAGTCACGCGTAAGTGATGGCATCATTTTGGTTAGAAAGCTTTTAGACGCGATGCAGAGCAATTTGACTGAGGACCAGGAGTTAGTCTTGGAAAAAACAATCTTGGAAGCAATTCTTGATAGAGACCCAGCAGGAAATCCCAAAATCATTGAGAGTCCTTTAATACCCCTGCTGGATACGGCGCTGCTGACGAATGCATATGGCGAACCTCGTGTTGGCCATCAGATCGCGACTGAAATAGCCTCTGCACAACGCATTGATATAATCATGGCCTTCATAAGGCGAAGCGGTATTCGACCATTGCTAGACAGACTTCGCAAGCACGTCGAAAATGGAGGACGACTTCGTATTCTTACCACAACCTATACAGGCTCAACGGAACTTGCTGCACTCGAACAATTAAAAGATGCTGGAGCAGAAATACTAATTTCTTACGACACTTCTATGACACGCCTACACGCAAAAGCTTGGCTATTTCATCGCGAAAGTGGCTTCTCGACAGCATATGTGGGATCTTCGAACCTAACACATTCTGCACAAGTAGATGGCTTAGAGTGGAATATAAGAGTTTCAGGCGCAAGGAATCCAACTGTGATTGAAAAAGTGAAGGCAGTTTTCGATTCTTACTGGCAAGGTGGTGATTTTGTCCCATTCGATGCTCAAACTTTTCAGGAGAAAACCCGTTCAAATGAGAATTACTCGACATTGTCAATTCCACCCACAGATATTCGTCTAGAGCCTTTCCAAGAACGTTTACTAGAGCAAGTTGAAATAGCCAGAAATCGTGGATACCACCGAAATTTACTGGTTTCGGCGACAGGAACCGGAAAGACCGTGATGGCGGCAATAGACTACACTCGACTGCGGAAACATATGCATGGTACACGCCTGCTGTTCATTGCGCATCGAGAGGAGATTCTTGAAAAGAGTCGCGCTACTTACCGTCACGCTCTCCGCGACCCATCGTTCGGAGAATTATGGGTCGCAGGCAAACAACCTATTGAATGGCAAAATGTTTTTGCTTCCATCCAAAGCCTGCATCGCAACGGGTTACAAAACTTAGCGCCGAATTATTTCGATGTGGTTGTCGTCGACGAATTCCACCACGCAGCAGCTCGCTCTTACCGTGAAGTTCTTGAGCTTCTACAACCGCGGGAACTGTTAGCATTAACTGCAACACCAGAAAGGGCGGACGACCTCTCAATCCTCGATTACTTTGATGGAAGAATTGCTGCCGAGCTTCGACTCTGGGACGCTATCGATCAGCATAGGCTAGCACCATTTCAGTATTTTGGCATCCATGATGGAACCGATTTGCGTCAAGTGCATTGGAAACGTGGGACCGGATATGACATCGAAGGATTAACGAATATATACACAGCGAATGATTCACTGGCACAACTTATACTGAAACGCCTCGAAGAACATGTTGATGATATCCGTAGTATCCGCGCGCTCGGATTTTGTGTCGGAGTAGATCACGCGCGATTCATGGCAAGGGTCTTTAATGAAGCAGGAGTCTGTTCTATGGCAGTGTGGGGTGACAGCGCAGATCAAGAGCGACGACAAGCACTAGCGGATCTCAGAGATGGTAAAATCCGCGTTCTCTTTTCTGTTGATCTTTTCAATGAGGGCATCGATATACCTGATGTAGATACACTTTTATTTTTGCGTCCGACCGAAAGTCCTACTCTTTTTCTGCAACAACTCGGCCGAGGACTCAGGAAGGCTCATAAGAAAAGATGGTGTACGGTGCTAGATTTCGTGGGACTTCACCGCAAAGAATTCCGTTTTGACAGGCGACTTCGCGCACTTCTCGGCGGCTCACGAAAACACGTTGAACAACAGGTTCAACAGGGATTTCCGTTTCTTCCCTCTGGGTGTCACATGCAATTGGATCTGCAGACGAAAGAAATCGTGCTTCATAGTATTCGGAAGGCTATTCCGTCTGATTGGAGACAAAAGGCTGATGAGTTGCGGGAGCTCTCAAGGGATCGACAAATCACACTCTCAGAATATCTTGAAGCTACAGGACTTGAGCTGGATGACATCTATCAGGGAACACACTGTTGGTCCGACTTAAAAGAAGCAGCAGGGCTTTCAGTTGGTCCTAACGGTCCTTTCGAAGATAAAATTCGTCGTGCTTGCGGTCGCCTTCTACACGTTGACGATTTGTGTAGATTAAATGCTTGGCGAAAGCTCTTATCTGAGAATAAAACTTCCGGCTCGTTTGATCCGAATAGCAAAAATGGAAGACTAGCACGGATGTTAATTTCGCAATTGATGTCCATGGTGCTGGGAGAATCGGCATGCCTTGCAGATGGAGTCCGCTTACTTTGGCAACATCCGCAAATATGCGCCGAGTTGAGCGAGTTGTTTAATGTCCTTGCGGAAAAGGTTGATCATCTTCATACCACAGCATCTGGACATGAGCAAATTCCATTAGTTACCCACGCGCGATACACAAGACTAGAAATACTTGCCGCTTGTGATCCTGCGGACCGAGCAACCGTCGCTCTGTGGCAAACTGGCGTGCGGTGGCTACCAAGAGTCAAACTAGACTTGCTAGCTTTCACGCTAGACAAAACAAAAGGACAGTTTTCCCCAACTACACGCTACCGTGATTATGCAATTAGTAGAGAACTTATTCACTGGGAGAGCCAGTCGGTTACGCGTTCTGAATCCGAAACAGGTTTGCGTTATCGTGATCATCAAACCAGAAAATCTGGCGTTTGGCTATTCGCTCGGCAAAGCGTAGCAGATCGTGCTTTTTGGTTTCTCGGGCCAGCTCAGTATGTAACCCATGAAGGCGAGCAGCCTATGGCCATCACTTGGAAACTCGATAAAGCTCTTCCCGGTGACCTCTTCCAAGCTTTTGCTGCAGCTGTCAGCTAGCACATAGCTTCATGCCATCTCTCTTCGTCAGCATCAATAACCTAAACTAAATTCGCTGTTATCACACAATCTCAACCAACTATCGAACTAGCCATTGAGAGCCTATACGCGCTCAACGTGGGAACAACGCGCCTTGAAGAGGGAGCGCCGCACGAGAAACCGCATAAACCTTTGTTGCTCTTGGCAGCATTAGATTTGATCGATGAAGGCAAAGCTAGTCCTGATTACATTCTATGGAACCAAAACTTACGCGATAGGTTCACGGCACGGTTTCTCATAGTACGCAAGCATAATGATCAGAACAATCCGGGTCTACCGTTTCGTTATTTGGCGGGAGATGGTTTCTGGCAGGCCTTTGAGGCTGATGGAATCACTCCGGTTCGAAGAGAGATTCGGGTCACTGATATGAATCAGGTCTTTGCGCGTTTTCAAAATGGTTTTGAATTTCTCGTTACGATGCCTGAGAATCGACAAATCATGCGCGAGACATTGATCGCACGGTATTTTCCTCATGCCTTGCGTGAGGAATTACTCTCAAAAAAAGTCATCGAAAAAATTTCCACTTCGCGCGCCGCAGAAGATCCACCCGAATACGGGCGCTCGCCTGCCTTTCGTCGCACGATTCTTGAGGTGTATGATCATCAATGTGCTGCGTGTGGCTTGAGAATCCGCCTCGCCCACAACAACGATGTTTCGTTCATCGATGCAGCTCATCTCATCCCCTTTTCGGAGTCTTACAATGATCACCCTACAAACGGGCTAGCTTTGTGTAAAAATCACCACTGGGCCATGGATCGTAATATCATCGCTCCAGGCCCTGATCTTCACTGGCATATTTCGCGATTGATCGATCCGCGACGCTCTAATGGAGAAAAAGATCTATATGAGTTAGCTGGCAAGTCGTTGCTTATTCCCAAAGATCCTGCATTCCATCCCGATCCGCAAAGCTTAGAATGGCGGAAGAAAAAACTGAGTGCGTGATAATTCGACACTACTTTTTGAAACCAAATTTGTCTCTGTTCTACGCGAGGAAAAATAAATCAGCATAAATACCGTCGGTGGGAATTTGCAGATTGTGGCCCTCATATATAGCAATAGAAAAAACGACGTTTGTATTCAGCAATGCTTGATTAAGACGGGATGAGAAGAGCAAATACATCTAAACATCGAAGGCGAGTAAACCGTGATCAAATGCAGTATCGTGCAGGCGATGCAGAAAAAATACCATTGCGAATGTTGAGACGTTATTTTTCTTGGCCGCTCCAGTGTATGATGTGTAAATCAATGAGGAGCTAACAGATAGGTAGATTCGCTACGCCATGTTTTTCGTCTTAGTTATTGAGCACTTTAAGCAATTCATCATGGTTTCAGTGGGTCTTTTTGGATATTTTCCCACGACACATATTTAAGATTATACTCGTAACATCTTCATTTTTGATAAGATTTTATTCCTTGTCTTATGCCAATCCAAAAGCTCAACGGCGGGGTGAGGTCTTGCATTTTCATGGAAGTGGACAGGTTTTGCCGCCCAACTTTCCGCGAGGCTACGAGGGGCGAGCAGGTGGAAAATCGACCCATGGCCCCTGTGCCACAGCTTACTGGTTCTTCTTTCGTTTGGTTCGTGATTTGCAAGCTGAACCTAAAATCCGCAGTCAGGATCAACCCAATGCTTGTAACACATGGGCAAAATGTTCATCGGGTTTGACCTTGGGAAAAACGGCTTTGATCTTGCCATCCGGGTCGATGACAAACGTGGTGCGTTCCGTGCCCATGTAGGTTTTTCCATACATGCTTTTTTCCACCCACACGCCATAAGCCTGCACCAAGGTTTGGTCCTCGTCGCTGACTAAAACAAATGGAAGGTTGTGCTTTTTGAGGAATTTCTGATGGCTTTTGATGGAGTCGATGCTCACGCCGAGAACCACCGCCTTGGCGGAAATTTCCTGCCAGCCATCACGCAAGGCGCAAGCTTGTTTGGTGCAACCCGGTGTGTCGTCCTTCGGGTAAAAATACAAGACCACCGGCTGACCACGGAAGTCCGCAAGAGAGATGATGGTGGGCTCGCTGAAATCGCCGCCGATGGCGGACGCGGTGAAACTCGGTGCTGGTTCTCCTGCAGTGGGCTGGCTCATGATGCCGGAAGATAAATCGATTTGATCCGATGACAAGAGGCAGGCGGAAATTTTTTCCTGCCATGCATCCACTAATGCGCAGAAACCGGAGCGGAAATTTCGATGAATGGCAGCGTGCCATCGACCTGCCACCCCTTTTCCGCGCGCAGTACGCCGAGCAACCGCTGCGGGTCCCGGGGGCCGAATTCATAACGCGTCATGCGCAGTTGCAGCGTGCCATCGGCAGTGACCGTTTTTTGCTGTCCGGCGGCGGAATGCACGGCGCCATCCGCGGAGAAAAACCACAACTCGCCGAGTTCCTCGATGCGACGGAGGTTTCCTGCCATGGGTTTCACCATGAGTGTGATTTGCGTGGCATCGATGATCGCGCGCGCATCCCATTGATCATTCACTTGGGGCACTCGTTTGCGATTTTCCTCGAACAGACGTTGATTCCCAGCGTGTATGATCGTTTGATTCCCCGTGCTCAAATTCAAGGAAAAAGGCACGCGGTGGGCGGGATGACAACTCTGTGCACAACACATCCAATCCAGCTCGGCCGACAAGGTGATTTCCCCGGCGGGCAATGCCGGGGGTGCGGTGATGGGAACCATCAACAACACGTTGCCGCGATACCCTTGTGCGGGATGAATGCTCATCATCACTTTTTCCGGAGCGGGCCATACGATTTCTCCGGCATGAAACCCCTGCGGAAGCTTCCATGAGATGCGGGTAGCCACTCCTACCACTCCAGGATGCTTCCAATAACTATGATGACCTGCAGGATGCTGCAAATGAAATCCCACCCAAAAGGTTTCTCCGGCGCGGATTTGCGAAAGCTCGCTGATCATCGTGACGTGCAGTGGATTTTTTTTCTCTTCCGCCGCCGCAATCGACAAGAGACACCCCAGCATCATGAACCAGAAACGCATGAGGGAAATACGTGCCGGAAAGCAGGTTTCTTGTCACGGATTGTTGTGGATATTGCTTGAGGTCGCATGGCAAATTTGTCCCATCATTCCCCACTCGACAGTGCTGCATGCCGCCGTTAATCTGCGTCATGCAGCAACCGATTCGAGTATTGTGTGTAGGTGCCGGGCACATGGGACGTTCTCACGCTCTGGCGTATCATCAATTGGATGGGTTTTCCATCTGCGGGATTGTCACCCGTTCCGCCTCATCGCGCGAGGCTCTCAATGCCGAGCTTGGCGGCGGTTACGAACTCTTCAGCGATTACCAAGAGGCACTCGCCAAGACCAAGCCCGATGCCGTTTCGATCTCGACGTTTCCCGACACCCATGCCGACTACGCCATCGCCGCGCTTGAGGCGGGTTGCCATGTGTTCATTGAAAAACCCCTCGCGGAAACCGTGGAGGCTGCGGAGCGAATCGTCGCCAAGGCCGTGGCCACAGGTCGGAAATTGGTGATCGGCTACATCCTCCGTCATCATCCGAGCTGGATCAAATTCATCGAAATGGCACAGACCCTCGGCAAGCCGCTAGTGATGCGCATGAACCTCAATCAACAATCGTATGGCTCGAATTGGAACACGCACAAAAATCTCATGTCTTCGATCTCTCCGATCGTCGATTGCGGCGTTCACTACGTCGATGTCATGTGCCAAATGACTCGCTCCAAGCCCGTGCGTGTCTCTGGTATCGGTGCTCGTCTCACCGACGAACTCCCCGCCGGAAAAATCAACTACGGTCATCTGCAAGTGACCTTTGAAGATGGCTCGGTCGGCTGGTATGAGGCGGGGTGGGGCCCGATGATGAGCGAAGTGGCATTTTTCGTCAAAGACGTCGTCGGCCCGAAAGGTTGCGTGAGCATCGTCGCCGATAAAGCCGCCGCCGAGGGCAACAGTGCCGATGTGAATGCTCACACGCAAACCCAGGCGCTGAAGCTCCATCACTCGCCACTGGACGCCAAGGGCCAATTTGTCCACAGCGATGAAATGATCCGTCTCGATGATGAGCCCGACCACGATGCTCTCTGCCTGCGCGAGCAAGAGTATTTCCTCAAAGCCATTCGCGAAAACATCGACCTCGGTGATCACATGACCGATGCCATCCAATCGATGCGCATCGTCGCGGCTGCTGACGAAAGCTTCCGCACAGGGAAAACAGTGGAGCTGTGATCCGCTGGCATAGATCCCTGGATTCGCCCAACACAGAAGCATCCTCGTAAACCGTCGAGTCGATGGGAGGGCCGCTGCAATCCATGACCCATCGGCGCAACTCGATGCAAAAACCGGAGTCGAGACAGCTTCCGTATCACGACTGGGAAGTCTTTTCATCAAAAAACCCCGCAGTGTCTCCACTGCGGGGTTGAGAGAATTGGCAAGAGTCGATCAACCCTCAGCGGATTCGCCGCCGGCTTCTTTTTGAGCGAGCTCGCGGAGATGAGCTTTGCGGCTCATTTTCACACGACCTTTTTCATCGACGCCCAGGCATTTGGCGGTAATCATTTCGCCTTTTTTCACGACATCTTCTACTTTTTCGACGCGTCCTTCGGCAAGTTCGGAGACGTGGACGAGACCATCCTTGCCGGGAAGCACTTCCATGAAGGCGCCAAAGGCAGTGATGCTGACGACGCGACCCGTGTAGGTCTTGCCGACTTCGATCTCCGCAAACATGCGATCGATCATTTCCTTCGCACGGTCGAGGCCCACTTGCTTGGAGGCATAGATATGCACGGTGCCATCATCATCGATGCTGATCTGCGCGCCGGATTCGGCCTGGATGCCTTTGATGTTCTTACCGCCGGGGCCGATGAGCTCGCCGATGCGATCCGCAGGGATCTTCACGGAAACGATGCGTGGGGCGTAGGGGCTGAGCTCGGCAGGAGCGCTGATGGATTCTTCCATCTTGTCGATGACTTTCATGCGACCGTTTTTCGCGACCTCGATGCCTTCTTCCAGGATGGAGAGAGGAATGCCGGGGAGCTTGAGATCAAGCTGGTAGCCCGTGACACCCGTGCGAGTGCCGCAAAGTTTGAAGTCCATGTCGCCATAAAAGTCCTCACTACCGATGATGTCGAGCAACGTGGTGTAAGCCTTGAGATTGCCGTTTTCATCAAATTCGGTAACGAGACCGCAGGAAATTCCGCCAACGGTAGCCGTGAGGGGCACACCGGCGTTGAGCAGAGACATCACACCGGAGCAAACGGTGGCCATTGAGGTGGAACCGTTGGATTCGGTGACTTCCGAGGAAACGCGCATGGCGTAAGGAAAGACGTCTTCGCTGGGGATGACCGGAGCAATCGAGCGCTCGGCGAGGGCGCCGTGGCCGATTTCACGACGGTTCAGACCGCCCATGCGTCCTGTTTCACCAACGGAGAATGGAGGGAAATTGTAGTGCAGGATGAAACGCTTTTCGGTTTCACCACCGGCATAATTGTCCATTTCCTGCTTTTCATCCGCGGGGGCCAGCGTGGCGATGGCGAGCGCCTGGGTTTCGCCACGGGCGAACAGGGCGGAACCGTGAACGCGGGGCAGCAGGCCGACTTCACCATAGAGCGGGCGCAGGTCGCCGACTTTGCGGCCATCGGCGCGCAGGCCTTTTTCCATGATGGAGATGCGGAAAGCTTTCTTCTGCAGGTATTCGAAGGCTTGCTCGATCTCGAACTCGGTGGTTTGCGGGAAGCGCTCCATGATGGCGGCCTCCACTTCGTTGCGCAGCGCGCCGACTTTTTTGCCACGCTCGACTTTCGATGCGGCATAAATCGCATCCTCGATGCGGCTTCCGGCGATTTCGTAAGCGACTTCGAGAAGTTCATCCTTGGCGACGGTGACCGTGTATTCGCGCTTGGGCTTGCCGCATTTGGCGATCAGCTCTTCTTGAGCAGCGATGATTTTCTGCACAGCGGCTTGAGCGAAATGCAGGGACTTGATGAATTCCGGCTCTGGCAATTCCAAAGCGGATCCTTCGATCATGATGACGTCATTTTTGCTGCCGACGTAAACGAGGTCGAGATCGCTCTCGGCGCGTTCGTCGTGGGTCGGGTTGATGAGGAACTCGCCATTGATGCGCCCCACGCGAACGGCACCAATCGGGCCTGCAAAGGGAATATCGGAAAGGCAAAGAGCGGCAGAGGCGCCATTCATCGACAAAATATCGGCGTCATTGATGCCATCGGCACTCAGGAGCAATGCGACGATCTGAGTGTCGTAGAGATAGCCCTTGGGGAACAGCGGACGCAGCGGACGGTCGGTCATGCGGCAGGTGAGGATTTCCTTTTCGGTCGGGCGGCCTTCACGTTTGAAATAGCCACCCGGAAATACTCCGGCAGCCGAGGCTTTTTCCTTATACTCCACGGAGAGAGGGAAAAAGTTTTGGCCGGTTTTGACCTTCGTGGCGGAGACGGCGGTCACCAGAATAATGGTATCACCGCAGCGGACGGTAACGGCACCGTCGGCGAGTTTGGCAAGTTTGCCGGTTTCGATCATCATGGGGTTGGAGCCCACATCGATGGTTACATTGTGTGTTTGCATGTCTGTCTATTTTCTTTTGGTTGAACCTGCGGCGTTTGCACGCAGGGGTGTGTGTTGTATTTTGGACAGACCCGTAAGGTGAAGAAAGTGTCAGAGGGTTGCTGTCCACGATGGTGCTTCTATGAGAGAAGGAACCACCGTTTTATCAGAACGGCCACGGAGTAGAACTCGGTGGCCGTTTGAGAAAGGGTTGATGTTAGCGGCGGAGTCCCAGGGAGCTGATGAGCTTCTGGTAGCGCTCTTCGGATTTCGCTTGCACGAAGTTGAGAAGCTTGCGGCGCTGTGCCACGAGCTTCAGGAGGCCGCGGCGTGAGGAGTTGTCTTTCACGTGTTGCCCAAGGTGGCTGGTGAGGTGCGCGATGCGCTGGGTCATCAAGGCTACTTGGTATTCGGCACTGCCAGTATCGTTGGCGTGTTGTTTGTAATCAGCAAGATTAATGGTGGATTCGCTCATAATGTTGTTCGGTTCAGCGCAGCCGTTATGGCCGTTCTGTCCTGTGAAGGCGCAGTGAGAAAAGCATTTTTTCACAGAAATGCAAGGTTTTTCTGCAAAAATCCGCCGCACGTGGATCCACGATCGCTTCCGGACGATGAGAGTGTGAAAAACAGCATGCTGCCTTTAGTGCGGGCGGGTGACGCTTTGCGAGCGGGCTTGATTCAATAAATCTGCCAGCTTTTTCGCCATCCGAGCATCTGTGTCGCAAAGATTTTCCAACTCTCCGGGATCTTTGGCCAAGTCATACAATGCAGGACGGGCGCGCGCATTCGTTTTGGCCTTGGCTCCGGCTTGCCAGCCATCGGCATACTTGAGGTCCGGCATGTATTTCCAATCGCCGCTGCGAACAGTAAGATGGCCCATGCCGCTCATCACGATGAGGTGATCACGCAGGGGGGCGTTGGCTTCGCCGAGCAGAGCGGGCAGAAGATTGTAGCTGTCCGGCAGAGCATTGCCAGGAATGCTGATTCCTGCGGCCCCACAGATCGTAGCGGCGATGTCGATGGTGGAAACCAGTTCTTTACGCACACCGGGCGTAAGTCGCGATGGCCAGCGGGTGATGAAAGGAACACGATGCCCACCCTCCCACAGTTGCGATTTTTTTCCGCGATAGGGGCCGTTGGGCTTGTGGCCATTTTCATCGATCACATAGGCGCCGTTGTCACTGCTGTAAATGATGAGCGTATCCTGGGTGAGATTCAGCCGGTCGAGCGTGCCAAGAATTTCTCCCACAGAGGCATCGAGTTCATGCAGCATGTCCGCACGATTACCGAGACCACTCGATCCCACGAAACGAGGATGCGGAATGGTCGGGGCATGGACGTCATGCGGCGTGAACATCAGAAAAAATTTCTCATTCCGATTTCGTTCCAAAAACTTGATGCATTCGCGTGTATGGGTTGCGGCAATTTCGGCATCCTTCCACCAAGCGGATTTGCCACCCTTGCCCCAGCCGATGCGGTTACGCCCGGCGGCAAACATCGAGAGACCTTCTTTCTGCGCCTCGTCTTTATCGTAAGAAACGTCGATCGGGTCGCTGGGATCGAGCCCTACCACGCGATGATCGCGCACGAACACGGTGGGGATGCGATCGTTGGTGGCCGGGATGCCGAAGAATTCGTGAAACCCGATTTCCAGAGGACCCGGGCGAAGTTCGCCGTTGTAATCCGGAGATGTTTTGCCAAAGCCAAGGTGCCATTTGCCAATGATCGCAGTCTGGTAGCCCGCTTGCTTGAGCAATCCCGGAGCAGTGGGCATGGTGGTGGGAATCAACAAGGGCGAATCACCGCTGGCAACGCCCTTGTTCAGGCCGACGGCGTTTTGACGCCAGGAATACTGTCCCGTGATAAGCGAATAACGCGTGGGGGTGCAGCAAGCGGCAGAGGCATGGCCGTTGAGAAATCGTTGGCCCTCGCGTGCGAGACGATCGATGTTCGGCGTCTTGACCTTGGTGGCTCCGTAACAACCGGCATCACCCCAGCCCACATCATCGGCAAGAATGACGATGATATTCGGTTTCTTGGTTGCCGTCTCGGCAGCAGATCCGAAGCATGAAAAAAACGCGACCCCGATGAGCCACGACGTGAGAGGAGATGATTTGATTCGCATAAGATGGGCTGGTTTATTCCGTGGGTGAGGCGTTCGGCTCGGGGTCGGCGGAGGGCGCGGCGTTTTGTAGGAGCTTGTCTAACAGGAGTTTCATTTCCGCGACTTTTTGCGGTTGGCTCTCGGCAAGGTTCTTGGTTTCTCCCAGATCCTCGCTGAGGTGATAAAGTTGAAATTCCGGCATTCCGGCAGGAGTTTTCTTTTTCTTCTTACCGGGCGCGCGGCGGTGAATGAGCTTCCAATCGCCCGCCCGCACCGCAGCCAGTCCGGGTAGGGTGCTGGAAAGCAGGATGGCTTCGTGCGGGGACTTCGCATCACTCGTGAGCACGGGCCAGATGTCCTTGCCATCAATCGGTAGTTTTTGTTCCAGCGAAACACCTGCGCGTCGGATCAAGGTGGGATACCAGTCGATGATATGAAGCGGCTGATCGATGACTTTTCCGGCAGGGATTTTTCCTGGCCAAGTGGCGAAGGCGCACACGCGCACGCCACCCTCGTAAATCGTCCCCTTCCCTTCGCGAAGTATCCCGTTGTCTGTGATTCGCCCTGGCGAAGGTCCGCCGTTATCGCTGGAAAACACGATCAAGGTGTTGTCTCGCATCTTCTGTTCTTCCAGAGCCGCCACGACCTGACCGATCGCTTCATCCATGGCAGCCAGCATACCGGCGTAAGTTTTGCGGTTGCCTTTGAGTGCGGTGTAGGGGGCCGTGTAGGATTCCGGCACTTGCAGCGGGGTGTGAACGGCATTGAATGGAAGATAGAGAAACAAGGGCTTTTTCGGATCGCGTTGGCGGATGCGCGCGCAGGCTTCCTTGGCAATCAGATGGGTCGAATAACCCTTGTCTTCACACGGTTGATCATTGCGATGCCAGTCGAGAGTGTTACCGCGCTTGTGGGTGAAAAAATCGATCATGCCAAACCACAAACCGTATTGGTGATCGAAGCCGCGCTGCGTCGGGCGGTAGGGCGCCTGAAACTCACCGAGGTGCCACTTGCCGCTGATCGCCGTCTCGTATCCAGACTCCTTGAGTTTTTGAGCCAGAGTTTTTTCCGCCAATGGCAAACCCCACGGCTCTCCCGGGCGCACCACGCTGTAAACCCCGGTGTGTGCCACGTAGCGACCGGTCATCAAGGATGCACGGGTTGGCGAGCAAACAGGCTGCACATAGAAGGAACTCAGGATCGCTCCCTCCTTCGCCAAACAATCGAGGTGCGGGGTTTTGATCTCTTTTCCACCATTGAATCCCGCATCGGCATAGCCCATATCATCCGCCATGATGTAAACGATATTCGGTTTGGTTTCCTCCGAGAATGCCGGGTGGAGAAAACTCAAATAACAAACGATGAGGGAAAATCGACGGATCATAGGTTTCCAGACCATACGTCGCGGCAACAGGGTGAGCTATCAGTTTTCCGGAAATTCAGCCTCATGCGCGTGCCATGCTGCACTCTTGACTCACGGGACCTTCTTGACAGGCCTTACCGGAGCGGGGACACTCGTGCATGGCGGAACCGATTGAACAATGGCTCAAGCAGTTGGATGCGATTTTAGAACAGCATCAATTCGAATCCGCGGAAGAGGCGGAAGCCTGGTTGTTAGAACAATCGAAGAACCGCGGCATCGATGAGTTTTTCGAACAATGTGGCACGCCGCTGATGCGCCTGCGATTGTTATGGCAACGCGCGGAACTAGCGCAAGATCCAGAGAAGGCACGATCGATTTATGAAGAAGCCATCGCTCATGCCGAAACCACACTCGCCAAGGAAATTCATGACGCGCGCATCGACGAAGTGGTGTGGCAGGAAAGCCCGATGTATCCGTATCTCTGCTGCTTGTTCGGAAGCGCCGGCTGCCGTGAAATGCTGGGACAACTGGACGAAGCGGAAACCATGTATCACAGGGTGTTGGATGCCGATCCAATGGATTCCCTGGGCGTGAAGGAAAAATTGTTTTCGCTTTGCCTTACGGATGGCCGGTTGTACGAAGCCCGCTACTGGCTCGACCGGCTCAACGATGAACACAGCACCATTCTTTGCTATCATCGTGCGCTCCTGCGTTTTCTGGAAGCGGCGGATCTCGCGGAGCAGGCTTATCAGGAAACCGGAGACGTGGATGCGGCGCGCGCGTGGGAAGATGCCGAAGCCAATCATCTGTTAGATTTGGCATTACAGCACAATCCCTACGTCGCCGCGATCATGGCTCATCCACGTGCCTTTGAGTTGGAATGCCCGCAGCATGCAGGGATGGGCAGCCCCGCCGAAGCCGTGCAAGTGATGTTTGCCTCCGCCCACCTGTGGCTCAGCGATTTCCTGGCGTTGCACTGGTTGATAGGCCGTTCGCATCATTTTCCCCTGCAGGATCCTTTGCATGGCGCGGAGTGGGACCTTTTGTTAGAGGAACTTGGCGGAGAAACCACCGACGAAGAACGCATGGACTATCTCCGCCAGTTGGAGGAAATGGCTGGCTGAAACGATCGATCCACACTCTAACAAAAAACACAGCAACGCGATTCGCGGGCATTCGCATGGAACCAACTAGGTCTTGCATGAGACACCGGGTTGTTTCACACTATCACTTCCTCAACTTTTCCCCGTGGCTCTTCCCATTGATGACATCCGCGATGCTCTGCTTCAGGCCGCCGGGCCCGGAGCTCGCATTCTGTTAAAGGCTCCGACGGGGTCGGGAAAATCGACGAGTGTGCCGTCCTTTCTCACACCGCGCGATGCCAGCGGCACGACCTTGGTGATCGAACCACGACGCATGGCGGCGCGATTGCTGGCAGGTTGGGTAGCCAAACAACGCGGGAGTGAAGTGGGGCATGATGTGGGCTATGCGGTGCGGTATGATACCCGCTACGGCAAACATACGCGCATCATTTATCTGACGGATGGAGTGTTTCAGCGCTGGATTCAGGAAGACCCGCAATTGTCCGGAGTGTCCACGGTGGTCTTTGATGAATTTCATGAACGACGTCTCGCGGTGGATGTCGCACTCGCGCGTTGTTTGAATTTGCAGGATGGGACTCGTAAGGATCTGCGGGTGGTCGTCATGAGCGCTACCCTGGAAACAGCCGGTTTGTCCGACTATCTGGGACCGCAGACGGTCACCCTGGAGACTGGCGGGCGCACTTATCCCGTGGGTATTCAGTATCGACCCGAACGCCCGGCAGTGGTTCAGCGCTCGGGTGCGCCGCCGCGTGAGACACCACTGTGGGAACGGATCGCGGTAGTGGTGAAGGAGGCAATGGTCTCACCTGAGCCCGGACACATTCTGGTGTTTTGTCCCGGCACGTATGAAATCCGCAAGACTTGTGAGCTGTTGGAAAATGCCTCATTTGCTCGAGGTTGGAATGTGTTTCCTCTCTACAGTAGCTTGCCTCCGCGCGCGCAGGAGTTGGCGATAGAACCAAGCAACACACCAAAGATCATCGTCGCCACGAATGTTGCGGAAACTTCATTGACGATCGATGGCGTGCGCACGGTGATCGATAGCGGACTGGCACGCATTTCTTCATTCGATCCACGGCGCGGCATCGATACGCTGCACATCCATAAAATTTCACGAACCTCAGCGGAACAACGTGCTGGTCGAGCCGGACGCACAGCACCAGGGCAATGCTTTCGACTGTGGAGCGAAAATGGCCATGCACACCGAGCGGCATTCGATGCGCCGGAAATTCATCGCGTTGATCTCGCCGAGACACTGCTCTTGTTGAAAGCGGCGGGTGTGGAGAATCTCACTCAATTTCGTTGGTTGGATGCACCCTTGCCGGCATCGCTGGAACGCGCACTGACTCTCTTGCAACAACTCGATGCCATCGATGGAGAGAGTTGTCTCACCGATCACGGTCATGCCATGGCCGCCATGCCCGTACCGCCGCGGTTTTCACGATTGATGATCGCCGGTATGGAGCAAGGATGTGTGGCAGAAGCCTGCTTCATCGCCGCGGCGGTGCAAGGCGAAGCGATCTTCACGGGCAAGGGTAATGTCTCGCGCAAGGATTTTCATTTTCCAGGAGCTGGCACGGATTTCGCCGCGGAATATCAAGCCTTGCTGTCGGCGGAAAACTTGCGTTTTGATCCGAAGGCTTGTGGAGGCGCGGGTATTTCTGCCAGAGCGGCGCGAGAACTGGCGCAGGGCTATGATCGTCTGCTCAACATGGCGCGGAAACTTCAATGGCCGGTGGGGCGCATCGATTTTGTTGAGAACGCCACCGCGATTGGCCATGCGATGTTGGCGGCATTCAGTGATCAACTCGCGGTGCGACTGAGTGCCGGAACCCTGGCCTGCCGGGTGAGTGGTCAGCGTCGTGGCAAGCTGGATGATCAATCGATTGCCAAACATGCCAGTGCTTTCATTGCCGTGGAAATGACGGAAGTGGAAGGGCGCGATGTCACCGTGCACTTGCGTCGCGCCACGGCAATCGAACTCGACTGGCTGAAAGAGATATTTCCCACGGAAATCCAACTCACCGATGGCGTGGCTTGGGACGACATGCGCAAGCGGGTCGTTGCGCGCAAGGAGGTGAAGTTCCGTGATCTGATTCTGGAGAGCAAGGAGAGTGACCAAGGAGTGAATCTATCGTATGCTGCGGAAATGCTCGCCGAGCGAGTGATCAGCGGCGAGTTGACCTTGAAAAACTGGGACGATGCGGTGGAGCAGTGGACCGCACGCCTCAATTTGCTTTCGCATCACATGCCGGAACTTGGTCTGCCCGCCTGGTCGCACGAGGACCGGGTAGCGGCGATCGCACAGATTTGCCATGGCAGCGTTGCCTACAAAGACATCAAGGAGGCTGCTGTGTGGCCGGTGTTGCGCGATTGGTTAAGCTATGCGCAGCACCAGTTGTTAGAAAAAAACGCACCGGAGTGGCTCAAACTTTCTGCGGATCGCCGTGCGAAAATCAATTATCCCGTGGAGGGAGATCCCTACATCGCGGTGAAAGTGCAGCACCTCTTCGGCACCAAAGAAACACCGCGCATTTGCGGCGGCAAGTTGCCGCTCTTGGTACATATCTGCGCGCCCAACCAACGTCCCTGGCAAATGACCAAGGACCTGCCCAGCTTCTGGAATTCTGGTTACAAACAAATGAAAAAAGATCTGGCCGGCCGCTATCCCAAACACGACTGGCCGGATCTGTGAGATGAAACGGAAAGAAAATTTTGACTCATCATGCTGGATGGATCAACGCCCTGATATCGATCATTTCGCGCGAGTGCGATCAAACCAATCAACAATGCCGTAGGCTCGGGTATTGATGGTTTTCATCGATTGCAGCAAGGGCGGATAGGCTTCGTAGCGGTTGCTAAGCATACCTTTGTTCGAGTCCGTGTTGGATGGATCCGCTTTCGCATCGGCAGGATCGTTGTCGATATACTTGAACCAATGCCAGCCCACGCATTGTTTTGATGCCAGCAGCCCGAGCGTGAAATTTTCATAAAACAGCCCGCGATCCCGCTGGGTTTTCACCAACCACCCGGCGCCACTGGTGTTTTTCATGCCGGAATCCACACCCTTCGCATACCACTCGGTGATGATGATCGGTTTTTTTGACTCATCCGCCCACATGCTCATGCGTTTGGCATCCGGAGACCACGCGTGGTAATAATTCACCGACACCACGTCGACATGTTTCCCCGCGGCACGGAAAATTTCCGGATGGCGTAACGCACTGCCATGAAATCGAGAACCCAAGTATAAATGGTTTGGATCGTGTTTTTTGATGGATTTTGCTACGATGCGAAAATAACGCTCCACCATGAATTCCAGGAACGCCGATTGATCGGAAGACTGAATTTCCTTCACGCTGACTTTTTCGCCCCGGCGTTCTCGCAACCATTTCCATGCCGCTCGATGCCCCGGATCTTCTGGTGGCAAGGCAAGGAATTTCTTCACTGCATCTTCTTTCAGAGGAAGTTCGTTATCGGAAAAATGTCCCAGCAACCAAGGGTCATTCCGATGCTGGATCAGTTGTCGTGCGTGTGCCTCACAAAATATTTCAAATTCCGGATCAAAAACAAAAATGCAGTCGTTGGGATAACCGGTGTGACCTGATTTCTGATAGGTGCCACCACGTTTTTTCCCATAAGCGGACATGAAGTTCCAGATCTTGGTATAGACCAATGGTTGTTTTACCGCACGCATCTGATTGGTATCCGTCCATGCACCCAAGCCGTTGAAGCCGTGATGGCGCAGCAGTGTGGTGGTGCTCTCCGCCCAAGTCTCCGCCGTTCGGTATTTTTGTTCCAAGGCCTCGCGCGCGCCGGCCGTATTCAGCCGCGTGACCGAGGAAACGCCACGATGCAGGAAAAGACAACCCTCCGGATCCACCAACCACCATCGATCATGAACCTTGGCCGTATGAAAAAAACCGGTAGCTTTTTCGCGTCGTGATGACATGCCGCCATACGGGCTCAATCCGGTATCTTCGGGAATGCCATTTTTCCCTGCGAGAGTATCGAGAGTGCGGGTTTCCATCGCCACCCATTTGGCTCCGGGTTTGGTGGCTACCTCGACGCGTGGAGTGAGCTCTTGCGCGACAAGCAAACCCTGCATGCCATAAAGCGCCAGGATTCCGGTCAGGAACCGTCGTGCCTTGCGTTGTTGGATGGCGGGATGCATCATTTCCACTCCCAGTTACCCTAACAAAAATCAGGATCTTTCAGCTGGGTGCTCTGCGTTTTTTTGCAGTTGCCAGAGCGGATGTCACGGATAGTGTGGACGCAATGATTGATTTGCTCCGTCGTTGGCAACTGTGGCCTCTTTATTTGCGCACACTCATCGGCATGATGCTCGGTGCCGCCATCGGATTTTGGCAAGGGCCCCAAGCCGCTGCATTAGCCAAACCGGGAGGTATCCTGATGGGTTTGGTGCAGATGTTGGCCGCCCCCGTTGCTTTCTTTGCCATCGTTCACGCACTGGCGGGGGCGCGGATCGAAAAAGGAAAAACCCCGCAATTGATTCGACTGCTTGTGACCAATACGATCGCCGCCATCGTTATTGGAATGACCGTGGCAAATGTGCTGCAACCGGGGAAACGCAATGCATTGCAGGAAGAACGCACCGTCGTGGAACAGCAGGCCGTAACACTCAAGGACACGATCCAAACAGTGCAGGCAAAAGCCAGCGAGAGCAAACTAACCGACAGCATCTATCAAATTTTGGAGCGTCTCCCCAAAACGGTGCTTGGTCCGTTCACCGATGGCAACGTGCTCGGCGTTGTGGTGCTGGCAATTTTGTTAGGCTTGGCATTGCGCAAAGTTTCGCCGGACATTCATGCCACCGCCACAACGGTGAAGGTTTTCATGGATGCTTTTATCACGATCCTACACTGGGTGGTACAACTGGTGCCATTGATTGTCATGGGCGTGGTGGCGGCGGAAGTGGGAAACAATGGCTTTCGTTCGTTTTTCCATCTGCTCTGGCTTGTCGTCGCCGTCTTGCTGGCTCTGGGTTTGCAGTTTGTTTATTACATGACACGCGTTTCCCTGCAATCCTGGGTGACGCCACGCCTGCTGATCCGTCACTGCCGCGATGCGCTGGTGATGGCATTTTCCACTTCCAGTTCGACCGCCACAATGCCGGTGACTTATGAATGTCTTCGCAGCAATCTTAAACTACGCAAACAATCCGCCAATCTCGGCGCGCTCGTGGGCGCCAATTTCAACAATGATGGCACGGCACTTTATGAATCCATGGCGGCTTTGTTCATCGCGCAGTTGACAGGCATGGATCTTTCTCTGGGTGAACAATTGATCATCGTGCTCTGCGCCATGGCGGCCTCACTTGGCGCGGCTGGCATTCCTTCATCGGGCATGTTGACGATGACGCTTGTGCTCACGGCCGTCGGTTTGCCACTGCACTACAGTCTCTTGCTCATCCCCATCGATTGGTTCCTCGACCGCTTTCGCACCATGATCAATGTCAGCGGCGACTTGTGCGTTGCCTGCGTGCTGGACGGCAAGGAACCGGAATCAGGCCAAACACCGTGATCAGACTTCGCCAGCCAGCACGTCATCAAGCGTCTGGCGTTTGCGCACCAGTGTTGCTTGATCGCCATCGACCAGGATTTCAGCGGGAAGTGGTCGTGTATTGTAATTGCTTGCCATCACAAAGCCATACGCACCGGCCGAGAGCAATGCGATCACGTCACCGGGCTGGAAGTCCTGCATGGCACGGTCCTGGCAGAAAAAGTCACCACTCTCGCAGATCGGACCGACGACATCGGCTTTCACCAAATCACCGGATTTTTCCATGAGAGGCGCGATTTCGTGATGGCCCTCATACAGTGCGGGGCGGATCAAATCATTCATGCCGGCGTCCACGATCTTGAAGGTCTTGGCACTACCTTTTTTCTCGTAGAGACAACGGGTGAGAAGAACACCGGCGTTGCCAACGATATAACGACCCGGCTCTAACAAAATTTTCAACCCCAAATCCTGCAACAAAGGCACCACGGAAGCGCCGTATTCCTCGATGGTCAGAGGTTTGGTTTCCTGATCTTTCTGCTGCCACCATTCCAACTGGCCGGAGGCGAGGGAGTCGTGATAAACGATGCCAATACCACCACCGATGGACCAGAACTCAATGCCGTGTTTTTCTTTGAGCTCATGGGCCAGTGGTTTGACTTTTTTGACTGCTTCTACAAAGGGATGCACCGAAGTGAGTTGGGAGCCGATGTGCATTTGCAGACCGCGCATGCGCACGTTTTTCCATTCCGCGGCGGCTTTGTCGTAGAGCGCCTCGATGGCGTCAAAGTCGATGCCGAATTTGTTCTCCGACTTTCCGGTGGAAATGTATTTGTGTGTCTTGGCGTCCACATTGGGATTCACGCGAACCGCGGCAGGAGCCACCATGCCAAGCTCACCGGCCACATGATTGAGATAGGCCAGTTCCGCCTCTGATTCAACATTGAAGCAGTAGATGCCCTGCTGCAGTGCGTAGACGATTTCATCTCGCGTCTTGCCCACACCGGCGAAGGTGCAATGTGCCGGATCGCCACCGGCTTTGATCACGCGGTAGAGTTCTCCACCGGAAACAATGTCAAAACCTGCGCCTGCTTTGGCCAACAAACGCAGCACTGAAAGGTTTGAGTTTGCCTTCACTGCATACGCCACTTCGTGATCCAAACCCTGAAGCGCGAGGTCGAGGCGGCGGTAGTGATCGAGAATGGTGTTGCCGGAATACACATAGAGCGGGGTGCCGTGCTGGTCGGCAAGTGCTTGAAGCGGGACGTTTTCGCAATGGAGTTGGCCGTCGATGTAGGAAAAGGCATGCATGGCGCGCGAACCTAAACGCAAATCCCCCCATCGCCAAGCGGGAAATCCATCATCCCCGCCGGGCTTGTTGAAACAGGCGTTCTTTCAACAGCGAATCGACTGATTCGCCGCATCAAGGGCAGCCGACATTACGCGTGATGATTTTCCTCACCCAAATGAGCCAAACAGGACCTGCTGCGACCGTATATCAACTCGCTCTTTCCTGTTTCCGCAAACCTGAACAATGACCTGATGTACGAACAGGTTCCTCTGAAATTCCTTGTGCTATCAGGATTTTTGCGTTTTAGTTCAGCCGCCACTGATACGTGATATACCACGCATAAGACTACGAATTGAAACGGTTCGCTAAAAAAATGCACAAGCAGAATGCCGATTGACTATCCGTAATTTTACAAGGTTTGTTTGGTGCATTCCTCGGTGGTCTCGCGGGAAGTTTGCTCGTAATGCACCGTGCTACCAGATTCATGGCACGTGACCCAGAATCGTCTCTAATAATGGTAATTGGTTGCACAGTCGCCGGCGCTGGCTTGTTCATGAGGCAAGGAGATATTCTACTAGTTTCCACCCGTGTTATCCCACCCATGCCAATCCGGCACTCTTCTTTGTCGGTGATAGTATCGATCTCTCTCATAGTTATCGGAGGCGCAACAATGGCTTATGGTCTAGGTAGATACCTTTACCTGGAATGACACCGGGAAGGAGTCCCAAAAGGGGTTGGAAGAAGTCGTTACGCCTAGCATAGGGACAGACAAAATGCAGGAAAATCTGCTTGCGTCTGTGCCCGAAATGACTAAG
>JBMLRP010000064.1:0-1439 GCA_049240965.1 Akkermansiaceae bacterium
ATTCCTCCAGCACTTGGTCAACGGGCATCGTGAACTGCTTCGAGACGGATGTTTCCGCATCGTTCCAGTTCATGATGGTCTTGCCTTCCAGTAGGAGTTGTTTGGCTTTCTGCTGGATGGCGAGAACTTCTGCGACGCTAAAGCCGGTGATAAAAAGTCCGCGAGCCATCGATTACTTTCCTTCCCAGGTTGAATTACGACCTCGTGTGTCGATGTGAACGAAGCCCGAGGATGGATACAGCCCAAGACCACCCACGAATTTTCCTGCCTTGCGCCATGCGATGAGTCGTTCATAGACCCGCTGAATGCTCAAGCCATCGAAGGTAATGTCGAGCGCGGTGAATTCTTTGTGCTGGCTGAATTGTGCACCGCCGACAGCCTTGTTGTATTCAGGTGAGCGGTAGGAACTGAGGATACGGCATGGTCTGCCATAAGAATCACGCAGTTCATCGACAATGCGAAGCGTCGGGATGATGTTTTCCCACAGGGCGCGAGGCGGCGTGCTATTCTTCACCCCTTTTCGTTGCGCCGCGAAATAGGATTCGAACTCACTCGCGCTGAAGTGCTGAAATTTCTGGGAATCGAACCAGTCGCTGAATTTACTCATGGCTCCTCGTCAGGGATGTCAACTGCTGTTGAGTCCAGCGCTTCTCGACCGACGATCTTAAGCATGGTGGCAGCGGCGACCTGCATGGATTCGGCATCAAAAAGGTGGTTCGGTCGTGAACCGATTCGTTCCCACATCCACTTGCCGTTCTTCTTGATACGGTGCTCGCTTTCCATCTGCGCGAGATAGTCCTCATCGATATCATCAGGAACTTCCCAGACCGGTCCATCATCAGGGTTTTGATTTCGACGCAGGCGCGCGAGGGTGTCCTTGATGTTGAGGTTCGACCAATAGAACACCGAACATGTTTGCCCGCGACCTAAAACAACTTTTCGACGAGGGGAATAGAACCTCTCGATCGATTTGCGGCCCTTGACCTTGTGGGTGAATGTCGCCCGCTTGTCGCCCATGAGAGCGGTCCATCCGTGAGCGGCACATTCGCGGTAGACGTCATAGGTGGCGTAGCCCGCATCGATAAAAACTAAGTTCGGGTGAATGCCGAATCGTTCCTGCACGGTTTGCACATCGGTGAACGTTAGCACACGCTCATTCCACATCAGGCGGCTGGATCCGTCCTCGGCCCATGCGCGAACGACAAGAAACAAGTGGTCCATCTGGCAATCGACCGTGAGAATGCGAAGCGGACATGCGCATGGCTCACCAGCTGGAACCAATCGTCCTTGCGCATCAACTCCTGCCTCGCCGTCCCACGTTTCGCCTTTGAGGTAGCCGCCCGGGACGATGTCGAGCTTGTAGTCTTCCAGATATTCGCGCCACGCCAGAGCCAGACGTTTTTGGTAGAACTGTTGAATGAGACTCACGTCGCCTTTGC
>JBMLRP010000065.1:0-1571 GCA_049240965.1 Akkermansiaceae bacterium
AATCCGGATTTCTCATTTTTAAAAAACTGGGTCTTTTGATTTTTGCAGGGCTACATTCGGTCATCGGAGCTTCATCTTTATCAAAGGAGCCGGTTCTTGCCTCCATCATGCCGCGCGGAGCTTGGCTCCAACGATGTGGAGGCGTTTGAGGTTGTAGGCCAGGCAAACCAGATTCCATTCCAAACTCACTTTTGCATGCCCTCGTAGTGAAAATCGCCGGAATCCCATCGCTTCTTTGATAATTCCAAAGATGGGTTCCACTGTCTGCTGTCTCAACTTGTAGAGCGCTCGTCCGGATGCGGTAGATGTTCGATACTTCATCTTGTCTCCAAAATCGGCATCCTCTGGCGGAGGTTCGGGATTTTCGCTCTTCTCCAATTGCTTGACGGTGCGTCCATGCGGCTCGCGTTTCATCGCGGCAAGAATTTCAAGGCCGGGATTTTCCGCCTCAACAGTTGAGACGGCCGATTCGCTCACAAAGCCGCTATCCACGAGCACAATGGCGGGGCACACATTTTCTTTCACGGCTTTCAAGTCCTCTGCCAGTTCCTGCTTGTCGTTGGGTGATTGGCTCACGCGCTGGCCGACGATCAAACGAGAGTCGGTCTCGACTCCCGCTTGGGCGTTGTAGCATTGCTGGAAGCCGTCTTTGGTTTTCATAATACGGCTTTCCTCGTCGGTGAAATTGACTTGGTCTTTCGCTTCAGGTGCTGCGCTCGGAGCTTCGGGTGCGCGACCGCGTGGCTTTTTTCCACTATCCACAAGAGCTTCGCGGGCGGCCATTTTTGCCTCGTATTGGGCCGATTCTGCTTGGAATCGCGCATAGGCTCGCGCCTCCATTTCCACCTTGGCGCGCCGCAATGCCGCTTGGCGTTCCTCGCGCCGCTGGACCTCATCGGGAATCGTCAATCCGTCTTGAAGTGGCGTGGAATCGGCTTGCTCGGCCTTTGCCAGCAGCTCTTTGATTTCCATGTCCAGATCGTTGAGCTTTTGTTCGGCGTGGCCATAGCTCACAGCAGCGTGCTTGCTGGCGTTTGCCAAAACTTTCGTGCCATCGATGGCGACGGTAACCTGCCCGACTTTCAAGACACCGCACTGCGCGGCCATTTCCAAAATCTGGCCAAATGCTCGATGGAGGAGCGCGCCGTTATTTCGCCGGAATGTGCAAATGGTGTCATGGTCGGGATGGGTATTCGCACACACAAAGCGCACGGACACATCGGTGTGGCTGGAGCGCTCAATCTGCCTACTGGAAAATATTCCCGTGCAGTAGGAATAAACCAAAAGCGCCAAAAGCATGGCTGGAGGATATTGCTCACTGCCGGTGCCCCGATGATTGATTTGAGCCATGGATGTATCCACCGACTCAATGGCATCGATCATGAAATGGACGAGATGATTGCTTGGGACCCAGTCTCGCATGTCAGGGGGAAGCAGCATGGGTGTATCACGGTCGATGTTGACGAATTTTGCCATATCAAATTGCACAGCAAGAACTAGGCCAACTTAAAGCATCAAGTCCGACAGGCTGCTAGGGCGTTCCTCTTTTTTAAGGTGGTCGGCATATCCGC
>JBMLRP010000066.1:0-100698 GCA_049240965.1 Akkermansiaceae bacterium
TTCCTGCGCCGCGATCCAAAATTCCGCCTTGATTCCTTCAGGCATGTTGATTATTCACTTTCCTGCAGTAAGTCATGTCACGTCGTCGCAACAAACTCGAATTGCCACGCAAAAGGACGCGTAATGTATCGCGTCCGACATCTTCCTTCGTTGATCAATTGCGTGCGGCGGGATTTCGCGCGCGACTGGTGGCCAACCAGCCCACGAATTCACGATCATTCCGGCACATCAAGGCCACACTTGCCCAGCAACAGGAATTTGCGGAAATGGAATTGGGTTTGGGCAGTCGGTTGATACGATGGCTGATTGCTTTGGTGTTACTGCCGGTGTGCCTGATCACCACCTACACTTTCGTGACAGTGCTCTCACATGAGGAGTTGCATCAATCATTCTGGCGCTCCGAGAAGTTTTTATTTTTTGGCATTGGCAGCGCTGTGATGATTGCACTTCTTAGTATGGGTTTCTTTCGCCGTGCCTTTTTGTATCTCTATGTATTAGGTCACGAATTCACCCACGCATGTTTTGTTTTTCTCTACCGAGGACAAGTCACCGATATCAAGGTGTCCCCGGAGGGAGGTTACATCGCAACGAACAAGTCGAATATCCTCATCTCTCTCTCCCCCTATTTCGTTCCGATCTGGTGCATTACCGGTATCGCGATCTACGGGTTTCTCAGCTGGAGCATCAGCCTGCCATGGTATTCAAACATGCTTTTGTATTCCTGGATCGGTCTCAGTTGGTCATTTCATCTGTGGTGGACGATCTGGATGATCCCGCGCGATCAACCCGACCTCAAGGAAAACGATACGTTTTTTTCTTTGGTCTTCATTTACCTCTCAAACATCTTCGTACTGCTCACGATGATTTGTATCGCATCGGGCACATTCCTGATCGGCGCTTTTTTCGCCGCTTGGTGGATTCATGCCGAGGAACTCGTGCGTTTCTGCATCAGTTTGTCATCCCGTTGATGTGATGGTTCCACATGATGAAAAAAATCATTTTTTCATCATTTTTTCTTGCCATCGGTAAATTTTCTGCGAATCTCTGCGCCCCCAACCAAAGCATGACCCGTTCGTCTATCGGTTAGGACTCCAGATTTTCATTCTGGCAAGATGGGTTCGACTCCCATACGGGTCGCCAACAGGCGATACATCATGCAAAATTACCACCTTCGGGTGGTTTTTTTATGCCCGCATTTTTCAGCACGTTGCCGTATCCAGCGCTCGGAGCTTGAGGCAGGATCGCATCTGCCACATAGTGTCTTCATGTCCACCTTCCACCGCATCATCCGCCACACCATGCGTTTTCCGTTGGCGAGTCTGCTATCCCTGATTCTTGCGGTATCATGCACATCACTGGTGCTGGTTCTACCATCCGTGACCATGCGTTTCATCGATGTGATTATTCCACAAAAACGTTACGATTTGATTTTTCCTACTGCTCTTCTGGGAGTCGTCGCCATCGCTCTCAGGCAATCACTTTTTACACTTCGAACTTATTGCAACAATCTGTTAGAAATGCGTATCACCCATCTGATCCGGGTGGAACTCTATGACAAACTCCAACGATTGCCGGTCAAATGGTTCGATACCCATTCGTCCGGAGAAATCATGTCACGTGTGGCCGATGACGTTCCCACCATGGACCGCGTGGTGATCGATGGCATCGATCAAACGCTTGCCGCTTTGTTGCAATTTGTCATCGTGCTGGCCTATCTGATGTATCACTCATGGGAACTTGCGCTGGTCACGCTCATGCCCCTGCCCTTCATCGGGCTACTCACTTCATGGTGGTCGCGGAGATCAGAGCCGATGTGGAAAGCTTCCTCTGAAGCATCATCCGCTCTCCATGCATTGCTGCATGACAACCTCGCAGGCATCCGGCAAATCAAAGCTTACACCGTGGAGCCTGAGGCATTGGAGCAATTCGATACAGCCTCGCGCAAGGTGGGCGAAACGCAACGCCAGGTGATGAAAGGACAATCCCTGGTCTGGCCAGGCGTTTCCCTCATCGCGGAATCAGGAATCATCCTCATGGTGGCATTCGGCGCATGGTGGACCATCGAAGGCAGACTCAGTGCCGGCGTAGTCATGTCATTTCTTGTAGCTTGGGGGTTTTTATTCGACCCGATCTCGCGCATCAACAGCCTGGCGCAAACATTCACCCGCGGTGTGGTTGCGGCGAAGCGTGTTTTCGCCATCATCGATACGCCTGGTGAAAGCCATTTGACCGAAGGTTTACGCCCGGCAACATTCCGCGGTCATATACGTTTTGACAAAGTGTGTTTTTCCTACTTCGCTGAAACCACAGCGGTGCGAGATCTCTGTTTGCAGGCGCGCCCCGGACAAACCATCGCACTGGTGGGGACTACCGGAGCAGGGAAATCGACAGTGTTGAACCTTTTGAGCCGATTTTACGAGCCGACCGATGGCACCATTTGGATCGACGAAATACCGATCACCGATGTCTCAAAAGAATGGCTGCGTGATCAGACGGGTTTTGTGACACAGGAAAATTTTCTATTCAACACCAGCCTGCGCGAGAATTTACAAATCGCAAAGCCCGGCGCCACCGACGACGAAATCTGGCAGGCGCTCGATGCAGCCAACGCCAGCGCCTTTGTGAAGCAGCTCCCCGATGGGCTCGACACCATTGCCGGTGAGCGGGGTGTTCGATTTTCCGGAGGGGAAAAACAACGTTTGTCGATTGCCCGCGCGCTATTGAAAAACCCGCCGCTACTTCTGCTTGATGAGGCGACTTCCGCTCTCGACAATCAAACCGAGCGGCTGGTGCAGGAGGCCTTGGAACGACTTCGCAGCAAGCGCACCTGCTTTGTCATCGCCCACCGGCTCTCGACCGTGCAAAAAGCGGATTGCATCTACGTGATGCAGGAAGGACAAATCGTCGAAAGTGGCAGCCATGAGGAGCTCATGGGAAAACAAGGGGCTTACGCACAGCTTGCCGAAAAAACGTTGCAGTAACTTTGCACACGCCAATTTACCCGAGCGAAAATCACCGTTTTTCCGAAAAAATCTCGCTTTTTACTTGCCAAACCGCGCAGTCTCCCTATTTTCGCGACCCCTTCTTGCGCTGCCCATCAACCACGGAAGATCGAAGGGAACCGAGCGGCGGATCTTTCAAAAGCGCCCTTTCTGCTTTAAGAAGGGACAACCTCAACCAATATGATCAACGAACTTATCTCTGAAATGGTGGACGCTGGCGTTCACTACGGTCACCAAACAAAAAAATGGAATCCCAAGATGAAGCCTTATCTCCTAAAAGATAAGAGCGGGATTTACATCATCAACCTCGAAAAAACCGTCAAATGCCTCGACAAAGCCGCTGACTTCCTTGCCGGCCTTGCCAGCAAAAACAAAAAGATTCTCTTCGTCGGTTGCAAGCGTCAGGCTCAAGAAGCCGTTCGTGAAGCCGCGGAAGCCACCAATCAAAATTACGTCAACCATCGTTGGCTCGGCGGCATGTTGACCAACATGGCTACCGTTCGTAAGAGTGTTGAGCGCCTGAAATACCTGGAAAATATTGAGAAACAACCGGAATTCAAGGCCATGTCCAAAAAAGAACTCGCAGCACTTGGCCGCGAGCGCGAGAAACTTCTGCGCAACCTGCGCGGTATCCGCAACTTGGAAAAGGCACCCGACGCTATCGTCATCGTTGACTCGGCTCGCGAGTCCATCGCCGTAGCTGAGGCTCGCCGCCTGAAAATCCCGATCGTTGCCCTCGTTGACACCAACGCGGATCCATCCAAAGTGGAATACCCCATCCCTGGCAACGACGATGCCATCCGCTCGATCCGCATCATCCTTCAGAACCTGGTTGACGCGATCGTTGTCGCCTCCAAGGCTTGATCCCTCATCACATCGGGCGGCCTGAGCAACTCAGCGCCGCCCTTTTTTTTCCTAACAACCACCAACTCACTACTCTATGATTACTGCTGCTACTGTAAAAGAGCTCCGCGACAAAACGAACGCGGGCATGATGGACTGCAAACGCGCGCTCGAAGAAACCAATGGCGACCTCGATGCCGCCATCACCCTGCTCCGCGAAAAAGGCATAGCCAAAGCTGCCAAGAAAGCTGACCGCGAGGCCAACGAAGGCACCATCACCGCACGCATCTCAGCCGATGGCAAATCGGGCATTTTGCTTGAAGTCAACTGCGAAACCGACTTTGTTTCGAAAAACGAAAACTTCCAAGGCTTCGTTGCCGGGATCGCCGATGCTCTGATCGGGTCCAGCGCTGCTGACATTGCAGCCGCGAATTCCGTAGTCAGCAACGGGCTGAGCATTGAGGACACGATCAAAGCAAAGATCACCGAAATCGGCGAAAACCTGCTGTTCCGCAAATACGTTCGATACGAAGCTCAAGGCGAGGGCGCGATTGCTTCCTACATCCACATGGGTGGTAAGGTAGGAGTGCTGGTAGAAATCGGCACCACCAACGTGGGCACAGCCGGTACTGATGGCTTCCGTGATTTGATCAAGGACATCACCCTCCACATCGCAGCACTCAATCCCCGTGGTCTTGCCCGTGAGGACATCTCCGCCGAAGTAGTTGCTGCTGAGGAAGCCATTTATCGTGCGCAAATGATCGAACAAGGCAAACCAGAAGCCATGCTCGATAAGATTCTGCCCGGCATGATGAAGAAGTTCTTCGCCGAAAACTGCCTGCTGGAGCAAGGTTTTGTCAAAGACCCGGGAGTCACCGTAAAAGCACTGCTTGAAGCCAAAGGCAAAGAGTTGGGCGACACTCTCACACTGCGCCGCTACGTGCGCTTCGGCCTGGGAGAGTAGATTTCCCAAGCACGATAAATCAACGCCCACTGCAATACTGCGGTGGGCGTTTTTTGTTCCATGTGATTTTTCCTCCAATTTTTCCAGTCTTCTGCTATAAAGTTTCAACTTTTTTACTCTTGCTGATTTTGAGAAGCGCAATAGGAATTTTCCGTGAACAGTGATTTCTTGACCACCATTCCCTGTCGATCATTTCGCTATGGAAGTGATGCTTGGATGATTGAATTCGCTGCTGAAATTTCCGATCGTGCTTGGGAAACCGCGGCAGTCATTCGCAAGCAACTGGAAACACGACCACCAGAGCACTTGATCGAATCGACATTTTCCTATACTCGCGTGCTATTGGAATTCGAACTAGGGAACTGTCCCGACGAAGCTCCGTCTTTCTCCTGGTTGAGCCTTCCGATTCACATGCCAAATATCAAGGTCATCGACGTCTGCTATGATGGCTTGGATTTGCGCCGTGTATCGGAATTCTGCGGTCTAACAGAGTCAGAAGTCATCCGCTTGCACAGCGAGCCGATCTATCGGGTCCACTTCCTCGGTTTTGCACCCGGCTTTCCCTACATGAGTGGGCTCTCTCAACGCCTCTTTACACCTCGGCTCGACACCCCACGCGTTTGCATCCCTGCCGGCTCGGTGGGCATTGGTGGCGAACAGACCGGCATCTACCCGCTCCCTACCCCCGGAGGATGGAATTTGATCGGGCGTATCCGGGAAAAGCTGTTCGATCCATCAGCTCCGCAGGACCAATGCACCTTGTTCAAAGCGGGTGACCGTATCCAATTTCGGCCCGTGACTTCCTTTGATCGTTGATTCCCATCGAACATCAAAACTCTGATCCTTCCTATGCTTGCGAAACCATAACGAGCAGAAACCAGGGCAAGAGCAGGCAAGAGAAAAACCACTCGACTTTTCAAAGTTACAAAGCAGAATAGGAACTCCTTTTTACAAACAATCATGAAAAAACATACATTGCTAGCGGCACTTGCCATGTGCTTGACACTCCTGGAACCCCTGCATGCTGGTGGCGAAGGCTGGGTCACGGATTTCGAAGCTGCCAAAAAAACCGCAACGGATGAAAAGAAAGATCTGCTTCTGGATTTCACTGGTTCCGATTGGTGCGGATGGTGCATCAAACTGAACGAAGAAGTCTTCTCACAAACCGCCTTCAAGGAGGGCACGAAAGACAAATTCGTAATGGTAGAACTGGATTTCCCTCGCAAGAAGGAGCTCAATGCCAAACTCAAAGAGCAGAATGAGGCTTTGCAGAAAAAGTTTCAGATCCAAGGTTTTCCATCCATTTTGCTCTGCGATACAAGCGGCAAACCATATGCAAAAACCGGTTATCAGCCCGGGGGAGCAGAAAAATATGTCGCGCATCTCGACGAACTGCGTGCCGTCCGTCAGAAACGCGACGAAGCCTTTGCCAAGGCTGAGGCCGCAAAAACTGACGAAGAAAAAGCCAAGGCTTTGGTTGAGGCTCTCAAATTGCTAGACGAAGACTTGGTCGACAGCTGCTACAGTGACGTGCTTGAGAAAATCACCCAACTCGACAAAAATGATACTACGGGGTTCGCCAAAGAGCGCAAAGAAGCCGCCGCGAAAAAGTTGGCCGAACAGGAAGCGATGGCCGGCATTCAAAAGTTCATGGGCGGGACCATTCAACCACTGATGAAAAAGAAGGAGTTCGACAAGGCTCTCGAAACAGTGAAAACTTACATCAAAGACAATCCCAATACACCGGAAAATTTCAAAGTAGGCATGACACTTCAAGTAGGTCTTGCTGGACCAATGGAAAAAGGCGATGTGACGGCGGCACATGCCATTGTTGACAGCGTTGCCAAAGATTACCCCAACAGCCAAATCGCACAGAACGCCGACAAAATGAAGGCCAGCATTCAAGCGCGTATCGAGCAGCAAAAAGCCGCAGCTGGTGGTCAGTGATTTTCCGCACAATTGTCACCATCGCTGAAAAGCAAAAGCGCCATGCAAAACATGGCGCTTTTTGATTTTTAGCAGAAAAGAATCAAGCAATGTTCGTAAACACCGCTTGGACGTCATCATCATCCTCGATTTTGTCGATCAGTTTTTCCACCTCTTCCAGCTGATCTTCCGTGAGCTCCACTGGATTGCTGGCAACTCTTCGCAACTCAGCCTTCTTGACAACAATGCCCAACTGCTCAAATGCCTGGGTCAGCGTGGAGAAGCTCGAATAATCCGCAAATGCAGTCACCAGATCCTCATCCACCACCAATTCCTCAAGTCCTGCATCAATAAGAGCCAACTCCACTTCCTCAAGGTCCATTCCCTCAGCAAGTTCGAATTCCACGGCTGCTTTTCGAGAAAACAGGAATTCCAACGATCCACTGGGAACCATCTGGCCGCCATTCTTGTTAAAGTAGGTTTTGATATTGGTCACCGAGCGATTTGAATTATCAGTCGCACATTCCACAAAAACCAAAACCCCGTGCGGACCTTTACCTTCATAATTGACCTCCACGATGTCCTGTGCATCCTTGGCTGACGCACGTTTGATCGCCGCCTCGATATTGTCCTTCGGCAGATTGGCAGCTTTGGCATTCGCAATGGCGAGACGAAGTTTCGCATTCGTCATCGGATCTGCCCCCCCGTCTTTTGCTGCCATCGTAATCAACTTTGCCATTTTAGGAAACACTTTGGACATCTTGTCCCAACGTGCTTCCTTGGCCCTTCGTCTGCATTCAAATGCGCGTCCCATAATACTGATAGATGATCTGTGGATCGAACGAAATCAATCGCCCGCACCAGTAAAGCGAAAAAACGCGCGACAACCAAACAAAGATTGTAAAAAAATCCACATTCTTGAACGTTTACCAGTGCGCGGGACAATCGGCCTGGCTTAACGCTCGATACGGAAACCTTTGACCCCTTCTAGCGGAGGAATCACCTGGATATGCATGGATTGAATATGATGAGCCACCGAGGATTCTTCCGTTAACTCGCTCAGAAAACTTTCCAATTCGCTGACAGTTTCCGCCATAACCTGAAGCTCCACTGTGCCATCAGGCATGTTTTTCACCCACCCACAGACATCATACGACCTGGCGATGTCTTTCGTCGCGTAGCGAAAACCGACACCCTGAACTTTTCCGGCAAAAACGATGCGTTTAGCGACCATGCTGCGAGCAAGGGATGCACCTGTTTGATACAATAGTCGAATCAATTTTTTTCATACCAGGTTGTTCAGCGTTTGCGTCGGATTGATTGCATGAAAGACTTGAAGGTTGGCACGAATCATGCTTGTGCTTTATTATCTGCAATAGAGTAAATTTTCTGTCGGAGTATCATAGCCTAGTTGGCGCTGCCCGCCGTAACTGACGGGTAGCGTCCAACTTGTTTTGGGACATTGATTTTCCCTTATCTGTCTTTAATGTTCTACCGATTCTCTCTCTGAAACGGCAATTCTTTGGGGCGACAGACAACGATCCCTGCATGTTGAGTGTTTTCTGCGAGATACTCAGCGATGGGTTTGTCGAGCACCGTGCGTCGGCCTTTTGACTTGCTCGAGGTAGCATGAGCAAAATGAGCCCTCCCCTGGTGCCTCATGATCAGGCCGACGTGACTGGTGTATTGTTGCTGCGAGTGGGTGGTGATGGCGCAGATGTCCCCCTCGAAGAGGTATTGCTCTGCAGCCATAACATTCGCTTTAGGCACGTGATACACTGGTAGCGCCGACACCCTTTTCTCGATCTCCGCCATCGGCGCGAGGAGCGACGGATTGCTTTTGAGGTAACGATAACTTTGCCACTGAACTGTCATTTCCTCAATCTGCCGCTTGATACGCTGAGCTCCGGGCATGCGCTTTGATAGGTTCTCCACTAATCCTCGGCGCTGATTGTCATAGAACACCTCCTCCAAATGATGCATGCGGCTCAGGTAATTTCCATCGCATCGACCGTTGCGATAGCGCTCGATTTCCACCATGTGGATCAAATCTTGTGGAGTATAGGGAGCTGATTTGTGGGTCAGCATGCGGGCAATACCGAGTGCGTTTTCATAAAATGTCCAGCAATCCAATGCGGTCAAATTCACAACCGGATTTTCCACACGGTCATGAACCTCCAGAGTATAGTTGACGTAGGGAATCCCCAATAAACTTTTTGCAGCGAGCGATGTGCGCTCCCCGATCGGACGCGCGCGCCAGTTTTCACTCAATGCCTTTTTGACAATCTGATGGAATTTTTCTTCACCCCGAAAGACTGTACTCATGGGCAAACGCAGCGGACTGGGCGGAGGCACCACGGAAGTCGACTCAATTTGCTGGGCATGCAGGCACAAGGGGGTGAACATCATGACGAGTTTCATGATGCGATACCTCCAAGGTTTCCGCCAAAGCGCACTCACCACATTCAATGTCCTGTAAATCTCTCGATATCACTCTCCAATCCATAGACAACCAATTGATCGCCGTTTTGAAAAACAAAATCCGGTCCGGGAAGTCCACCAATGACGGGAATCTCTTCCGGCAACGTTTCATGAGAATCGGCGCGGCGCACTGTAACCAAATTCAGACCATGCTTCGCTCTCAACTCGGACTCTTTGAGCGTTTTACCGATGAGAAATGTAGGGCATAGCAACTCAACCACAGCATGTGTTGAGTCGACAACAAAATGGCGTAAAAACGCGCGATTGGAAATATGCCTTGCGAACATTTCCGCGGCCAATGCCTCTACGCGGATTTTGCCACTCACCCCCATCAAATCGAGAAGCTGTTCCTGCACCTCATGAAATACCCGTGTGTAGATGCGCTTGACTCCTATCGATTGCAAATGAGCCGTCATCATGAGACTCGCTTCAAAATTTTCTCCCACGGCAACGATGGCGACATCAGCCTCGGCCACACCAAGCTCCACCAACACGGCACGATCTGTTGCATCGCCCTGAACAGCCAGAGTGACCACTTCCTTGACCGCATCGATGTGATTTTCATTGTTATCAATCACCATCACCTGATGTCCGGATTCCGCTAACTCGCGGGCCATACTGGTGCCGAAGGCTCCCAATCCTAAAATGACAAAATTCATATTCGTTTTCATTGATTTTTCGAAGTTCAGCCCAATGGAACCCGTGTTTCAGGCAAACGGACCTTGGATGTTTTTTTCTGCCCCATCAAGCTCATGGCAAAAGTTAATATGCCAATTCTTCCCGCAAACATGGTCAAGGCAATGACCCACTTCGAGGAATCCGCAAGAGAACTGGTGAGGCCACGAGTCAGCCCCACGGTTCCGAAGGCGCTGATACATTCGAAAACCACATCAGCACCTGTCGCCAGCGGATTAAAGCACCCCACGAGGAATGAGGCGCCAGCGATCCAAAGCAGACACAGAGCAAGGGTCGCCAAACTTCGTTCAACAGCATCCCTAGAAGCCCTGCGATCCCAGAGTTGCAGGTCGCGTTGTCCCGTGACAATTCGACGCATTTCCAATAAGATAATCGCCATGGTCGTAGTTTTAATCCCGCCTGCGGTTCCGCCGGGATTTCCTCCCACTGCCATCAAAACACAGGAAACCACCAACGCCGCGGTGCCATGAGCACCGAATGATGTAATATTAAAACCTGCCGTGCGAGTGCTAACGGAATTGAAAACCGACTCCCAGGGTGTTAAGCCGCTCAACATGTAGGATAGAGCCCCGAGAACCAAGAGAAAGAACGTCGAGGTGGATGCCAGTCGGCAATGCACGCTGAGACGAGGCATCAACATTCTCTCCTTGAAGAACAATCGTCTGCACCATGCGCTGCTAAATCGAGACAATTCGGTTAACAGAGAAAAACCAAATCCGCCCAATACGATCAGTATCATCAAAACAGAATGCACAGCACGATTTTCCTTCACACAGGGATGCATCAAGCCGTCACCGTAGGTGGAGAAACCCGCGTTGCAAAATGAAGAAATCCCATGAAAAACACAGTCCCACCATAAAAACGACGGACGCTGATGCGTATCAGCCCAAAACCAGCGCAGCAGTAAAATACCGATGAGCTCAATCAATAGCGTGGTTGCCACAATGTGCCAGACGAAGCTACTCACGCGCCCCAGATTGTCTTCACTGAGCAAATCACGCAATGCCACACGATCGCGCAAATTGATCCCCTGGCCTGCCACCAACGCGAGAAAATATGTCAAGGTCATTACCCCGAGACCACCAATCTGAATCAATATCAGAAGAATTCCCTGACCTACGAGTGTCAGGTCTGTCTCGACATTCAAGGTGGAGAGTCCGGTGACACAGACGGCGCTTGTACTCATGAAAACCGCATCGATGAAACCCATTCCGTGCTTGCTGGCATTTGGGGTCATCAATAATCCCGCGCCAATCGACACAAGAAGAGCAAAGCTCAACACACCGATCAAGCCGGGGGGCATGCGATTGAACCAACGTTGATCTCTCATCGCCCGTATCAAGCGAACCGCCGTGGGAAGTATCAGATTGATTTGAATCACACCCATGGCCACGTAAGGTACTGTGGCACGCGGAAAAATGACATCAAACACAGGCCAGATGCCGGACCCAACCCACATTTGCAATCCAGCGAACAAGGGTAAAGCCAGCAAAATCATGCCACGCCGCAAATGCTCTCTTTTGTTTTCGAGAAGATTCAGGGACAATTCCACCAGTGCAGCCAATATCACCATTCCCCACGTCACAACTCGAATGCTTGACAGAACCTGCGGTGATACCGGCCAACCAATTTCCCAGACCAACGTTGCAAAAGCACAAAGCCCGCAGAGAGAGGCAAGAGCCACCAATCGACGCGACCAAACTTGCCGTGCTTCGACGCCAACTGCTTCGGAAAACCGCGTCACGACATGACTCTAGCTTTTCGAACCCGTCAGATCAAGTTGATTTCTACAACACAAAAAGACTCACGATTTTTTCAAAAAGAAATGAATATTGGCAATCTCCGGCTTTTGTGCCATGACGACATGCATGCAACGCATTAAAACAGCTGTCGTTGGTGCAAGTGGATATACGGGAAGCGAACTGTTGCGACTTTTATTGCAGCATCCCCATGTGGAACTCTGCGCGGTGACTTCGCGTCAGGAAGCCGGAAAATCGATTTCCTCTCTATTCCCTCGCTACCGCGACATGGATGGAGCCGAACTCGCATTCATCGCTCCCGATGCAACTGCCATCGCCGCCACAGGAGCACAGGTGGCTTTTCTCGCTCTGCCGCACGGTGTCGCCGCCGAGATTGCCACAGAGCTGCTGACCCATGGTGTGAAGGTCATTGACCTCAGTGCCGACTTTCGCATTCACGATGCTGAAATCTATCAGGAATTTTATCAACACCCCCATCCCGCTCCGGAACTCTTGCCACAAGCGGTCTATGGATTGGCGGAAATCTATTCTAACGAAATTGCCGCGGCATCGCTGATTGCATCACCTGGTTGCTATCCCACCAGTATCCTACTGCCACTCATTCCACTGCTTCGGGATCGACTGATCGTCCCTCAAAGCATCATCGCAAACTCGATGAGCGGTGTGAGTGGCGCCGGTAAAAAGGCGGATACCGCCTATCTATTTTGTGAGTGCAATGAAAGCCTCCGTGCCTATGGAATCCCCAAACACCGTCACCTTGCGGAAATCGAACAAGAACTCTCTCATGCCGCGGGTGAAAGCATTCGCATTTCATTCATCCCCCATTTGGTACCCGTGAATACGGGCATTCACAGTACGATCACGGCAGAGCTCAGAGCTGACGTAACAGCGGAACAGGTAGGTGACACACTCAGCAGAGCCTACGCTGAAAAGCCTTTCGTCCGGCTACTCGGCGCTGGTGTTTGTGCTGATACCAAAAACGTGACGCGAACGAATTACATTGATATCGGCTGGCATATCGATGTCCGAACGCAGCGCCTGATTATCACCTGTGCGGAAGATAACGTCATCAAGGGAGCGGGCGGCCAAGCCATCCAGTCATTCAACCTAATTTTTGGTTTGGATGAAAAAGCAGGATTGCAATCCGTGTAACGACTTTCTTAACATCTTCACCCACAGACATGGATCCACATTTTACTAAAATCAAAGGAGGCGTTGGAGCGCCCCTCGGGTTTCTCACTTCCGCTGTCTCCTGCGGAATTAAAAACCCCGATGCCACTCGATTGGATCTTGCGTTGATATTGTCTGAATCCCCTTGCGTCTCCGCTGGAACGTTCACAACCAACCGTGTCAAGGCTGCGCCGGTCAAACTATCGCAAGCCCACCTGCGTCGGGGCGATCTACGCGCCATCATCGCCAACTCTGGCAACGCCAACGCCTGCACCGGAGTGGTGGGCATTCGGGACGCTAAATCGATGTGCCAAATCGCTGCTAAGGAACTCAAACTCAACACTTCTGAAATCGGCGTATGTTCGACAGGTGTGATTGGTCTGCCCATGCCCATGTCTCGTATTGAGAATCGGATTCCGGAGCTAGTGCAAAAACTTGGTCCTAAGAACGGTGCTGATGTCGCCGCTGCCATCATCACTTCTGACACTCATCCCAAGGAAATCGCCATATCCGTGGAGATCGATGGTCACCCGGTCCGCATCGGAGGATGTGTGAAAGGCGCCGGAATGATCAGCCCGAGTATGGCAACCATGCTTTGTTTCATTACTACCGATGCCAACCTCACCTCTGAGTGCTTGCGGAAAGCGACTCTGGAAATCGTCGAAAACTCCTTCAACCGCATCACCATCGATGGTGACATGAGCACCAACGACACGGTTCTCGTCCTTGCGAATGGTCGTTCGGGAATGCCCGTCATACGCCGCAATTCCCATGCCTGTAAAATTTTCCGCGCAGCGCTTCAACACGTCATGCTTGAATTGGCAAAAGCCGTCGTGCGTGACGGCGAGCGAGTGACGAAGTTCGTTACGGTGGAAGTCAAAGGTGCCCGGACTTACCTCGACGCCAAAAAAGTGGCTGAAGCTGTGAGCAAATCGGCCTTGGTCAAATCTTCTTGGAACGGCGGCGATCCGAACTGGGGACGAATCATTCATGCCGTGGGATATTCACGCGCCCGAATTCGCGAGGAGCTGGTTGATATCTTTCTTAATGGCAAAGCGGCATGCCTCGGTGGCTTGCAGGCACCCACTCCCATGGATGAACTCAGGGCGATCGCCGCAAAACCAGAATTCACCGTGGAAATTCACCTCAACCAAGGTGAAGCGACTTACACGATGTATACCAGTGATCTCTCACCGGAATATATCGATTTCAACCGCAGCGAATACGCTTACTGGAAACAAGCACGAAAGGACGGACTCGTTTAACAAACATATGAAACTCGCACTCGATGCCATGGGAGGAGACCGCGCGCCCTCTGTCAATATTCTCGGAGCCAAACAAGCGCTGGATCACTATTCACAAATTCAAAAAATCTTTCTGGTCGGCGATGGCCCTATCCTGGAGGCTGAATGCAAAAAACATGATCTCGCCAGTGATCGCATCACAATCGTGCACGCCTCCGAAGTCATCGGCATGGCCGAGCCCGGCGCATTGTCGATACGCCGCAAAAAAAATTCTTCAATCAATGTCGCCATGGATCTGGTCAAGGGCGGTGATGCCGATGCCTTCATTTCCGCCGGCAACACCGGAGCCTGCGTAGCCTCCGCCACCATTAAACTGCGCCTCATCGATGGTGTTGAGCGCGCGGGAATTGCATCGCCTCTGCCCAACGAACACGGCGTTTGCAATATCCTCGATGCCGGAGCCAACCCCGAGGCCAAGCCCCAGCACCTGGTCACTTACGCAATGATGGGCACCGCCTTTGCCAAACATGTCTTGGGAGTTGCCAACCCCATCGTAGGTCTGATGTCGAATGGCGAGGAAGACGAAAAAGGCACGACGTTCACCAAAGAATCCTTCGCCCTGCTCAAGCAAACGCCCGGCATCAACTTCATCGGCAATGTGGAAGGACATGACCTTTTTGAAACGCCGCTTCATGTGGTATTATGTGACGGGTTCACCGGCAATGTCGTATTAAAATCCTGTGAAGCCACCGCCAAGGCCATGGGAAAATGGCTGAAGCAGGAACTTACCGCGAATCCTCTACGATCGCTGGGAGCCGCCATGGCGAAAGGAGCGTTCAAGGCTCTCAAGGAGAAATCATCCTACGAAAGTTACGGTGGATGCCCACTGCTGGGAGTCAACGGTGTTGTCATTATCGCTCACGGCTCTTCCAGTGCCTTGGCTATCCAGAACGCTCTTCGTGTCGGCATGGAAACCGCACAAAGTCGAGTCAATGAGTTGATACGCGCCGCGCTTGCAAAGTAAAAAGCATCCTTACAAAGGCAACTCATAGCCACGTCCCGACATTCCTTCAAACCAACGGATGTAAGCGGCGTTCACGGTGGCATACCCTCCGGGTGTGGGGTAATCACCCGTGAAATACCAATCACCGCAGGGACCCTTGATCGATGCGTGTAAATTTTCGATGGTTTGAAAAATAATATCCACGTCGCCATTCCAGTTCATATCCTCCGGATAGACCATACGACTGATTTCTGCCGATATCTCTTCTTGCGTGAAATCATCGTAGACACGCTTCACAGCGTTTTGCATTTCACCATATGGTTTTTTCAATTCGGCGCGGCAGGCATTTGCGACTTCATCGAGTAATGACTGACGCCCCGCTTTTCGGTGCAAGGCAACAGCTGCCTGGAATGCGATGAACTTGCCCATCTCGGACATATCGATGCCATAACAATCGGGATAACGAATTTGTGGTGCCGTAGAACAGACTACGATTTTCTTGGGATTGGTGCGTGCGAGAATTTTTAAGATCGATTTCTTCAATGTGGTACCTCGCACGATCGAATCATCAATCACCACCAAATTATCATTCTCCTTCACCACGCCATAGGTAATATCGTAAACATGGGAAACCAACTGCTCGCGACCTTTTTCCTGGGTGATAAAAGTACGCATCTTGATGTCTTTGTGCGCAATTTTCTCGCCACAAGGCCAGTTTTTGAGAATCAAAGAATCGACCTTATCCGGAGTTAATGAGCCATCCGCAAGGCCTGCAAGAATTTCCGAACGAACCTGCTGGCGGCGGTACATCCGCAACCCATCCATCATGCCGTAATAAGCAGTCTCGGCCGTATTGGGAATGAAAGAGAACACCGTATTGTCAAAGGCGTGATTGATGCTCTTCACGATCTGATCCACCAACGCCGCTCCCATTGCTTTTCGCTCGCGATAGATCGCCGGATCATTGCCACGCGAGAAGTAGATTTTCTCAAACGAGCAAGGAGTCGGTTGATCGGCGGTAGCAAATTTGCTCTCGCGCATGGTGCCGTCAGCCTTGATCACCATCAGAGAACCCGGCTCCAATACTTTGACCTCGGCAGCGCTGGCTTCGAATACCGTCATCAAAGGCACCCGCTCGGAGGCAAAAGCAATCACTTCCTCATTCAGCAGCATATGGCAGGGGCGAATACCGTGAGGATCGCGCATGACAAACATATCCCCATTGCCCACCACTCCCACAATGGCATAACCACCATCCCAAGCCTGGGCGCTGACCTGAACAATATTTTCCACATCGAGAAGTTCGGAGATTTTCTCAGGAATCTCATGACCATCGTGCCCCTCATCACGCAAGCGGCGGTAGAGATCAGTATGCGCCTCATCGAGGTGAAAGCCGATTTCTTCGAGAACAGTCTGGGTATCGGTGCCAAAGACGGGATGTTGACCGCGCTCGATCAGCTTGCGGTTCAATTCACCAGTATTTGTCATGTTAAAATTCCCCATCACCATCAATGTGCGCGTTGGCCAGTTACTGCGGCGCAGATAGGGATGACAAGAACCGGAATCAAACTCACCCGAGGTCCCATAACGAAGATGTCCGATCAAAATCTCTCCACCAAAGTCAAAATGCTCTTTGACACTGGTAGGATTTTTGGGATCCAGTTTGTCCTTTCGTGCGAGTTTGTTGAACCATTTTACCTCGGAACGAAATAAGCCGGCGAGCGAATCTTTCTCTGCATCGCGACGCCGGAAAATGTATGGGGACCCCAAGGGCATATCGAGTTTGGCGCACCCAATCCCCACTCCATCATGACCTCGATTGTGCTGTTTCTCCATCAGCAAAAACAACTTCTGAAAGCCCCACAGACAGGTACCGTAACGATCGTAATAATAGGCCAGGGGTTTGCGAAGCCGCACCGCAGCGATTCCGCATTCATGTGTCAAAAAATCACTCATGGAATCTTGGGTTTGCGCTGCTGTTTCATCCTCACTCGCCCGCTACCTTGACCGTAACGCCCTCGCCTTTTCTCATGGTTCCGAGCACCACACCTCCCGGACCGACCGAGCAGGCCTTTGCCGCGTCTTCGGCGGAGACAATCGCCACCCAACCAATCCCCATGTTCAGGGTATGGAAGCGGTCTTCGGAGTCGATGAATTCATAAAGTTTGTGAATGCCGGTCAAATTCCAAACCGGGATCGTGAGCTCGGCACCGAGTCCTTGGAACAAACGTTCCAGATTTTCCGGCAATCCGCCACCCGTGATATGAGCCATGGCGCGAGGCTTGACGCCAATATTTTTCAGGCCACGAGTCACATCATGATACAAGCGCGTGGGCTTGAGCCACTCTTGCAATTCCTCCTCCGTGGCGACTTGTGGGTGTTCGCGCAGGACACGACGCACCAAGCTCCAGCCGTTGGCGTGAATGCTATCAGATGCATAACCCACCAGCACATCACCCTCTGCGACCGTAGTAGGATCAATGAGGTCACTCTTTTCCGCGCAACCAATGCAAAAGCCTGAAAGCTCTACTACACCTTCAGGAACAATACCGGGCATCTCCGCGGTTTCACCACCGGCGAGAATGCAACCACAACTCTCCAAATAATCCGCCATACCAGCGATCAGACGCTCGATTTTTTCGCCATCCAGTGCGGGAATGCCAATGTAATCGAGAAACATCAGCGGGTCGCCACCGGTCGTGAGAATGTCGTTTACATTCATCGCCACCAGATCTTTGCCTGCGGTTTCATACATGCCACGCTCGAGCAGAAGATCGATTTTCGTGCCCACACCATCACATCCCGTCATGATCACCGGCGCCTGATAGGCGCTGAGATCATAACAAGCGGCAAAGAGGCCGAAGGCTCCCCACAATTGCCGCTCCTTCTGCGTGCGTTTTACGTGGCTTTTGATATCCCCGACAATCGCCGCGGCTTTGCGCGTATCGACCCCTGCTTGTTGATAAGTCAATTTTCCCGACATTGGATTCAGTGCCTCGCGGCGCCACGCTTGTGACACCGTAGCGCGCATCAGTCACGCTTAAAAACCGCATCGAGGTTTTTTCTCTGATTTCGGCAAGAAAACCGCCCGCGAATCAACTGAACCGGGGACAGGAATCTTACCCCTTGAAGCAATCGGGGATTCTCGATTTTTCATCGATACCCCTGTGGGTGAGCCAATCTCCGGAACGTCATGACATGGCAACGACAAAGCCGGTCTGAAATCAGACAAAATCGTCTACTGAGTTGACAATCGATAGACACGGAATCCCTCCACATCGATCATTTTTCCTCGTTTTTTGACGAGACACAGGGTATGACGTTGTGGTGTTAGCCCCGTGAGGGTGACCAACGGAGAGGCATGCTGCGGAGTGCCGTGGTATTGATTGATCTGACGAACACTCTGGCCATCGAGAAACACCTCAATCGTGCCTCGATCCGGGCCCTGCGGTGCGATGAACTGAACAGCGTTTCCGGTAAAATCAAATTGCACGAAGTCTTCGTTGCGGTCGGTTGTGCGCAGTGAATGGTTGGCGCCAGACTTCTTCCAGTTTCCACCAGCAGGATTGTAAGTTCGGAACATGTCCACCTGAACGTAAGGTCCGCCAACTTTCACTCCTCTTAGCTGATGCTTTCCATTCGCAAGTCCGATCAGGTCAATCCCAACCACATGCGGCCGATTTCCACTGGCATTCATGTTGACTCGTTTGAGCGGCTTGCCATCGAGAAAAAAATCAATTTCACCCAAGCCGTTGCCGACCATCATCGCGCCGGTCCCATCGAAATGAATCACGAATGCGTCGCCATCGGCGGCGGTGTAATGAATGTCGCTCTGGAACTCTCCTCCATCACGATGCTGATGCGACCAATTGCCCTGATATTCGATCCATCCCGCACCACCTGCTTGAGTTTGTGTATTGTTGAATACCTCTCGGGTGCCGAAAACAACGGCGGAATCATCGGCACGGGTGAACTGTGATGAAAATCGCCCTTTTCCAATCACGTCCATGGCGATCACCGTATCGAGTGCATTCCACGTTTCTCCCTCAGGAAGCGTAAGCCGAACGCCAACCGCCGACTGTTCGAGTTTCAATAATTTTCCGTTAGGAAAAAGACGAGCATTGGCAAAAGTTTTACTGTCACCGGGCGGAGGAAGCGTCAGAGTATTGCCGGGCTGAGGCCTGAGCACATGCAGATACTCCGTCTTGTCATCGACGGAACGGGTGGCGACGCCCCAGGGCAATTCGCTGATCGTACCCTGAGGCTGCCATGAATTGCTGGGATAGGTGTTTTTGATCGATTCAGCGATCGGCGCAATATAAGAACCAGCTTTTTGCATGGCCTCCAAAACACCCTCTTCCCAACGTCCGACGAATTTTTTTTGGCCTGTGGCTGGATCAGTCCATGTTCCATCTCCGGGATAGGGCCCGGCGGACCAAGCCCAACCGCCTCCAGTGATACAAGATCCCGCTCCGACAACAGTGGCACGGAAAATCCCCTCAGGACTTCGTGTGACCGCAGGAACCGCCACCGGAACCTTGGGAACCTGCGCGCTCCACGTCTTCGAAATGACCTGTGCGTAGGCATTAGGCATGGTCCACGCGATATCAGCGGAAAAATTCGGAGTGGAAGGTCCAGACTCCCCTATGGGAGAATCGAAGGCATAGAGGTTGCCATAGAAATTCTGAATCAAAACCGCATCCGGTTTACGCCATCGGATGGAACGTTCCATGCGATGAAAATCGATGTGGATATCGCTGTTTCCGCCGGGATCATTTTCATCAACAAAGAACCCATCAATATCGTAGCGATCGATCATTTCTCCGTGAATGTCCTCCATAAAGCGATTCCATTCTTCGCCCCAAAAAAGTTGCTGACCGGGGTGGCAGTAGAATAAAACCCGGATTCCCTTGGCTCGAACCGCGGATGTGATTTTTCCTAACAAATCAGATTGTGGTGTCTTGATGCGGGGACGCTCGTGTGAAGGCACTCGCTCAACGGCATTGCTGTTAAAAAGCGGGTGGAAATTCGAATGCCAGGCAGTGAAGATCAAATACTCGACCCCCATCGATGCAATATCTTCGGCAAAACCTGCTGCATCGAACGTATTGGCGAGGTAATCCGCTCCGCCGTTGGGACTCCCGTCCATATTCAATGTCGTATGGCCATTCCCATCGTTCACAAAATGAACAAAAAAACCATATTTCATGCGCTTCCAACGCTCTCGAGCAGAAATGCCCGTCTCTTTCACAAGGAGGATGCCACCGTTGATTGCGGGCGATTCAAAATCGGCACTATTTGCTTCAACACTGCCCTTTCCTCCCCATTTTCCCGCAGCTTGTTTTTCATCGCTGAAAAAGAGAGAATCGCATGAAACCAATGAATTTGCTGGAAGTCTCAGGCCCACGCCATCGGCTAGATTGAATCGCAGACCAGGAGCCAGCTTGGCGTTCGATAGATCAAGAATACCCTGCTCCACTGTGATCACTCCGCTCAGTTTCAGTTCGGATCCGATCGTGAGAGTTCCGGGACCATTTTTAACGAGTCCACAACCAGGTCTCGGTTCGATGACAGGACTATCCCAGCGAATGCCATCTCCCCCCACATTCACCTGATAGACAGACACAATATTCCATGATGGCAGTGAGGCACTAAGTTGACCGCAGCAGATCGCGATCATGAACGTCATCAGAAAGCAAAATTGATGGATCGCACAAAAAAATGATACCGGTTTCTTATTATTCACAAACACGAAGAGTGATTTCATAGAAAAATTGGAATGTTTTATCGACAATAACATGCTAATTCAAAATGTTTTAATGCGTATAAAAAGTCGACGATTGTTGATAAGATTGGAACGCAGTGTCACCTCGACCGACTCCATGTCGGAGTTAGGGATTTGAGTCACTATCTGGGAAGCACCAACGTCAACAGACCAGTTTGTCAGATCGCTGGAAACCTCGATGAAATAACCCAGTCCTGTGACACTGCTTTTCCGACGACGATAGATAAAAATATTGTTCGAAGAACTCGGTAACGAACTGAATGGGCTCGAAGAAGCGCCACTTCTTGGGTCAAGCCCGAAGGCATACTCCGCGAAGTTGTTAACACCATCCCGATCGTCGTCATCCGTGCGACTACCGCTGAGATTGTTGGCAGTTTTCCAGATATCGTATGGATCCGGTGGACCGGTTAGCACGGTGAGCCTGCCTGGTCCTGTGATGAATGAAGAATTGGAGGAAGAATAGATACCGGGGGATTTCGTAATACCGGCTACAATCAGTGCGTTCACAGTATCACTACCGACGTAGTTGAGATTCAAACTAGCACCTGATCCAAGAATGACCGAGGCATGATCGGCAAGACTGGTATTCGTCGTGCCGTTGCCAAGACTCAAGCTTCCGCCATTGACGGTGGTATCCCCGGAGTAGCTGTTTGATGCCTGAAGGGTAAGGGCTCCACTCCCGAGTTTGTTGAGACCACCCATGCCCATGAGTTTGACTTGAACGCCGATGTTGCGACCGTTGGTGTCGATGAACGCACCACCGGAATGGAGATAGATCGCCTGAACTGGATTGGAGCCATTCGAAGTATCGCCATACAGCGTAATGAAGTTCGGGTTGTCTTGGCCTATGGCCCTAATCCTGCCGCCATTGAAGATCAGATGAGAGTCGTTGATACTGTCGGGACCAGAACTATTGAGGTCGCGATTGGCAACGCGGATGGACGGTGTTTCAAGCGTGCCACCGTTGAGTTCAACTTGAAAAGTGGCGGTGGTGTTTATGGAGCCATCCACACCATTTCTGGCAATAACGTTGCCACCGGAAATCGTAAGACGTCCCCAATCGGCACTGGCGCTGGAGCTGATGATACGATTGGTCGAAAGACTACCACCCGTTACCGTGAGATTGGCGCGACCAATCGAAACATCTCCACTGAGGCTGATTACTGAATTCATGGTCAGGGTCGGATTCGCATCGTAATTTCCGTTATTCGAAAGATACCCTTGCACAATTAGACCTGCTGCACACAGGTTGCCGCCTGTGAAAGTGGTGGAAGGAAAGTTTGCAGAAATATGACCGATGTTTACGGATCCTGCACTCAGCCCCGACGCGAGAGAGATGGAACCACCTGTATCTTGGAACCACGCGTTGTTGGCAGACGAATTCACCCAAGGCGCGCCGAGCCAGTTGTTATCTTCGGCGGTCCACCGATTGTTATTCGCGCTGTTGTTCCAGAAGAAATCAGGCCCAGGAACCCATTGAGCATGCAGCGTGACTGGAGCATTGATACTGAAAGATTCGCCCGCGTTGTAGCTCAATCCGCTGCCGTTTGCGACGGTATTCCAGTGGGAAAAGGAGTAACCTCGCCTCTTCAAGCCACCCACATTCCCCAGAACACTGACCATTGAACTCTGCTCATAGGGGCTCAGGGTATCAATGGGAGCGAATCCCTCACTGCTGCCGTTCGAGTTGTAGGTCACGTTATACGTCGGCGAGGTGACAACGGAAATCGCAAGATTATCATAGACAGAAAAAGCACCATAAGACTCAAAGGAAATGTAACCGTCGTTGACAGTCATTTGCGGGAGGTTGTAGGTTCCGACAAGAGTCCCGTTCACATACATACGAGCCAGTGATCCGTTGCCACGGAAGGGAGATGCGTTGCCCGAGCTATCGGATAGAATCACTGCGATGGTTGATCCAGAAGCAGTCCACGCACACCCGTTGCTGATTTCACTGCCGGAGGTGAACTGCTGGGTACCACCATTGTGGCGAAACAGACTACTGAATTGATTTGCTGCATGATTCACGAAGCGATTCTGGGAACTTCCCACAGCCAAGGCCGTCCAGTTGCTGACATCCTGAGAATCTATGATTTTCACATCAAACTGAATCTTTAATGGCTTGTTGAGTCCGTTTACTTCCGTGGCGAAATTGTGATTCAGACTGGCATACAAATCGGCCCACGATCCCCCATTCCATCCAGCAAGAAGCATCTGCCCGCCGTTTCCGTGTTGGATTTGCCAGTCTTGACCATGACCTGTCACTGTATAGCCAAGCGGCGCCAGAAAACCCTGCTGATCGGCGGCGAGCGATTGATTAAAAACACTGGCGCCGTTGCTGGCGGAATTATAGTTGTCGGATAGTAGCACGTCCCCAGCAACGGGCGTTGTCACTTCAGCAAGCTGTTCAGGTGTGAGGGCGCTGGAAAAAAACTGCACATCGTCGAGCGCACCCTGGAACATCGGCATCAGCGTTCCCTCGGAGCGAGCAAGGTAGTTGTGCTGAAGGCCGGTGGTAGTGTTAGGAGCCAACAGTTGATCCGGTACCATCGTGATGGGAGCACTGGCCGTGATGTTACCATTGATCAGTAAATTACCGATTGAACCGTCGAGAGTGACGGCAACATGAGACCAGACACCATGCGGAAGTGCTGTGCTTGTAAGAGTCTGCTCCGTGCCGCCATTGACAATCGAAAACTTCGCGAGACCGTTGCCATCATTGGTAGTAAAGCACAAGCGTTTGGTAGATGATGAACCGAGCCACAGCACTGCTTGATTAGCAACTCCTGCCATGGGCTTCACCCATGCAGCGAAGGTAAAAGCTCGCACGTCAGCAACACTGCGGTCGAGCGCTACATACTGACCGGAGCCATCGAACGACAAGAAACCGCGGCGTTTCCAATCAGTGGACGTCCACGTGGGCGAGCCAATCGGGAACGAGTCGGTCACGCCGAATCGATCGAGCACACGTGAATCGTGAGCACTTTGGAAATCATAGGAAACATAGTGTGCAACTGGCGTGGAAGTGGTGAAGTTGTCGGGGATGCCGACAAAAGGCATGTGACCAAAAGTAATACCACCTGAAATTGATTTGTTGCCCATGTAGTCGCCATCCACAATCGCGTTACCACTGAGTGTGCCACCAGCCTGGTGCCAGGCGCTACCTTTGGCCACAGCGGCGTCTTGAAGATTACCCTCGACGGTAGCATGTTCGAGCACACGGGCATTTCCCGTAATCGTGCCGCTATCCACGATGGCCCAATCGCGCACGCGTGCATGATTCGTTACCGTCCCTCCCCTCACCCAGGCGTGCCCACTGATAACGGCATTGCCGTTCACGGTTCCACCCGAAACCACCGCGTAATCCTCGATCCGTGCATTGCCACTGACAGCCCCACCGGTAACGCGAGCATTGGGGCCGATGAAAACGCTGGCAGGAACGGAAACTGATCTCCATCCGCCACCATTCGAGTGCTGGGTCAAGCCAGTGGTAGCTCCATTCGACCGCTCACGCGGAGTGGCTCCCGTTACCTGAACCTGATAGTGAAAACGGGAGCGAGAAGGATGCGAGCGAAAAGGTTCTGTTGCCTCGTTGTGTCCGCCGTTCGCATACCAATCAGGAGTACCCGCAACGGAGAGGTAGAGTTTGTTCTCATTCGCGGCGAGAGTAATCGAACTGCTGCCGCTGCTCCAGAGCGGCGTGTAACGCTCGACGCCTGTATCACTCACGGCAATCAAGGATGCGCGCCAATCTGCTCCCCTGGCAGAGTCGGCAAGTCCTTGCAGATTCACGGTCACTACGCGCCCCGCCCCGCTACCACTTGGAACAAGCTCATGCATGGCGTATGCTCCTTGAGCAGGAGCTTTGTTCGGTGGAACCCTCCACCATCCGGGCGCATCGGAGCGCTGCATGAGATCCGTGAAAAGATGACGCGCATTTCGTGTCGAATCCTGGTTGTTAAGAGTAGCCGTCATCGCAGCCTGATTGGAAAAGTCCCAGGTCGCACAGCGGCGTGCATAGTATCCGGATAAATCTTTGAGTGATGTCGTTGGAGTAAGCCGGTCCAGTGTTGCCGGCCAGAACTCACCCGGTTGACCTTCTTGCCACAGACGCTTGACCATGCCATCGGCCAAATCAGAGAGGCCATCAGGATTATCGTCGATGTAATAAAGGAAAGGCCATGTCAGATAATAATTGCGCCCGGAAGAAATCATGAAATGTCCATCACGCACACCGAGCGCCTCGATGTTAGAGCCATTCGGATAAAACGCTTGGTAATGTTTCAGCCAACGCTCACGTCCATAGTTGGCGTGGGTTTCCCACTGCCCTGAATAATGACCGTTATTGTTGTGATGCTGGAAGACATGCATAAGCTCATGTGGAATGATCCATGAGGGAGGATCAACCTGCAATCCACTCGGTTCGATATTCATGTAGGCAAATCCCCCACCCGTACTGCTCATCCAATAGCCGTCATAAATGCATAGAAAGTTGGTCTTATACTTGTTTCCGTTAGGTGCGTATGTGGACTCCGCCGTTTCGCGATACCCCATCACTTTCACATAGACCTGCCATGCCTCCTCGGCATTTCGGAGGGCGCCACGAGCCGTATTGACATTCACACCTTGGGCAGCGCGCGCCGCACTCCAGAGAAATCGAAAATGTTTGGAGGAGAGTTCGTTGTCGCTATTCCATTCGGTGTTGGGCAGGTATAAATCTCCGGGCAGATCGCCGACACGAAGGTAGTCGATCGCAAAGGCTTGACCGGAGGTTGCCGAGGGCTCGATGCGCAGATCGCGCAGATTGGCCCGCCACCAAGGTTCCGGACCGACATCGATACGATAGGTGTGAAAGGCACCATCGGCAGGGACGAGTCCATCAGGAATGATAAGAACGCGCGCCGTATTGAATCCAGTGGTGGCAGTGGTGCCGTAGGAAATCCTGATGTCACCCGTGTGACTCGCAGGAACCTGGATGCGAATTTCCAAGTAATCGTTGAACCCCAGATCCAGATCGGGGCCGGAAAAATTCGAGCGGATGACGCGCGGTGTAGTTCCATTCGTAGTGCCTGAAAACCGTCCGTTGCTAACAGACGCCGAGGAGACTTGGCTGGTAGTCCAGCTTTCGAAATTACCCGGACTGTTCCATTCAACTGCAAAAGTGCCAGTGAGAGGAGTAGAAGGATCTACCTCAACAGGCAGGGCATACGCCGAAATCTCCCCCCCAAAAAAAAGGACAAGAACAAGCAGCAGGAACCTGCCTGCCTGCATAGATACATCAAGCATCTTCATTTTGACAATTTCCCCTCAACTCTTTCTCTGCGGATAGGCCGAGAGTTCATAAAGGCTAGCGCAGATGAGAATTTTCTCACATACCCTTCATACGAGAGGGCTGGAGGCAAAAATCTTAACGGTATCAGGCAAAAAAACAACGAGCCGTGGATAATGATTAGAGGTGAAAATGCTACTAAAAAGTTTGTCAGGCTGTGATAAAAAAGTTCTTCAAATGATTCAGTTCGCACGAACCTGCATGAACAATTTGGAGTTTGTAAGAAGAGAGGGAGATAACGTGACCGCTACAGTTTCTACATCCCCATTAACGACCGGTTCGGCCTGTACGGCACCATTGTCAGCACTCCATGATGTGAGATCGGAAGAAACCCAAACCGTGTATGTCAACCCCGTTAGCGAGCCAGTCCTGCGCGTGTAAGAAAATTGACCTGTTGTTTTATTCAATGGCGAGGCAATCGGGTTCGAGGAAGAGGCTCCTGTTGGATCCAGACCGAACGCATATTCATTATAATTGTTCAGACCATCGCCGTCATCATCGTCTGCCATCTCACCAGTGACACCGTTGGCTAATTTCCACGTATCGAAATCCGTTGCTGCGTTGAGGTAAGAAAGATTTCCATTGGATTCCGTAAAGACCCACTTTGCACCGCCGGCAGGTAATTCCCATACACCCGGAGTCACTTCACTGAAATTACCGATGCCACTATTGACGGCGGAGGGATTCAACAGCGGAAGATTGGCTGAAAAGCTGCCAAGATTGAATAAATTCCAAGTATTACCCACGGTGGCATTTGCTACCGACAGATCAAGATCCACAACACCAAGATAGGACAGAGAACTGGTTGCCGAACCAGAAACAGAGTTCGTAGCTCCATTGGTCGTGGGACGGAATCGCAGACTGGAAGTCGGTGTGACCTCTAAGCGCCCGTCACTAACAACGGTATTGCCGTCATAGGTATTGGTACCGTTCATGACCATAATTCCCGTTCCAGATTTCGTCAGGCCAGAGGGCGTGATCCACCATGCATTCGGGTTGGGGAATTGATCACTGAGATTGGCATTGATTTGAAGATCCGTGACAGCGCTGCCATCATTCACAACAAATGTGTGGTTTACTCCAGCATCAGCACGAAGAACAAGGTTGCCTCCGATCGTGTTCGTATTGTCACCAGAACTGGAAAATCCGAGCAAGCTATCACCATTCCACTGCCAATTGCCTTGGATGGATCCGCCGTTTTCAAGAATCACGGTCATGTAGGAACCAAAGCCAATGTGTGAACCACCCACGGCATTGATCGTACCACCATTGATCGTAGTCCATGTCACTGGCGAGTTGAGATAACCGAATCCCGTGCCGTCACCACCCGTGAAAGCTACCGTGGCGCCGGGTCCGATGAGGAGCGATCCGTGAATCTGTGCGTTCCCACTATTGGCGCCAGCCAACTCCAGTGTGCCTCCGGTAACCAAGGTGCCCCCGGTGTAGCTTTTCATACCTGTCAGCACCAACTTTCCATCACCCGTTTTTTCCAGACCTGAGGAACCAGAAAGGTTTGAGCCAATGGTTGCCACACGCCCACTCGCCACGTTGATGCTTGGAGTGATCGATCCCTCGAGAAGCAGCGAACCAGAACCGTTAAGAGTGTAGTCGGAGACGTCAAATATGAGATTGCCAACCTTGCGACTGGAATCTACGTTTACTGTTACGCCCACGGCCGCATTGAAAGTAGCGATGGCGTCATAACCAACCGCAGGAGTGCCTCCGGACCAATTGATGGAATCACTCCAATTGCCATCAGCCAGAGAGACCCAGGAACTATTCGCACCCAGAATCGTAATCGATCCAGTACCTGTAAAGTATGATCCATAATCAGGGTGATTGGAATCATAGATACCTGCAGGAAGGGAAGCTCCCCCATCAATCGCAAGACTGCCCACGATTTCAGTACCCACAAAATTAAGATCCACTTTCGCTCCGGAAGCAATCACCACAGATGTGTTGTTGTCGATCACAGGATTCGAGAGAGATAAGATACCCGAATTCACTTGGATGGTACCTGTATAGTTTCCTGTTCCAGACATTACGAGCTTTCCGCCATTGACCGTGGTCGCGCCTGTGTAACTGTTCGCTCCCGATAATACCATTGTGCCCGGGCCATTTTTGGTGATTGTCCGGCCCGGAGTCCAGGCTTCATTGATAGCAGCACTGACGACTAGATCGTTGACGGCATCGCCATCCGCTACAGTAAATGTGATTCCTGCAGCACCACCATCACCACGCATGCGAATGCGACCACCAATGGTTGCCGTATTTGCACTGGCGTATGTTGTGACATTGGCGTTGATCCATTCTAGCTGAGACCCGTTTGCATCGCTGGTGCCACCATTGCTTTGCAGAGTACCACCTGTCATATTGACACCGCCGGGAAAGTTCCAAACGTGCATAGTTCCGGTCGAAGTCACCATTCCCTCATTGATCGTGAGTGAAGTGACTTTGCTCCCATCGACCCAACCAAGCCCCGTACCATCGTCATTGGTTAGGTTAACAGTGGCTCCCGGCTGTACCACAAGCGAGCCGCGGACGATTGCATTTCCGTTGTTTGCGCCCGAGAGTTCCAATGTTCCAGCGCTGACGGTAGTGCCGCCAGTGAATGTATTCACGCTTCGGAGCGTTAGCTTGCCAGCTCCTTTCTTGTCGAGGCTACCAGCATTGCCGCTGATCACGCCAGAAAAGGCGCTGTCGGTGCTGGCATCCACAGTCAGGCTAGAGTTAGCGAGTTTGACCGAAGTTCCCGCAGTGCCATCCAATTTGGTCACAGTCTGGGTGACGTCTCCGAAGTTGATGCTGCCATTGTTGCTCAAATTCAGCTCCGAGCTGGTTGCAAGAGGGTTGACCAGAGGGCCGCTGCTGATTTTAAGGTTGTCCACGTGACCGATTGTCCAACCACCCCAGGCCGACGGAATGGTCCTGAACGTCATGTATCCGTCACTGGTGCCAAGGGTCTCGATGATTGTTTGCAGAAAGACGTTATCCTTGTATATGTCAATTTTTGCTCCGTCAGTGATTCCATTGAATCCGGAACCGGTTCCCGCGGTATCAGAAATCACAAATTTGAGGTTATGAGCACCATCACCGATCGTGGCAGCAAATCCATAGGCGCCTTCAAAAAACAGCGAACCCTGCCCACTCCCAAGACCAAAGCCGATCCAATTGGAAGGATCGCCATCAATTGCCCACATGTCGAATTGAATCTCCAGTGGCTTGTTCGTGGCGTTCACATCGGCAGCGAAGTTGCGGTTCGGGCTGGCCATTGCCCCGTAGCCACCCCAACCGTTAGAAGTTAAAAGCATCCTACCACCATTGCTGTGCTGTGCCGTGTAACCATCACCATTGCTGGTAGAATAGGAAAGAGCCGCCATGCTGCCGCCTTGATCAGCAGCGATGAAATTATTAAATTCCCACCAGTTGTTGCTTGGGGTGTTGAAGTTGTCCGTCAGCAGAGTGCCGTAGTGCAATGATTGATTGTCAATATTGACGACCTGTGCGTGAACAAATGTCGTAAAAGTAATCGCAGCAGCAATTATGAGGCTGGTATGTTGAAAATACAAACTGTGGGCAAGTTTCATACGCAATGTGGGTTATGGGTTTACAGAAATCAAGCAATCGATTCTCAGTCTTGATGAATGATCCCCAAATTGATGTGACTGTTTAAAAACATTAGCAAAATCCGAAAATCTTGCCTATGGCATATGTATCACCCGATAGGGTGAATGATTTGCGCACGATCAATAAAGCAAGCCGAGTGTCACGGCTTTCATCGCAATGCTCGTTCGATCATGAACCCCGAGTTTGCTCATGATCCGTGAAATATGAGTTTTTACCGTGTTTTCCGAGAGAGCCAGTTCTACGGCAATCTGTTTATTGAGAAGACCATTCGCAATCAGTCGCATGACTTCCACCTCCCGTTGGCTCAGACCGATAATCGACTTGCGCTCGGCAAGTCGACGCACGAGATGTGCGGGTAAAAACTCTTTGCCTGACGCTACGGCATGGATCGCTTCGATGATAGATTCTTGCTCGCACGATTTCGGAACATATCCACGCGCGCCTGCATCGAGCGCACGACTTACATCCTCCGCCGTTTCGTTGATCGAAATTAAAATCACTTTTGCCAAAGAATCGTATTGGACAATTGCGCGCGTTGCGTCCACGCCATGCATATCAGGCAAAATGCCATCCATCAGAGTCACATCTGGAGAAAGCTTCTGATGCAATTCCATTGCTTCCCGACCATTTTTCGCCTGACCCACGACTTCCATATCAGGTTCCGAGCTCAGCGCGCCAACAAGACCCAAGCGAATCATGGCATGGTCATCAACGATTAAGATACGGATTTTTTGATCGATCATAGAACGGCGCGTAGTTTTTGTATTGAAAGATAAGAGTATTGTCTGGGCTCAAACGCAATATGATTCCGAGCCATAATGTGAGCGAAAAACAGCGAAAGCGTTACGAACAAATCGATGAAATCAGTCGACTTCTCATGTATTTCAGCTGGATGATTCACAACCGTAATCTGCAACTGGATCAATTGATTCGCTCCAATACTCTATTTTGCATGGCCCCAAAAAAGGACCACGCCAACACGATAGAGAGACGGCCACGCGATCGATTGACTCCGGACGTGAATCATTGATCCGGTTGATTTGACAGAGTGACACGGATCAAGCAGCCGTGTCCGGGAGATGACTCAATCTCGAATGACGCGGCGATTTTTTCACAACGCTCCCTCATCCCGAGAATTCCGAAATGGGACACGGTCTGCTCATCGGCAGCAGTGTTACCAAACCCACAACCGTCATCCTGAATCGTCAAGACGACCGAGTCATCTTTTCCTTGTAAGGAAATCAAAATCTCCCGGGCATTGGCATGCTTGATCGCATTGGCGAGGCCTTCCTGCGCGATCCTCAGCAAGTGAAAATCCGAACCTGCTGGCAAAGGACGCGTTAGTTCATCGATCTGCAAAACGACTTTCGGTCCTTGGTCCGAAGTGGCACCGGTGACCATCGAACTCAATGCCGTACCGAGCCCCTGAAGTTCAAGTAATTTTGAACGGAGGTCCCAAACCGATCGACGGGCCTCCACACGCGTATGGCGCAACATTCTTCGGGCGAGTCCGAGTCGTGATGAAATTTGAGACGGATCAATCTTCGCTACTTTATCCAGCCCATCGAGTTGAAGTGCTACGCCCACAAGCTGTTGTTCAAGCGTATCGTGCAGCTCGCGTGCCATTCGATCACGCTCATCACTGACTGCTTCCGTGCCAATTTTTTCACCAATGATCCGTGCTTGTTTAGCAACCACCCGACGAAAAAAGATCGTACCAAAAATACCAAGCAAAGCGGCAACAGTCATCATGGAGAATGCCGCATAGAGTTTTGCTTGCGTCAACCATGGACCTTTTCTAATCAATTGAACTGACTCTGCATTTGCGAGACGTAAACGGACACCATTGACCCATTCGATCCGAGGAATTGGGTGAGTCGTGGTGAGCTCACAAATCCCCGTAAGGGTCACACGATCTCCTTGGGCAATACGAATTTCGGGTGTGCTTCGGTAAGGCAAAATGGCTTCAAATACAACGCCGTCTGTTTGGCATTGATAAATCGTCTCATCCTTCATCACTTGAACTCCGAGCACGTCTGCCACCAGACGAACCAACTCCATTTGCAGCAGCGCCGCATCGTTGGCGGGGAAACCAATCGAAACCGGATTGGGTGGTGGCCCGCTCGCGACCAAGTGCACACGAGTCGCACGAAGCATCGGCCGAAAAGGTGCAATCGCTCCATACCCCTCCACTGTCACTCGATCACCAGGAACCAAATCCCGGGTCATCACTGCTTGAACAAAGGCGCTCGCTGAAGTATCGCGTAAACAAAATCCATTGCGATCCACAGAGGTAACCACGCCCTCCAAGCGAACCAGATCTTCCATACTCGAATTCGCTTTGAGTAAATCGATCACCTTGATCAAACTCGCCTTTGTGGCATCAGCCACTGGCGCGATCGGCACAATATCATCAAAGGAAGGCACCAGAAAATGGCGGCTCGTGAGCTGTTTGTGCGGATTGAAGACCGACCCAAGAATCGCGCGCAGTCGCACGGGGCGCTGCATGAGTAACTCGGCTCGAGAAGCGGAATCAGCACAGTGTGGTACATCCGCTTTAAAAGTTTGCCCAAACACTTCTACTACCAGGGTGTAGGCAATGCCACCCGTCTCCACTCCCGTAACGACCGCAGGAACTTCCACCCATGCCGAATCGAAACGCGGCAAATAGATTTCATCGGCCGATATCGCATGCGGCGCGGGAATCTCCCCCCGGCCCGTGATTTTCCATGTTTGCGTCTGGAAATGAGGAAAGAAGCCGTTGGCTTGGGTGTATCCTGCTAACGTAACACGGTCACCGACCTTGGGTCTCTGCTCCGAGGCAACGTGACTCAAAGCCACACCCGTGTAACAACTGGCCGTGCCATCATAAACAATCAATTCATCCAGTGATGAATTCGCATAAATCACAACAGCATCCACGCTAACCGGTTGTCCTCGACTCGCCGCGTCATCCGTTAGAGCTCGTATTTCTGCAAGTGAACGCAACACTTCCCCCGCCCACAAAGCAGAAGCACCATGCCAAAACATGATCACGAACAAAAGAAACTGCTTCACGGACATCTTATTGCACCTTGTCATCTCTCATTACGAGGGATTTGTGATATCTTTGCAGGTTTCTAATTCCTGCGCCAGAAAACTTTGCTTGGTGCGTGATTGCCTCTGTGTGATGACTGTCGGACATTTCGCTATGCATCAAGCAGATCTATCACGCATGAGATGCTCTGTGCAAAAAAATATCGCGCGGAACGATCCACCATGGGAATCGTCCGCGCGACAACATGACAAACTCTGCCTCGAATCAACAGAGGAACAAAGGTATCATTCTTATTGAGCTTTGTTCAAATTGACCATTTTTTCCCCCATCAACAGACCCACGTCCATGTATACTTTGGCGTTGCCACTGTAGTGTCCATTGCCACTGCCACCTTGAGCATGCGGATGGGTGTAGATGGTAGCAACATTTCCTTTAAAATCAGGATATTTTCCGCTCTCGCCGTCGACAGCGAACATGGCATCCAGAATCTTGCGGCTATTACCCGTTGCTTCTTTGCTCACCTCTCCGATGGTTCCCATGACGAATTTTGCCTGGGGCGCATTGAAGTCCTTGCGCAGGGCTTTGATCAAAGTCACAAGATTTTTTTCGTAATTCGCGGCATGCGCTTCATTTCCTGCATCTTTTTCGCCCTGCCACCAGATGAAACCAGCGATTTCATACTTGGTCGCCCCGGGATAATACTTGCCGATTTCGGCCAGCACTTTTTTCGCATTGGCGATATCGTCGTCGTATTGCTTTCCAGCATACCAATTGATCGGATTGCCTTTCTTATCGAGCCACTGCGCGGGTGGCTCAGTGGCGGCGCCCTTGGCCGGATCGGCATCCCACATGTCTGGCTTATCTTTGTAACCCGCCACCACTTTGCTGGTTTTCACGCCCGCTTTATCCGTGAATTCCCATGCGTAACGCTGACTACCAGGCGGTAATAAATCCCAGCCGAGGCTGCGATTTCCGATGGAACTTTTCAGAATCATCACCGGTTCGTCGATGGCATTCCCGAGTTGGTGTCCTATGCCAATTTCAATACCGATCTTGTTACCACTGACTGTGAGCCAGTCATTGCGATAGACATTCATGTTGTCGCCTTTTTGCATCACTGATACGTTGCGCACATCCTTGCGTGTCGTCCAGGCCCCTGCGTCGTCAACGAGAAATGGATAAAGTTTTTCGGTTTTTACCGCTTTTTCGAGATTGCCTTCTTTGTCCCCTTTCACCGCCCCCATTTCCAGAGTGTTGGACTGCCCCATCACAATGAATACCTTCACAGGCTTCGAAACATCGGCCGGCTTGTCATCCGGGCGAAGAAGATCAGCAGCATAGATTGATAGCGGGGACAACAATGCGACACCGCACAACGATACGAGGAATTGGGTTCGTTTCATGACTACAGCATTACCCATATCAAGCAACGGTTCTTTCATGTCTTTTTCTCAGATGAATGCATGCCACGGAAAAATTGCAATTCACTTGGAAGATATCCACTCCAGTGCTACTCTCTGATCGTTATGGCATTTGATCGATTTTCGCAAGAGCTCCTCCGTTACCCCGCTCTGGGTTTTTCTCTCGATACCTCACGCATGGACATGGCGCCCGGTTTCATCGAGGACATGAAACCCCGCATCGACCGGGCATTTTCCGATATGGTGGCTCTGGAAAGTGGTGCGATTGCCAATCCCGATGAAGGACGCATGGTCGGCCACTACTGGCTGCGCAATGCCGAACTGGCTCCAAATGCCGAGATCCGAGCTCAGATCGAGGAACCTTTGGCAGCGCTGAAGGATTTCGCAAAAAATGTCCACTCAGGCGCAATTGCCTCACCCTCCGGCAGTCCATTTCGTCAAATTCTGCTGATCGGTATCGGCGGATCCGCACTGGGGCCGCAGTTGGTGTCGGAAGCGCTTGGTCATGGTGCTCGTATGCCGATTTTTTTCTTTGATAACACCGACCCAGATGGCATGGATCGCGTGCTGGCTTCGATCGGTAGCGATCATCTGTCGTCCACCTTGGTCTTGGTGATTTCCAAATCCGGAGGCACACCAGAAACACGGAACGGGATGCTCGAGGCCAAAGCCGCTTATGACGCCACCGGTCTTGCATTTGGTAAGCATGCTGTCGCCATCACAGGCAAGGGGTCCAAACTCGATCAATACGCCACCGAACTAGGATTCCTCGCGCGTTTTCCGATGGAAGATTGGGTCGGTGGTCGCACCAGTGTGCTCTCCACTGTGGGTCTCGTTCCAGCAGCACTGCAAGGAATCGACATCGATGCCATGCTCGCTGGTGCCGCGGCCATGGATGCCGAGACGCGCAAGCCCAAAGTCACTCACAATGCCTCGATGCGGCTGGCACTTGCGTGGTATTACGGTTGCAATGGCAAGGGCGAGAAGGACATGGTCGTTTTACCCTACAAGGACTCATTGTGTCTGATGTCGAAGTATCTTCAGCAACTTGTCATGGAATCCCTGGGCAAAGAGCACGATCTCGATGGCAAGCAGGTATTTCAAGGAATCGCGGTCTATGGCAATAAAGGCTCTACAGACCAGCATGCTTATGTTCAGCAATTACGCGATGGTGTGCCAAACTTTTTTGCCACATTCATCGAGGTTCGCAAAGGACGTGAAGGTCATACCATCGAGGTGGAGCCAGGCAACACCAGTGCCGATTACCTCCAGGGTTTTTTACGCGGAACTCGCAGTGCGCTTTATCAATCCGGTCGCAAATCCATCACCATCTCCCTACCGGAAGTATCCCCCTTCCAAGTGGGTTTGCTGATCGCGCTATACGAACGAGCCGTCTCGTTTTACGCATCCCTCGTCAATATCAATGCTTACCACCAACCCGGAGTGGAAGCAGGAAAAAAGGCAGCTGCAACTTTTCTCGCAACGCTCAATGCCGTTCGCAAAAATCTTACCGTGGTTCCGAAAACAGCTACGGAAATCGCAGAAAAAATCGATGCCGATGCCGAGGATGTTTATCACTGCCTGACCCATCTCAGCGCCAACGGTGAGGTAAAGTCCGAGCTAGGCGCAAAACCATCCGAGGACACCTTCGGAATTTAGCAATGAAACCGCTGACACCATGGATTCTGCTCGCTGGCACAATCATGTCATCAGCCAGTGAACCAAGGGCTGTGATCACACCGATGGTGCCGTTTTTTCAAAAATGGCAAATGTCTGATGGTGTCAAGATGGTCGACAAAACCGCTGTTCATGCTGCGGGACGCATTCATTTTTGTATTACCTTGCAAGCATTACTCGAGGAGAATTCCAAAGTAAGTTGCATCGGACTCTATCAAGAAGCAGGCCAGGGAAAATCAGGAAATGCATTCCACCCAGCGGATGCCACCATTAATTCACAATTGATCCAATACCTGAATGCGGCGTTTTCCCGCGCCGTCCATCACCGGCTGGATATTTCCCTGCTTCTGCACCTGAACTCACATGGCGAAAAGCAGGATTGGCGCAACAACTTCGACTTTGATCCTCTTCACGGTGGTAAGAATCAGAGTTATCGTGATGCGATGATACGACCGATACTTCGGGCGATCAAAGAAAGCGTGCCAGCCGATTGGCCGGTCGATCTTTCCTTACAGGGAGAAATGGGAACCACGGTATTCCGCTACCCCGAGCAGTGGAAGAAATTGTATGAGGAATGCCGACTCAGCCTTGGCACCCATCCGCGACGCCGTGTGGGAATGAGTTTCAATTACAACTCGGTCGCCGGTAACGCAGGACAATCATGCTCACGCGAAAAAATGCGAGCACTCTGGGACAAAGTCGATTTCATTGGCATTTCCCTCTATCACGGCGTCAGTTCGTCACCAAAACCAAGCGACTTTGATTACGCTCTGGGCAGCTTTGCGGGAGAGTTTCAAGGCATCGGTTGTCCACTTCCTTCGCAAAAGCCCATCCATATTGTCGAGATCGGCATCGGCGGCGGCGGGCAATCGAGAGACGACTGGCAACCAGTCATTCCCGCACCGACCAGTGCTCAAGCCTTGGCGTCACCCTATTTGGGCACTCATGAAATCCAGAAAAATCCCTGGGCCTTGCCGGAACTGGCGAAAGCGCGCCGCGATTATTTCAATGCTTTTCTCGAGTTTGCCTCATTGCCCCGCGAACGCCACCCCATCGAAGCCATTTCACTCTGGAGTTTCGGATCATGGGATGTTCATGGCATCGAGACACCGATTTTTGGCGATGCCCAGGTAAGCGAAAAAATCCGGGCGTTCAATCAGATCGCTACAAAAAATCGATGAGAAAAATTAATCGATTGAGTCAATTTTTTCGAAGCATTTGATTGGATACCATCGATTCGAAACTCAGAGTCTTGTGACTCTCCAACCACGACTGTCGAAGCAAAGTGATACAAAAAACAAAAAACCCCGCGACCGTGAGGTAGCGAGGTTTTTTGGTTCGTTGCAGAAACGATTAGCGGGAATAAAGCTCCACGATCAACTGCTCGTTGACCATAGGATCGATGTCCGAGCGCTCTGGAACGCGGGAAATCGTGCCTTCCAATGCTGTGCGATCGAGAGTCAACCAATCCACCAGTGGGACGGCCTGTGTGAGATCGAGCATGCGCAGGCCCATCTGTTGAGAAGAAGGCTTGGCAGCAAGTTTGATCACATCGCCTGCCTTGCACTCATAACTGGCCACATCGACTACTTTGCCGTTCACCAGCACGTGTCCATGATTGACTAACTGACGCGCAGCTTGGCGGGTATTGCCAAATCCGAGGCGATAGCAAACATTGTCGAGACGCAACTCAAGCAATTGAAGAATGATTTCGCCAGTAATTCCGCGACGACGAGCGGCTTCCTCGTAGTAACCACGGAACTGCTTCTCGAGCACACCGTATTGAAAACGAAGCTTTTGTTTTTCACCAAGGGCGACGGAATATTCGCTCTTCTTCTTACGACCTGCGCGAATGCCGTGCTGACCGGGCGGGAAATTGCGACGCTCCAACGACTTGTTGGAACCAAACAACGGCACACCGAAGCGGCGGCTGATTCTTGTGCGGGGACCTGTGTAACGTGCCATGATCTTGAATAAGTAAAAGGATGATTAAACGCGACGAGCTTTTTTCGGACGGCAACCGTTGTGCGGAACGGGAGTCACATCGTCGATAGAAATAATTTCGATGCCAATCGTCTGGACAGCGCGGACGGCGGACTCACGACCCGAACCCGGACCTTTCACGCGAACTTCCGCTTCGCGGAGGCCGTGACCCATGGCTTGGCGGCAAGCATCCTGACAGACGACTTGAGCGGCGTATGCAGTGCTTTTGCGTGAGCCTTTGAATCCCATTTTGCCAGCGCTGGACCAGCCGAGAGCGTTGCCCAAAGCATCTGTCACAGAAACGAGAGTGTTGTTGAAAGTGGATGTGACGTGCACAATCCCTTTGGTGATATTCTTCGAACCTTTGGCTTTGTGAATTTTGATGACGGGTTCCTCGCCACCGGCGATTTCCGCGAAGATATCGCGACGCTCATCTTTCTTAGGAGCCACCACTTCTGCGGCTGGAGCTTCTACGGGAGCTGCAGCTTGCGGCTCGATTGCATTATTGTTTTCCTCAGACATAGTAATGGAGATCTAATTATTTCTTCACGCCCACGGTCTTCTTCTTCCCTTTGCGGGTGCGGGCGTTCGTACGTGTGCGCTGACCACGAACTGGCAAACCGCGCTTGTGACGGATGCCGCGGTAGCAGTTGATGGAAGTGAGGCGCTTGAGAGCCACTTGACGTTCGCGACGAAGATCACCTTCGATGGCGATGCCGTTGCTCTGGATCGCCTGGGCGATTTTCACCAGTTGCTCCTCGGAGAGCTGACCCGTGCGAATATCGGGGTCAATCCCGGCTTGCTCAAGGATCTTCGTGGCTGTCGGACGACCGATGCCATAAATGAACGGAAGAGAAGCTTCAATGCGCTTCTCATTAGGAATTTCTATACCGAAAATGCGGGCCATGATGTTTGCGTAGATTCGCGTTGAGGTGCATGCGACAGAGTCAATGAAGCGATGCGGGGCGGCGTTGATACCAGAGATAGCTTCACTGGCAAGCATGAAATGAAAAAAAAATCATTTTTTCTTCGAATCCGGTGCATTTTTTTCAATTTTTGGATATTTCTCACGATTTTGATGCAAAATCGCCGTTTTCCCAGGCATAGGCGACAAGTTTTTCTTGGGCCATTTCCATCATGATTCTCGAGTTTTCCTGATCATCCTCATGCCCTGCCAAGTGCAGCATTCCATGAATGATATAACGGAGCAATTCGCGCAGCAAAGGCTCGCCATGATCCTCCGCCTGCTGCTTTGCCACCATGGGACAAATCACCAATTCGCCATGAAGAAATGTGATCACGTCCGTCTCACCCGGAACATCCATGAATTCCCGATGAATGCGATCCGAATCACCCGTGCCAACGAATGCTATCTCCAGCACCTGAATCGTTTCAAGATGGTGAGTTTGGCATCGATACTCATCCAGCAAAGACCAAACTCCTTCTGCAGCCTTGCGCAGGAGTAACAGCCAATCATCTGGCAAATCGACCTCTTGCTGATGGTCGATGATTTCCACAATCAAGACGTCACTCCTCATGAGCTTGTGCTGTTGCAGAGATTTTCACTACCGCAGCCTTTCGATCGCCGGCATCCTCGGTTTTAGTGTAACTGATACGACTGTGCATCATGCTGCGCAGTGTATTTGCGAAACTATCCCTCACCTTCGAAAGCTCTCGCAAGGTCAATGTACAATCGTCCAGCTGACCATCATTCAGACGCGCGCGCACAATATCATCCACCAGGCCGCGAATTTTAATCGGGTTGGGTTTTTGCAATGTTCGCGACGCGCTCTCAATCGCATCAGCTAGGCTCAGTATCCCTGTCTCTTTTGATCGCGGTTTCGGACCAGGGTAGCGGAAATTTTTATCGTCGATTTGTGGCAAGTCCTCCTCATTTTCCAACCCCTTGCCGACTTTATCCTCTTCCCTTGCCTTCAACTCCTGGCACTTACGATAGAAATAGTAAATCATGGAATCCCCGTGATGCTCGAGAATCGCATCGATCATACGCGGATTGAGCTTGTGCTTCAATGCCATGTCCACGCCGTCCTTGACGTGGGCGATTATTACCAGCGCACTCATCGTGGGCGTCAGCGCATCATGAGGGTTCTCCATACCGTCCGACTGGTTCTCGATAAAATACTCAGGTTTTTTCAGTTTACCAACATCGTGAAAGTAAGCACAAGCACGGCACAGCGCCGCATTCGCACCAATCGCCTCCGCTGCCGATTCAGCCAAAGAAGCCACCACCAGGCTATGATGAAATGTGCCAGGTGCATCCAACTGCATTTGTTTCAGCAACGGATGATTGAGATCGGACAACTCCAACCAACTGATGTTTGTTGTGAGTGAAAACGCTCCTTCGAGCATCGGCAGCAATCCGCTGACTATCAGTGCGGTAATAAATCCGACCCCGAATGCAAAACCGAACATCATGCCATCAGTGGCCCATTGATTCGCGTCAACCCCGTCAAACGAGTGGAGGACATGTCCATAAATCATGCTAAAAAGCAACGACAGGCCGCCAGCGTAGATTCCGGAGCGCAGTAACTGGGCACGTTTGCGCACGCGACTGGTGAGCAGCACAACCGCCATGCAGCAGGCGAGGCTCATGATTAGATAAACCACCATTTCACTGGAAGGCATTAACAAAGTTCCCGCGATGCTGACGAAAATGGCACTAAAGGTGCCGGCGCGCCGACCTAACAACACGGAGTGCACCATCGGCGCGAGGGCGAAAGGAATGAGAAGCAATTGATACTCTTGGCTCCAATGATAAACGGAGACCAAGTGGGAAATCCAGCAAACCAGACCGAGGTGCAGTAGCAAACCACCCAACAGCAGCAAGGACACACTATTCTTGCGCATGAGATCACGATGATTCAAGCGCAGCATCATCACTGCTGTGATCGCTACCACCCCGGCACTGGCCGCCTGCTGCCATACCTGCTCCGCCCATTTGCCCACCTGATCATGGGGCTGCTTTACGACCAAGGCAACGAAACAGACCACAAAAGCGGTAACCAATAACCAATGAATCCAGATGGAGTTCCCCAAGAGCGACACAAAACGCCCGTCTGCATCGTAGACTCGACGCTTTTTTCCGGAGGAAAGTCCCTGCTGGGCTAATTTCCATCGTTTGAACGCATCCCAAAATCCCACAGCTTGTAATGGATAAAATTCAGAAACGTCATTACTTTTTACTGTAACAACGCGGGGGGAGGACATTTTACGCCACGCAGGGGATCATGGCAAGAAGAGTTTTTCAAACGGGCGCTTCAAGCAAAACCCGGGGCAAATGACAGTCAATACCAGCATGAATCAGGCCGCAATTTCGTAGAACTCAGCAATCTTCTTGAAAATCCGATCACGACGTTCACGCGCTTTCAGCAAGTCTTTCGTCTTGAGAGAAAAGCGCATTCTCTCCGAAGTAGCATCCGATTTATGAATCGTCACATGACACCACCAGATGCCGCGGTTGTTCCAAAGATGATGATTTTCATTATCATCGTTGATTTTCATGACGATTTTTGAGGTTTTCTTCATGCGTGAAAACCTTTGATCGATTTGTATGACACCCGCAACAAAAAAAATCAGAAATTAGTACAGATCTACAAACTAGTACAGAATCAATTATGCAGCACAATGAGGTGTTTCGCTGAGTTGAAGGAAGATCCGATCGCGACGAGTTCGAGCCTTCTCGAGATCACGGGTTTTGAGGGAAAAACGCATGCGCTTTGCAGTGCCATCTGATTGATGGATCGTCAAATGACACCACCAGACACCACGATTATTCCACAAATGGTGATTTTCATTCGCATCGTTGACACGGAGCGATAGTTTCGTGAACCGATTGGCAGCTGCGGCGTTTTTCATAAGGGGTAGGGGTCCAACCTAACCGATCCGACCAATACAGTCCATGTGACTGCGCGCAAAAAAAATGTGATTTTGCGCAACTCTTGAAATCTTCTCAAAGATCGTCCAATGCCTTGAGAAAAGTATCACAAATTTTCTGTGATCCCTCACTGCCGACGCTCACACGAAGAAGATGGCTCGGCACACCACATCCCTCGGCCCATGGTAATTCCTGATAGTGCGCGAGCAGCGTATATGGGCAAACCAGAGTAAACGGCGTACCGAATGAGGGCCCTTTGCTGAACTCAAGTGCATCGTAAAATTTGGCAGTCTTTTTGGGAGACTTCAATGTGAAAGACAACAAGCCTCCATAACCTCCAGTAGGTTTGCGCAACGCATCGTATTCCACTCGACAGGTAATCGACGGATGCCAGACCTCATCGACGGCCGCGTGCGACTGCAACAACCCGACCAAGGCAAGTGCACTTTCATTTGCCGCTTGCCACAATGGTTCACTGTGTCTCAAGTTGGATAACAAAGCCAGGCTATCGCCAGGATACAGAGGTGCACATTCACTCACCTCCCCCGCGAGAGAAACGGAAAAATCCGCACTGAATGGACTATCTTCCCGCACACAAGCCATGCCAGCCATGACATCGCCCGCACCGGAAATCCACTTCGTGAGACTGGTTGTCACCACGTCAGCATAACGAAGCACCTCGACATTGCCGGGACACGCCGTGGAATCATCGACGATCAATGGTGTCCCGCTCAAACGACAAGCTTCGGCAATCATGGGAAGATTGACCGTGCGTAACAAAGGATTACTGGGAACCTCCAGAAACACGCCCGCAAACTCGCCTTGTCTCACACGGTGCAAGGCTTCATCGAGCGACTCCCCTTTCCCTTGGTTTAAAAAAACCACGCCGTTGCCAAACATCTCCTGAACTTTCAGGCAATCGACATAGGGGAATTCAATCTGCAAAGTCTTTTTCCCCATTCTCAATCCGGGAAGACTGCGGAGCACCGAGGTGCAAGCAGCCATGCCGCTGGCGAAGACAAAAATTTGATCTTTTTCAACACCGACGATCTTGCCGATTTTCGCACGCAAAATTTTCGATCGACCTGAGGGCACAGGATTGCCATCAAGAATATCCATCGCTTGCCGACTACTCACGACTTCGCCAGAAAAGCGCCAGTAATCAACCGCAGTCTGCACTGCTTTTTCGGGAACGATCAGTGCTTGTAATCCATGGAAACTGGCGATGCGAATCGCCACTTCTGCTCGTCGCTCGACAAAACGCTGCGCGCGTTGCGCGGAGACGCGGGAAGGAAAAAGCATGACCGAATGACCATCACCAGCGAGTTCCTTTTTCGCCACTTCAAAGAGGCGCTCGACGGCAGGATGGCGAAAAAAACGGGGATATCCCGCGCGCATTTTCCTGACGACACGATCCCTTCCCTCTTCGTAATCGACCACAGCTTTCCAATTCGGAAGGCAAACCGATACGGCGTGCAACGAATCAGGAATCGCAATGCCAAGGTCCTCTTCACTCCATGCAGGATTTTCTTTCAGGTCGCGCATTGCTGGCCTTTTGGTAACAGCCATTCGGCCGCTTGCCAAGGAAAAAGATGATTACGCGGACGGAGCGATACCGCGTGCCAAGCGAGCCAGCGCAGCGTCTTGGATGGGATTTTCAGGGCCAATCAACCAGCGTAAAACCCTCAAGAAACTCCGAGTGACGGGGATGACCACAATACGCGACCAAACCGACATGCCAATCATCACTTGATAGTTCTCAGGCAGAGTCACGTAGGCAGCTTGATACAACAAACGATAGGCTAATCCCGCGACAAAGGGCAGCGGTGGTTTCCGCAACCATTGCAAAACCTCTTGTGTTTCCGCAGACACTGTCAGCTCCTCATGAAACGTATCAATCATCGCCAACATCTCTTTTTCATTTTGCGGAGCCCCTTGAAGGCCGAGCGGTTCCACCGAGCGGGACCATAACAAAATATAATCATCCGCACCACCGGGAATAGGAGTGGCGGAATATGTTTGGTGACATCGCAAGAACGATTCCATGAAAGCGATGTGCACCCACATCAGCAAATGAGGATCCGATGCATCATATTCGCGATTCACGCCCCGGGCATCGATGTAATTGCCGCGAACTTTTCCATGCATGCCGCGCACACGACCTGCCTCCCGCATAATCGATTCACGAGCTGCAAAAGTGGTAACCGTCAGCCACTGAATCGTCCCGGCCAACCGACCTAACGGATCATTTTGATAGCGCGAGTGATTCCGCACACCAGCCAGACTGCCCGGGTGGAGTGCCTGCAGCAAAAGGGCTCTCACACCGCCGACCAATGTCGCCATATCGCCATGAACGATCCACGGAGCTTCCTCGGGCAAAAACAATCCTGCACCTTCCCCCGCTGCAACCGCTGATAACCACGGCGGCTGGCCACTGGGATCTCCACACAATAAAGCCCGAAAACGTTTACCTATCGTATTTTGTAACTTGCGTATCATGGCCGGATCAATCTCGCGTTTCCTGATTCCATGCATGCGCCATCAGCACCTCGCGGTCAACAAATTCCAAAACAGAAACATGCGTTGCGTCGAGACAAACGAGCGGCGCGCAACCGGCGTCGAGCGCCTCCATCCAGCGACCGACACACAAACACCATCGATCGCCAGCGCGTAATCCCGGAAAGTCAAACTCCAACCGCGGTTTTACCAGGTCATTTCCCATCGCTCTTGAGTAACGCAGGAACTCCTCTGTCATCACCGCGCAAACCGTATGCATTCCACGATCATCCTGGCCAGTGCGGCAGCAACCATCGCGATAAAAACCAGTGCGGGGATTCATCGAACAGATCTGCAGTTTCTCTCCCCATACATTGTTCGCCATGCAACACACTGAAGCGCAGAAGCTGGATTCTTCAACAGCGAAATTCGATCATTCCGCAGCAAAAAAAACCCGCTGGCGATTGCCAACGGGTTTACAGGAAATCAACCGGCCGTCTATTTCATCGGATGTTCCTTGAGCAATTCTTCCACAGTGTAGAAGCTCTGACGGGACTTGGTGGCATCGCGGACCTTTTTGACCTGATCCGGTTGGATCGCAGGGCCTTTGTTGCCGAAGTTGTTGCGCACGTATGTTAACACAGCCGCGACCTCATCATCCTTGAGCATGCCGCCGAAAGGCGTCATCGGAACGGTGCCATCATATTTCTTACCTGCGAGTTCGAAAGGCCCCATCAGACCATGCAACGTCAACTTGATGAGACGATCATGATCACCGCTGACCCAGGGACTGCTGGCGAGAGGAGGGAATGCTGGTGCAAGTCCTTTACCATCGGCCTGGTGGCAGGTGGCGCAATGCGCATCACGGAAGTAAATTTCATGACCTGCCAAGAACTGCTTCTTCTCCGCCTCGCTCAAATGTGCCGGAGCCGGGGGGGCAGGATGCTCATCCACTTCCACTTCGGTCACACCGGCCAATCGGTCACTGGCAGTTTTGGCTGCACCTTTGATCCAGTTGTCCTGAGGCTGCGCCGAAGCGATACTCACGATTTTTTTGCCAGCGGCGTTATCGAGCCAGGATGCGGCGACGATCGCCTCCAGACGAACGCGACCTTCCGGATCAGTGGCGGCTTTTTCCAACACAGCGGCGTGATCGGGAATCACATGGTAATTGTAACGGATCACACGAACACCAGCAGCACGTGCGCGGAAATCTTTCGATCCTAGGACTTGTTTTAACAAATCCAGATCGACCTGGTTGAGCGCCCAAGTGACATAGAGTGCCTCAAGAACATGGTGTTCGTAACGAGCATCGCTCTTGTCCAACTTGGCAACCCAGGCCTTGAGAGCAGGCAACACCTTGGCGGGATCGTTGCGGCGCAATTCGCAACGGGTGCGGTAGCGTGAACGGTTTTCCGGCAGCTTGAGATTTTCCAACAACGTCGCGATGGGAGCGCCGGCAATTTGCGCGGGCTTGACCAGTGGGCGGGAAGGATACGTAATGCGGTAGACACGACCATGAACGTGGTCGCGAAGTGGGTCGCGGGCATTGTGCTGCATGTGGCCGATCAGGACGTTATGCCAGTCGATCACATAGAGTGAGCCATCGGGCGCAAACTCAAGATCACCAGGGCGGAAATTGCCATCAGCGGATTTCAACAACTCATGGCGGAAAGTGGTTTTATAACCGGTTCCTTCGTCCTTGATGGCATGTTGCTTGATGCCAAGAAAGCCGATGTTGTTGCAGAGAATGAGGTCACCTTGCACTTCGTCGGGGAAATGACGCGATGATACGATCTCAAGTCCCGAAGTAGGGCGGACTTTCTGACCTTCCGGAATCAGATCGGCCGTCAACGGAGTAGTGCGGCCATACTGAGGTTTGACAGAAGATGGCATCATCCAGTTCATGGTGGGTCCGGAGGTATGAAGGAAAAAGTCCTGACCCCACTCGTCGAACACAATTCCCCAAGGATTGGGAATGCTTACCTGGGCTGTGCGCTCAAGCATACCACGCTGTGGACTGTAGCGCCAGAAACCACCATTCACTCCGCGCACCGCTCCGTAGGGAGTTTCCACATTGGTGTGAAGGAAAACCCCCTCACCCATCAAGAAAGCACCGGATGGATCCGCCGTGTAGGCACCGATCGCATGGTGGGTATCGTGACTATCGAAACCTCCCAAAACAATTTCACGGACATCAGCCTTGTCGTCACCATTGGTATCGCGCAGCAGCATGAGGTTCGGTTCCTGGGAAACGTAGACGCCCTCGGGGGCAAACTCGAAACCGATGGGAAGATGCAATTTGTCTGCAAAAACAATTTCCTTGTCTGCTTTGCCATCACCATTGGTATCCTCGTAGATCAGCAATTTATCATTCGGCAGGGCATCGCCGGGGCGATAGTGCGGATAGGTAGGCATCACCGCCACCCACAAGCGCCCTTTGTTGTCAAAGGACAACTGCATAGGATTCGCCAGATTGGGGAATTCTTTTTCCGAGGCAAACAGTTGAACCTTGTATCCCTCGGGCACGGTCAACTTGCTTTCGGCGTCTTTGCCGTAAAGATACTGCTCGCTGCCATTTTTCGCGCTGGGACGATAGTTGGTGGGAACGGGAGGAAGTGGATGAGTTTTGGAATCATCAACGCTCAGGTTGGTGGTTTTCCCGGAGGCCACGGCGTGAATCAATTGATCACGCAAAGCGGCCATTTCCCTCGTTTTTTTCACTTCATCCTGATAATTTTGTGGACCGAAAGGTGCGTAACGGCGACCATGGGTGTGAACACCGTTGAGAATGTTGTAGTCGTTGTTCCAGAACCAGTCCTTCTGTTTGACTGCAGCGTGGACTTTTTCTGGATCCGCTTTGGATGCACGGGATGCGTGTCCATAGAGCCCATTTGCTAATAGCACTGCCAATTGTTGATAGCCCTCTTCATTCGGGATGAATCCATTGCTCGTGAAGGGCGACTTGGCTGTTGCGTAATGCTCTTTGGTCGGCGTGAAAAGATCGATGAAGGTCAGATTATGCTTTTTTGCCACACGCTGCATGGCGGCACTGTAGAGAGCAAGATTGGCATTTTCTTTTTCACCATTGGGCAGATCGCGGGATTTACTGAGATTTTCGTAGGCAATCGGTGAGACCAAGACAAGTCGCGGAGCTGCTTTGCCATTGTAGGCTTTGCTGAGTGTGTGCGTCACAAAGGCATTCAGCTCCGCCTCGTAGTTTTCGACGCGATTCGGGCCATCAAATGATTCGTTGTAGCCAAAGAATGCGACGATGGTATCGGCCTCAAGAAAATGCAACCATTGATCAGGCGTAGGAAAAAATCCCTGACCGGAGTGCACATTGAACTCGGTGCGGAATTTTTCGGCACCAGGAAATGCCCACTGTGATTTACGACCGGGATGAGGGCGAAATGCCGGAGTATCACCCGGGCGACCCATATTGCGCACCCACAACGCTTTGTCGGGGAAACGCAATTGGAGTTCGGTTTCGAAGCGACTGTAATAGACATCGCGCTCGGCAAGACCGTTTCCCAGAAAAACAATACGTTCCCCTTTTTCTGGTGCGTTGACGCCCTGTGGTCGCGCTGCAGAGGCTGCGGGAGGCTCTTCAGCGGGCGCGTGAGTGGCATTGGGCGCCGTTTTCTTCACGCCACTGGTTGCAGGTGCGGAAGACGCGGCGCTGGCTTGCGTGGATGGACTCTTTCCAATGGCGAAATCGGCTGGCTTGAGATTGCGGTTCTTGAAAAAATTCCCGTCCTTGATGAAACCGTAGTCGGATGGCTGAAAGGGATCGATGTATGCCACATCCGCCTTGGCTGGAATTTTCAGGCCCAGCAGATGGTGGACGGTATTAACGAACAAGCGGCGCAAATCTTCATCAGCGAAATCTGTCGACGAGCCCATCGTCGTGCAGAAAGCTTTGCCTTTGGCGCTGCCGTTCGGCGCGGTGTATTCGCGCAACCACGCAACGGGCATCATCGGATTGTTTTTCGGACCATCGAGGTTTTTGGATTTTGGATCCAGGGTTTCCGTCACTGCACCACGCAGAAGAATCGTGGCAGCTTTCTGATCCAGATTGGCGACACCATAGACATCGGTGGTAGCGAAAATTTCACCAACATTGGCAAGTGCGGGATTTTTGGCGTTCGCGGTCTCGACTACCGTGCGAGTCCCTTCTTTTTTGTGAACGCCGTGATGATTCACCCACTGTTCACCAAGAATATTGAGTCCGAACTTGGCCCAGGAAAAATCTCCCGTTTTCGCAGATCCTGTAAACGCGTGAGTTGCCGTGCGGAAGCCCATGACAGGTTTACCCGCATTCAGAAACTCTGCAAAATTCGCCAGTTGGTTATCGGGAAGTTGGCGGAAACGCGTGCCGATGATCATGAGATCGGCTGATTTCAAAGCTTCAGTGCCCGGAATGTTTTTCTGAAAATTGGAATCAATGTATCCCCCATCGGGGTTAATCGCAAAGAGAACCACACAGTCGAAACCATATTTCTGACTGAGAATTTTTGCCAACATCGGGCAGGACTCTTCACTTCGATACTCCTCGTCCCCGGAGATGAGAACGATTTTTTTTCCATTGGAGGTGCCTGATTTGGCCGGGATGTGCAGCCAATCTTGGGCCGAGGCGATGCCGACAGAAATGGCAAACAGAGCCAAACCAGTGCAGCACGATCTGAGGTTTCGTAAATACTTCATAGGAGTGTGAGACTTATACGATAGAATCATGGCAAATATTACGAGCGAAATCCGAGAAAAAACAACTGCTCCGTGATGAGACACCATCCGCGTCTCTGCTCATGAATCGGGATCTCTTTCATCAGAGTGCGACTCATCCTCTTCCTTGCGGGCCTTGGCGAGGGCAGAGGCCACCATACCCGTGGGAACGGCGATGATTCCCAGGCCGAGAATCAAAATGATAAAAGTAAAAATCTTACCACCAACCGTGATCGGGTAGACATCCCCGTAGCCTACGGTCGTGAGAGTCGCCACCGCCCACCAGAGGCCGTCGAACATCGAGCGATATCGCTCGGGCTGGGCATCGTTCTCAAAATGGTAAATCCCCATTCCAGCGATATACAGCAGAATGAAAGTGGTCATGAGAAACAAGACGATTTCTTCTTTGGTGATCACAAATGCGCGATGAAAACGCCTCATCGCCTTGCTGTAGCGGGCTAGTTTCAGGATGCGGAACAACCGCAGCAATCGCAAGGCGCGCAAATTGCGCAAGTCCACGCCAAGACCGATAAAAAACGGCAGAATTGATATCAAATCAATGATGCCAAAAAAACTCCGCGCATAGCCCCATCGCGGGCGCGATGTGAGGAAACGCAGCACATATTCCACGGTGAAAATTCCCACGGCCACAGCATCGAAACGGTCGAGCCATTGCCGCTGCAACGGAGTAAGATCGGGCAGCGTTTCCAACGCGAATCCAATTAAACAGAGAAAAATCAGAATCTGCAGGAAAATTTCTGCTTTGCCAAAATCCGCGTGCCCGGAAGAGTCTCGTTTCATGATGTAGGAGGATCAGTGGAGTATCAAACTTTGAACAGCCCCCCGCGCTTCCCTCCGATCACGGCGGCTCCGATGATGGCAACGGAGAGAAATACCATCGCCCACACACCAAGTGCGGCGGCAAGTTGCACGCCATTGCCCAGTGTGCTGAGCAAGGTGTAGATGGCCTTGGTAATGGGATAATGTTCGGTTTGCTGGGCGAGGATCAGGCTGTCGCTCACCTCCAACATCGCGAAAGCAAACGCCAGAATGGCACCAGCGGCGAGATTGGCACCAATCAGGGGAATGGCGATTTTGCGCAAAGTGCGCAAGGGCGTGGCACCCATCGATTTCGCCGCCTCTTCAAGCACCGGATTGCTCTGCTGCAGGCCCGCCACCGCGGAGCGCACGACATAGGGCAATCGGCGGAATGCATAGGCAACGATCAACAAAAGTGCAGGATTGCCATCCGCACCGATCAAAAAGGCAAACGGCTTACCGGGCTGCGATAGGGCCAAATAACCGAAGGCCATCACCAATCCCGGAACTGCCAGTGGCAACATCACCAAGGAATCAAGCAGAGCACGGCCGCGGATCTTGCTGCGCACCACCACCCAGGCGATCGCCACACCGAGAAGAAGATCCATGAGCGTCGCCATCGACGCATAAAACAAGCTGTTTTGGATAGAGGGTACCACCAACGAGTTGCCCAGGGCCTCATCGTAATGTCGCATCGTCAAAACCCCGGGCATGAGTGTCTGATACCAATCGTTCGATACCGACAAAAAGATCACGCCCAGATGCGGTATTGAGGCCATTAGGAATACCGCCAAAAAAACGCCACACAACAGCCACGATTTGACACCATGCAAACGCACGTCATTGCTGCGCCCTTTCGGTCGCGGTGCCGTACCCAGGGGCGAACGTCCCAGCACCAACTTCGAGGCAGCAAACACCACCGCCGAGATCACGAGCATGATGGCGACAATCGCATACGGAAGCGGATTCCCACCCAAGTCCTTGATGCCATCATAGACTTGTACCGGTGCCACACGGGCATAATCAAAAACCAGCGGCACGCCCAGCTCGGTAAAGGCCCAGATAAAAACAATCGAAGAACCGGCAAACACACCCGGAAGCGTGAGAGGAAAGGTGATTTTCCAAAAACGGCGCCAAGGAGGACAGCCAAGATTTTGCGCAGCTTGTTCCATCGCGGGATCAAGATTCGACAACGCCGCCGCGATGTTCATGTAGAGAATCGGATAGAGATGCAGCGCATTCATCAAAACAATACCCGTGAACCTACCGTTCGCCAGCCAATCGTAGGGCCGCGCTGATTCCATCCAGCCGAGGTCGATCAGAAAAGCGTTCAACGCACCATCCACACCGAGCATTTCCTTCACGCCCACCGCCCCCACGAACGGCGGAAGAATCAGCGGAACCAGCACGAGCACACTCAGCCATTTTTTGCCGATGAAATCATAACGATGTGAGAGCAAGGCCAGAGGAAACGCGATCATCAAAGTCGCCGCCGTGCTGACTATGCCCAGCGCAAAGGCATTCCACAGGCCTTCCAGATACACCGGATCACGAAACACCGCGACGATGTAAGAAAACGTAAATCCTCCACCCTTTTTACCAAATGCTTCTCCTACTATCGTGAAGGCAGGATAAACAAAAAACAATGCGAACAAAATGACCACCGCCACCATAATGGTCCATGCATAGCCTTTTCTCATGGTCTTTCTCCTTTCTCCATCGCCTCACGCGCCATCGCCTCGGCTTTTTGGTATTGGGCACGGAAACGAGCCCCAAGTTCGGAAGCCCGCTGCGCCGCATCGAGAGCTTCCGTGGAACCCAGCCTCGCGTCGCCCATTTTCATCGAATCATAATCAAGAGCAGACACATCAAAAAATACCTTCATCGCATCCGGGGGAAAATTCGCTTCTCGCAGGGCCTTCCACGCGCTTTTCATCTCCTCGTGCGAGTCGATGCCCACGATGCGTACCAGCGAGCGGATCGTGCCAAACGCCTTGCCCGTAAGCTCGGGCTTGTAGACGAAATTGCCTGTCGACTCATACGGATTCCTATCACCATCCGTGAACTGCGAACGATTTTCCTCCGTGTAAATGTCACGACGCACCGGCATTCGACGCAAAGCCTTGGCGACCGGACCCGAGGGAGTTCCCGGCTTGGCATTCCATAACATCTGCCCGGCATCGCTGAGCACGAATTCCACGAATGCTTGTGCCACCTCAGGATGTGGCGCACCGCGCATCACCGCGATCGGATCACCACTAAGCGACGATCCACCCTCCGGGGCAACCCAGCAGAGGCGCGAGGTGCCATCGGGCCGTTTGAGCTCATCACTGAAGGAACGTCCATAAAAATCGACACACATTCCCGCCACAGCATCCCCCTGCCCCACGTCCTGCGGAATCTTCGAGGCACTGTCGGTAAAATAACGTGCGTTTGCACAAAGTCGCATGATGAGTTGCCAACCCTTGGCCCAGCCTTCTTGGAGAGCCGCTTCCGATGAGTGCGATGAAACCATGGCATCCTGCATCTGCTGCTGGATCAACAGCTCGAAAGCCCGCGCTACCGAACCGCTCTTGCTAGGATCCGCCAACGCAAGATACCCCGCGTAGCGCGGATCGCCGAGATCACTCCACGAACGAGGCGCATCCATGCCCATACGATGGAGTGCATCCTCGTTGTAGCAAATCCCAAACTGCGAAAGGCAAGCCGTTACCCAGGTACGCTCATCGTTGAAATATTGCTCACCGGAGAAAGTTTGGCTCACGCCCTGATCACCAAACCACTCGGGATGCTTATCAAACACCTGCAAACGCATTAACCGACCCCCGCCCTTTTTCGGCTTGTGCTGGGTTTTGAATTCGTAATCGCCACCGCCGAAAAAAAGATCGATCCCCATGCCCTCGGCGCCACGTTCTTCCGCCGCAGAAAAGCCGGAGTCGAGGACTTTTCGAATTTCCGCCGTACCTCCGGGAGTGCGCCAGTCGACATAAACACTGCGCCCGCTGCGTTCTTTCCACCAGCGCGCGAAAGCCTCGCCATATTCATTGCGAATCGACTCATTATGGGGAGTGATAATCACCAAACGGTCATCCGCCGCGTCGGGTGAGGCTGTGGCGGATTTCCTGCGCAGCAACACTGGCAGCGCGACAATCGCCACCAGCAAGCCCACAATGATTGACACCCGTTTGATCATGTCTCAATTATTTTTCTAACAGAATCACATCGGCGGAATCAATGGCCAATGCCACCTGATCACCAGGTCCATACAAATGGCGGGGATTTTGCTCCACCACTTGCAGGCGCCCGTGTGAAGTTTCCATCCAATATTGAATACTCTGACCGAGATAAACTTTTTCCATTACTTTGGCTGGAATGGTTCCGCCCGCCTCGATTCGCAATGCCTCGGGGCGCATCGAAACTTTCACCTTTTCACCATGAGGTGGTTGCCAGACAGGATTCGTAATGCGGGCCGCCATGCGCCTCTCTCCCAGTCGAACAAAAATCCCTGTATCATCTGAATCAACAATCCCATCACACAAATTGGTCTCGCCAATGAATCCCGCAACGTAACTGGTGTGGGGATTACGATAGACTTCCTCGGGAGTACCGAGTTGCTCAATCACCCCGCGCGAGAGAATCGCCATACGATCTGCCATAGCCAAAGCCTCTTCTTGGTCGTGCGTGACATAGATCGCCGTCAATCCAAATTCTTTCACGATACGTCGAATTTCACGACGCATCTCAATACGCAATTGAGCATCGAGATTCGACAGAGGTTCATCGAGCAGCAAACACTTCGGCCTCACCACCAGAGCTCGAGCCAGAGCCACACGCTGCTGCTGACCGCCGGACATAGCATCGATCGAACGGTCACCGAATCCATCCAGCTTCACCATGAACAGCGCCTCATCGACACGGCGTTTGATTTCGTCCTTGGGCACCTTGCGCTCCTCCAGGCCGAAGGAAATGTTTTTCGCCACTGTCAGGTGAGGCCACAGAGCGTAACTTTGGAACACCATCGCCGCCTCACGTTTGTGGGGTGCCAACTGTGTGACATCTCGATCACCAAAGTGAATTTTTCCGCTGGTGGGAGTTTCGAGACCGGCAATGCAGCGCAATAAGGTCGATTTCCCGCAGCCTGAAGCACCGAGAAGAAAAAACAGCTCACCGGGGCGAATTTCTACAGTCACGCCACTCAGCGCACGAGTTTCTCCAAAAGCCTTGACCACATTGTCCGCGCGAATTGATTCCATGGCAACGACGACACTCCACAACAGAACGCAGTTCTTGGCAAGCAAACACACAACTCAAATCCATTTTGCAAGGCGGTCACGATGAGTTTACCCATCGAATCGCCGTCATGGATGATTTTGGAGGGAATCGTATCGATTTTCATTTTTCCCATGCATCACCATCAATGACTCGATGATCCAAGCCCCCTGCTCTTGCGCTATTTCATCCTGGCAATCGAGAATTTACGCACGGCGACTCCTCGCGCAACTTCACTAGAAAAATAATTCTTACAAATCGTATCGCGCCATTGTCAGACAAAACTGCACAACTCATTAAACCAATAAGCCCCCCTAATGATGACATCAAAGCCGTCGAAAAACTCGGCGAAACCAGAGACGAGATTGTCAATGTATTGCGCAAAACAATCAAAGGAATGGAGAATGTGATTGATAAAATGATGATAGCCATTTTTGCGCGCGGTCACTGCCTTTTGGTCGGGGTGCCGGGACTGGTGAAAACTCTACTCGTAAGCTCTCTGGTAAAAACAATGTCGGATGGTTTCAAACGCATTCCATTCACGCCAAGCTTAATGCCCTCAGACATCACAGGAACAGAACCTCTTCAGGAAGACCCAGAAACCCACCGATGCCGCTTCAAGTTCCCAAAAGTCCGGTATTCACCAATCTGCTTTTAGCCGATGAAATCCATCGTACGCCACTGAAAACACAGGCAGCGCAGCTCGAGGCAATGCTGGACAAACGCGTTTCCTCAGAAGGTGAAGATTATCATCACGACGCGCCGTTTTTCGTGCTTAAAACGCAGAATCCGATCAAGCGAGAGGGCACCAATCCCCTTCCTGAAGCGCAACTTGACCGATTCCTTATCCACATTCTCATCAAATATCCCTGTGCTGCAGAAGAACTGGAAATCATACGCAGCGTCAATACCGATGAAGAACAAATCACCAATCAAATCGTCGACGGACCTACCTTTCTCAAGTTTCAACACCTCGTTCGTCGCATCACTGTTTGTGCTGGAAACCGCCGATCGGGAATCACACAAAACTTACTGCAGCATATCCTCGCCACGCACGCGAACGATTCAAGTATCGCGCCAGTAATTCCTCTTCTGTTAGATCGCCATCATCGTTACTGCTTACATCAAGTGCCTTTGTCCACTGGAGGGATGGGCCTGTAATCCCAAGCTCTTTTTGATGCTGAGACTCTTTTGTCGAAAATCAAACAACTTCATTCTCCCGCCAAATAGGAGTGAATTTGTGTATCAATGATTTTCGCACCATTCTAACAAGTGATGCCGCATGGTGTAAGTTTCATGCAATTTTCATCGTATCCTCAACTATGTTACCTACGACCCCGAGACAATGGTTCAGAGCATGTCAGATTTGGATCTTGGTTCTTAGCATCACTCCGATGCTGCCTCTCAGGGGAGCGCCTGAAGTCGTGGAGTCGCTCGATATCGCCCCCGTATGGTCGGCACATCCCGTGGATTTTTGTCTGATCACACACGCACCTTATCAGTTTGTGGCATACTATGACGACAAACGGCAATTAACCGTCGCTCAGAGACAGTTGAAAGATAAATCCTGGACTTATACAAAGCTTCCCATCACCACCGCATGGGACAGCCATAACTACCTCACGATGACGATCGATGACGATGGATACCTTCACCTCAGCGGTGACATGCACTGCGTGCCTCTCAACTACTTCCGCAGTGAAAAGCCTTACGTATCTAGTAGTTTTGCGCGCGTTGCATCGATGGTCGACCATCAAGAAGAACGCACCACTTATCCCAAATTCCTGCGTGGCCCCGCAGGAAAGCTGATTTTCATGTATCGTGATGGGAGCAGCGGCGATGGAAATCAGATCATCAATCAATACGACCTGAAAACCAAATCTTGGAAGCGCATGCTTGAACATCCTCTCACCGATGGAGAGGGGCAGCGCAATGCCTATTTTTCCGGACCCGTTCAGGGCCCCGATGATTATTTTCATTTGTCCTGGGTGTGGCGTGAGACACCCGACGCCTCGACCAACCATGATTTGAGCTATGCACGCAGCAAGAATCTCATCGATTGGGAAACGGCCGGTGGAAAGCCACTGCGCTTGCCGATACGCATTGGAGATGGAGCGGTGGTCGACCCAATTCCCGTGAAGGGTGGCATCATCAATGGCAATCATCGCATCGGCTTCGATACCGCAAAGCGCGTGATTCTCAGCTACCATAAAAACGACGCACAAGGGCACACACAACCATGGAATGCACGTTGGGAAGATGGAGCGTGGAAATTCTCGCAAATTACCGATTGGCCCTGGACCTGGGAGTTTTCCGGTGGAGGCACCTTGGGATTCGGAATTCATCTGGGCTCGGTGAACGCAGAAACGGATGGAACACTCACGCAAAGTTATCGACACGAAAAATTTGGTGGCGGAACTTGGCAACTGGATCCACAATCATTGAAGGCCATCGGAAAAGTCCGCAAGGCAGCCAACCCCGCTAGCTTGGGACGCCTGGAAGGAAATTTCCCGGGACTGCGGGTTCGCACCAAGGGTGATGATGGTGTGAGTCCGGATCCATCGACAAGATATCTTCTTCGGTGGGAAACACTCGAGGCCAATCGTGATCAACCACGACCCGAACCCTGGCCATCACCATCCATGCTGCGGGTCTATCAAATCAAAACGACCCAATCGTAGCATTGAAATTATTTCTTTGCCGACTTCACTGCGGTTTTTTTTGTCGTTTTCCTGGCAACTTTTTTCGCCGTGGCGGGCTTCTTCGCCGTCTTCTTTGGGGCCAAAGTCTTGCTTTGTCTCAGACTTCGGGAAATACCTGTCTTCTCTTCGGCAGTCAGAGAGCCTGAAGCCAACAGAGCCATGATCGCCTCGCCAAGACGACCGCCAAAGGTGTTCGTGACGAATTCTTCAACCGCATCAGACACCACCGACTTCTGCGGATGAGCTGCCTGATAAACGTGGGCCCGGCCATGCTTGACACGACGCACATGGCCTTTTTTTTCGAGATTTTGCATCACTGTCAGCACGGTTGTGTAGGCACGCTCCTTGCCGTCTGGTAACTCTTCGAGAACCTTGGCTACCGTGGAAGGTCCCTGATGCCATAAGACGGTGAGAGCCTGCAATTCCAAATTCGAGGGTTGAGAGATCCGTATCATGGCGTTAGATTGAGTGCGTCTGACAATTAGGTGATACGAAATATCGAATCGCTTGTCAATAGACAATCCCCGCCAGATTTTCATAAAATTCACGAGAAATTTTAAAATTTTTGGACTGATTGTCGATTTTTCTACAAAACTCTCCTCTTGCCTGCTCCAAAATCGCAGTTGCTGTGAAAATTCGGAAAAATGCACAACTGACTGATTGACACAGCAACGAAGACCGTTATTCTCCGCGCGCGACAGAGGGGTCATGCACAGTGCTTTGCCCTTTTGCCACCTACCCACAACTATCATTACGTTGAATTATGGCAGCAGCAAAAAAGGCCACGAAGGCCGCGAAAAAGTCAGCCCCCGCCAAGGGAGGCAAGTCCGTCAAGTATGTTTACACCTGGGGTGCCGGTAAGGCCGATGGTGATGGCAGCCAAAAAGCCTTGCTTGGCGGCAAAGGAGCCAACCTCGCAGAAATGACCCGCATCGGTCTCCCCGTGCCTCCAGGATTCACCATCAGCACGGAAGTTTGCACCTACTTCTACGCCAACAAGAAAACCTATCCCGTCTCGCTGCAAGCACAGATGGAAGCTGGTGTCACCAACATGGAAAAAATCATGGGTGCCAAATTTGGCGGCACCACCGGCATGCCTCTGCTCGTGGCCGTGCGCTCCGGCGCGCGCGACTCCATGCCTGGCATGATGGATACCGTTCTCAACCTTGGTCTTAACGACCAAACCGTGGAAGCCCTCGTCGCAGCCACAAAAAATGAGCGTTTCGCCTGGGACTGCTACCGTCGTTTCATCCAGATGTATGGCGACGTAGTTCTCGGTGTGCAAAAGCGCGAAGGCGAAGACCACGAACCATTCGAGGTTGTGATCGAAGGCTTCAAACACGAAAAATACGGCAAAGATATCATCGATTCCGATCTCACCGCCGATGACCAAAAAGAACTGGTCAAGCGCTTCAAAGCTCTGGTCAAGCAACGCACAGGCAAAGGTTTCCCGAACGACGTATGGGACCAACTCCGCGGAGCCGCAGGTGCCGTTTTCAGTTCTTGGATGAACGACCGCGCGATCGTCTATCGCCGCAAGTACAATATCCCTGCCGAGTGGGGCACAGCTGTCAACGTGCAGGCCATGGTCTACGGTAACACTGGTAAAGAGTCCGGTTCCGGTGTGGCCTTCACCCGCAACCCCGCAAACGGTGCCAATGAATTCTACGGTGAGTTCCTGATCAACGCCCAAGGCGAAGACGTGGTTGCTGGTGTCCGTACCCCCGAGCCCGTTTCCAAACTCAAGAAAGCGATGCCTAAGGCTTTCGCCGAATTGATGAAAGTCCGTGGCATCCTTGAGAAGCACTTCAAAGACGTGCAAGACATCGAGTTCACCATCCAAAGCGGTAAGTTGTTCATGCTTCAAACCCGTAACGGCAAACGCACCGCTGCCGCAGCGCTGAAATTCGCCGCCGATATGGTCAAAGAAAAATTGATCGACTGGGAAACCGCCGTGTTGCGTAACCCCGCCGACCAGCTCGACCAATTGCTCGCACCCATTTTCGACCTCGCCGAAGTCAAGAAAGCCAAAGCCATTGCTACCGGTCTCCCCGCCGGCCCTGGTGCTGCTTCCGGCAAAATTTACTTTAATGCCGACCGTGCTGTACTCGCCGAGCAAGCCGGTGAAAAAGTTCTTCTGGTTCGTAATGAAACTTCCCCGGAAGACCTGCGCGGCATGATCGCTGCCGAGGGCATCCTCACCGCCAAAGGTGGGGTTTCCTCCCACGCTGCTCTCGTGGCACGTCAAATGGGCAAGGTCTGTATCTGCGGTGCTGGCGCACTCGACATCGATTACGATAAGAAGACGGTCAAAGTTTCCGGTCTCACCTTTAAAGAAGGCGACTTCCTCTCCATCGACGGCACCTCCGGCGTCGTCTATGCAGGCGAGCTGAAAACCGCTCCTTCCGAAATCATCACGGGCATCGTCAGTGGCAATAAAGCCGCTCAGAAGACCGAGAAATTCAAGAACTTCCTGCAACTGATGCAGTGGTGCGAAAAAGCCACCCGCATGGACGTCCGCACGAACGCCGACACACCGGAGCAAACCAATATCGCGGTTGCATTCGGAGCCAAAGGCATCGGCCTCACCCGCACGGAGCACATGTTCTTCGAAGGTGACCGCATCGACGCCATGCGCGAAATGATCCTCGCCAACAACGAAGCCGATCGTCGCAAGGCACTGGCCAAGCTCCTGCCTTACCAGCGCGCTGACTTCGCCGGCATCTTCAAGACCCTCAAAGGTCTGCCTGCCACCATCCGTTTGCTGGATCCCCCTCTCCATGAGTTCCTTCCTCACACCAAGGAGCAACAACTCGACCTCGCCAAAAAACTCGGCATCAAAGTCGAATACATCCAACAACGCGTGGCACAACTCCATGAGTTCAACCCCATGCTCGGCCACCGCGGTTGCCGCCTTGGTATCGCTTACCCCGAAATCACCGAGATGCAGGCCCGTGCGATTTTCGAAGCCGCTGCCGATGTCGCCAAGAAAGGCATCAAAGTGAAGCCCGAGGTCATGATCCCGCTCGTCGGTTTCGCCAAGGAACTTCAACTTCAAGTGGAAGTCGTTCACACCACCGCGAAAGCTGTCATGGCCGAGAAGAAGATCAAATTTGATTATCTCGTCGGAACCATGATCGAAGTGCCCCGCGGCGCTCTCACCGCTGATGAAATCGCTGGCACCGCCCAGTTCTTCAGCTTCGGCACCAACGACCTCACCCAGACCGCACTCGGCATCAGCCGTGACGACATGGGCAACTTCCTGCTGCCTTACACAGAGAACGAAATCTTCAAGAAGAATCCCTTCGCCACGCTCGATACGACTGGTGTGGGCAAACTGATGGAGATCGCCGTGGCCAAAGGCCGCAGCGTCCGTCCGGACATCAAACTCGGCATCTGCGGTGAGCACGGTGGCGATCCAGACAGCGTCAAGTTCTGCCACCACCTCGGCCTGGCCTATGTGAGCTGCTCACCTTACCGTGTGCCCGTAGCCCGCCTCGCCGCGGCTCAAGCCGCCATCGAGGAAAAACGCGCTGCCGGCAAAGCGGCACCCGCGAAAAAAGCCACCAAGAAAAAGTAATGGAGCGCGGAATTCATTCCGCCCCTAACTGAAACACAAACCGTCCATCAGCCTTCTGATGGGCGGTTTTTTTCGTGGCGGAGGCGTCTCGCCTCCCAGCCTATTTTTTAAGATCTAACAAAAGTGCCACCGGCCGGACTCGAACCGGCACGCCCTTGCGGGCAACGGATTTTAAGTCCGCGACGTCTACCGATTCCGCCACGGTGGCAATTGTTGATGCATCGAGATTTTTTGACTTTCATAAACCTCGATCTCCCCACGATGACGATCGACGATCCGTGTCACATCGCTTGTCGCGCGTGATGCTTTATCGAATCGTTTGTTACTGAAATTCATCATGAAGTGGGTGGGCAGAAACCTAGGTAGGAACCTCAAGGCTGGCAAGATGAAATCATCGCTGCGGAAAACTTTTGTCTCAAATGCATCATTCTAACAAACTGCATATTTATACGATGGATCGCATATCAGCCATCCCTCTGTTGGGGTTGCGTTATTTCCGCCACTCGAGCAAATATGCAGCAACGGATTGGCATTGCTCGGAAGTCCACGTTTCGTGACCGGGCATATCTGTGCCAGGAATTCCAAACCGGACCAGACGCTCAATGCTGATGGATGCGCTCTCCCCCTCCCTCTGGGCCGACCACATCCATGGTCCTTCCGCAAGATTTGCAGGTGGACGATTGAGTCGTTGTGCCAAAATGCCATCACCCTTGCCATCCATTCCATGACATCCGGCACAATGTTCTTGGTAAAGCATGCGTCCCAGTTCTTTGTTTCCGGTATTCGCCGCTTGATCTGTCCAGCGCTGCGCCATCTCCTGAACCAACGGGATGTCGCGTTCTGCATGGCAAGTCAGATAAGCCATCAGATCATCACCTCGACCATCCGCAAACAAATGGGCATAAGATGGCATCGTGCTATCCGGTACCAAACTGCGCGGTTCAAGGAAATGCAGTCGAAGCCATGCAGGTGAACGACGTCCCGGAATACGAGACAGATCAGGGCCTTGCCTGCGGTTACCGATCAACACAGGTTCACCTGACAACACTTCCTTGGTGTCAATTGCTTTTCCCCACATTCCTTCATCCACGGATGCAGGACGCAGGTATTGCGAGTGACAATGAAGGCAACCCTCCGCCACAAAAGTCCGACGACCACGCTCGACAGCGGTCAACTCCGACACCGGGGAGGAAACATTCCCGAGCAAAAAATGAATCATCACACCCACCAAAAGAAACAACAACGATTTTTTCCCAGTACCGAATAATCCTGCAAAAATTACGATCCAAGCAACAATCACGAACCAAACGGGCACTCGATGAAGATTCTCTACCATGCCGATGCCCAGTCCAGAACCAATCCAACCGGCAATCGCAAAGACCCATGCCGCACGTTTCCAGGAACCAACTTTTCCTTCGATCAGACCGGGCCAGCATACGAGTGCCGTCGAGTAAAACGAGACGGCAACCGGATAAAAATAGCCTGCCACCACAAGAGTCGATGCATCGTTGACCCACATCGCCGCCAACCCGAGAACCAATGCCGCGGCAACGAGAAGCAGACGGAATTGGCCCCTTGCAAGGAGCCATCCGGCGGCGACTGCGGCAAGCAAATGCAAAGCCGCGTTGATCCAAAGTTTTTCCGCCCCCCAAGTGGCTTTTTTCAAATCGGGAGCATGCTGGATCACATAAAACGCGCCTGAGTCCATCCAGACAAAAGCCAAGAATACCAGAACGATCATCCCATGATGATGCTTTCCAATTGCCATGCCTCTCTCTTTCTCTTCGTGTAAATCATCTTTTACCAACCAGGAGACGACAAACGCGGCTAGCGCAATCAAAGCGGAAAATCGGCACTGCTGCAAGGGCGTGGCGAGGAATAAGACCGGGAAATTGCAAATCGCATAACCCAGGCCAGTGCCGATTCCCACATACAGACAACCTCTTTCGCGCGTGAGCCAATACGGTAATTGCGCGGCGAGACACACCGTGACAAAACCCAATGACAGCCCCATGAACATCGAAGTGAGACCCAGTGACCACAGATCGCGCAGGAATATGGGCACCCCAGCCGCAAGCGCGCATCCTAGCAAACCGTGACGCAAACCGCTCATTGTTTTTATTCTCTGAGCACGATACGCCCCGAGGATACCACCGAGCGCCATCACTCCGAGTATCACCTTGATGCGCAACTCTCCCAGCCCAACTCCCTGAACGATTTCCAGAAATGCAAATTGGGAGAACAACAAAAAATAAGCATAAACTCCCGCGACCAATATCGCGGCAGTCACAGCGGTGCGTCGGGATCCTTGGGTTATTTCTGCCACCAGCGTTGTTTGATTCCGATTGCTTGTATGATGGCGACGAACGCATCCGTTGCTGCGACACTGAGCCATAATGGTTCAAGAAACCCCTGGGCCACCTTGACCAAGACAAACACGGCGACTACTGCGCGCACCAGTGTCGTCATCTGCCACACCACGACACCGCGCCATGAATCGTCTCGGCGCAATGCAAAAAAATAGCTGATTCCCACGGAAAAAACAAAGGCCCCCATCCATGATAAAAAGATCTGCGCACTATCATCCACAGGCTGCAGTCCCATCAAACGCAGCGTCGATGCCGGCATGAACATCAGCAACAAACCCGTAATGGAATCCATCGATCCCACGGCCAAATTCCACCCAAAAAGTAGTCGATTTATCATAATTTGAGATCAGGAATTGCAGAAAAAAGGCTACTGCCCGTTGCGGCAATAGATAGGCGCATTCGCGTTCGATCCGTCAAGTTCGAAATCGCAATGCATGCGAGCATCACAACATCGTCGTTATGGGATCATGCTTTGCACTTGTCACCTTACAGGGGATGGTCCAAGATCGTGGCGATGTTTTTTACACCCAAGTGGAAAAAGGAAACGGACTTGCTGCTCAAGGGTGCGCAAAAGTTTCTTCATTACAAGCGTGACCTGCTGAAGCAGGACCGAATCGATGAAATCGAATCGCGCCTCGGTGATCTGCGAGCCGCTCTCAAAGCAGGGAATCGCGACGGCGCCGCGGAATGCTCGAAGCAACTGCGGGCCACCTGTGAAAACGCTCTGCCCCACCATAAAGCACCACGCTGGTTCGAGGAAAATGTGGAGGTGATTTTCGTAGCGCTCGTCGTGGCACTTGGCTTGCGCTCCTACATCATCCAACCCTTCCGCATTCCCACGGGATCAATGCAACCGACCCTGAACGGCATCATTGCGACGACACACACGGAAAAAGACTATGCTCAACCCTGGATCGGCAAACAGGTCTACGACTGGGCCTTGCGCGGTCGGCGTTGGCATCAAATCAAAGCACCCACATCCGGACGCATCACGGGGCGTGCCGATGTTTCGAAGCTATTTTTTTCACGCACCAAGGTTTTCTTCGACGATGGTTCTTCGATCGTGTTCCCTGCTCCGGTCAATGAAACGGATCAAGCCATCAATGGAGGACTCAGCCAAATGAGTTGTATTGGCAAAAGTTTCAAAAAAGGCGACGTGATGTTTCAAGGCACCGTCGACGGTGGAGACCTCGTATTGGTTGACAAAATTTCCTATCATTTCCGCAAACCCGTGCGCGGTGAAGTGTTCGTATTCGACACACTGGGCATCGAGCGCCGCATTGGGAAATTCAGTGGCAGCGACCAAGCCAAGGCCACACACTACATCAAACGTCTCTGTGGTGTTCCCGGCGATACACTCTCCATTGATAGTCCACATCTTTTTGTGAACGGGAAAATTGCCTCGGAAAAAGGAATCGGTAAAGTCTTCGAGCTTCCGAATCAAGGTCGCATGGGAGGGCACGGCTACTCTTACGGAGATCATCCACTCGCTGAAATTCTCAAACCCGATGATGAATTGAAACTGGCCGCGGTAGCACCCCGTGGCATGAGAGAATACGCTGCGCTCGGAGACAACTCGGGCAACTCGCTGGATTCCCGCTACTGGGGCACGGTCAAAGAGTTTAATCTCGTGGGACCGGCCTTGTTCTCTCTCTGGCCCATCACCACAGGACACTGGGGTTTTATCAAATGACTTCCTCCGAAATCACACGCAAGGCAAAATCCAATCTCGCCTTCGCCCTCAATATTCTGCCGCGTGAAAAGCGCGAGGATATGGTGGTTTTCTATGCATACTGCCGTGTAATTGACGATATCGCTGATGAGGAAGGACGCCCCGTTGATCAACGAATGAACGATCTGTCAGCGTGGCGACATGGACTTGAACACGGCTTCACAACGCCCACGGCTTTTGAACAAGAAGTCATCGCACTACAAAAAAAATACACGATTCCCACCAACCTTCTTGTTGCAATTATCGATGGCTGCATGATGGACACAAGCCCCCAGCGCTTTCAAACATGGGAGGAACTTCAGGGCTATACTTGGAAAGTGGCTTGTGCAGTGGGATTGGTTTCCCTGAAGCTATTCGGAGCCACTCACCCGCAATCCGAAGCCTATGCCGTGGCTCTGGGGCACGCTCTGCAATTGACCAACATCCTGCGCGATATCGGCGAGGACATCGACAACAACGCACGCATCTACCTGCCTCTGGAAGAAATGCGTCATTTCGGGATCACGGAAAATGATTTGGTAACAAAAACAAGAGACGATCGTTTTCTTGCATTGATGAAATTTCAAGCCGCTCGTGCGGAATCGCTGTTTGAAGAAGCGGCGAAATTGCTACCGGCTGACGATCGCAAAGCGCTCATGGCTGCGGAGGTCATGCGAGAAATCTATCACACCGTTTTGGAACAAATGAGGGACGATGGCTTCCGCGTTTTCGAAAAACGCTATTCGCTATCGAGTTTCCGCAAGATGGCCATTCTCGCCAAACACATGCTCTGAGTCTCAAAACTCGCCGCGGAAGGAACAACTCGCCGTGGGAGTCTCGTAGATGCAGATTTCGTAGAGTCCCGGCAATTGTGCCTCAATCTTGCGCCAGAACCAGGCACACATTTTTTCAATGGTGGGACTTTCCAAGCCTTCGATGTCATTGAGATAACCATGATCCAACAACTCAATCAGCGGGTTCATGGCATCGGATATGCGCTTGTGATCGTAGATCCAACCGATGGATTCATCCACATCCCCTTCCACGGTCACCGTTACCTTGAAACTATGGCCATGCATTTTGCGGCACTTGTGCCCCTCGGGAAGACTGGGCAGTGTGTGGGCTGCTTCAAAACGAAATTCCTTGGTGAGTCGCGCGCGCATGGATCCAGTCAATCATTTCTCCGTCCTTGGAGCAAATCTTTTCAGGCCCGGAACACGCCGTAACAACATCCCGAAACAATCGCGTGCCTCGCGGACACGCAGTCCATAGCACAACCCGAAATACGAGGCGGCTCCGACAGCAATCACCATCCCCAGCGCAGCAGCTTTCCCCCACCATGCCGTTTCCGTCATCCGTGAGAAACCATAGCAATCAGCCAACCAGCACCAGCCACCCATCACCGCGGCAGACAACGCGCAACGCCAAAAAGTGTCAATAAGGGAACACCATGTCATGCCATCCACAAATCGCCGAAGGATCACGGCGAGAAGAGTGAAATTCAACGCAGCAATCAGGCTGGTGGTCAAAGCCAACGACTCATGCCCCCAATGCATCACGCGGACAAAATACCAGTTCAGGGCAAAGTTCATCACCATCGAAACAAAACTGATGGCCATCGGCACCCAGCGCTGATCGATCGCATAAAACGCCGGCTGTACAATTTTGATCCAACTGTAACACACCAAACCGTAAGCATAACATTGCAACGCCGAAGCGATCATCATCGTGCTGTGATGATGCATATCCCCACCCTTGAAAATCACCGCCACCAGTGGTGTCGCCAAGAACCCGAGACCGACCGCACAGGGCAAAACCAGAATCGTCACCAGATTAATGCCGCGAATCAAGGTGGGAGCGAATTCAGGACCAATCCCACCCACGGCAGCACGCGACAGAGCCGGCAAGGTCACCGTCGCCACCGCAACGCCGAATACCCCGATCGGCAACTGCATCAAACGAAACGCGTAGTTGAGGGCGGAAACCCCTCCCTCCCCCGTGCTGGTGGCAAACATCGCGTTCACCATCACATTCACTTGCACCGCACTGGCGGCGATCATCGCCGGACCCATCAAAGAGATGATTTTTTTCACACCGGGATCGCTCCACAGCACATCCCAACATGGGCGAAATCCTACGCGCCACAACGAAGGGAACTGAACCACCAACTGGCCCAAACCACCTAACAAAACACCACAACTGATGCCGATGAGACTTTTTTCACCCCACTGCGGATCCACCCAATATCCGATCGCGCCACCACCAAGAATGCAACCGAGATTGAAAAAACAGGAGGAGAGGGCGGGCATACCAAAAACCTGTTTGGCGTTCAGCATTCCCATGACCAGGGCCGCGAGACTGACCAGCAACAAAAACGGATACATGATGCGAGCCAATAGAACGATCAAATCACGCTGCTCCGCACCAAAAGATTTATCAGCAAAGGACAAGATGAGATCCACGATCGAGGGAGCCAGAAACACGCCAAGAATCGTCACGGCACTCATCACCACGGTGGCGAGTGAGAGAACCCGGTTCGCCAAAATCCATGCCGATTTTTCACCCTCTTCTTTCAGACGTTTGGAAAACGTCGTCACAAAGGCCTGTGACAAAGCTCCTTCCGCAAACAAATCACGAAGAAGATTGGGGATCTTGAACGCGAGGTTGAAACAATCCGCCAATACACTGGTGCCGTATAGACGCACCATGAAAATATCACGCAACAAACCAAGAATCCGGCTCAGCATCACGGCAATACCGATTTTCCCCGTGGCCTTCGCAGCTTTGCGATTTTCCTCGGCAGCGCTAACTGGTTCTTCGGACATGAGATCGGTCGCCGTCTCAACGACGGCATTTTTCTAACAAAGCCCCCAGAAAACGGGCGATTTGGTGCAGTGCCTGGGAGCTTTCATTATCCGGCAACACCGAGAGGTCGTCGTGGCATCTGTTGAGCAGATCTTTCGCGGTGTCGATGGCACTTTCCACCGCACCTTCGTATTCAGCAATGCCCACCAACACCGGCAGATCGAGCGGCTGTTGGTTGATGATGCGCGCAGTGAGTTTCATGCGCTGCGAGTCGCTGGCGGACTCGAGCAAATTGAGGATGGGCAGCGTGAGTTTACCCTTTTCCAAATCCGTACGCAGGGTTTTCCCCACGTCTTTTTCATCGCCCACGAGGTCCAGACAGTCATCGTAAATCTGATAGACAGCACCGAGGCGCATCCCATAATCATACATACGCTTTTCCACGGTTTCGTCGGCACCGGAGAGCTTGGCGGAGAGACCGGCAGCTGCGGCAAACAAAGCACCGGTTTTCATTTCCATGATCTGGAAATACTCGTCCTTGGTGAGTGTTAGATCGAACCGGCGCTGGGTTTGCATGATTTCACCCTGGCACACCTCACGTGCGGCATGGCCGACTTTTCGACAAATATCAATCGAATCGAAGTCGGTTGCCAGAGTCAAGGCGTGCGAAAACAAAGCATCTCCGAGCAGCACAGAAAGTCCATTGCCCCATTTTGCATTCGCGGTGGGAACCATGCGCCGGGTCGTGGCACCATCGATGATATCATCGTGCACCAGCGTCGCCATGTGAATCAGCTCGAGAATCACCCCCATTTTACGATGATCCTCGTTGGCTTCCCCCAAGGCCCCACCCGTCAGCACCGCCAGAGCGGGGCGAATGCGCTTGCCGGATGTGTTGCATACGTAGGAGACGTAGGGCTCGACCATCGGATCGAAGGCACGAACTTGTTCGCGAATGGCGACCTCCACCAGCTCAAGATGCGGACGCACCAGTTCGAATGGAAAAGAATCGCTGAGTCCCTGCGGCGTGGTAATAACTGGCATGGCGTGGTGAAGCTTGTGAAACATTTCACAAAGTGTGGCACTTAGCAAGTCGAACGCGTTGCTTTTTTCTACGCGTCGATCAACCTTGATGAAAAACCACAAAAAACCGGCCTCCCACGACGAGCAGGAGACCGGATGATGAAACTGAGCCAATCGACAGGTTCGATATTATGGTGCGCCACCAATCGTGACTGATAGGCGGGCGAATTTCTTCGTATCCGATCCCATCGGCACCGTCAAAGTGACGGTTTGTGTATTGGCGGGAGCGTTGTCGGCAACCGTAATTCCGGGAGTGTTCACTACAGGCTCTGATGGGACGGCGAAGTAGTTGGCTCCACTGGTCGGCCATGCGTCCAGATCATTGTCAACCTGGACCGCTACCGTGGTTTCAGCATTAATCGAGTCCTTGCTGCGCGTGAAGGTGAAAATCAAGTTATTTCCAACCATCGACACTTGCGGCAACTTATTACGATCACTCGTATCCTTGGTGCCACCCAGAACAAACTCGATGGCATTGCTGACGCCATCGCCATCGAAGTCATCATTGGCATTACCCGTGGGTGCGTTCACCGAAGCCCATGAGTTGTAGCCGGACTTCGCGATATTGATTTCACCCGGCGTGCTGTAATCGACCTCATATCCGGCAGGCAAAGCAGGCGAGATGGTAAATTCGCCCGTGCGTGTACCAGTGTAGGTTGCGATGGTATAGCTGGATGCGGTCATCGTGCCACTGACCGCCAGAGTGGCGCCCGTGAGATCGATATTGCCGTTTACAGCAAGAACGTCCGAGGTCGAGGCATCCACGTCGCAGGAATAAGTTCCTGCGAGCGCCAAGGCACCTGTCGTCAACTGACCAATGCCAACACCCGGAGCAATGCTGCCGCTGCTGGCGACAGAAACCGTTCCAGAAACGCTCCCAGTTCCGCCCAGAGCTGCGCCAGCACTAACAGATACCGCACTAGTACCCGTGGCTGATCCGGAGGTATTGTTCGCAAGCAAAGTTCCTGCCGCCACCGTAGTAGCACCGGAGTAGCTGCTGCTTCCCGTTAGAGTCAAGGTTCCTGCTGCATTCTTCGTCAGAGTGCCAGTTCCAGAGATCACATTGACCACCGTGAGCGCATCACTGCGATTGAAGATCAGACCGGCATTATTGGTCACATCTCCGCTACCCAAGGTTCCAGATGTGCCGCCGGAACCAATTTCAAGAATACCAGCACTGATGACCGTATTGCCGGAGTAGGTGTTAGTCCCTGTGAGCGTGGTCGCCCCCGTTCCTGATTGCGAGAACGTTCCGATTCCCGAGATGGCATTGCTGATCGTGAGAGCAGAATCTCGATTGATGATCAGCAATGAATCGTTCGTCACATCACCGCCACCGAGCGTTCCCGAGCTGCCGCCCGAACCGATTTCCAAGGATCCACCGCTGATCGTGGTGGCACCTGTGTGCGAGTTATTACCCGTAAGAATCAAACGACCAGCAGCTACCGCGACAGCGCCGTCGGTAACAATGCTGTCTGCGAGAGTCAGTGTGCCCAAACCGGCTTTGGTGAAAGGTTTGTTGATATTACCGCCTGTGCCACTGAAGGTGATCGAGGCCGTGTCATTCACGACATCAATCGTTTTGTTCTGTGATCCCGTATCAATCCAGAGGTTACGCGCACTTGTCTCAGTGCCCGTGCCTGTATAGCGGAAGGTTGCATCGTTCGCAATGCCAAGATAGCCCGTGCCAATGCCACCCACACCACCTGCATCGGCAATGGTGGCGATCTCTAACACCCCAGCATTCGCATTCGTACCGCCGCTGTAGAGATTCGACCCGCTTGGCACCATGGTTCCGGCTCCAATCTTGGTAATTGCCGCAGTACCATAAATGGTACCGGTAACAGAAAGATCGGTAGCAACCAAACCATCGTTTACGTTGTAGGTAACAGTGCCATAGAGGTTAGTCGGCGAATTGATGGTGGAAGATTTCGAGTCGTGGGCAAGAACATTGATCGTGCCACCACCACGGACTTCGCCGGGACCGTTGATAACTCCAGCCGTCATGTTGGTATTTTGAGACAAATACTGCTCGTTGTTGAGCTTCCAGATACCGTCTTCATTGATTACGATTGTCGCGGGGCGAGTGGCTCCACCATTACCTCCAAGAGCATGAGTCGTCGTGTCCAAGGTGCCCCCACCATTCACTGTGATCGTATTCCCGGCAGCAAAGCTCGTGGCCCATCCACCGCCTCGCACAGCAAGAGTCCCACCATTGATGGTGAAATTCGCGTTGTGACCTGCAGAACTGACTGTCATCGTGCCAGCACCCGATTTCACGAACGTGCCGCCACCCGCAAGCACCCGACTGAACGTTTGCGCATCGGAACGATTGATTTCCAGAGTCCCCAATGAGCCAATCGTGATGTTTCCAGTGCCGCCCAGAGCACCAGTCGTGCCACCGTCACCCACTCTCACAGTTCCGCCGTTAATGGTAACACCACCAGTGAAGGTGTTATTATTTAAGAGAGTGACGCGACCCGTGTTGAATTTCTGTAATCCTGTCGTTCCCGTGATTGGTTCGCCTTGGAGCGTATAGTCCACCGCCGCATCAAATTGCAACGAGGAAGGATTGATCGTTCCCGTCAATGTCACCAACGGCGCGTCCGCTCCGCTGTCATTGAAGCGAACCGCATCGAGAGCGTAGAAGTTGCTAGCTTGGCCATCACTGAAGGTTTCCCAGTTGGCCGTGGTATTGACGTCCCATGTTCCACTGACTCCGCCTTTCCAAACCACAGAATCCAAACCATCGATCAACACATTGACGATCGTGTTGTCGGTGTCATTTTCCAAAGTCAGGGTGAAGTGTGGATTGCCCGCTGCGTTCGCGCTGAGACCGGCAAACCCTTGCGTGCCCGCAATTGTTCCATTGTAATCAATCAAGGGAACACGATCGCCCACGAAAAGGTCACTTCCCGGTATCACCGTAAACGAGGTTGCGGCATCGACTTTCAAACCATCGACAGCGGACACGTTGAATCGATCCCCCCCGGTGAAGCTGGCCCGGAATGTGGCTGATCCACCATTGAATGACAAGCTGGGCAATGTAGCCGTCGAGGAGGCACTCGGTGAACCAGGCTGAATGACACCACCACTGTTCACTGTTGCAGCAGAAGTTAACGAAGCGCCCACTTGCAGAGTGCCTCCATTAACAGCAGTAGCTCCCGTATAGGTATTCGCTGCTGACAGAACCAAATTGCCAGCACCGGTTTTATTGAGCCCACCTGTTCCCGACAAAACACCTGTCAATGTAATGGTTCTACCCGCAGTGCCATTGACGGAATCCAAGGTGTCAAATGTGGTATTTCCATTCGTTCCCGTCAGTGTGATTGCCTTCGCACTGCTCCAGTTATCAAACGTACCCACAGTACCGCCCCCCAAATTCACAAATTTACTCGCATTATTGGTAATCCCGCTGGAACCAAGATTCAGGCGGCCACCCGTCAAATTGTAATTTGCTGCACTGTTTCTACTGTTGGCCAGATTGATACCCAGCAAGTTGGCGACGCCTCCCGACTGATTGAAGCTCGCATCAACAGCATCCCAACCCAGGCTCATCATTGCGTTGGTTGAGTTGAGAGTGCCACCAGAAAGATTGTATGCAGTAGAACCGGCCCAGTGCCCTACGAGGAACGAAGACGCGGTTGAATTGCTGTTATTGTTACCGGTAATTGTAAAAGATCCACCTGTTTGCTGAATGGTGGAACTGACACTGCGGCCATCAGAGGTAACAAAACGACCGGTGGTAACCGTGGCACCTTCCAAAATATCCATGTTTGCACTCGTTCCCTGTTGATCCAGTCCAAGAGAAAGTTGACGTGAAGTCACCGCTGCTCCGGACAAGAACGAAATCTTCGAGTTGTTGCGAACCGTGATTACGGCATTCGTATTCGCAGGATCGTTCAATGTCAGAGCATTGCTGAATGCAACGATTCCATTTTGCGTAGCCAGGTTGGTCGTACCACCCGCAACAGGACCTGCAATGGTGAGGGTATTGCCACTACCCGAATCGTAAAACACGGTGCCGGTCGTTCCCGAGTGAGTGATTCCCTGCGTCGAGCTGCCAACAGTGGCATTCGCCAGCGCGGTGATCGTGCCTCCTTGCAATGTCGTATTCTCAAACATCGTGAGAACATCCGTTCCGGTGGCGGTTCCGAGAGCGGCGTTGCTCTCGATGCGCAGTGCGCCGGTGGTATTTGTCAATTTACCACTGTAAGAATCCGCACTGTTTTGAAGGATCAGGGTATTCGACCCCGAGCGAGTGATATTACCCGTGCCGGCGATGGCTCCATCAATGACGAGATTGCCATCGGTTCGGAAATTGACATTCCCCGCAGCAGTGATGGTTCCCGTCCAGGTCCCTGTTCCACCACCCACGTTGATGAGCTGTGTGTCGGCATTGAGCGTAACCGCGTTCGCGATCGAGCGATTGCCCCAGGTTCCTAGAGCTGAACCGATATTGTTCACAACAATGGGATTGGTGCCGGACGCGGTATCGTAATCCTCAAAACTCAGACGTCCAGCATTTACCACATAAGTGATATTTGTTGCTGGTCCACGGAATACCATGGCATTCGAACCGACCTTGGTCAGGGTAAAACCGCCACCATTGATGGCCCCATATAATCCTCCTGATAGACCGACATCAAAACGTCCGTTGTTGCCGCCAATTTCAGCATTCGCGGACAAGTTCAAATTTCTTACCCCACCGTTGCCATAAACATCAGCACCCGTGGTGTAAATCGCACCAATGCCTCCCGCTCCATCGACGCCACCACCCGCAATCGTCCAGGTGTAGTTTCGCCCTTGGTTGCCGGGTGCATGACCATTCAAGTTCACAGCACCTCCTGCATTGATCGTAATTCCCGAGTTGAAGCCCAGGGCCTCACCGTTGTTCAGGTTGAGCAAGCCCGCATTCACAACCACGGGGCCAGTGAAGTTACTGGCAGGACCACCAAGCGTGACCGTTCCTGTGCCGTTTTTGGTGATACCAGTCGTACCGGTGAGGCCAAATCCTGCGGCAGCTGTGAGGGTATAGTTTCTCGTGCTATTGTTGAAAGTAACCGTGGCAGGTTGTAACGCTGCAACCATGGCAATCGTCTGATCCGCTGCAACGCTATCATCAAAAAGAACACTATCGCCGAAGTAGAATGTCGATGCCGCTGGAACTGGATTATTCCAGTTACTCGTCGTGTTAACATCCCAGTTGGAGCCACCTGTGCCAGTCCAAGTCAGATTCGTATTACCAAGGCTGAGTTCGACATTCGTAGCGTTGACCGTGAACGATGGGCTACGGAAATTGGCGGCGTTGGCAAGCGTGAAATTGGTGGCATTCGCAGTGGTGCTATCAAAATTCAAGACCCGAATCGATCCGGCACCCGGAGCCCCTCCGGCAAAACTGACGGTTGTCGTGCCCGTGATTGTCAACGGACCGGATAGCGTCAACGCCTCTGTGGTAGCCGGGTTGATGACAAGATTTGCGGCACCAGAATAGGTGAGAGAACCACCGGAACCCTCACCGCTCAGAGTGGTACCGGCAGCCATGGTGATGCTTGAACCCGTTACCGCGCCAGCAAGATTGAGGACTGAAGTGCCATTGACATTCACGGCTCCCCCACCCGTCTGGGTTCCCAGAATGTTAAAGGTTCCCGCGTTCACCGTGGTGGCTCCCGTGTAGGAATTCGCTCCGCTCAGGGTGTTTGTACCATTCAGTACGGTGATACCCAGCGACGTGGCAGAGCCATTCGAAATCACACCGCTGAAAGTGCCGCCTGTCGTTGAGTTCGTCGTGCCCAATGTCATGGTCATGGCACTGACAGCTCCACCAGAGATCGCACCGCTCATGGTTCCTCCTTCGGTGCCAATCGTGGAATCACCAAGCAGTGTAAGAGCCCCGGAAAGCGTGTTACCAAGACGGATGGCACCACGATTTTCACCGTTACCCGTGCCGATGATTGTCACGGCATTCGGCACACTTGTCACGACATACAATTGGTTGCCGCTGGTGACATTGATTGTAGCAGCAGCATTCAAGTTGAGCCCGGTCGTAGTAAATTTGTTCGATCCGCTGCCGATCACCTCAACAACTCCCGTAAAACCCGTATTGTTTCCTGTCAGTGTCGTATTATTTGCCGCACCAGACAAATTGAGCTGAATCTTTCCAGTTCCCGTAAACGTCTGAGCGTAGGCATTCGTTCCCGTGCTGTTGAGCGTAATCGTCGCGCCAGTAGCAACAGACGTAGCGCCGGTGGCGGGTAGTGAAGCCGGCGCGTTGATGATCAAATTCCCCGCGTTCACTGATGTTCCACCTGTGTAGGTGTTGGTGGCGGAGAGAGTGGTAGGACCGGCACCCGTGTGAATCACCGAACCACTACCACTGATAGCATTCGCAACCGTGTTCGTATTGCTGCGATTCAAGTCGAGAACGCCGTTGTTCACGACAGCTGCCGTCCCCAAAGAGCCCGCCGTTCCTGTGACGCGCAATGTGCCGGTGTTGATCGTGGTTGCACCAGTATAGGTGTTCGTTCCAGCCAGAGAAAGAATACCAGTTCCAGATTTTGTGAGGGTGCCTGTGCCGGAAATCACGCCACCAAGATTGGAGTCAGCGCTGGAACTGAAAACCAAAGAGCCGTTATTGGTGATAGCGCCATTGTAGCCGGCTAGTGAACCACTACCGCCAACCTCGAGTCCGCCACCTATGCCCAAAGTAATCGCTCCGGTAAAAGTATTCACACCTCCCAGAATGACATTTCCCGCACCAGCCTTGGTCAGTGATACGACTCCGGAACCGTTGTCAACAATCGCAGAGTTGATCGAGATGGGATTCGTGCTGGAGTTGGTCACAGCAATCTCACCTGCCACATCGGATGATGCCCCACCCGCTGTGAGGAAGCCGTTGGCAATCGTGAGCGCACCTTTGCCTGCACCCGAGAAAATGCCGCCCGATACCCCAAGTCGCAAGGTTTGTGCAGCTGAATCGATGACCGTGGCAGTGGTCTGATTCTGCAACAAAGATCCAATGTTCGTAACAGGGGATCCTAACAATACATCTCCCGAGTCTCCACCGCTCAGACGGATTTGGGAAGTGGCGTTATCGAGAATGGTTCCCGCAAATGGAACGTCGGTATATCCCGTGAAGGCAGTAATGGTCCCGTTCGCGGAATTCGTTGAATTCGTCGCCCAGTCCGTGCCGTTCACAGTAGCCCATGAACCCAAAATACCATTAGCGTTGTTCAGATTATTTGTGGTGGCAATACCATCACTTGTGAAATTGACGACGGCGCCAATGGCGGGAGTGATCGTCCCCATCTGCAGCACGGCGCTGCCCGAAGTGCGTGTCACTGTTGCTGGCCCGGACGTGCCTGCCGCGATCGAAGTGGAACCAACAGCTTCAGTGTGTGTGCCACCGGAGATGGATAGCGTAGTGCCGCTGGAAAGCGTTAACACACCAGCATCGGAAATTTTACTATTATTGTTCGTGGCGTAATCAAGCGTCAACGTTCCTGCACTAAGAGTCAAAGCGCCCGAATGGGTATTGGATCCAGAAAGAGTCAAATTTCCAGAACCTACTTTCGATAAGTTCGCGGTACCACTGATGACTCCAGTCAAGGTCGCGTTGTTTGCACCAGTACCGATTGTATTGGCAAACTCCATCGTAATGGGATTCGACAGCGTGATTGAGTTTGCAAATTGAAGGTTGCCATTGGTGCTGCTATTGCTGTTGAGAATCAGCGGATTCGTTCCCGCACCAAGTGAAGAGGCGCTAGTAACCACAACACTGCCACGATTGAGTCTCACAGTTCCCGTAAATGTGTTATTGCCGGAGAGACGATACGTTGTGGTGCCATCACCTCCTGTGTTGCTGTTGAGGAACAGAACTGTATTCGCGCCGCCTCCGCTGATATTCCCCGACAATGTCAGTTCCGTTCCCGTTGTCGCACTCGCGGTATTTTTGACAATGTTGTAGTTTTGCGATGAACCGGGAGAGGGTAATATAATGTTGTTAGCAACGGTGGTTGCCGCGTTGTTAGCAACCGTGATCGTTGCTCCTGAAGCACTGGTGATGTTGATGTTACCCGTGCCAAATCCGTTTCCGCTGCTGATGCTGAAACCACCGGCTGCGAGAGTCGTGCCACCGCTGTAGCTGTTGGTAGTGGCGGTAAGTGACGTAGTGCCTATGCCAGTATTACTGACGGAACCCGTCCCACTGATCACATTCGCCACCGTCATGGCGTTGTTACGGTTGAACTCTAAAATCGAATTGTTCGTCACAGCACCCGTTCCTAATGCGCCAGTCGCACCACCATCACCAATGCGTAAAGTGCCCAAGGTAATGGTCGTAGTGCCCGTGTAGGTATTGGCTCCCGTGAGCGTTACTACTGTCGACTCGGCTGCAGTGTTCGTTTTTGTCAGGCTGCCTGCTCCACTGATCACACCCGAGATCGACAAGTTTTTGTTAGCCCAGCGCCCAGTAATGGTATTAGCGCCGGTGAGTGCGATTGTTCCTGTGAGTGTATGATTTCCGTCTTCATGAATCAGGGTACCCCCGTTCATCGTGAGTGCATTGGCGTAAATGATCGCTGCAGTAGTACTTCCTGTTTTGAGACGCAGAGTGGTGCCGGATCCAACGGTCACAGCTCCACCCAAGAGGTTTGTATAACTACCAGCCGTAGTGGGTGCAAATGCCTGCAATTCGCCAGCTCCAATGCTTGAAGCTCCTGTTCTGGTATTGCCCGTGTTATTGAGAATCAGCGCACCGCCATCCGTTTTCGTCAGTGTACCTGTTCCGCTTTGAACACCGCTCAAGGTCAGTGTTTGGCTGCCATACACGCGAACCGTGCCGTTGGAAGCACCATAAGCTACAGGGCGGGAAATGGTGTTGGTGACGTTGGCTAACAAACCACCGCCGTTCAATGTGATGGTGTTGGCCGCATTCCCCAATGTCGCGTCAGCTCCCGGATTGAACAAACCGGAAGTGACGGTAATGTTTCCGGTAAATGTATTCGTTCCGCTAAAAACCACACCGCGGCCCGCAGCGCCGCCGCCCGAGGCCGTCATATCTCCGTTCGACGCGATTGTCAGACCTCCGGTGAGATTGCCGGAAATAATGCTGCTGATCGTTGTGGTGCCAGCCGTGGTTAACCCCGAAGTGGTAATTGTAGCCGAAGTCCCACCGAGAGTGAGGTTGTTGGGCGATGCACCACCCGCAATGGTATAGCCCGTCGCTGTAAATGTAAGACCGCCAGCGGACACAGGCGCATTGATGGTAACCGTTCCCGCGGTACCAGCAAAGACCGCCGTGTTCAGGTTGGCATTGTTCCATGCCACCATCGCCAAGGCATTCCCTTGATCCCAGTTGGTCAAAGTAGTTCCCCAGTTACCCGCTCCACCACCGCTGGCACCGTTACCATTGCCTGCGATGTTTGCCGTGCCACCATCCCAAAATCGGTTCTGGGCTTGTGCCGTGGAAAACATTGTCACCATCAAGGCCGGTGTGGCGAGGCTCATAAGGTGACGAATCAAATAATTGGAGCTTTTTGGTTTCATAAATGAGAACTTGGCAAGATATTGAGTTTTTCAGCAATTTTTATCTAACAAAATGCAATAAATCTACGTAGTTTTGCAATACAGAAAACATAACTAAGTGATTTCTGGGCCAACTCAAGCAAAAAATCTCAAAATTTTTGAACATCCAGCCCTGCCGGACCGCAGCGCTGTCCGGATCAATACGAAAAATTCACGCAACGAGCACCGTATCAACCGCATGAAGATGGACCGACCGACTTTCTCTGTTATTTTTCTCACAATTTTAGGATGCTGCGCCGGCGCCGAGCAACTCTCTCCCCTATTTGATGGCAAAAGCCTCTCAGGCTGGTATGCCTACATCAAAGAGGAAGGAAAAATCATAGGATCAACGGAAATCTTTACCATCGAAGACGGTTGTATCAAAATCAGTGGCAAAAAACCTGGGTATCTTTCTACGGAAAAAGAGTATGCTGATTTCGAACTTACCTTTTCTTACCGCTGGGCCGATACGCAATCCATTACGGCCACAAGAAACTCGGGACTGATTTACCATGCCATCGGCGAAGACCGCATGTGGTGCAACGGCATGGAATTCCAGATGCAACAGGGAGATGCTGGAGACCTGTGGCTCATTCCCGGATCACAGCCGAATGCTTCGATCAAAGTCGAGGGGAAATCTTTTGGCGGAGTCGCAAAAGGCACTCGTGTCGTCAAAACCGACACTAACGAAAAGGCACTCGGTGAGTGGAATGAAATGAAGCTCATTTGCAGAGGCAACAACTTCGAACACTGGGTCAACGGAAAAAAAGTTCTCTCTGGCGAAACGCTTGATCGAAACAAGGGGAAAATCCAATTTCAGTCGGAAGGGCATGAGGTTTGGATTCGCAACATTCAACTGACAGACCTAAGCGGGACTCGATAAGCCGTGGATCCTCAGACCGAAGGCGCGATACAATCACGCGGAAACGATTCCATACTGGTTCTTTTCGTCAGGTTCGCTCTCTAAACAAAAAATCCCCGCCGTTGAAGGCGGGGATTGCGAGGAAGGCCGGGAGGCGAGACGCCTCCGCCACGATTAGTAGCGGTAGTGATCGGCTTTGAAGGGGCCTTCAGGAGAAACACCGATATAGTCGGCTTGGTCGGGTGTGAGCTTGGTCAGCTTCGCTCCGATTTTTTCCAAATGCAGACGAGCGACCTCTTCGTCGAGATGTTTCGGCAGCACGGTGACTTGACCGGCTTTATAAACGTCTTTGTTTTTCCACAAATCGATTTGTGCGAGTGTCTGATTGGTGAAGCTGTTCGACATCACAAAGCTCGGGTGACCTGTGGCGCAACCGAGGTTGACCAGACGACCTTCAGCAAGCATATAAATACTATTACCAGTCGTAAAAGTATATTTATCCACCTGAGGTTTGATGTTGAGCTTGGTGACACCGGGAGCCTTGTCGAGCTTGTCGATCTGGATTTCGTTATCAAAGTGGCCGATGTTGCAGACGATGGCCTGGTCCTTCATTTTCTCCATGTGCTCGAGGCGGATGATGTCCTTGTTACCTGTGGTGGTGACATAAATGTCTCCCCAGCCGAGGGTGTCTTCCACAGTGAGAACGCGGAAGCCTTCCATCGCAGCTTGCAAGGCACAGATTGGATCGACCTCGGTCACCACGACCTGGGCACCTTGTCCGCGAAGCGCTTGGGCGCAGCCTTTCCCAACATCACCATAGCCGCAGACCACGCCGACTTTGCCGGAAATCATAACGTCGGTGGCACGCTTGATGCCATCCACGAGCGACTCACGGCAACCGTAGAGGTTGTCGAACTTCGACTTCGTCACCGAGTCGTTGACATTGATGGCAGGCACCAAAAGAGTACCGGCTTTCGCCATTTGGTAAAGACGATGCACGCCGGTGGTGGTCTCTTCCGAGACACCTTTCCACTCCTTGACAATCTCATGGAAAATGCCGGGCTGGTCTTTGTGAACCTGTTTCAGTAGGTCCTTGATGACTTGCTCCTCATGGCTGCCAGAAGGAGTATTCACCCAGTCCGAACCGTTTTCTAGCTCGTAACCCTTGTGAATGAGAAGAGTGGCGTCGCCACCATCATCGACGATCAATTGCGGGCCGAGACCTTGAGGATTGACGAGAGCCTTCCACGTGCACCACCAATACTCTTCGAGCGTCTCACCTTTCCAGGCGAACACAGGAATGCCTCGGGCGGCGATTGCGGCAGCAGCGTGATCCTGGGTGGAGAAAATGTTGCAGCTCACCCAGCGCACTTCCGCACCGAGATCAACCAGCGTTTCAATCAGCACAGCGGTCTGGATGGTCATGTGCAACGAGCCCATGATGCGCACGCCTTGCAGCGGTTTTTCCTTGCCGTATTTTTCACGGGTTGCCATCAGGCCGGGCATCTCGTGTTCCGCGATGTCGATTTCTTTTCGGCCGAATTCTGCGAGGCCGATGTCGCGTACTTTGTAGTCGTTCATGTTGTTTGGTTCAATTGATCAGTCTTATTGGTCTGATCTGACGAATCCGTCAGATCACTTGACAGCTTTTTTTAACGCCTCCACCTTGTCCGTGCGCTCCCAGGTGAGATCGGCATCATCTTTGCCGAAGTGACCGTAGTTGGTCGATTTCGAGTAGATCGGACGCAGGAGATTAAGCTGCTTGACGATGTCGGCGGGCTTGAAGGAGAATACTTTTTCCACAGCGGCCAAAATGGCAGCATCACTGTGGGTGCCGGTTCCGAAGGTATCGATGTGGATGCTCACAGGGCGGGGATGGCCAATGGCGTAAGCGAATTGCACCTCGCACTTCTCAGCCAGACCGGCAGCGACCACGTTTTTCGCGACCCAGCGGCCCATGTAGGCGGCGCTGCGATCGACCTTCGACGGGTCTTTACCGGAGAAAGCGCCACCACCGTGACGTCCCATACCACCGTAAGTATCGACGATGATTTTGCGGCCCGTGAGGCCACTATCTCCCTGGGGACCGCCGATGACGAACTTGCCTGTGGGGTTGATGAGATACTCGGTGTCTTTGGTAAGCATGTTTTTTGGCAGCACACGCTTGATCAAAGCAATGCAGAATTTTTCAATCTCCGCATGCTCCACGGTTACCGCGTGCTGGGTGGAGATGACCACATTGACGATGCGGGTGGGTTTGCCATCGACGTATTCGACGGAAACCTGCGTCTTTGCATCAGGGCGCAACCATTTCGCGACTTTGCCTGCCTTACGAACTTTCGTCAGCTCGCGACCTAACAAGTGTGCATACATCACCGGAGCGGGCATGAGCTCTTTGGTTTCATTGCAAGCGTAACCAAACATGATTCCCTGATCCCCTGCTCCTTGCTCCGCGTGCTTTTTGCCCTTGGCTTTTTTCGCATCCACACCTTGGGCGATGTCGGGCGACTGGGTGGTCAGATAGTTGTTGATAAAAATTTGATCTGCATGGAAGACATCATCGCAATTCACGTAACCAATGCCACGCACGGCATCGCGAATGATCTTGTCGATATTGATGACTTCACCAATCGACTTCTGACCGATTTTGGGAATGGTAATTTCCCCCCCAACCACTACTACGTTGCTTTTGACAAAAGTTTCACAGGCCACGCGACTATTGGTATCCACTCGCAGGCAAGCATCGAGGATCGCATCAGAAATCGTGTCGGCAACTTTGTCGGGATGCCCTTCACCCACGGACTCGGAGGAAAAAATGTATCGGCTCATAATAGTTTATTTTTCGTATCGTCAAATCGCGATGCGTTGATACAATCATATGCAAGATGAAACTGTCAACACTGAAATGTTTGAAGCTGCTTGCCGACCCAACACGGCTGAGGATCGTGTTGCTCTTGCAAAGCCATCCACTTTCCGTGGTGGAGTTACAGGAAATTCTCGGCATGGGCCAGAGCCGCATTTCGACCCAGCTTTCTCTGCTGAAACAGGAAGGTGTCGTCATGGACCAGCGATCCGGAAAAAACAACATCTACCACTCTGCTTTACCAGCAGAGCTCCTGCCGATCGCCCGCGACGCCGCGGCGGAGCTACCAGAATCCGCCAAGGACATGACGGCGCTCAAACACCTGAACCGCAAGCGCAAGGACAAAGCGCGTGCTTACTTTGATGAGTTGGCAGGAAAATTCGGCAAAAATTATGTGCCCGGCCGATCCTGGAAAGCACTCGCCGAAGCGTTGCTGAAGGTGATGAACTACGAAGTAGTGGCCGACCTCGGAGCCGGCGAGGGCACGCTCTCACAACTGCTCGCCCAGCGTGCGAAGCACGTGATCGCCGTGGACATTTCTCCCAAGATGGTCGAATTCGGAAAAAAGCTCGCCGTCGAGCATGATCTACCCCATCTCGAATTCCGTCTGGGGGAAATTGAAGACGTGCCGATCGAATCAAATCATGTCGACCTCGCCATCCTCAGTCAGGCGCTGCATCATGCGGAAGAACCCACCCGCGCACTGGAAGAAGCCTATCGCATTCTCAAACCCGGTGGTTGTCTGCTGATCCTCGACCTTGCCAAGCACAGCTTCACCAAAGCACACGAGCTATACTCCGATCGCTGGCTCGGTTTCTCCGAAGGTGAATTGGCTGAGTGGTTGGAGCATAGCGGTTTCCATCAAGTGGAAACCGCTATCGTCGACCGCGAAACCAAAGCACCCAAATTCCAAACTTTGGTGGCCACGGCGAGAAAGTTGCCGTGTCTCTGATTTCCCACTCGTCGCCGGTCATGCACTCTCTGCCACTCACTTCATCATGAACGCGAGGTGAAGCACTGGAATCGCAAGGATTCCCCTCTCATAACCTGACACCAAAAAAATCCTTCATGACCTCACGATACACATCATGCTTGAAGGCGGGCAGCCATTGGAGATCGAACTCCGAGGGCTGAATCCAGCGGAACGCGGAAAACTCCTTGGCGTGATGATCAAGACTGATGGCAGGAGCATCAGGCTTGATCTGGCAGAGAAAATACGTTTGCTCCTGACCGTGAAAACCGTGTTTCTTGCGTTTTTTCATACGGGCATCGAGCGGATACATGTAGCGATATCCGGAGGCGCGACTCAGGACATCATAGTGCTCTGGCAATAATCCAATTTCCTCCCACACTTCTCGCGCCAGCGCTTGATCGAGACTTTCCCCTTCGTCAACACCTCCTTGTGGAAACTGCCACGAACCGGGAAAAGTCGTACGTTCACAGACCAGAAGCTGTCCTTCTGGTCTCACGAATAATGCCGCAACATTGGGCCGAAAACGAACCACACAACGATGTTAAAGATATCCTAAGCAGTTGCAAGAGCCAAGTTGGAACAAAGCAACAGATCAGGAAAAAAGAATCCACGGAGCGATCAGCAGCATCCAATCCATCATGGTTTCTATGGCATGGTAAAACAGCCCACTGACATCTACAATCTGTAACAAAAAAACCGCTCGGTTTCCCGAACGGTTTTTTCGATCGATGCCGAATGCCGAATTTGCGGCGTTCGCACTTACAAACCAGGCAAATCGACCGATTTGGAAAACTGGTAAGAATGCTCGGCAAGGAAGCGAGCCTTGGCGTCAGCATTGGTGAAATTGCGTGTCTTCAGTTGATTGATGCCAAAATCAGATAACACCGTGATACTGATTTCTGCACCGGTTACCTTGCCTGTGCGGATCTCCGCATTGGTCGCCGACATAGCGCCACCCGCAATTGCCGCATCGGTGTCCAGACGATTTCCAAAAACCCGCAAGCTGCTGGCATTCGCGTTTTGGCCGAGTGTCACTCGCAGCGGACGAACCGTCGTGGTTGTGCCAGTGACAGTTTTGACATCGACGCGGAAAGTAACGGAATACTGATACACATTTTCACAGACGAAGTCATATTTGGGATTGGTATTTTTACCGCTTGCCGTGTTGCGGGTTTCAAAGGTGTTGTTGCCCGCCGTTGCCTGGAATGCGGCACGCAAATCCGTCTTACCCAGGAGTGTATCAAAGGTAGGACGCGGATCGACGAGTTGACGATAGAACACAAAGGTCGAGTTGGAATTGTCCAAACCCTCAAGAGGATCTTGATAGGCCAGCTTGTAGGAGACCGTGCATACATCGCCACCCATGTCTGCTGCGGTTCCTGCACCTCCACGATAGCGATCTGAGGCAGCGGAAAAGAAAATGAATTCTGCTGCATTCGTGCTTCGATCCTTGCTCGTGCCAGGCAGGGTTTGTTCCGTGCGAGCAAGCAACCATTCATTGACATTACCGGAACGCACCACCAAGCATTCAAGGTCTTTCGCCATGACATCGAGCATGGCCTTGGCTTGACGTGAGGCACGAACTTCGGCACGACTGCGCTGCCATGCCCCCATGGCCACGTTGGTGATGCCAACGAGCATCGCCATAATGATGATGGCGATTCCCATCGCGACCATCAACTCGATCAGTGTGAAACCACCATTTTTGCGTTGCTGGGAAAAATGTTTCATAAAGTGGATTAATTGAAAAGATTAACGTCGAACCGCAAGATTGCGTGTGAACATGGGCTTCGTGTAATTCGTCACGTTGAAGCGGCCACCGGTGCGAAGAAATACGGGATCGGTTGTCTGAATCTCGTAAAACTCGGCGGTAAACGGAATCACGGCTTCTGGATAGCCATCGGCCCCCGCACCCGTCAGTGGTGGCGTTCCCGCAGGTTGGGGAGGATTGGCGATCGTGCCTGGCGTTCCCAGACGAAGACCGTTGGATCCATCAAAAACCAGCTGGGTCATTTTGATAAAAAAGACTCTACCCTGCACCACTTTGAGATCATCCGCGAGCAATGGATCATTCCGGCGACGAAACATCGGCTGAACGATAAAATCTCTTCCGGCCTGACCACCGCGTTGCAGGTAAGGTTCCATGGTGCCATCGCGACGCAGTTGATTGGGATTGCCACGATATTGGTAAGCAAAAACCACATTATTGTTCTGATGAGAATTCAGGATCCAGTCGTAGGCCTTGTGAAATGCCGTGGTGGCCTCCGCTGCGGCTGCAGCCCCCGGGCGGTTGGTGGCCAATTCTTTTTCCAATGCGCTCGTCAGTCGATCAGCCTCCTGAACGTTAATGGAACGTCGTATCCCACGAGTCGCAGGACCAAACACCGCCATGAAAGCAGTTAACATCACAGCGAGAACGCCAATCGCGATTACCGTCTCCATCAGGGTGAAACCCGCTGGCTTTTTCGTTAGGAATTTTTTCATACGGCGGAACAAAAAATGAATTAAAAGTTTTTCAGCGAGGTCAAATCGCCAATTTGCGCAGGATTGCGAAATGCAGAGGTCTCACCATTGCCCCAGACGGCAAAACCGGCGAAATCCCGTTTGGCGGCACCATTGACAATCGGCGCAGAACCTTTGGGGCGCGCACCGGAACCAATCACAAAGGTGGCACCGGGAGTCGTGCAGAGCCCTTGGCTGTTGAATTCGTAAACCACGTAATTTCCGCTATCGGTGACTTTCGTCAATGCCAATGCCTGGGACTGCATGGAGGCGCCACCATTTCCTGAATCACGACTCAGATTCATGCTGTAAAAAACCCCATCGGGCAAGGTGTAGCCACGACTGATCAGACTCCATGATTCACGCGGCAAGCCAGTCGCCGGATCAATGTCTTGCGCCGCGATCACAATACGACGCAGATAATTGTTTTGGTCGTTGATATCACGGGCATCTATCAAAACCCTCGCAGGCGCTCCGCGACCAATCGCCGTGGCACGGGCTTCCGCAAAGACGGCCTCTGTGTTGGCAAGCGCCGTGGAAGTGCCTTTGCCACCCGTCAAATTGCGGATTCCCATGGCTCCCATGGTCATCAAAATCGTCATGATCACAATCACGACTAACAATTCGACCAAACTAAATCCACGATGAGCACGCGCAGGCATCGCAGCAGAAAAATGAGGTTTTTTCATAAACATGTGCTGACTGACGAAAGCTATCAGAAGCAAGGTGTTTCGCAATAAAAAAATGTGAATACATCGCAGTTACTCAACTGATGAAACAATCAGCGATGGTAACGCCCGTTTCGAGGCCCCGTCATCCAGTTCCATGCGGAACGAACCGTTTCTTCTATGTCCGTTCTGGTGGCTTTCCACCCCAGTTCCTGCAATGCTCTTGACGGGTCAGCCACCAACTGAGCAGGGTCACCAGCACGGCGCGGGCCGAGAATCAGAGGAACTTTCTTTCCTGTGACTTTTTCTACGGCACCGATCATTTCTTTCACAGAAACTCCCATTCCCGTGCCAAGATTCACTCTCAATGAGCCGCCGCCAACCGCAAGATGCTCGAGCGCCCGGGAGTGCGCAGCAGCCAGATCATCCACATGGATGTAATCGCGGATGCAAGTTCCATCGGGAGTGGGGTAATCCGTGCCAAATACCTCGAGCGGCCCCGCCTCTCCGGTCAATGCCATCAACATACGCGGAATCAAATGCGTCTCAGGATTGTGGTCTTCTCCGATCGCACCATCAGCAGCACAACCACTGGCATTGAAATATCGCAAACATGCCGAACGTAGCCCCCAAGCCGTTTCGCAATCGGCAAGAATCCACTCCAGCATCAGCTTGCTGCGGCCATAAGGATTGATAGGATTTTGAGTTGTTTCTTCTGTGATGGGAATTGTTGTGGGGATTCCATACGTGGCACAGGTCGACGAAAAGACAAACTCCTTGCAACCAAATTCCTCCATGACTTCCAGCAATGCGAGTGGAGCCGCGGTATTGTTGCGATAGTATTTCAGGGGATTCGTAACAGATTCCCCCACGTAGGCAAATGCGGCAAAATGCACAACTGCGGCAAACTGATGAGTTTGGAATAAATCACGCAACAAGCTGTGATCGCTGATATCTCCCCGAACCAGGGTCACGGATGCATCGACGATGGACTCTTCATGACCATAGACCATATTATCCAAGACCACGATCGATCGACCCGATGATGCAAGGAGACGTACCGTGTGTGAACCGATGTAACCGGCTCCTCCGGTTACCAAAATCGAGCGATGAGATTGAGACATGATGGCGTGAAGGTTTACTCCATGCGACAGAGAAATGTCAATCTTGTATGAAATGTCAGCATCACTCACAAGTCTGTGACGAAATGCAAGAACCTATCATAAACTCTCGATTCCGATACCAAGAGTCATTTCACCCGATGGCGGCGGAGCAAGAGCAAAGCACCAAAACTGCCGAGAAACGCGACTGATGACTCAGGAATCACAACAACAGCAAGGCTGCCATTGGTAAAATAGGCTTCTCGTCCTTGATTGCCCACTGCCAGGCGATTGGCGTAACCAAAGTGATTCAGGTCGGTGGAACTGAATATCTGATTCGTCGATAGGAGTGTATGCGTGCCAAGAGCAAGCGAATCCCAATCAAAGCCAGACAATTGACCGATGCCAAAACCGGAGCCAAAAGAGATCGTGCCAGCGACGGCCAGTGGGTTATTCCAATCGACGACCTCGAGCACAGCCGTTCCTGCAAAGTTCAGCGAACCCGCCACGGTTCCCGTCCCTCCCAATTTGGCACCAGCATCCACGATGACGGCACTGTTTCCCAGTGAGCCATTGATATAAAGCGTGCCGGCAGAGACGGTCGTATTACCAGTGTATGTGTTAGCACCTGAAAGTGTTACGGTCCCGGCTGTCGATTTGGTAAGAGCGCCAGAGCCACCGAGAATCGCTGAAATCGTGCCTGCTGACACCGAATAGGATGCGCCCGTGAGAATCCCTGTGCTTCCTGTAATGCTGCCTGAAGTGAGTGTAACGGCACCCACGATATCGTTATTCGAACCGATGGAAAGAGTTCCTCCGCTAATCGTTACGGCTTGGGTATCGGGAAGGGTGTTCGTGGCGTTACCCAACACGAGAGTGCCCGCATTGACACTCGTCGCATTGTGCGTGCCATTACCATTCAGGGTCAAAGTTCCCGCGCCTTCTTTCGTCAGGCCAAATGCACCACTGATATTTCCGCCAAGGGTCAGATTCCCTGCGTTTGTGGTGATCGTACGATTGGCACCGATGAGTGTCACGGCGCCGTTGATGGTCATGTCATGCGTGCCGGCGAAAGTCGGGTTCCCACCGCTCAGGGCGAAGGCATTGTTGAGAGCGAGTGCGCTACCAGTGGCGTTGTCAAAAACGCTATTGCCACCGATGGTAAAGGCTCCAGTACCAAGAGCATTGGCACTTCCAATCTTCAGTGTCGCTGCAGCTTGGAGACGAGTGCCGCCGGAGTGGGTATTATTTCCTGACACCGTGACGATGTGATTGGCGTCGCCCGTTGTCAGGCCGACACGAAGCACACCAGTGCCCGACATATCATTGGCAAAAGTCCAGGTATTGTTTCTCGACAAAGTCACTGTACCATTGTTGACGATGGTAGCAGTGCCGAGTGTTCCGGTAGAGCCTGCCCCTGTCGTAGTATCATTTCCACCCACTCCTCCAATGCGTAGGACGGCAGGAGAACTGATCGTGACGATACCACTCATCGTATTGACTCCCGTCAGAATATAACCGCCATCGACAGCATGATTCCCACCACCCGTCTCGGCAAAAGTGACATTTCCACTGCCGGAGATCACACCTTGAAGTTTGAGTGTACGGGAGTTGTTTGTATTAAAGTCGTTGATCGTTGATGATGTGGAACTGTTTAGCACGATATTGTTCGTCCATGTCCAATTTCCTTGCTCCTGGCCTATCGTGCCGCCATTCATGTAAATCGTGCCCGTACCCCAAGCATGAGTACCATTGCGAAGGCCTCGAACTGATCCGTTCGTAATCGTCCAGTTGCCTGAGTAGGTATCGTTTCCATTTCCGGAAGCAAAAGTCGTGCTACCCGCATCGCCAGTCAACACACGAACGATACCGCCGCCGGTAACTTCAATGTTACCCGAGCCCGTTAGACGAGAATTGAGTGAGTTGGAATTATTGAGAAGAGTCAATGTTCGGGACGCAGCCACATTCCAGATCTGATTCGCCGAAATGTCGATATTACCCGCTGCAGCTCCAGTGGTATTCGCAAACAGGGACAAATTCTGTGTAGCAGCTGACATATCGATGCCAGAAGAGCCGATGGTCAATACATTGCCCGTGGTATTAGTAACGGCAACAGCACCACCGGGGTCCACAATTTTCATTCCCAACACATCGAGATTGCCGCCGATCGCAACCGTATTTGATCCGGTAACCGTGGAATTCCAAGTTGCCACATCGAGCTTCAGTATGGTCGGCAGCGAAGCGTCTACCCAACTGCCGGTCGATGTGAGAGACGTTGTGTTGTTCGCTTTCACATCGTCAGCAGCTTGACTGCTCAAACAAAGAGCGGTCACGACCATTGACCCTAGAACCTTGATGGATGGAATACGCGGTTTCATGGATGTATCAAAATTATTTCTAGCAGATTACATGCCCAGACTGTAGAATTGCGCAGGAGTTCGACTGGTTTTCACAGTAAACCAGTCAAAAACAATTCTGCAATTTGAAATGGGTAAATTAGATTGGTTATGACCCCAGTTCTCTTCAGCGAATGTAAAGGGCGGAAAACTTCACACGAAAGAAAATCGTAGACCCTCACCAGACCGGAATCCCTTGTTGTGTGAACTTGATAATGCGCGTTTGAGATAAATCGTGAATCGAAATGCACGCCGCCGGATGTCGGGCGAACACTTAGTTTTCAGGGATTTCTGTTACCTTGAGGCGAGCATACTGGGAAGTTGCTCCGTTCAGCGGTATCGCGACTGTAACAGTGTCAGGGCCGGCATCCGTATCATTACTGATGCTCACGGGTGACTGTGATGTCAAGCCGATCGTATAGGACTTCGGCCAAGCTTGCAATGTATCACCCGCTTCCACGGTCAGAGTCATGCCGGCGTTAGCTCCTTTGGCTCGATCGTCACGCTCGAAAGTAAAAAGCAGAGTGTCACCGGAAAGCGTGGCTGTGGGCAGAGTGGTACCATTTCCTTGTGCCGGATTGCCGTTTTTGAGAACAAATTCAATGCCGTTCGGAATCCCATCGCCATCAGGGTCGGCATTCAATCCAATGATCGCGACATTGGTTTCGTTAGGGAAAAATCCAGAGATCCAGTTATCAAAGTCCGTGCCCACTTTGACCAATCGGATTTCACCTGGGGTTGCTGTAGAAAGCGTATAGCCGTCGGGCAGCGTACCACTGAAACTACCGGTCAAAGTGCCGCTGTAGCTGGCAATCGTGTAAGTCCCTGCAGTAGCAGTTCCAGCGATTTGCAAAGTAGAACCCGTGAGATTCAGATCGCCTGCGATCAATCGGTCAGACTGTGTGCCATCGACATCACAAACATAAGTGCCGCTGAGAGTGGTATTGCCAAGCGTGAGTGTTGCGACACCTGTCCCTGGCGCAAGTGTTCCAGCAATTTGCGCAGGTGCTGAGACAGTGCCTGCCCCGGCTAGCGTTCCAGTCGAAGCGACACTCAAGGAACTTCCCGAGATTGAAGAACTGGGCGCCAGCAATAAGGTGCCGTTATTCACGGTCGTTGTGCCAGAGTAGGTCGCCTGTCCGGAATAAGTCAGGACCTGCGTGGAAGTATTTCCTAAGTTAGCAGCAGCAGGGATACCGATACGAACTGAACCAGTGCCACTGATGGCATTCCTCACCGCATGGGCATCCGTGCGGGAAAATGTCAGCGTGCCGTCGTTCACCACCGTAGCGGATCCCAGCGAGCCGAAGGCATCAGCCGCCAGCTGTGATACATCAGCTTCCCCCGGAACACCACCAATACGCAATGGAACTCCCGACTCGATGGTCAAAGTTCCGGTCAGCGTATTAGCAGCAGTGAAAACATAACCCCTGTTGGCGTCCGTCATCGACGGTGTCGCATCACGCAAACGCAGACCTCCATTACCGGAAATCACACCTTGCAATTTATGACTTCTCCCTCCTGCAATGAGACCGGAACGATTCACAATGGCATTATTGGCTCCCTCGAGCACAATGGGATTGGTCCATGTCCAGCTACCTTCGATCTGAGACAACACCCCATGACTCGTGCTGTCTCCCAGCACGATCGTGCCGGTTCCCATGGCTGTTGATCCATTGCGAATCGTGCGAAACTCCGAACCACCTTTGACTCTCAGGTTACCAGAAAATTGATTCCAAGAGTTCGCTTCCGCGAATCCAAGCCCTGTGGATGGATAGTTGAACAAAATCGCTCCACCCGTTAAAATGAAATCACCAGCTCCAGATACCCGACGCAGCTTGGCGTTCGTTTTGTAATCGATATCGACCGCATCAGGCACCGCGTTCGATCGATTGAACTCCAGGGCAGCGCCTGATGCAATCGTTACGGCACCGGTTCCGATGTCTCCCAGTGCACCTCCATCGCCGATGCGGAGCTTACCACCATTCACGGTCGTGGTGCCTGAGTAAGTCGATGCCATCAGGAACGTGGTTGTTCCGGCGCCTGCCTTGACGACAGATCCAGTTCCGGACAAAGCTGAACCACTGAGCGTGTAGGCCAATGTCTCGTTTTGGAATGTCGTCGTGAACGGAGAAATGGTGCCGACCAAATTCACCGCACCGGTACTCGCAGTGTCATCAAATCGAGCACGATCGGCCGCAAAGAAATTCGTGCTGTTGCCCGCAAGTGTCCAGTTCGGGGTGAGATCGATGTCCCAATCACCGGTGCCGCCGCTCCATAACAACTCGCCGCCCTTGTAGACAAGATCGATCGATGTGTTTTCGAGGTTGTGAACCAATTCAAAACGCGTGCCAGGCTGCAATTGAAAATCGGAAAAGTTGCCTTGAAGGGTGCCCACATAATCAAAAATCGGGAACGCCTCATCGGCAACGGGAGTGCCGACCAAAACGGGTGTGATCATGTGAAGCCCACTGACGGTAAACTGATTTTCCTGATCGATGTAAAAGCGGTCGTGATTGGTGCCCGAATCAATACGGAAAATCGAAGCAGAACCATCCGAAAGAGTGAGCGAGCCAGTCACTCCTGCCGCAGCGAATCCGATGGCTGCATTCGTTCCCGTGGCCAGAGTCGCACCGAGTCCAATCGTGACGGGAGCCGCCAACTCGTTTTGCAGACGCAGAGTGCCACCCTGGGCGGAGATGGGACCTGTGGTCGAGACAAATCCCGTGAGCGACAGAGAGCCCGCGCCATTTTTCACAATGCTTCCTGATCCGGAGATCACTTGAGAAAGGACGACATTTGTGCCACCGCCATAGGTGAATTCGAGCTGGGAATTGTTGACAATCGCGCCGGTTCCAAGACGTCCGGTATTGCTGACATGCAGTTTACCTGCATTGATGAATACGCCTCCACCATTGGTGTTCACTCCCGTAAGTGTGAGATTGCCATTATTCACTGTGATGGTCTGGGATGCTCCCGTGAGAGGATCGGCCAGAACAAGTCCTCCCGCACCTGCTTTGGTAAAATCACCTGTTTTTGCGACATTGCCATCATCGTCCCAGGTGAGAGTAGTATCGGCATTCACAACGTCGATCGTCGCGCCCCCGTTGTCCATGAACAAGCGTCTTGCTGTGCTCTCACTCGTAGCGCTGGTGTAGCGCAGGATTCCCCCCTGTTTGATCGCCAGATATCCGGTGGCATCTAGGGCTGCGGTCCGGGTTCCCAGCCGGGAAATGGTATCGATTTCCAACGTGCCGCCTAACAATTCCGTGCCTCCGGTGTATGTGTTGTTGCCCGCCAGGGTAAGAACTCCTGTGTTGGCCTTTTCCAGACGCCCGGAACCGGAGATGACTCCCGTAATAATTTGATGACTTGTGGTGTTGATCGAAAAAGGATTGGCGGTGGTAACATTGCCACCGTAATTTCCTCCACCGATTACTCCCGACCCACCAATTTGCAAAGTTCCACCACCACTGATGGCGATTGAGCCTGTAAATGAATTATTTCCCGTGAGAATCAGGTTTTCGCCTGAAACTTTGCTAAACGAACCGCTTCCAGATATCACTCCCGCAATGGTGTTCGTGTTACCTGTTGTGCCATTCCACGTAAAAGCAGAACCGCTACCGAGATTCATATCAGCATTTGCGACATTCCCCGTTCCTCCGAAATAAGCGCTACCTGTGGCGCCGGATTGGAGTGTGATGGAAGAACCAGGAGCTCCCATGGCATTTCCATTCAAAAAAGCAATCGCACCATTTCCCGCGCCGCTGAAATTCCAATTCACCACACCCGCGGAGTTGTTCCCCGTCACCGACATCAGTCCAGCGCCTTTTTTCGTGACGAGACCCGCACCAGAAATTGTATTCGATACGGTGAACGCATTTGACCGGTTGAAAATCAACTCGGCACCCGTGGAAACTGTCACCGCTCCACTACCAAGACTGCCAGTTGCACCGCCATTTCCTATATCGAGAACACCTCCAGAAACCGTAGTCGCTCCTGAGAAAGTATTCGCTGTTGTGAGAATCAAAGTGCCCGCGTTCGATTTCGTCAATGTCGCGTTTCCTGCAAGTGATCCACCGGAAAACGTGTAACTGTTCGCATTGTTTTGCACCGTTACCGATGCAGGAGAGATGACTCCAGACAGTGTAATCGTTGAACTGCTTGCGATATCGCCGAATACGGCATCATCGCCATCATAGAATTTTTGGTCGCCTTCAGCCCAGAACAAATTAGCCCCGGTATTATCCCAAGTTCCTGCGGTCTGAGTCCAGGTTCTGACTGCTGAGGAGCCTGTGGTAAAAGTAACTTTTTGATTAACCGTATCGTTCGTCAGGCTGCCGCGCCAAGCAGCAGTGAGGTTGGTAAAACCTGTCAAACCAGTCGCTCCGTAGGTCACGACATCATACGTGGTCGCCGGTGTAGGATTATTGGCAAACGATACGGTGGTAGCACCGCTGATCGTGACACCATTCGCCACCAAGCCGTTAAGCGTAGTGCCACCGTTAAGCGAGAAACCCGAACTGGCTGCCATCGTCAGACTACCCGTGGTACTACCCGTGCCAGAGATCCGCGCCCCGCCCTGCACGGAAACATTGGACGTCAAGGTGCCCGTGAGATTCAATCGTCCTTGCCCGACGGTGGTCGCTCCTGTGTATGCATGGGTTCCAGAAACGGTAACAACTTGCGTGCCCGCCAATGATACGAGGGTGCCGCTCACACCACCCACAGTCAACGCCCCCGTTCCACTGCTAATTTGATTGGCAAATGTCCAGCTATCGTTCCGGGACAACGTAATCGTTCCATTGTTGACGACTGTGGCAGTGCCAAGGCCGCCAGCAGCACCTGCTTCCAGAGACGCGTTATCCCCACTGACGCCTCCCACTCGTAATACAGCGTTGGGCCCCACGGTGACTTGACCACTCAGTGTGTTAGCCGCGGTCAGGACCACCCCTCCGTTGACTGCATAGCTGACAGCAGGGTTGGTTTCTGCAATCGTGAGATTTCCCGATCCGGATATCACACCCTGCAATTTCAATGAACGAGTTCCACTCGTATTAAAATCATCAATCGTAGAATTTGATGCATCTTGCAATACAATCCCATTTGTCCAGGTACCGTTGAAATTTTGTTGCAGACCGATCGTGCCACCATTCAGTGTTATCGTACCTGTACCCCACGCATTTCGTCCATTGCGGAGAGTTCTGGCCACGACTCCAGAATTCACCGTCCAGTTGCCTGTATAGGAATAAAAACCGAACTGATCGGTAAATCCAGTGCTACCACTCGAACCGGGACGGAAATCGAAAAGTGCCACCCCTGTGCCGCTTGAGTTCGACAGTGTGATGTTGCCACTCCCACTGAGCCTTGTATTGGTATTGATATTCTGAATCTGCAAGGTCCTGCCACCAGCAACCTGCCAGGTTTGAGATGCACTAGCCGTGAGATTACTGATGATGGCGAGATTCTGGGTGGCTGAGGACATGTCGATTCCCGAAGCCTCCAAAGTAAGTGTATTCGTGGCGGCGGTTCCGACTGTCACCAATCCACCTGGATTGAGAATTTTAATGCCCCCCCATGTCAAATTGCCTCCGAGCGCCGTTGAGTTGGCAGCCGTCACGGTATTATTCCAAACGGCAATGTCTGCCGAATTAGGCAAAACATCCCAACTGCCCGCAAGATTCAGTGCCGTTGTGTTGTTTTGCTTGATACGTTCAGCTGCACCAACATTGGAAGAAATCACGGCCATCGTGGCAATAGTGGCAAGGCGAAACACGAGGAAAGGATTGGCTTTAGGCTTCATAATATTTTGAGTGCATACCTTATCATTTCTATCTCATTCAACAAACCATGCAAACTGGTATTTACAACAAACCAGTTTAATAGGAATGATCGAATCAATTTAGAAAATCAAAGTGTTTGGGGCTGTAAGATTACAATAACGAAACATAAATTTACCCTTGAAGCAAGTAGCTTGGTATGACAATCGTTTCCGGCATTTCATGGAGATGAATTGTCCCTCGTTCGCCATGTGTTTTCGCTCTCTTCAGAAACAATCCAGCAACAGCATCCCACTAACAGTGGTGATACTGCATTTTCTGATTTCAGGAATAGCGTATTCACAGAGTTCAACAAGTGGCCCCCGTGTCGTCATCCCCAACGGCATGCGGATCGTTCCGCCAAAAACTACCGTCTCAAGCACACAAACGACAGCACCAGCGGATAGAATCACCTATCCCTGGAAACTCAATATCACTTCCACCGCGTTCTGGATTGGCGAGCAGCCGACGCAGAACAATCCGGTGCCGAATCACGTTTCGTCATGGGATGGCAACTGGCAAGCCAACTACGGTGGTTACGATGACCCCGATCCGATGAAGCGCATTGCCTCGCACAGTTCGGGCGAGTTTCGCCCAAAAAATTTCATACCCAAGCTCAACCCCTTTTACGTCGCGCTGCCCTATAATGACAGGCAACGCGGCGGGTATCGCCCGGAAGCAAGCAAGGTGATTCCCTGGTTTCACCGTGTCAAAAAAGACGATGGTAGTTCCACGCTCAAAGGTCGTTGGATCCAAGTCTATTCAAACAACCGCTCCTGCTACGCCCAGTGGGAGGATGTGGGACCTTTCGTGGTCGATGACTGGCCCTACGTGTTCGGCGACAAGCGCCCGGTCAATACCAACAATCGCGGAGCTGCGATCGACATTTCCCCCGCAGTGCGCGATTATCTGGGAATCCCCAACTCCAGCCAATTGCACTGGAGATTTGTGGAAGACTCCCAGGTTCCTTTCGGCCCATGGAAAAAATACGGACCGAAAGCCAATGCCGCCCCCCATCAACCGGATCTCGATGCTCAACAGCGCTACTTTGAATACCTGAGAAAAATGCGCGATGAACAATTCCGGCGCAAAACCAAAACTCAACTGGAAAACGGTCAATAAGCTGCTATCGATAGCCGCGCATGAACATTACCGTCTTTGGCATGGGAATCATCGGCTCGCGATGCGCCGACAACTGGCAGCACTCTGGCGCAAGCGTAACACGATGGAACCGCACCCACAAGGATATTCCGGGGTTCGTCAGTGATGCCTCCGCAGCCGCAGAGGCATCCGAAGTCCTCTCGTTCTACTTAAAAGACAGCCAAGCACTTCGAGATGTATTTGAGAAAATCCGCCCTTCTCTCACGAGTCGGCATTTTCTCATGAATCACTCGACCGTGGACCTGCCTACCACGTTGTGGCTAGCCGATCAATGCAGAGCCATCGGTTGCTCTTTTGTCGATGCCCCCTTCACGGGCTCCAAGGTCGCAGCTGCTGAGGGTAAATTGATGTATTACCTCGCGGGATCCGATGACGCGGTCGCCCGTGCTGAAAAGGTCCTACCTCCCACGGCATCTGCGATGATTCGCATGGGGGAAATGGGACACGCCACCGTGGTAAAACTCTCCACCAACCTGATTGCTGCATGTCAGATCCAAGCGCTTTCCGAGGCCATGGCACTTTGCCTCCGGCATGGCATCAGCAAGGAATCATTCGCCCATGCCATCAACCTTCATGGCACGGCATCCGCACTCACCAAAATGAAGTTGCCCGGCATGCTGCATGGTGATTTCGATACCCATTTTTCCCTCGACAATATGCGCAAGGATTCGGTCTATGCGCTGGAACTCGCGAGGTCACAGAAACTGACCTTACCTGCGATGCAGACTGTTTCCGCGCGCATGGCAGAACTATGCGAGAGTGGAATCGCAGAAAAAGATTACACCGCCCTTGCAAAGCCTTACCTCCTTTGAGAGGAGATCCAGCTGCAACGCGCATGACATCAAGGTCATCGTTGGCCGAAATTTGACCAACGGGAAAATACCCCCCCCAGTCAAAGAGGGGTGATCTTAAGTGCGCGGAAATGAATTTCCATCAACACGTTGGGATGAACTTGCAGGCCGATAGGACCTTTCGCCGGCTCCATATCAGTGGTGTAATCGAGCACTTGCTTGCCATTGAGGGTGCCGATGTATTTTTTCCCTTTTACTGAAATTTTGATCCGGTTCCACTCGCCGATTTTCAACAAATCCTTCACACCCACGGCCTCCACAGGATATTTGCCTTTTTTACCGATGTAGGGTGAGCATGTCATGTCACGCTTCAGCGAACCAGAAATACCAATCTGAATTTGTTCATTTTCATTGCGCAGGAAAAATCCGGAATCGACATGCCCCTCGTAGCGAAACTCCGCCTCCAGAACAAAGTCATCATAGGCCGCTTCCGTCCACAGGATGGATCCTTTTTTCTGGGCATCACTCTTGCCCACAATGGCATCTTCTTTGACCGACCAATATTCCGGCATGGCGGATGGCTTCCAACCCGACAGGGTTTTTCCATCGAATAAAGCCACAGGCTCGACACCTTCCAGGGAAGCAGCACACAACAGGAGAGACATCAGAATTTTCCGCATGAGTCATCTACGCGGAGTTCATATCGAATCTGTCAGGCGGAAATGCTCGATTGAAACGGTGACCCAAGAGTGTCAAAAAATTGCACGAGCCAGAAGCCAAGATTGATGAGGAGGATTAGGGCTTTTACTTGATCTACTTTCCTTCCCTCGCCCATCGTTTCATTAGCTCGACGTTTTTCCTGATGGAATCCTTTCGATTTTTATTCGCGGGGTGGTTCATTTCATCTAACACATTCGCGTCATAAACCGTCTCTGTTTCTGGATCACCCGGGCCAGTCTCTCTCATCCAACGTTCCAGACGGGCGCGCAGCATTTCCAAGGTTACGCGGAATTGGGGATCACTTGCCAGATTATGGATTTCAAAGGGATCGGCCTTCACATCATAGAGCTCTTCCACCGCGCGGGTGGGAGAAAACAGAATTTCCTTCTGTATGGCATTCAGTTCACCCTTCGCATGCATTTCCAACAAGCGAGGCATGAAAGGCTTCAGGTCTTTATATTGATTCGGTTGCAGTAAAGGGCGTTGCGGATGATAGTTCCGGATATATTTGAAGCGGTCAGTGCGTGCACTACGAATGCGATCAACGGTTTCACCACAACGATCACGAGCGGCGAAGACAGAATCGCGCGGTTGGTAGTTTTTGGCAAAAAGATCGCGTCCCTGCATCCAGGTCGGCACAGGCAATCCAGCCCAGGCCAAGGAAGTCGCCGCCATATCGATGTGCTCGATGAGATCATGGCGCACGCCCCCCTTCGTGATTCCCGGACCACGCACAATAAAAGGAGTGCGGATACCCTCATCATAGAGAAATTGCTTACCCCGCGCCTGACTGATACCATTGTCCCCCATCACGATGATCATGGTTCTATCGAGAATACCTTCGTTTTCAAGACGCTGGAGAATTTCCCCCAAAAGCTTGTCGCAGTATCGAATGCAATCGAGATACTGCGCCCAGTCATTGAGAAACACGGGGTCGCGCGGATAGTAGGGTGGCAAAATGACCTTATCCGGTGAAGTGAGTAAGCCCAATACTTTGGGCGCAACCTCACGATACCACTGGCCTTTATCATTCCGATTCTTACCGCCCCAGAGCTGGAGTTGCGCAAAAAACGGTTTTCCGCTAGGACGTTCCGACCAGTCGGAACCATCATATATATTCTGGTTCCACTCAAAATTATAGTCGGCCTTCCCCAATCGTTTGGTCTTTGCCGGATAATCTCCATTGCAAGTGAAATAGCCGGCACGTTGCAAAATCGCGGGCACCGGTTCCACTGCTGCGGGCAAATGTATTTTCTCCTTTCCCTGCCCGCTGCGATGGTGATGCGCCCCGATGCTAGTCTGATACATTCCCGTGATCATGGCCGAGCGCGATGGTGAACAAACCGATGCCGTGAGGAAGGCTTGTTCGAATTTCACACCCTCACGCACCAACCGGTCCATATGCGGCGTCTGAATGAGTTTTTCCCCATAACAAGGCCATTCCACCCCCACATCATCCATGATGATCCAGAGGATGTTCGGCCTACTCAACGGCAAGGCAACACCATCAACCGCCGCAGCAGTGAAAAAAACTCCAGTCAAAAAAAATCCGATTAATTGGAGAAATAATTGCATCATAACACTAGTTAGATCTCGGGTTGATGGAAGACAAGAAATGTTGATCATTCAAGCAATTGCTGAAACGTTCATGGATAAGGATTAGCCTATGAATGCAAGATAGACCCATCAATGGGAAGATCAATCGATGACTCAATGGAATCTCTTGATTCTGCTTCAACGATCTTGACATTCGCTTTCAAGCGTCACTTGATCGACCACGACAACGATTACAGGATAACCACCAGCCTCTTTCTATCTCTCCATGATGAGCTCAGAATCCGAACAAGAAAATTTGCAACCTCGCGCAATTTCTGACTCCTCGTATCGAATGCGGCCCAGCATGTCACCGCAATTGGATGATCTGACTGGACCTATTAGCGCTCGACCGAAAATCACGGAAGAATCATGGTCTCACAATGCGGGACCAGCGAATCCCTGGTCTGGAAGGTTCATCTCAGCACTTGCTTGCCTGATTCTGGCGGCCATCATTTTTTATTTTGCCAGAGCGGTTTCCTCTGAGTCGCCAAAAGACGAAACCATGGGATCCAATTCGGCGGTCGAGGAAACATGGCGGGGACCTTTGCCCAAAGATCTTGCGGACGAATTCATCTCCGCCACCACCGTTGAAGAGCGCCTCCAGCTGATCCGCGATCCAGATTCCGTCGAACCATTGCTGCGGAATTTCTACGAAAAAGGACCCGGCGCTGATGAAAAAATCGTTGGACTCAAATCGCTGGGTGGCAACACAAACGAAACGAGCGTTTTCAATCGATATGAAGTTCAACTCAGTGATGGCAATACTCGCATGCTATACGTCGTTTTGAAGGATCATCAGGCCTATGTGGATTTCAAAGCTTACTCCCGTTATGGCTCATCGAGCTGGCATGATTTGCTTGGTGGGCTCTCAAAGGAAGCCGAGGAAGTGCGTGTGGGATTGAAAGTCGATCGACTGTTCGTTGGAGAATTTACCGATGAAAAGAAATGGCTGTGTTTTACCGCGCTGACTCCCGATTGCGATGAATGCCTGTATTTTTATGCCAATCGGGACTCCGAAGTGGCGAAACATCTTTCGACCTTGAAAGAGGACGTGCTCCTGCGGGTTACAGTAGCGATTCGCTCACGGAATGAGAGTCACAAGAAAAAACAGTTCGAGATTACCCGATATCATGCATCCAGTTGGTGCTATTGAATGGATTCCAGCCCATGATTCATCGGACGAATGGGTGAATTTTTTGTCGATTTTGAGCGAATTCGGTTGACAACATGGTCATCTTTGATATTTTCTTTCCGCCTAAACCACCTTCAATTCTTATGTTC
>JBMLRP010000067.1:0-2278 GCA_049240965.1 Akkermansiaceae bacterium
GCTGCCGAGTGCGCTCAGCGAGGGCTCGGGTATGGCCACCAGGTAGGTCGATCCTTGCGCAACCCAGAACCGTTGACTTCCCAATGTCATCGTATATTGCGTGCCCGTTAATCCGTAATAGGCCAATTCGCTCGCACTCATCGTTTGCGTCACGTTCGAGAACATTCCCAGCGTCGTTCCCTCAATCAGTTTGTAGTATGACGCTCCGCTCGTCAAAAAGTTCAACCCGCTTCCCGGTGTCAACGCACTGAAACTCGTGTCCGCAAAGTCCTCGATCACCAAATTGGTGTTCGTAAGGTCCAACGAACCCACCGACAATTGATCGTAACTGGATTCGTCCGTGATGGTAAAGATCATCGATGATCCATTGCGGGGATTGAGAACCCCTCCAATCTGCAAACTGCGGTCGGTCGTTCCTCCCTGCCCCACGCGCAGGATTCCATCCAGAGTCACGTTGCCATGAATCACACCGTCACCTCCCAATGTCGTTCCCGCATCCACGGTCACCGCACTGGCTGATGCAATCGAACCATTCACATTCATACGTCCGGCGGATATGGTGGTCGCTCCCGTGTAGGCATTGATTCCATTCAAGTTCGTTGTGCCATTGCCCGTTTTCACCACGTTGACAGGACCATTGGAGTCCGAGATCACGGATCCAAGGGAAGTGTTACCGCTGCCATGATTGAGGGCGATGTCCGCACCATTGATTTTCACATTGCCCACCGCAATCGCGGCTCCCGAGTTATCGTAGGCCCAGTCCTTGATCAGGGCTCCTCCGGCATTATTGGTGAAAACCACCCGCATCCATCCATAATTGGTGCCATTCAAACGGAACCCGAGATAACCTTCCTCCCCAGCCTGAAATTGAACCTGACCCGAGCCGAGGTGGCTGTCAGATATTCCATAGCCCGGGCCGCCGGGATTTTCTCCACCCACCCCTTGCACAAAAGTGGAATAGATACTGGAACTGTTGACCAATGCCCCCTCGGCGAGATTCACAATCGAATCGAACTCACTGGTGCCCGTGCGCACTGGTTGAAATGCCGGACTGTTCCAAATCACCGAACCACCATAAAATGGATTGATGTCCCAGCCTGTTTGCGGGCTGTTGACATTGGTGTTCCAATTCCCCGTTTCCACATCCAGATAGATCCCCGCAAAGTTTGCAGGGATCGCGATGTTTTTGAGATTGCTATAGATCACCTCGGCACAAGAGGATGAAACCATCGCAAGCGTCATGAATCGCAGCGCGGATTGGGTTTTGATTTTCATGGCTTTGGATTTTTTACGTTTTCAATTCCAGGGATTAATCAGCAATTTGCACTCGGAAGAAATGCGGCTTCTTCGGTCCGCTGGGCGATGATACGAAGTTCGGGAACGGAACTCTCACCGCGTCCATCGTGCCATCCGTGGCAATGACCTCTGGCGTCGCAGAACTGTTCGACCATTGATCCAAACCAGCCGTGAACTGAAGGGTGTAGGTAATGCCCGCATCAACATGGTCTTTCCGACGTCCGAACACCGCGTAGTACACTCCACCTTCTTCCACCAATGCCGGTTGACCCGTGCTGGTGAGAACTCCTGCCGCATACGCAAGCGCTGCTGCAGAATTCACCGAGGGATTCGTCCCAAACGCATACTCCATCAGGTTGTTGTATCCATCACCGTCAGGATCCGCTGATTTCGCGGCATCAGCACCAGTCAAACCATTTTCGGCGGCCCACGCGATAAATGGATCCGAATTCACAACCGAGATCTGACCCGTGGTGGCAAAGCTCGTGGTGTTCCACTCAAGCCCCTGACTCAGCGTCGGCAAGGTGAACGACGGCGTGCCCGTAATGGTTGCCGCGTCCGCGATGTCAAACGTATCACCCGCCACAGGAACGTAACTATTTTCCAAGGTTACCGTGATCGTTCCATTCGCAGTCAAATCGCCAGTTACATTGACTTTATCGTTCACTCCGTTGCCTGTCAGGCTGACTGCGTAGTTCGAACCAGAGTCCAAGGTCAGTGTGCTGCCGAAGCTCAGTGTGCCGACGTTGTTGACTCCAGGTGATACCACACCCGTCGTCTCCACGGTGGCAGCTCCTGCCACGCTGCCCGTTCCTGTCAGAACACCCGTCGTCGTCACACTTGCCGTGCCTGCGATCGAACCCGTGATCGACAACGTGCCAGCCGAAACCGTCGTGGCACCTGTGTAAGTATTCGTTCCCGCAAGTGTCCATGTTCCAGTTCCAGCATCTTTGAGAAGAGGTAGACCAGTCGTGGTGGATCC
>JBMLRP010000068.1:0-65107 GCA_049240965.1 Akkermansiaceae bacterium
CTAATTCACTCCAGCCGCACTTTTTTTGTTAGGGCGATGCGATCGGAAGATCCGCCGATGCGGATTTCGTAGTCACCGGGGTCCATCACGAATCGCTTTTGTGTTTCGTTCCAGAAACCCAATTTGTCGCGATCCAGGACCAACTTCACCACTTTGCTTTCGCCTGCTTTCAGGCTTACGCGTTGGAAGCCACGCAGCTGCATGGCTGGGCGCACTTCCTGCGACGCCGGGCTTTTGACATACATTTGCACGACTTCATCGCCATCCCGTTTGCCGTTATTGCGCACTTCCACGGTGACCTCATGGGTGGCTGGATTCACCTGCAAATCGCGATATTCGAAGGTGGTGTAACTTAAGCCATGACCGAAGGCGTAGAGCGGCTTGTCACGCAAATGCATGTAGGTAAAGCCCTTGCTGATATCGTATTCATCCTGAGGCGGCACTTGTTGCTCCGTCGCATAAACCGTGTGAGGCAGACGTCCTGCGGGATTGATCCTTCCTAACAAAACATCAGCGATGGCGTTGCCGTATTCTTCGCCACCCCACCATGCCTGCAGCATCGCGGGGGCTTTTTCTTTCAAACGCGGTACAGTCAGAGGGCCGGCGGACATTTGCACGATGATACTACGCGGGTTGGCGGCAATGACGCGCAAGGCCAGTTCTTCTTGCTTTCCCGTGAGACCCAACGTTTCACGATCATTGCCTTCCTGTTCCACTCGTTCGCTGGTGCCAATGCATACGATCGCCACATCCGCCTTGCCCGCCAGTTCAACGGCATTCGTGAATAAATCTTCCTGACGATACGTTTGGTATTTGACCGCTTCCAACTCGAACGATTTTTCATCGGCACCGCGCAATTCCAGGCAATCGAAATGGGCGTCCATGCCGCTGCTTGCGGAATTCTTTCCCGTCAGCGTCCATGTCACAACAAGCTCACCTTTTTCTAACAAAATATCGGAAAATTCGGCCACTGGCGCATAGGTTTCTGTGGTGCGATAGAAATCAATCGCTTCGCCAAGCGGTTTGCCATGGATCGCGCATTGATAACGCCCGCGGCTCGGGAAATGCTTGCCGTGCCATCGCAGTGCATACCGACCGGCTTTCTCGATGGGAATGCGGAAGCTCACGCTGTCTCCGACTTTTTCCCCGAGGAACTTGATGCTGGCGCCTCCGCGAAACCCGGCTTCACGGTCCACACGAACTGGAACATCCGCGCCATCGATCACTTCGCAGCCCTTGACGTAATCGACTTGAACTCCGTCACCGAGACGATTTTTGAGACCTTGCAACGCGGACACGGTACGCCCCGTGGCCCCGTTGTAATTGTTCACGATCACCCGATCCGCGAGCGGACCCAGAACGGCCACGCGTTTGATGGTGGATGGATCCAGAGGTAGAAGATGATTTTGATTTTCTAACAGAACAATGCCCTGCTGCGAGGTCTTCAAGGAGAGCTGGCGGTGTGCTTCACAGCCTACGACTTGAGGCGGGATTTTACTGAATGGCACGCGCGAAAAATCATCGAACTCACCCAGACGGAAACGCACCATCATCACACGTCTCACGGCATCATGCAGGCGTTCTTCGCTCAGTTTTCCTTCCTTCACGGCTTGGGGAATGTGCTTGGCGTATTCTTTGTCGGAAAAATCACAACCTGCCATCACCGAGCGGGCCACGGCATCGACATAGTCCATCTTTCCCTTGCCATGCCCTTCCACCATGGTTTTGACGCCGCCCAGGTCGGATACGACGAATCCTTCGTGTTGCCACTCTTCTTTCAGCACGCGGGTTAAGAGCCAATGGTTGACGTTGTTCGGGGTGCCATTGATCGCGTTGTAACTGGCCATCAAGGATTGCGCCTTGGCCTCGACAACCGCATCGCGGAAATGAGGTAGCCAATACTCGCGCAGCATCCGCTCGCTCACTTTCGCATCGAGTGCCGTGCGACCCTGTTCCACGTTATTCACCGCATAGTGCTTCAGAGTCGCGGCGACTTTCAAATAGCGGGGATCGTTGCCTTGCAAACCGCGCACGTAGGCCACGGCCATGCGGCCGGTCAGGTAAGGATCTTCTCCCCATGCCTCGTGATTGCGCCCCCAGAAAGGATTGCGTCCGATGTTGATCACCGGTGCTCGATAGATCAGCCCCTTGTGTTCTCCGGCTGCATGGGGATCGATTTTCCATCCATTGTAGATCCCCCGTGCTTCATCGGACAACGCCGTTGCCACTTCATGGATCAAGTCCTGATTCCATGTTGCCGACATCGCGATACAAACGGGAAACAGCGTGGCCGGACGGTCCCATTTGATTCCATTGAGACATTGGTTCCATTGATCGGAGCGAATCGAAAAACGTTCGATCACGGGCCCCTTGTGATCGAGAAACATCGCTTTTTCCTCGAGTGTCATGCGGCCTAACAAGTCCTCGACTCGTTCGCTCCATGGTTTCGTAACATCCCGATAAACTGGTGGTGTTTCCTCTGCTACGAGCGAGAGGGCCAGAAATAATCCGGATACTGTCAGCAAAACATGTTTCATCCTGAACCGTTTATCTTTTCGTCGAAACCTTGCACATCGTCCGTTGTGTCATGTCGTAAAAACGCATGAAAAATTCTTGATTGCGCGCTGCGGATGAAAGCGTGGCGGCGCTTTCCAAGCGCCAGGTCTATCAAAATGAATCATGGGCACGGTCTTGGAAAGCGCGACCACGGTTTAGCACGCAAGCGAAATGCGTTTTCCCTACACTCCGAATCACCTTGCATCGCAACGAAGAACTTTTATTCTGAACACGACTCTATGGAATACGCGACAAGGCAACGATGGATGGAACTGGTGGAATTTCTCGGTGCTGATCGCGCCATCGCAAAGCGCTGGTTTGATCGACTCGACCAAAGCTATCGCGAGCCACACCGCCGTTACCACACCTTCCAACACCTGGAGGAATGCTTGGAAGAACTCGATGAAATCGAAGGCGATGAAGAGCGGCTTGCCCTGATGGAAGTGGCACTGTGGTTTCATGATGCCGTATGTGAACCGGGTTCCCATAACAACGTGGTGGCGAGTGCGGCCTTGGCGAAACAGTTTTTGCTGGAGTGCCAGGCATCGGAATCCGTGGTTGGTTTTGTGAATGATATGATCATGGCGACCAAAGAGCATCGTGCGCAGGATGATCCCGATGCGGCGATCATGATTGCGCTGGACTTGAATATTTTCGCGCGCAGCCCGCAGCGCTACCTCTCTTATGAAAAGCAAGTGCGCGAGGAATGCGCGGCATTGCCCGAGGACAGCTACCGTGCCCAGCGGATGGCATGGTTGCAGGGATTTCTTGATAGGCCGGTAATTTACGAGAGCGAAACCATGCGCGATATCTATGAAGAGCAGGCGCGCTTCAATCTGGAACAGCGCATCGCGCAGTTGCGTTAGAATCGCGCTGGTCAAACCTGCGCCCAGCGCAGCTTGGCGGGGATGGCACGCGGATTCGCGCGGCGCTCTTCGGAGCTTGCGGTGATGACGTCTTCGCTGACAGCCTGGAAAATTCCATCGCGTTTGCCTTGCTGGAAGGATTTTTTAACGCGCCGATCTTCTCCACTGTGAAAGGTAAGAATCGCCAAACGACCGCCGGGCTTGAGGAAAAACGGCGCCGTGCGCAAAAAGGCATCCAGTCCGCCGAATTCATCGTTGACCGCGATGCGTAGCGCTTGAAACACACGGCGCACCGTGTCACCAGAATCATCCTGCACGACGGATGTGATTTCATGTACGAGATTCATCGTAGTTGGCAAAGCTCTGCCCGCAAGGTGGGCGCCAAGGATATCCGCGCGCGGTTCATCGGCATTTTCCCGCAGGATATCCGTCAGTTCGTCGATGGAACAACGGCGCAGGAATTCGGCGGCGCTGATGCCTCGCTGAGGATTCATGCGCATGTCCAGTGGACCATCGACCTTGAACGTGAAGCCGCGCGCCGGGTCATCGATCTGCATCGAGGAACAACCGAGATCGGCAAAGATAAAATCCACGGCCGCTATGCCGCGCTGACCTAACACCTTTCCGATACCGGCGTAGTTGGAGAGAACCGCCTCGAAAACATCGGGACCGTAACCCTCGTTGCGAAGACGCGTGATGGTTTTCGGTTGCTCAATCGGGTCTACGTCCAGCCCGATCAATTTGCCAGTGGGGACAATACGGCGGAGAATTTCGCGTGCGTGTCCGCCGAATCCAAGTGTGCCGTCCACGCCGATCATCCCCGGTGCGAGCTGCAGGGCATCGAGACATTCCTTCATCAGCACCGGAATGTGCGTGCCAGCGGGAGTCTTGCCTGATGCGGCGACTTTTTCGATGATATCAGGAAAACGATGGGGGTTAAGCTCTTTGTATTTCTCAGAAAACTTTCGTGGATTTTTTCCCGAGTAGCGCTTGCGGCGCACATGCACGGGGGCCTTGCCATCGGCCGCTGATGAATCAGAGTTCATCATATTTGCGATTGTTGCCACGCGATTTCTCCACCGGATAGCGTTGTTCGTTGTTGGCGATTTTCGCCGCCATCACATCGCCGAGTTTCATGCCCAGCAAGTCGGCCATTTCAAACAGCAGAATGCCTACGTCTGCGATCTCCGAGGCGATTTCCTCGCGATGTTCCAGCACGCGGTTGGCGAGTTGATCTGGTTGTTGCCAGACAAAGTGTTGCATCAATTCTCCCGCTTCCGCGGCGATGGCAACGGCCATGTCCTTGGGGTTGTGGTATTGTTGCCAATCTCTCGCAGCAACAAAATCACGGATGCGATTCGTCAACTCATCTATGGAATCATTCACAAGTCGATTCTGTCGTTTGATGGGAAGACAAGCAAGAGTGAAGTCCGGGGCGAATGCATGTTCATCCGCTTCAGAAAAAAGGAGAACAGGGGACGCGCATGTTGTTGGTTTTCATGCCACAGCCAAGATGGCTGCGCCGATGATATACGAATCAAGTGCCAAAGCCCCGGCTCATGGCTTGGTGCGGTCAGCGCCTCCTTGAACGAACTCATCCCGGGACAAGATGCCGTCCTTGTTTTGATCGAAGCGGGTGAAGCGGGCAGGCGCGTCCTTGGGGTCGGGTTGTCCAGTCAGAAACTCCTCCTTGGTGAGGTTACCGTCTTTATTGGAATCGCGCCGCGCAAACATTTGCGTGCGATCATGCTGAGACACAGGTCGTTTTGAGGCGTCGGCAGCGGCGGTGGTTTTAAGTTGTGGCTTGGCTTCCGGCATAGCGAGAATGCGGACTGCGAGGGATTTGACAACATCAGCTTGTGAAGCGGCGAGATTTTTTGTCTCACCGGGATCCGTTTGGTAATCGTAGAGCTCATATTCGGCGGTGGTACTCTCCGCGCCGGGTTTCTTCCATTCCACGAGTCGGTATCGTTCATCGCGCACGGCGCGACCAATCATGTTTTGTCGCGGATAAACGTGGGTGACAAATTCACGATGTTTTACGGAGGATTCCCGAATCACGCCGGCGAAACTTCTGCCATCCAAGCCGTCGCGGGCGGGGAGTCCGGCCAGCTCGGCAAGGGTGGGATAGAGGTCCACGGTCTCGATGAGAGCCTGCGAGCGGGCAGCCTTGGCCCCGGGCGCGGAGACCAGAATCGGAATGCGCGTGGCTTGCTCATAGTTCGTATGCTTGCACCACATGCCGTGATCACCGAGATGCCAACCATGGTCACCCCACAAAACAACAATCGTGTTTTTCTCCAGGTTCAATTTTTTCAACTCATCGAGAACCTTGCCTAATTGTGCGTCCATGTAACTGGTGGCGGCATAGTAACCGTGAATGAGGTGTCGCGTGAGTTCTGCGGAAAGGGGTTTGGAGCCATCGGGAATATCCGCGTAGTTTCGCAGTTCACCACCGAATTGCGGGGCGAAGGAGGGTGCACCATCGGGTGGCGTAAGCCGTTCAGGTTGCGGTAGTTTTGCTGCATCGTGCATGTCCCAGTATCGTTTGGGAGCAACAAAGGGCAGGTGAGGCTTGAGAAATCCCACGGCGAGAAAAAACGGTTGCTTGTCGGACTTCGCGGCTTGTAAGCGGCGAATCGCCTCGGCCGCGATCTGACCATCGCTGTAGGTATCGTCTGCCACGTCCGCCATTTCCGTGGCCGCGCCGCGTGGAAGTTGGTCCGGGCGTTTGTTATCGAACAATGCCCCCTCGCGCGTGGGCGTCTGGTTTTCTTTCAAGGAGTATTGGATCGTTTTGGCATGAAAATGTGGTACATCCCAGGAGGCGGCATCTTCCCCATTGCCGTGACCGATGTGCATGATTTTCCCCAATGATTGCGCCTTGTAACCGGAAGCACGGAAATGCTGGGCCACCGTGACGGCTTCAGGGCGTGATTTGCGGAAGTTCGTGCCAAGGTCATAGATGCCCAGTGTTTGAGGGCGCAGGCTGGTCATCAGGGCATTGCGCGATGGTGCGCAGACCGCTTGGTTGCAGTAGGCGCGTTCGAAGACGACGGATCGCTTGGCCAGTGCATCGATGTTCGGCGTTTTAGCAAACGTATCGCCATAACAGCCGATGGCAGGCTTGAGGTCATCGACGCAGATCAACAAAACGTTGGGCTTCGTGGATTCCGCCGCGAACAGTGAAGCGCCGCTAAGTAGAGCAAGCGCCATGCATTTCCATGGTTTTTTCATATTTTTTTCGTTAGATTGGCTCTGCGTATTCCAGCAAACCTTGTTTGCCGCCCTCACGCCCGAAGCCGGATTCCTTGAAGCCGCCGAAGGGTGAAGTGGGATCAAATTTGTTGTAGGTATTCGCCCAGACCACGCCCGCTTTCAGTTCTGATGCCATTTTCATGGCGAGCGATCCTTTGTCCGTCCAGACCCCGGCGCTCAATCCGTAGGGCGTATTGTTGGCTTTTTCGATCGCTTCCTCCGGCGTTCGGAAGGTCAGCACCGAGAGAACGGGCCCGAAAATTTCCTCCCTCGCAATGCGATGGCTCAGGCTGACATTGGTAAAAATACTAGGTGCATAGTAGTATCCTTCTTTTGGCAATTGACAAGGTGGCTGGTAAAGCTCTGCTCCTTCCTCCATTCCTGCCTGCACCAATTCATCGATCTTCCGCCACTGTTTGAGTGAATTGATCGCGCCAATATCGGTGTTCTTATCCATCGGATCTCCCACCCTCAGACTGCGCATACGGATTTTGATTTTTTGCATCACCAGAGAGGCAATGGATTCCTGAACGAGCAAACGAGATCCCGCGCAGCAGACGTGACCTTGGTTGAAGAAGATTCCGTTGACGATACCTTCCACCGCCTGATCGATGGCAGCATCCTCAAAAATGATATTCGCCGCTTTCCCCCCCAATTCCAGTGTGAGCTTTTTTCCAGAGCCAGCGAGTGCGCGCTGAATGCCCTTGCCGACGGCTGTCGATCCGGTGAAAGCGATTTTTTTTGCCAGTGGATGATTCACCACTGCGGTTCCTGTCTCGCCCGCGCCGGTGACAAAGTTCACCACGCCCGGCGGTAGACCTGCTTCTTGCAGGAGTGTGGCGAATTTCAGGCAGGTGATGGAAGTCGTTTCCGCCGGTTTGAGTACCACGGTGTTGCCGCAGGCCAATGCGGGTGCGAGTTTCCACGCCAGCATGAGCAGCGGGAAATTCCAGGGGATGATCTGACCGACCACACCAAGAGGGCCGAGCTTTTTGCCCGGCATCGCGCAGTCGAGCTTATCCGCCCATCCGGCGTGATAGAAAAAATGCGCCGCGGCCATCGGCACATCGAAGTCGCGCGATTCCTTGATCGGCTTGCCGCCATCCAGTGTTTCTGCCACAGCGAACTCGCGCGCGCGATCCTGCAAGAGACGTGCGATCCGATAGAGGTATTTCCCGCGTTCCGCGCCCGGCAGTTTACTCCATGCCGGAAATGCCGCCGCTGCCGCCTGATACGCTGCATCCACATCAGCAGCTCCGGCGTGAGCGATCTCGGCCAGTGGTTTTCCATCGCGCGGGCTGATCGATGGGAAAAATTTCTTTGTTTTGGGGGACGACCACTTGCCATTGATGAAAAGCGTGTAGCGATCCTGCAACTGTGGCGAAGCCGTTTCGGGTGCGGGATCATACTCCCACAAATTTCCAAAAAGCAATTCACGGGCCGGCGTGCGAGTGCGTGGCTTGGCAGACATACGACAACAAGTAGCGTCCCCCGCCCCCGAGCACAAGGGGGAATTGGGCCAAGTCTTAGCACGGCGGTCAAGCTCGGGGAGCGCACGCTGCCCAGCCATAGCTTCAGCAGTGGAGGGCGCTCGTGCGTCGGATCAGAAATCCTCGTCTCATTTCGATAGCGCGGGAATCATCGAACAGGCCACGGCCGCAACACCTTGCTGATTTGGGTGAAGTGCGTCTCTTCAAATCCCGCCATGCGTTTGAGGAAAAAATCGCGCTCTAACAGGTTTTCTATGCGTGCCGCGGCGCGACGGTCATCATGATCGATGAGGCCGCGCAGCAGTGCGTACCAACTGCCGATGGGAACGGGAAAATCACTGCCATGGAGCAATCGATCCGCATGCACGGTGTGTAGAGCATCGCGCAGGATGCCGCTGCGCACGGGAGTGTTGAGAGCGCTGGTATCCGCGTAGAGATGGGGAAACTCGTGCATCATTTGTTGCAGCTCCGTGAAGTAGTTTTTGTCCCAAAAACTGCTGTTGCTGGCACAATGGGCGGCGATGACTTTCACGCCAATTTCTAACGGACGAAGCAGGGTACGCGGGTCTTGATAGGCGGCATTGGCGACGGGCACCGTCATTTCTCCACCCGTGTGGGCCAGCAGTGGTAGTTCTGCTTCTGCCATCATTTCCCAAAAACGATCGTAGCGTGGATCCGAGCAGTGAACGTCATGGCAATTCGGTAACAGCTTCAATGCTCGAGCGCCGCGTGAGAGGCAGCGATCCAGTTCCTCTAACGCATCGGGACGCGAGGGGTGCACGGACGCCGCCGGTAAAAATTCCGGATGCTTTTCACATACCTCGAACAGGTATTCATTCGGAACGTAAAAGGAGCCGAAATCGCGTTTGCGGCCATCGGGCCAATACACCTCGTCCTGGGCGAGAAGAAGCGCATGATCCAAGGATGAATCGCGCAATTGTCGGAGCAATCGCTCGACGTAGATGTGGTCAAATTCAGGCGCCGTGACACTGACGGGCATACCGATGCTGCGGCGCATCATTTCTCCCATCAACCGGTGCCAGCCCTCGATGCGCATCCAACATCCCGAGCCGGAACGTCCGTTTCCGACCAGGTGAACGTGACCGTCGATTTTGGGCATGCTTGCTGTCGTTTCCATCACCAACCGAATACCAAGGGAGGAATGACGATCCGAATGTTGTTGGCCTGGCGGCTCTCGGCATCCTCTACGGCACTGACAAGACCGTTGGTGAATTCCACCACTCGTTTGCTTTTTTCGATCTGCGTCACGCTGACGAGTTGTCGGAACATGTTGCCAGAAACAGGATCGCGGGCGAGGGTGTAGTTTTTCTGTTCCTCGTAGTCGATGAATTCCCACTTGCCGCTCTCTCCCTCAGGAGTCTGTCGAAGAGAGCTTTTGGTGGGTTTGCCCAGAGATTGCGCCACTTCACCGGTGGTCATTCCCATGGCAACGCCATGTTCCGCGATGATCTTATTCACCTCGAGTTGCCGTGTGTAGAATTTCTTCAAATTCTCGACAAACTGTGGATCCTTGGCGGAGAAGGCCCATGGCCCGACCCAACCGGCAATGCCATCGCGCGTTCCTTTGCCGCGGACTTTGTAGGCTTTGTCGCTAATCGCCTCGATTTTGACTTTTTGATTGGCCTGAATGTTGCCCAGCTTGTTTTTTCCATCCACATCGGAAAATACCGGGGCCTCTTTGATGACCATTAGCTCGATTTGTTTATCGGGCATGTCGGTCAGATAGACCACGCGCGGATCATTATCCAATAATGACTTGCGTTCGCCGCGTTTCACTTGTGCGGCCAGCGGGAAAAGTAGAAACAGAGCGAGGCACAGTCGTTTCATAAAAATACGATAATGGTGGGCGGGCAAAAGAAAAGAACAAAACTATGACGCTGCCGCCGCAGATTGATTCGAGCATTTTTTCAGAATCTCAGTTGCAGATCTGAAAAAATTGCAGGACTATGGCACCACGTCATGCGTTACCCCATTTCCGCCAAGCTTTTTCAGACCGCCAAGGAGCTCATCCCCGGTGGTGTCAATTCCCCCGTTCGCGCTTTCCGCAATGTTGGCGGTGAGCCGTTTTTTGTGCGCCGCGCCAAGGGCAGCCGCATCGAGGACATCGATGGCAAAAGCTATATTGACTACATCGGCACCTGGGGGCCGGCCATCCTCGGCCACGCACCCATGGCTGTGATCAATGCCGTGCACGAGGCGGCGAAAAATGGTCTCTCCTTTGGCATTCCGAACGTGCTGGAGGTCGAAATGGCGAAAATGGTCACTTCATGGGTGCCTTCTGTGGAAAAAGTGCGTATGACCAATTCTGGCACTGAGGCGACCATGTCCGCCATCCGTCTTGCGCGGGGCTATACTAAACGCGACAAAATCATCAAGTTCGATGGCTGCTACCATGGCCACAGCGATTCTTTGTTGGTTGCTGCGGGTTCTGGCGCTCTGACCCAAGGTGAGCCCGATTCCGCGGGCGTGCCGAAAAGTTTCGCCGCCGAAACCATTGTGCTACCTTTCAATGACAGAGCTGCGATTGAAGCTGCATTCGCAAAATGGGAAGGTCAAATCGCCGCGCTCATCCTCGAGCCCTATCCCGCCAATGCAGGGCTCATTTTACCGCAGCCGGGATTCCTGCAATTCCTCCGTGAAGTCACGGCGAAACATGGCACCGTGTTGATCTTTGATGAAGTGATGACCGGATTCCGTCTCGGCAAGGCGGGTGTGCAGGGTTTGGAAAACATCACGCCGGATCTCTCCTGTTTCGGCAAAGTCATCGGCGGCGGTCTGCCTGTCGGGGCCTTTGGCGGTCGCGCCGACATCATGGACCACCTCGCTCCCCTCGGTCCCGTTTATCAAGCAGGCACGCTGAGCGGTAATCCGCTCGCCATGGTCGCGGGTCTGACGCAGCTTCATGAACTCGATAAAGCAGGCGCCTATGAAACGCTCGATCAGATCGGCGCCTACCTGCAAGAAGGCGTCGTGAAAATTTTCACGGAAAAGGGGATTTCACATCGATTCAACCGCGTCGGCTCGATGTTCTGCTTATTTTTCACCGATGAGGAAATCATCAATCTCGATTCCGTCAAAACGCAGGACCTCGAGATGTTCCGCAAACTCTTCTGGTCGATGATCGACAAAGGCATCTACATCGCCCCGAGCCCCTACGAAACCGGCTTCCTCTCCCTCGCCCACACCCGCGAGGACATCGACGAAACGCTCACCGCTCTCGAGGATACAATCCGCGCATGGTGAGATGTTGACAGAATCAATTAAGGTGATTCCTCTTTTTTCACACGGTAATCAGGAAACACCATCACGCGTGGGGTGCGGACACCGTTTTCGTTGATGACAAATGCGAGGCTGCGACTGCGTGGATCGTGTTGCCATTGGGTCTCGCAGAGCGGGTAGAGCGATTCGTTGCCGGCACGCCGATAGCTGAGATTGACGGCGTATCCTTCGCTTTTGCTGGTGGGTGAGTCCATGATCAAACGGCTCTGGGCGCGCAACAGGAGCTTCTGTGAGCCGACGATGCCACCGATGTCTTGCTCGGTCAGATTGAACCACAGCATTTGTCCGGCTTTGAGTTGATCGACATTGGCATTGATGACCTGGATTCTCACAGGAGCAATGGTGTTGGCGGGATCGCTGGTGACGAGCAGATAGAGATCAAGCATCGTTTCCGCCACGACCGCGCGCGGGGCGTTTTCGGGCAGGTTTTTGGGATCTGTCACGGGATTTTTCAAAAGACACAAGGCCAGGGGCCCGGAGGGCAGATCGTAAACTTTCGAGAGATTCAGGCGCGGCAGATCCACTTCCTGCGAGCGCGTGCCATCATACAAATGAAGTGTGTCCGGCGCGGAATCGGGTCCATTGAGAAAAAGAATGCGGCACGTTCGCTGTTGAGGTTTTTCCCCATGTGCCGGAATGATTGCAAGCAGGAAAAACATGAGTAGAAAAAAACGTTGCATAAAAAATGTTAGATTTCGTTGGGTGGCAGCCAGCGGAAGGAGACAATCTGGTAGCGGCGGCCCATCACGCGGTTGATCGGGCGGACGGGCTGGTTGACGGCATCGGCGGCATCAACTGGATCGACATAATCACGCGTGCGGCGCACCACTGCTTCGGCATAGGCGCGGGCTATGATACGTCCGCTGCCATCGCGGGAATCGCCATAAGCACGGATGGTGAAAGTGTCGTCCCGCGCGGAAAGAATCGGCGCTAATGGGCGCAAGAGATCGGCTTGCCGCGTCCATCCGGGCAAGCCATAGGCACTGAATCCACCCGCTGCGGCGGGGAATTTGTATTCGGCATCAGCGGCGCGCTCGGGAGTAGGGGATGCCACCGACGAAAGAGACTGCATGGCGGCGTAAGGATTGGTGCGGGAATTTTTCGCCACCTCATTGAGAGCCGCCTGCAAAGTGCCGGCAAGCGCCAGGTCGCCCGAGGAAAGCTGGCGGTTGATGAATTCCGATAGAGAAAGAAATGGCCCCCGACGTCGGACCTGGGTGACGACTTGTTCGGCAAGAGCGTCGAGAAATGGTTCATCCACCACGCGATACCCGGCAAACTCCGTCGCCTCGGGAAAAGCTCCGGAGCTGCCCATGGTCCCGGCTTGCACGTCGCCTGCCACGCTGAAGCGACTCAGCGGATATTGCGATTTTTCTGATAGACCGACCTGCCAGGTGGCGCCTGATTCGCGGATTGAAGGCACGCGCTGATTTCGCGCATGGCCTAACAACGCGCGCCACGCTTTGACAGAGGTCGAGTTGACATTGAACATGCCTTCCACTTCCAGGCGCGAGGCAATCGTTTGCCATGAAGTCGGACGAGCGACTGAGTTTGCATAAATCCGCTGTGCTCCCCCGGACTGTGCGGCGGCAAGTTGATCGATCAAGATCGGTTGGTAGGATCGATGTGTCAGCGGGGTTTTGCCGGTTACGAAGTCGGTAAAAGTCGTCTGCAAATTTCTTCCCGCGCTGCCAAAATTCGTGGGATCAGGAGCAATGGCTGAGAGGAACCAGTCATCAAAAAGAAGGTGATTGGCGCAGTAGGAGTCATCGTATTGCAAGTTTTCCGCCAGCCCTGCATCCGCCGCGTTCACCACGGCGTTCGCGGGCAGGAGTGGAGAGGCATCCGAATTTCCGATCAGGTTCAGGGCGAAAGGTGGAATCGGATTTTCATAGCGCAGATCCCAGTGAGTGAGTTCTGCCAGCGATACCAGAGGGCGTGTCGGCACTTCCGCAATGACGCAACGTGACAGGCCCTCGGCCTTATTGAAACCGGTCACGATGTAGCCGCGCCCGGTGCTGTCGCTCGCATTCGGCAGCAGGCTGTCGCCACCCGGCGCGTGACGCACGAAGCTGTAATCGAACGGGGAGTTCACGGGATGTGCCGTGCCGCCATAGTGTCGGCGGATGGTGCTTTCGGCTTCATCTTTGCGACCCATGGCCGTGTAGTTCACCAGTGGACTGGACTGTACCAAGCCCTTGGCGGCGAGGTGCGTGCGACTCGCCGAGCGCGCGCCGAAAATGGTTGATAAAAACGGTTGAGGGTTGGTCAGGCATTGGCCCAGGGTGCCTTCTGCCAAATTGCGCATGGCGGGGTAAACGGCATTGGCGGTATCCGGCGTGTAGATCATCCGATAGACCAAGTGCCGTGCGCCATTGATTGCCATATCGAGGTAGATGCCCACGCCCTCGGGGTTGATGACGGCGCCATCGTTGTAGGTGGCATCAAACCGTGCCTCAGCGCGCAAAGTGGCGGAGGCAGGTAGTGTCATTGCCTGCCCGGAGGGGCCACGTAAGGGAAAAAAATGTCCGCCTCCACTGCGGAAACCTTGCGTGAGATTGAGTGTGACAGTATTTGCTACGGGTGTTGTTGTCTCTGGACTGAACAACCGCGTCTCTCCCGGTTTGAGTGTGAAGGTGGAGTTGATGGTGAGACGCAGTGTGCCTCCTCCCAGAGCGGGTTGATGGTTGTTTGCCGTCATCACGGAATTGAAGCTGGGATTGGCAACGCCATTAATGGTATAGCGCAGTGCTGCGGGCAGAGGGCGGGGGATGGAGAAACTCAGAGCCGATGGCGATGTGATTTCAACGTTGTAGGGATTCCACATGGTGATCACCGGAGTCAAAAGCAGACGAGGTTCCAACAAGCCGCCTGCCGCCGTGCCGGCGCTGTGCGAGAATACCCACTGCATGCGGGCGATTACCGGCAGGATTCGCACGCGATGGATAAAACCGAAGTGGTTGGCGTTGTTATCGATTGCCACGGATTGACAGTTGATCGTGGCGCGTCCTGTGGACTGCGCGCTGACGCGTTTGTAGGAAGTCATGTGGTCGATGAGGTTTTCCCATGTGGATACCGCCCCGTGGCGATAGATGGGGATCACTCCACTGCTGCCGCGATAGGTAGCCCAGGGATAAAGCATCGATGATGCGGGATAGACGTCTCCGGTATTGGGGATGGAAGCGGTGCTGGTGCGCGTGGCATTCAAACGAAAAAACGGTAGGCCTGAAGTGCTTTGTTGACCCCAGAATTCGGATAACAATGAAAGGTCCTTGCGCCAGCCACCGGTGGCCGTATTGGTAAGCAAGCCGATGGAGTGAGCGGATGTGTCGAAAAAATAGTGCCTTCCTCGATTGTTATTCAGCGCGGCAAGGCAGTCAGCGTTGTTGCGACTGATCGCTTTGGCCGCTCCCGTGGGATTGGTGAGAAAATGCTCCCAGTCGAAAGGGCGCGGATCGGCAACTGAGTGGCTTTTGTGGATGACTGACCATCGGGCTGAGTTGTCTTCGGACGGATCATACGCTTTGGGCAAGAGGGCCTTTTGATTTTCGCCACTGACCCACCAAGCATAGGAGCCGCTGCCAGTAAGAGGAGAGGGGATGACATGAATTTGACGATTGTCTCCTGCAGCCAGTGTACCTGCAGAAAGAAGGGGAACAGAGTTGGTAAAGGGCGCGTTGCGTACAATCGTCGGCGCCTCCGCCATGTTGTTGTCGCGGGGATTACTCGATACCAACCAGGAAACAAAGCGGCCATTGCGGGCGCTGGGACGACGTTTCGCGGCGTAATCAGGGGTGGTGGGTCTGCCAGAGTATGATCCAAGATCGTGATCGGATCCCTCCCAACTGCGCCACACGCCTAACAGACGCGGGTGAGTGGGATCGAGCAAGTCTGCTGTGGCCGTGACCCGTGTATCAAGCCCGCTTTGTTTTTGTAATTCGCCCAGCGCCATGAGTAACGACATTCTCGCATTTGCCATGGCCTGGGATTGAGCTTGCGCCTGCTGGGATTGTCGCAATGAGACCGCCGATAGGCTCAATAAACCGACTCCGATCATGACCAACAACACGAGCACAGACAACACCATTACCAGTGTGAATCCACGCTCTGTCGATCGTAGTCGCTGTGTTTTGGGAAAATCCATGAATGATGGTTTGCGTGGGGTTTGGGTCGTGACCCGGAAACAAGCAACGTTTCGCTAGGTGGTTTCTAGCATAAAAACCAGATTCATGATGTCAATCCAACACTGCTGCTTGTGTCATGCGCGCCGCGGGTTTTCAGATCCAATACTGGCGGCGTGATTGAAAAAAAACGTCAAAAATGACTAATTTTTTTCTGCCCCGTTTCGTTTTGCCCGAGTAGAATCCGGCAGCACGACACACTGTCGTACGATTTTTTAGATAACCCCATTTTATGAGCCTACACGCACAACTCAGTCCTGAAGCACAAGCACGTCTTGATGCGATGAAACGCAATTCGACGATTTCTTCCATCGTGATTGCGTTGCTTAGCATCGTTCTCATTGGTCTGTTGCTTGCTTTCATTTTCATCAAACCTTTGTTCAAGGAAACTCCGGTGATCGTGACCTACAGTGCGAATGTGCCCGCCGAGGAGGTTCTGGAAACCAAAAAGGTGACCACCAGCTCCAAGCAGAAACCTTCGGCTCCTTCCTCCTCTAGCGCCAAGGTGATTGCTGCTGCCACGACTTCGAATGTCGCGATTCCCGTGCCGGAAGTGGATGTGCCTCAGCCATCCACGGATTTTGGTAACGGCAATGACTTCGGCGACGGCTGGGGTTCCGGTGGTGATGGCGGCGGTGGCGGTGGTGGTTTCGGCGCGATTCCTGCCACGATGCGCAAACGCTGTTCGAGAGAGGATCGCTTGCAACGTCTTGCGGAAACCGGTGGCAATGAGCAGTGTGAGGAAGCTGTGCTCAAGTCTCTGCGCTGGATGAAAAAAACCCAAAATGCCGATGGCTCATGGGGCACTGGAAACAAAGCTGCAATGACAGGCCTGGGCTTGCTGGCTTATCTCGGACATTGCGAAACTCCTACTTCGGATGAGTTCGGCGAATCCTGCCTCAAGGCGATGACTTTCCTGATCCAGGTCGGTATGCAAAACCAAGGGAAACTGGCGCAAAATTTCGGCGGTCACGGTTGGGTCTATGAACATTCCATCGCGGTGTATGCTCTTTCCGAAGCCACCACTTTTTGCAAACAGCTCAACGTCAATGTCCCCAATTTATCGGAGATTACGCAAAAAGCCGGACAGTTTCTGATTGATAATCAGCACAAAAACGGCGGGTGGGCCTACTCTTACGATGAAGGTCCCGGTGCTCATACGGACGTTTCTGTGACTGGTTGGCACATTCAGGCTCTCAAGGCGATGAAACACACAGGTCTCGATTTCAAAAACCTCTCGCGTTGTTCCTCCAAGGGCTTGGAGTATCTCAAAGACAAACAAGACAGTGATGGTGGCTTTGGATACAACGGCAAAGGCCTTCACGGTGGATTGGATTATCACACTCTCACTGGCGTCGGTGTTTTGTGTTTCCAAATGTGGGGCAAAGAAAGCAGCTCGGAGGTTCGCAAGGGGGCGAAATATATCAGCAAAAATACCAAGCTTAAATGGGGCACTCCTTTTGTTGATCTTTACGGACATTACTACGAGGCACAAGCGATGATGAATCGCGGCGGTCAAGAATGGAAGGATTACAACGCCATGATGCGTGACGAGGTGCTGAGAAACCAGAACGCGGACGGCACATGGAAAAGTCCAGATGGTAAACTGCGCGCTGTGGGTCCTCAGTTTCAGGGGGGTGACGGGCAAAGCGTTTTCTATCGTAATGCGCTCTGCACCTTGATGCTGGAAGTCTATTATCGTTTTCTTCCCGGTACAGGTTCCCACTGATGATCCTGATCGGGTTACTGGGGAAAATCGCTCGATCGATTTGCAGCTCATGCTCTTGAAATAATTGGGTTTCTTGCATCGTATCAAATGCTTGTTCCTTGATTTGGCACGGCATCAGGATCGTGCTATCCTGTCTAACTCACTATGAAACCTTTCTCTCCTACTTATGATCAGCTCATGCTCCAAACGCGGCGGCATTTTCTTGGTAGTACCGGGTTGGGATTGGGAGCCATGGCCATGTCCCACATACTCGGCACTGGCAGTGCGGCGGCGTCCACCACTGGAGTCTTGGGAGCACCGCATCATTTTGCCAAAGCCAAGCGCGTGATTTATTTGTTCCAAGCTGGCGGACCATCGCACTTGGAAACCTTCGATGACAAACCTCTGCTGCGTGAAGGTCACGGCAAAGCATTGCCGAAATCCGTGATTGGCAATCAGCGACTCTCGACGATGAGCGGAAATCAGAGTTTGCTGCCGATGGCAGGCTCGTTTGCCAATTTTACGAAGAGTGGAAAATCCGGCACTTCCATCAGCGACGTTCTGCCATACACACAAAAAATCGCCGATGAAATTTGCGTGATCCGCAGCATGCATACGGAAGCGATCAATCACGATCCAGCGATCACTTTTTTCTGTTCCGGGAGCCAAATCCCCGGCAGGCCATCAATGGGTGCATGGGCATCTTACGGCCTCGGCAGTCTGAATCACAATTTGCCGGCTTTCATCGTATTGGTGTCAAAAAACGCCCGCCGTGATCAACCTCTCTACACGCGTCTGTGGAATTCTGGATTTCTTCCCAGCGAGCATCAAGGTGTGCAATTCCGCTCGGGCAAGGAGCCTGTTCTCTATCTTACCAATCCCGAAGGCGTGTCACCGCATGTGCGTCGTGGCATGCTCGATGCGCTGGGTAAATTGAACATGGACCAGGCATCGCACGAACTCGACCCGGAAATCCATGCCCGCATTGCCCAGGCGGAAATGGCGTTTCGCATGCAAACCAGCGTGCCGGATGCGACCGACCTTTCGGGAGAAAGTGCCGAAACCTTCGACCTCTACGGACCGGATGCTCGCACTCCCGGCACATACGCCGCCAATTGTTTGTTAGCCCGCCGATTGATCGAACGGGATGTTCGTTTCGTGCAGCTTTTCCATCAAGGCTGGGACCAGCACGGTGATGTGGTTGGCGGCATTACCCAACAATGCAAACAAACGGACCAAGCGTCTGCGGCATTGATCATCGATCTGAAACGTCGCGGTTTGTTAGAGGACACGCTGGTGGTATGGGGTGGCGAGTTCGGGCGTACCGCGTATTGCCAAGGAAAAATGTCTGGCAATAACTATGGCCGCGATCATCATCCCCGCTGCTTCAGTATTTGGCTGGCCGGCGCGGGCATCAAGGCCGGGATCTCGCACGGACTCACCGATGAATATGGCTATAACATCCTCGATGGCGGTGTTCACGTTCACGATCTCCATGCCACGATGCTGCACCTCATGGGCGTGGATCACGAGAAACTGGTTTACAAATTCCAAGGGCGTTACTTCCGTCTCACAGATATCGCCGGCCATATCGTTAAGCCCATCCTCGCCTGACGGTTCATGGTCTGCTGCGACCATCCTTGATCGTTTTGATCAGCAATTGTTGCAATTCCGCGGCCACATCCGCACGTTGCGAAAACCGGTTGTTCGTCTCTGCCGGATCGGTCGCCAGATCATATAGTTGCGCGATTGCATTGGGATCGTTCTCCGCGATAGCATAGCGCTGCAATGGACCTTGATCATAGCGGTTACCGCCCGATCCAGTGTGGTTGATGAGCTTCCAATTGCCTCGTCGCAGTGATAATGTCGCAGCACCGCGGAATGCCTGAGTCAGCAAATATGGCCGCGCCGGTGCAACGGCTTTCCCGGCCATCGCCGGCCAGAGACTGAAGCTATCTTCGGCGGCGTCACGCGGCAGAGGAAAATCGATAATATCCGCCAGCGTCGCCATCACATCCGTGAGACTGGCCAAGTGGTCGCAGGTCGTGCCGCTCTTGATATGCGCGGGCCAGCGGACGATGAACGGAACGCGATGCCCACCTTCCCACGCATCTCGTTTCACCCCTCGCCATGGCTTGGCACCGTCATGTCCATGGTCCGCACGCATCTGCACTACAGCTGCTACTTCGGGACCATTGTCACTGGTCAGCAAAACGACGGTATCATCGGCAATGCCTTGCTGTTCCAATTCCTGCATCAAAGTACCCACGATGGCATCCCATTGGGCAATAAAATCCCCATGAGGACCTGTTTGGGTTTTGCCACGAAAGTCCTTGCCCGGAAATGAGGGTAAATGCACGGCTTGTGTGGCATGAAAGAGAAAAAATGGCTTCCGGGGCGCCGTGCGGACATGTTGCCGAATGAAATGCAAGCTTTGTTCGAGAAAACGTTGATCCACTTCCTGCATATCGAAGTCCGGCGCGATCCAACCATGACGACAATCTTCCGTGTAAGGATTTTTCGGTAGTGCCTCGCGCGGTAGTGGACCCGTTGGAGGAACGGGAATCCGGTCGCCCACGATGAACGCATAAAGCCAATCTGTGGTCGGACAGCAAGCCGTTCCAAAAAATTGTTCAAAACCATGATCGAGAGGTCCGCCCTCAATGCGCCGCGTGTAATCCACGGATCTCACGCCATCCACACCGGGAGTGGTAACGGCATTTCCCCCGGTATCTCGAAACGTCCAACCGAGATGCCATTTCCCGACAGCCGCCGTGGCATAGCCTTTTTGCAAAAGCATTTCCGGCAGGGTCAACCGATCTTTGGCGATCAGCGATGGTCCTTCGACGCCGGTAAAAACCTTGCCGCCTTGCGCGATGCGGAATGGCATTTGCCCTGTCATCAGTCCGTAGCGTGTCGGTGTGCAAACAGTCGATGGACTGTGCGCGTCGGTCCATCGCATGCCCTCTGCGGCGAGACGATCAACATGCGGCGTGGCGATCTTCGATGCGGCATGATAACAACGCAGATCGCCGTATCCCAGGTCATCCGCGAGAATCAACACAACGTTCGGCAAATTTTCTGCCAGACATGGTAATGCCTGCATTAGCCACAAGAAGACGAATGAAGCGAGAGACAGGAAAAGAGTGGATTTTCTCAAAACCATAAGTTCGATAAAGAATCTATCCACCATCGGCTGCATAAAGGCGAGTAAAATGGAAGGATCATTGCTCTACGGAGAGGAGCACAGCCATCTTGGCTGTGGCATACGAGCAAGCACAGGCGCGACGTTCTTGCTCCTTTTCCTTGATCCATGAGTGATTGATTTTGCAGTAAATGAAAAGGTGTTTGGATTGAGCGATCAAGATTCTGCTTGCTATGACCTCTGCTGCTTTTATGATGGACTTATGCGTCAATTTCTTTTTTGGGTCGTGATGACTCTGAGTTGTCACGCGGGAATCATACCGCAACCGCTGCAGACAAAGCTGATCGAAGGTCATTATGTTCTCATACCGGGCTCTTACATTTATCTTCCCCATGGTAAGGAACAGGTGTTTTTGCCCATTCTCAAAGAAAGCGACATTGATCTCAAGATGGCTCCTGCCGATGTGGCGTGTGCGGTGCAATTTCTTGGCAATGATTTCCTTCCTGATCGATATCCCGCCCCTGAAGGAGAAGGATACGTCATCCGCGTCACGAAAGAAGTGATCAACATTCATGCCGCAACCGATGCGGGAAAATTCTATGGATTGCAAACTTTGACCCAACTCATTTCCTCTTCACAAAAATCAGCAGACGGCACGATCCGCATTCCTTGTCAGGACATCATCGATCAGCCCCGCTTCGCATGGCGCGGATACATGCTCGATGTATCACGTCATTTCACAAAACCTGAAACCATCAAACGACAACTTGATGCGATGGCGCGCTACAAGCTCAATCGCTTCCATTGGCATCTCACGGATTCTCCCGCATGGCGCATCGAGATCAAGAAATATCCGGAACTGACCCGCACCGGCGGTCGCGGCAATGAGACGGATCGCAGCAAAGAAGCGCCAGCGCAATTTTACACACAGGAGCAGATCAAGGACATTGTTGCTTACGCCAAAGAGCGGCACATCACGGTGATTCCTGAAATTGACATGCCCGGCCACGCGGACGCCGCGGTTCGCAGCTATCCCCAGTATGATGGAGGCGGTTATGATAAGTGGCCGAACTTTACGTTTCATCCAGCCAAGATGGAAACACTCACATTCCTCGATGATGTGCTCACCGAAGTTGCAGCCTTGTTTCCGGAAGCGGGCGTCATTCATTTTGGTGGCGATGAAGTGCATTTCGGTTGGAAACAATGGCCCAAACTCCCTGAAGTTCAGGCGTTGATGAAACAGGAAAACCTCAAAGACCTCGCGGCGGTGGAGACGTGGTTCAATCGTCGAATGGCGAAAAAAATCAACAGCCTTGGCTTTGACACCGGTGGTTGGGATGAAATCGCCGCTCGTGATCTCCCCACAGACAAGACACTCATTTTCTGGTGGCGGCACGACAAACCCAACATTCTGCATCAAGCCATGAAAGATGGCTACCCCATCATTCTTTGCCCACGACGCCCCTGCTACTTCGATTTCTTGCAACACCCCAGCCACAAAAAAGGACGCAACTGGAATGGAATCAATCCTCTCAGCGATGTGTACGATTTTCCTGCCAACCTCAAATTGACGGAAAGTCAGGAAAAACAAGTGCGAGGCATTCAAGCATGCTTGTGGACGGAAACAACGATTACGCAAAACCGCCGCGACTTCCTGACCTGGCCACGCCTGATTGCATTGGCTGAATCGGCATGGACTGATCAGAAAAACAAAGATTTCGCCAGTTTTCAACAGCGGCTCATGCCGGAATTCGCATGGCTCACGAAAAAAGGAATCGGCTTCTACGATGTTGATCGTAATTCGGCCGAAGTCACCGACGGTGGGGCGAAGCAGGAATATCTCGACAATCCGGAATAAAGGATTCGTCCCCGGTTTTCCGCTCGATTAAAAACTCAGCTTCGCACCGGTTTGCCACATCAAGCTTTTCGTGTCGTTTCCGCTGTCCAGGTCATCGCGGAACAGAGTGTATTCCAGACCATTGCTGATGATCATGCGATTTTCATAAACATGGAAATTGGCACCCAGATAAAACGAATGAAATTCATCGCCGCTAACGATGGGTGAGTCACCCTGATAAAATGGATCAGCACCTGGACCGTAGCCGCCGTAGAGTGCGTCTTTTTTATCGGTATCAGCATAATGGTATCGTCCGATCAATTGTAGCGCGCCGGGCATGATCCAGTAAGTCGGCATCAAAGTAAGACCCCAGGCGTTGTTCTCACCGCGTGCGATCGTGAAATCACCAAGAAAGCCCAAACGATCTTGCTGGGTGCTGAATCCCGTAGAATAGATGTTGTTAAAGGGTCTGGCGTTGGCGACCCGGTGACGTGGCATGATCTCACTTTCATCATTGTCAAGGCTATGGGCATAATTCAGATACCAACGACTGCGCAAAGGTGCTCCGGACTCCGCTTTAGTCACTTTTTCATAGGCGATTCCCGCGTTGATCAATCCATCATTTTTCACGCCGGGAATGTTGTCACTGAAATCACCCGCAAACCAACCGAGTTGATAGGTCCAACCCTTGCGAGATGCGTCAAACATCACGCCCAGGCTATCCGCAGGTGCAATCATGTTAGAGAGCAAGGAACGCTCGCTGATCAGAAGACTCGCATCCGGCATGTTGTTTTCCTGGGTGCTGAGTGGACGGAATTTGCCAAAAGTAACGCCGGTATTTTCCGTGATTTCGGTCCGAGCCTTCAGCGTCTGGATGCCGTTCATACGGGAAGGACCCGCCATTTCCACCACGCCGGTAACCTCGGTGCGGTAAAAGGCTTTCATACGCGCGCCAAGTTGGGCTCTTCGCATTTGTATGTCGTTGACATCCTGATCGAGAGGTGAAGTGCTGAGCTCATTATCGATCTTGCCCCAAGCGGCGGCACCTTCGAACAATCCGGTGAGAGAAAATTCCTGGACGTAAGGATTTTTTTCATCCTTGTAGAGCAAGGAGCGTGACCAGATAGGATCGAAGATTTCATGGGATTTCACGGAAAATTCCGAAGGCTGAACGGGTTTGTAAGGCTTGACCAGCTTGCCATCAGCCGTGGTGGCACCAATCGCGCCACTGAGCACGGGAGCGCCTTCAGTGGATGGGGGCACGTTGATACTTGCCGCATCTTTTTTTCCTTCCAGCAGATCCAGCGCTTCGTTACCACGTGCCACAAAAACGCTTAGTAATAAAAATACGATTGAATAGTTTTTCATGATGAATATGAGAAATATAATTATTTTTTCGAATTGGCATTGTCGCGTTCCGCTTGTTCGCGCTCGAGACGGGCTTTTTCGCGGTCGGCCGCGCGACGCACCCGGCTGGCATATTGCTCGAGAGACTCGGTCTTTTTGAGCGAAAGTGCCTTTTCAATAAAAGGGAGAGCCTCAAGGGCGCGATTGGCGCGGATCAACAACTGGCCGTATCCCAGGTTTGCCGCATATGACGTGGCTTCGTGCTGCATCGCCAACATATAATTGGTCTTCGCTTCACCGATGTGTTTCCTCACCTTTTCCTCATCAGTCTCATTTTTCGCACACTGGTCATAGTGCCTTGCCAACTCCAACAAAATATCGGGATTGGTCGGATTTTCTTTGAGCAAACGTGTGAGAATCGTACCAACCACATCAGGTTGATTGCTGTTACGGGCGATTTTGACTTCGGTCAGGTCAAGATTGAGCCGGTCGGCAGGATTGATTTTATCTCCTGCGGCGGCACGGATTTTTTGCACCATTTCAGATGCTTCTTTTGGATTGCCGTTGTCGTTCAGAATTTTTGCCGATTTCAGTGCTTGTGCCACATCGATTTGTGGGGCGCGATTCATCGCGTCGCTGAACGCATCCAACGCAAGACGTGGCTGCGACTGATCGATGTAAATATTTCCCAACAAAACCAGACTCTTCTCATCGGCCAGGCCCATCAAGCGCATCATCTCCAGATTGATGATGGCATCTTCGAATTTTTCCATGGCGAGATACGCGCTTGTCTGGCGCATCCACAATTGACGGTCTTGGGTGTTTTCCTTGATCAGATTGCCGAACATGCTGGCGGCATCCTCATACTTGTCCTGCATCAATAAGCACTGTGCCAGCCCGAGCTTCCAATCGCGTGCATTCGGGTCAATGAGATAGGCTTGACGGTAAGCGTTCTCCGCTGCGACGGCGTTTTGTTTGAACATGTAACAATAGCCGAGCATGCCCATCACACGAGCGGACTTTTCTCCGAGTTCAACCGACTTTTGAAAAGCGGCCAGAGCTTCATCCATCTTGTTCTGAGATGTGTAGAGAAAACCAAGATTGGTGTAGGCGCGGCGGAATTTGGGAAAACGCTTGATGGACTCCTTGAAGGCGCGTTCGGCATCGTTCAGACGTTCTGATTGAAAATAGAGATTGCCCAAGACAAACACGAGCGCGGGACTGATTTCTCCCGGCTGTAAGTTGGGATCCGTGGGAGCCGTGGTTTCTTTGATATAGAGCACGAGCTGATTCTCCGCCTCTTTGAATTTCGACTCCGCAAACAACGCCTGAAGCTGGCCCAGCAGTTTTTGTTCGGTATCGGTGACATCCGGTTCCACGTCGGAGAGAATGCCGTAGCTACCGACAAACTCCTTTGCAAAACCCGGTTGCCGGAACAATTCCGTAGGCGCGATGAGCGGTTCTGCCGCTTTTGCTGAATGCAAACTGCAAATGCCCATCAATGATAGAATGATATGTTTCGTCATAATCAGTTGTTTTTCACTTCAAATGTATAAGGGATAAGACAGGTGCTCTGCACAGGCTTGCCTTCGCGCGCACCAGGTTTGAATTTCCATTTTTGTATGGCTGTTACCACTGCTTTATCGAGCTCCGCATGGCCTGAACTCTGTTTAATCATTACCTTGATGACTGCGCCCGAAGAATCCACCGTCGCCGCCACGACGACCTTGCCCCCGATCTTTTTGCGCAGAAGAGCGCTCGGGTAAGTGGGTTGCACTTTGAATGTGGGTATTGCTGCCTCAGAAGCACCAGCACCTTCCATCAATTCGTCGCCTTCAGAATCTCCTCCTCTGCCGCGTCGGCCAAATCTTGGAATGTCCATCACAAAACCACCGCCAGCGCCTTCTCCCATGGCCATTTCACCAAGGTCCAAGCCGAGATCGTTCACGGGTTCATCAGGCGATACTTCCGCATCTTCAGGAATCTCCACGGGTTCCAAAGGTTCATCAAATTCTTCGGGATCAGGCTCCGGTTGATCGGGAGCAGGTGGTGGCGGCGGCGGTGGTGGTGGTGGCGCGAATTCGACAAATTGGAATTCTTCCTCCTGCGCCTGATCATCGCCACTCGAGCCATTGATGATCAACGACGCCACACCTCCGACGATTACCAAGCCAAGAAGCACAAGGATCACCTTGACCTTCTTGGGCTTGTCATCGGATATGGTGGAAAACTGCCTCATTGTGCCAGATTATTGATTCGGTTGAGTGGCGAGGCCGATTTTCGTGATTCCGTTTTTGCCTAACATCGTCACCACTGCCATGATTTTCTGATACTGCGTGGAGCTGTCTCCACGCACCACCACGGGTAAATCTGGTGTCACCGCGACCATACCGGAAATTTTGCTTTCCAATTCCTCCAGGGACATGGGCGTTAGGTTCAATGTAATCTTGCCCTCGGAATCAATGGTGATTGCCTGGATCTTGGGCGCGCCGATGTCAGCCGCGGCTTTCCCCCCCGCTTTGGGCAGATCCACTTTCACGCCTTTTACACCGGCCGCTGTCATCACAATGAAAATGAGCAGCAGCACCAGATACAAGTCCACCATGGGTGTGACATTGATATCGTCAAAACTTTTGTCGTCCGCAGAAGCCATAGCAGGGTATGATTAAATTGTTAGGATTCTTCAGTATCACTGAATTTGGGAGCGGCCGCCTCATTGACCTGAGGGTAATATTCCGCCATTTTCGATACAAATTCATCGATGAATACCTTCACCTCCGAGGTGATGTTTTTGATGCGGTTGTTCAGATAAGAGTAGGCGAACAACGCGGGAATCGCGACGATCAGACCAGCCACGGTGGCAAGCAGCGCGGAAGCGATACCCGGTGCAATCGCGTTGACGTTCACCTCGCCTTCCTTCGAAATGATGGCGAAAGTGATCATTACACCCACCACAGTTCCCAGCAGTCCAACATAAGGACCACCGGCAATACTGATCGTGAGATACACAAGCCCGTTCGTGAGTTTGTGTTGCAGATTGACCAACCCCGCATCAAGCGCGGCGCGCACCGCCTGAATCGAGCGACCAGAAAGCCCCTTGTGTCCTGATTTCACGGAGCTCACACGAGCCGTGATTTCCTCCGCACCAATGTGATAGATTTCGTAAAACGGCGAGCGCTTCATGTCGGGAGTCTCGGTTAATTTCTGTGCACCGGAATTCCGTTCGAGAGTGGTCAGGTCGTTGGCGATTTTACGCCATTCACGCATGAAATCATGATTGCCTTTTTCGATTTTATTCAGATAGAGAATTTTCCTTGCTGCCACCGTCCAACCGACTGCAATCATGGCAATACAGATCGCGATCGCGATCCATCCGTCGAACATCATGTTCTTGGCGATATCGCCGAACAGCATGACGTGTTCGAGTGCTTTGTTTTGACCTCCGGGATGCTTCATTTCCGCCGTAATGGCCTTGCCCATCGTGCCATCAATCGGTAGCAATCCTGATCCCGTGGAAATGGCTTGCGCAATCGCGCCACCGGATTGATTGATCGAGACGAAGGCTGGATAACCGGAGCCGGTATCAGACATCGGGCAGATTCCTTCCGAGATCTTGTCCTGCGCTGCAAAATACACCGATGGTCCCATCAAGAGAAAACTTCCCTCAATGGATTTCCCTGCAAATCCGAACGCCTTGCCCGGGAAGGTGAATCCTCCCGCAAGATTGGCGAGGCGTTTGATCCCGATGCCCAATACTTTGACGCGCTCGTTGATTTCCTTCACCGGTTCATTAACCGCATTGAGCGCGGTTTGGTCGATGTTTGCCACGTCCTGTTTGTATTGTTGATATTCCGCGGGATGAATCCGCGTGATGAAAGCCTTGGAATATTGATTGAGCAAACCCGATGCATAAGTGAACTGAGCTTTGCGCTGATCGACCTCTTTCTCCAGAGTCTTGGTCTTGATCGTTCGCAATTCCTCATCGCGCTCAAGTGCCCTCAGTTCTTTCGTGAGGGCAATCACTTCGTCATCGAGCTTGTTGATTTCATTGTAGGCAAAACGACGAAGATCGCTGTTTTGCGCCACCGTGGTGCTGAGTTCTTGTGCCGCTTTGTCGATGCGGCTTTTTGATTCCGTTAGAGTATCGGACTCGGCGGAGCAAGCCAGCGAGATCAGACATGCTGATACAATCGAATGAGTAAAGAGAGATTTCATGATCGATAGAGGGAAAGTGTTAGGGAGTAGGGATAGGAAGTGTGGTGAAAGAAATGTCTTTTTCCGTGGTGGCGGTAATGATCAGTTTTTTGATGTCGGCTGCGATTTCATTTCGCTCGTTGTATTTCCAGCCATCGGCCTGCGGGCTGCCAACCAGGGCGAAACTGGCATCCTCATTCACGGCGTAGGCAGCAGCCAGACCGAGGTATACGACCTGCATGTTGTATTCCTGCCCCGCTGCATTTTTGTGCAACTCATTGCTGACCGTGACATTTTGTTGGAATTTCTCCACCTCTGCGATCATCTCCGTGAGGTTCGCCGAGCGTTTGCCGACGTCATCGGTCTGCTGATCGGCAGGTAGCGATAAATTCTTTTTGAGCGCCTCAATTCCCACTGCCATTTTCGGCATTTTCAACAAGGGCGTCGGAAGGGAAGGGATCTGCTTGACGAACTCTTCCTCCGATCCCCGCAAGTGCGCGGCCAGTGCTTTTTCGGCGGCGATCAATTGGTCACGTTGACTCAATTTGTCAGTCGATTGCTGATCCGCTGCCTGGGCGCGTTGTTTCGCCTCCTCGATTTGTTTCTGATAGGTTGCTTTTTCCGCAAGCAGACCTTCTTTGTAATTGCTCAAAATCTCCTGGTCTGTTTTCCAGCCATTTTCCTCAGCTTGTCGTTTCTGCGCTGTCTCCAACCACAGACGCATGTTTTCTTTTGTCTGGTCCAATGGATGATTGGTTTGTGCGCTGGCTGAAATAGCATGCGCGCTAAGCAACGATATCGTCAGAGTAAGGAATGGAATGCGTGTCGTAACTGTCATAGATTCTTAAGTGAGGAAGGGCCGCCGGCGTGGGCCGACGACCCTGTGTTTTGTTTTGGTTTCTCTTGGGGGAAGTTACTGGTTCGGAGTGCCGTTGGTCAGATCGATGCGGAAGAACTGCTTGCCAGCGGGCGCTGCGACGGTAGCCGTAGCATTGCCGGCTGCCGTCCAGTTCGTGAGGTCGTCCGACTTGAACAATGGCAGGGTGATCGTAGCGTTGCCACCGGGAGTGACAGGACCGATCATCATACCAGTGCCGCGCAGGCTCTGGATACTCGTGGATGTGTAGAGGCTGTTGAACAAACTGGTGCCGGGAACACCACCATGATTTGTCACATTGTTCACGCCCACACTGAACCCGAGCGACGTCATGGCGGACGTTGCTTCCAGGGCGTCATCAATGCCGTCACCATCCGAATCAACGACCGAACTGGAACTAGGAGCGGAGCCTTGCAGCAAGCCAACTTGGCTCAGCTTGGTCCAACCGGATGCCCAGTTGTCAGAACCGAAAGCGCCACGGAATGTGGTAGCCACGGGAGCACCGGCGCTCAGTTTGTTCGTCCAAAGTGGGGAACCAGCCGCAGGGCGCGGATCGATCACCAGCAGATCCAAGGTTTCGGCATCGCGCTCATATGCGGTGAGCATTGGATTCACTCCGCCGTTCGTATTGCCTTTGATGGGAGAACCATTGGCATCGAAGAATGTATTCGCCGCGCCTGAACCATTGAGGTAGGTGAGGTTGGATGCATTCGACCCGGTGAAAGTGCCACCGCCAAAGGCACCAATCGTGTTGTTTTCAAAAGTCATTCCCGTGCCGGGGCCATCACTCGATGATTCAATCAAATCCTCGCGGAAATCATGGAACAGGGAGTTGTAGACTTTGCCTTTGAAACGGTCATCAATGTAAATCGCGTTGTTTCCTTTGTCATTGCCAAGATCGGCCGTGATTCCGGAACCAATGAAAGTCGCATTGTAAATGACGGGTGCGGAATTCGTCGCGTTGTCCGCGATCGTCCCTGTCACACCATCCCATTCGCCGCCGTTGTCATGCCCGGAGGCATTGCTGTCCGTTTTCGGCGCCTGGATGCCGAACCAGAATTGGTTGGTTCCTTTGTATCCTTCGTCGATATCAAATCCATCATCCTGGTTGAAGGCGAGAACGATATGGCTCGTGTTCACCGTGCCACCGAAAAACTCGATGCCGTCATCGGCGTTTGCATAGACTTCGATATGGTCGATGGTTGTTCCCGATCCAACGCCGCCCAGCGTAAGGCCGTTGATTTCAGATCCGGCGGCGGCATCATAAACGTAGCCACCGTGGCGGATCGAAACATATTGCAACGTGCCGCTGTTGTCAGCCGCCGTGTTGCCACCGTATTCGATCACGTCGGCGCGGCCGTCGGTATCAAGGTCGGCGGAGGATGCCGGCTGGAAGCCCTCAATGCGGTTCTCCCCAACGTTCGTCACGCCGGAGTAACTTGCGATCGGAGCGTTGCCTAAAATCACAAGACCGCCCCAACGACCCGCGGTGGCGGCAGTCGGCGCTTCAGCGATACCTCCATCACCATCAATGTCGACCTGGGTTTCGGCTTCAAGCTCATCCGTCGTCGTGAAGACAATAGGATTGCTGGCTGTCCCTGCGGCATTCAATCTCGCGCCGCGGGTGATCACCAAGGCACCAAACTGATCGTCATCCTTGCCCACTGTATTTTTGGTGTCCAGTGTCGAATAAATCTTGGTTCCCGGCTCAATCGTCAAAGTAGCGCCATTGGTGACGAACACTTTGTTTTTCAAAATGTAAATGTTATCTTTTGTCCAAGTGGTATTGGTAGTGATCGCATTGACGTTGGGACCAAAAGCCGTGTTTGTCACAGTCTGGGTGGCAACGACATCCACCCTGTTGTTGAACAGGAGAACTTCGCTCATTTTCGTCCAACCTGCGGCCCAGTTTTCCGAACCGAAGGCACCGCGATAAGTCGTGGCAACCGGCGCACCGGACTGAAGTGTGGCTCCGTTGCCGGTCCACAAAGGTGAATTCGCTGCTGGGCGGGGATCGATCGCAATCAACTCAAGTGAGACAGAATCGCGCACATAAGCTGTGTATTTCGGATCTGTTCCACCATTGCTGTTGCCGTTGATCGGTGCTCCAGCGCCATCAAAGAAGGTATTGGCCGCACCAGCACCGTTGATGTAGGAAATGTTGTTGCCTAATGTTACAGCACCAAAACGCCCCACGGTATTGTGAGCGAAAATCATCCCTGTTCCCGGTCCATCACTCGACGATTCAATCAGATCCTCGCGGAAATCATCGAACACGGAGTTGTAGACTTTGCCTTTGAAACGGTCATCAATGTAAATCGCGTTGTTTCCTTTGTCATTGCCAAGATCGGCCGTGATTCCGGAACCAATGAAAGTCGCATTGTAAATGACGGGTGCGGAATTCGTCGCGTTGTCCGCGATCGTCCCTGTCACACCATCCCATTCGCCGCCGTTGTCATGCCCGGAGGCATTGCTGTCCGTTTTCGGCGCCTGGATGCCGAACCAGAATTGGTTGGTTCCTTTGTATCCTTCGTCGATATCAAATCCATCATCCTGGTTGAAGGCGAGAACGATATGGCTCGTGTTCACCGTGCCACCGAAAAACTCGATGCCGTCATCGGCGTTTGCATAGACTTCGATATGGTCGATGGTTGTTCCCGATCCAACGCCGCCCAGCGTAAGGCCGTTGATTTCAGATCCGGCGGCGGCATCATAAACGTAGCCACCGTGGCGGATCGAAACATATTGCAACGTGCCGCTGTTGTCAGCCGCCGTGTTGCCACCGTATTCGATCACGTCGGCGCGGCCGTCGGTATCAAGGTCGGCGGAGGATGCCGGCTGGAAGCCCTCAATGCGGTTCTCCCCAACGTTCGTCACGCCGGAGTAACTTGCAATCGGAGCGTTGCCCAAAATCACAATACCGCCCCAGCGACCCGCGGTGATGGCAGTCGGCAAAGTGGCGATGTTGGGATCAGTATCAATATTATTGCCTGTTGTCGCTTCCAGTTCGTCCGTGGTGGAAAAAATAATCGGCTGATCCGCTGTGCCGCGTGCATCAATCTTGGCACCGCGGGTGATCACCAAGGCACCAAACTGATCATCATCCTTGCCCACCGTATTTTTGGTATCCAGTGTCGAATAAATTCGTGTTCCCGGCTCAATGGTAAGCGTAGCGCCGTTGGTGACGAATACTTTGTCTTTCAGAATGTAAACATTGTCTTTCGTCCAAGTGGTGTTTGCCGTGATCGCTTTGACGTTTGCTCCGAAAGTGGTATTGGTCACCGTCTGCGTTGCCGTAACGTCAATCTGCGCCGCATGACTCATGGATGCAAATAGTGCAAGCATGGCGGCCGCGATGTAATTTTGTGATTTGTTTTTCATAGTTTTGATATGTAGGAATCTTGCCACCTTCGGAATGTCGTCAGAGCGGCAAGACGCTGGGGAAATTACAAACTTTCTCGTAGTGATCCATGATGCGTAGGTGACGATTTTGTCATTTCCGAATTCGTTGTTAGAAAGAAGCCTTGAACTCGATGGAATACGTTCTGCCGGGACTGGCCACACTGTAGGACAGGCCGTTCAATGGACCGTCATCCGTGATGCTTCCGCCGCGATGCTCATATTCTTGATCCGTTCCCAATAAATTTCTAAAGCCCATGCTCAGTTTGCCGGTAAATTCATCCAGCACGATCTCCCGCGCAATTACCAGATCGAGTGTCAACTGGGGTTTGAGCCAGACGTCATAGGCGGATGGCTCGCTTCGCAAAATCGTGGGATATTCATCCGTGAAATTGGATGTAAGGAAAACGCTCCATTCGGAATCAATCGGCTCATAGCCAAGTGTTAGATTGAAAATCTGGCTGGGCTGGAACGGGAATCGAGTCTCGAGAGGAGTAACGACGATGCCCTGATTCACATTGTACCGGAGCGAAGAGTCGATGAATGTATAATTTCCTGTTAGAGAGAACGGACTCCTTTGCGGCTTCCATCTCGTCTCCATTTCGATACCATTGATCAGGCCTGTATCTCCATTGACATAGGTGTTGCTGTTCTGCCCCTGGTCCACTCTCTGCACAACGACGATCGGTGCCGCAAGGCGTTTGCGAAACATCGAAAAAGTCGCCTTCCAGTCATCCGAAAACACCCAGTCGAACGATGCATCCATATTTTCGATGGATGTTTCCAAAAGCTTCGGATTGCCCCGGCGGATGATGCCCGTATCCTGGGATATCGACTCAATCGGCAAAAACTCGTGGAAGGTGGGACGTGCCACCGTGCGGGACCAAGCGACATTGACCCATGATTTGTCGGGGATGATGTCAATACCGGCGAAAGCCGATGGAATGTAGGCCTTGGTGGTGATCGATCCCTTGCGACTTGGATCGTTCGCGAGCAAACGGGTCAGAGGATCGGGGGCAACCTCGTAAGACTTGATTTCCTCCTCCCATCGGGCGCCGCCTCCCAGGCGCCATGAATCGTGATGAAACGTGCTGGCTGAATAAAACGACCGGAGCGTCAAGTCACTATCAACGTTTCGCACCTCCAGACCAGAACCGTTCACATAATACGGTGCATCCGGCGACACGTAAACGGCGCGACCGGACCCTGTCCCCGTGTTCGGCACAGGTCCCGTCAGTTCCGATCCGTATCCGTTGAAATAATCCGCAATCAGCGACGGGTTGGCCGCGAGATATTCGCCCAGATTACGAAAACCCTGCGGCAAATCACTTCCATCCTTGAGTTTGGTCGAATTCAATACATTCGCCGGGGAGAATGGCGTTGCCGCGGAACTGGAAGTCCACCAAGCCGGAGGATTACGAGCAATCCAACGCTCCCAGCTTGCCGTTCGCAAAAGATAAATGCGTCCTTGTTGTTCACGTTGTTTCGATACCGAATTGGCACCGACATTCACTTCCAGGCGGGGACCGTTTTCTTCATCGTCGGAAAAATACAAAAACTGCGTCAGGTTGAGCGATCCCTCGGTTGAGTCTTCGACAATCGATTGTGTTTCACGAGATGAATCGAGACTGCCATTGCCATCATTCACAAAAGTTTGATACTGCAAAATGGAAACTTGTCCCAAAGAAGGATCGTAAATGATGGATGGATCCTCCGCCGCCATCTGAGCCAGCAGTGGATTGGCAAAGTCCAACATACCGTGTTGGAATGTGGTGGAGTGAGGCCGGGATTCACTCGACTTGGATTTCGTAAAGCTCCAGTTCAGGCTGGTTCCTATATCATTATTGTGATTTCCCTGGATTTGTGCAATGTCCGTGTCTCGAATCACGGGATCGATTGTCCAAAATTCTTTGTTATAAATCGCCGATGCTCCGTATGTACTGGTCGTGACATCATTTTTTGCCAACGCGCCAAAGCGGTCGTCACCATCAATCGCGAATTCACTGCCGTGAATGACGTTATCGGTGGCAATACGCTTGCGGAAAAATGTAGCGTTGATGGCGTGATCTTCGTTGATTTTTACGCCTGCTCCTAAAAAGAATGACCAATCGACTTCGCGCGAGTATCGCTCCTCGATCCAGCTGCGTGCCGGTGAAGTGAGACGATTTTCCGAGCTCTGTGGATTCACCTGATCCTGCGTTGCGTGCTGGAAAGCGGAGATAAATCCAACTTCCATTCCGTTATCCAATTCAAATCGATCGCCGTGAACCATGGACCAACTCTCGTTCATTTCCGGCTTTGTCTCTTTCGGCATGAAATCCGAAGATTCATGCAGCTTTTTCTGCTGGGTCAGGTGTTTTTGTGCGGCAGCTTCCTGAATCGCCGCTGCATCCAACTGGCGTTGGCGAATCGAATTATTGCTGGTGTTTCCCGGAACAATTCGATTGCCCCCTCCATTGAATGAAACGGGATTGCCGTTCCCATCGAGATTCCACATCAGCGAGTCGGGAATGGCCCGGTTCACATCCCCCCAGAATCCGAGACCCCGGTTCGGATGAACCAGCATGCGTTCGCCGTGATTGGAATTCGTGCCAATCTTATACTTGAATTCCGTGATTCTCTCATGGGGAATGCTGAGTGTATTGATGCGAATCGTGCCGCCACCAAAATCACCGGGAAGCTTGGGGTGATACGTTTTGTTAACATCGATTCCCTGCAGAGCATTCGCAGGAAAAATATCGAGCTGCACGGCTTTTCTGGATGGATCAGCGGATGATATCGTGGCTCCATTGAACTGAGTGGTCACATAGCGATCCGCCAAGCCCCTGACCACGGCAAACTTTCCTCCGACAATGTTCGCTCCCGCCACTTTGCCAATGGCAGAAGCCGCATCATTGGCGCCCACTTTGCTGAAATCATCTTTGCTGATGCTGCTTGCCACCACGGGCAGAGCTTGAACATTCAACAACATGCCATTGGCATTTTCCGTCTCCTGGTATTCACCCACCACTGTTTCCTCATCGAGCATGGTCTCCTCCGCGGCGGCATCAGCCGCCTTGACTTTCAGCATCATGCGGATGCTCAGCTTCTGGCCGGGTATGCCGGTGGCGGATTGTGTGTCGCTGGAATATCCGAGTTTGAAAGCTTCCAGAGTCAAATTACCTGTTGCCACGGCAGCGAAGCGGAATGCACCCTGGGCATCGGTTTCCACTGTTTGATTCGTACCCACAATTTCCACAACTGCTCCTTTGACCGGCTCCAATTTCTCATCGGACACCTCGCCCACAATCTCGCAAAATCCCGCAGGAATGGCTGGATCGATGACAGGAGGTGGTAAGTCTGGTAACAGTTCAGGATCTTCCGTGAGAGAGCGGACCATCACGAGCGCGCTGGGAGCCTCTCGCTGCAACTGATACGATTCCATCAAAGTTCTGCCCTGCCATTGAGGTTTGATTCCCCATGATTCAGCCGCGATGATTCCTGCGCGTTCAGGAAACCAGCCCCACTCTTCTGCCAAATCTCCGGCCCGCGCCAGGGAGGGACAATTGGCGCAAATGATCCAAATCCAGAGCAAGCATGAACGCAAGCACAGCGACAACGAGCACAGAGAAATTTTCTTCATGAGAAAAGGATGGAATCTCGCTCGGCTCGGATTCCAGCGCGGCGGGAAAAGGTTACTAAAGCATGACCGCACTAATCAGAATGGCTCGATGGTGACACATTTGTAACAATTGCCAAACTTGCTCTGATTCGCGTGTTTTTCCATCCCTGCGTGAGTTACTGTTGACAGTGTGACGCGTATGTCACCTATTCACGTGCGTTGTCTATGTCGTATTTGATTCGCGGTCTTGGTGCGCTCTCAGCTCTCGGGGAATCGGTGGCGGAGCATCGTGAAGCGTTGATCTCCCAGCGATGGGCATTTCGTCCGCTGGGTGAACTTCTGGATGGTGACTTTGCCAGCGTTCCGGCTTCATGGATCGTTGATCGCAAGCTGTTGCGCAACCGCAAGTGGTCTCCCGCTTCGATGGCGGCATTGCATGTTGCCAGACAAGCGGTGGAGCACGCCGGATGGTCACGCGATGAGCTGCGCGAGAGCGTGTTAATGCTGGGCACCTCCCGCGGTGGTGCGGCAGGTTGGTTGGAGCCTTGGCCCGGGCGCCGTGGATTCCCCATCATGCAGGCAAGTAATTCGATGCATGGCGAGGCGGCAGCCGCCATCAGCATCGAGCTCGGCATCTGTGGTTCGTATCAAGTCGTGTCGACCGGTTGTTCCGCTGGGATTGACGCGCTTGGAATGGCTGCCATGCATTTGCAATGTGGCATGGCTCAACGCGCACTTGTGGTTGCCGTGGACCTTCCTCTCGTGAAATTGTTGTTGGACAGTTATCAATCGGCCGGCATTCTTTCGCGCAATGGGAAAAATGACCCCTACCACCCGCAGACCTCCGGGATTTTTCCTGCCGAGGCCGCAGCGGCGATGACTTTGGAAATCGACGACGCTTCGCCGGGCGTGAGAATGCGCGGTTATCTGGCCAATTCAGATGCCAGGGATGCGCTGTCACTATCGCCGGAAAGTGGGCAACTGGTGGCGTTGATGCAGCAGGCGAAAAACCGATTTGGTGATCCGGTTGCCATCTGTCCGCACGCCACGGGTACGGCCTCTCACGCAATCGCAGAGCCTCGTTGTCTCCATGCGAGCTTTCCCGACTTCACGCCCTCGCTTCATTTGTTGAAACCGTTTCTGGGGCATGGGATTGGTGCTGGCGCGCTGTTAGAGACTGTCATCCTCAGTGATTTCCTCGAGCGTGGTCAATTGCCGCCGAATCGCGTCGATCTCTTCGCGCCGGATCGTTTCCATGTTCCCGCTCAAATACGACCTTGTTCTGGTGGAGTATGGAAAATGGCCGCATCCCTCGGTGGACACAATGCGCTCGTGGCTTTGGAGCCGGATGTGAGTTGCTCGCAGAGATGAGCGGATTTGTGGATTGATTTTACCCGAGATCCATTTAGCTGTAAGTTCAGAAATTTTTTTCATGTAGTAGGGAAGCTGCTCTATGAAACCATGCTTATTGTTGTTTTTTGCCGCGATTTCTCTCTTGCCTGCGCAATCTTTTTACCGCGAGAGTCCGCTCTTTTCGACGGCGCCTGATCCACAAAAAACCGTCAATATCATCGAGCGCTTCGGTCCTGTAGGCATGGCAGTGGAGCTCCGGCAACCCGCTTTCACGATGGTGGCCGGTACCATTGAACCCGGCTCTCCCGCAGAGGCCGCTGGTTTAAAAAAAGGTCAGGTGATTGCCTCGATCAATGGCCAGTCACTCAAGGACATTGACCCGCGCATTCAGCTCGGCAACATCCTTGCCGTAGCGGAAGCGGGTGACGGCATTCTCAAGTTTTCGATCAAAGACAGCGCCGAAGCCATCATCGTCAAAGTTCCCGTTCTCGGTGCTTACAGCAAGACTTGGCCAACGAATTGCCCGAAATCTGATCAAATCGTGCGCCAATTTGCGGATTATCTCGCCAAGGCGGACACCCATCAAGGCTTCGCCGGTGCAGGCATGCTTTTCCTCCTTTCCACTGGAGAAGAAAAAGACCTCGCCCCTGTCAAGGCATGGGTTCACTCCATCGATCCCGCAAAAACCAACGGCTATGCCTGGCATATCGGATATTCCGGCATCCCTCTCTGCGAATATTACCTCCGCACCGGCGATCCTGTCGCGATGACCGTGATTCAGAGCTGGGTCAAGGCAGCGCAAAAAGGCGAATATCTCGATGCTTGGGCAGGACGCGGTGGCGTGGTGAAACTCGGTTATGGCAACGGGCACCTCAACGCGGCTGGAACCGCCGTCGTCACTTTTCTGATGCTCGCCAAACAATGCGGCGCGCAAATCGATGACAGCTTGCTTCACCGGACCCTGGTTCACTTTTTCCGCTACGCCGGGCGCGGCATCAATCCCTATGGCGATGACCGACCAGAAGACTCCTTTGTCGATAACGGCAAGCACGGTAATCTGGCTTTTGCCATGGCCGCCGCTGCTTCGCTCACGCCAGAGGGCGAAAATTCGATTTATGCGAGGGCGCGTGACCTCTGCGCGATGACAAGCTTTTACACCACCACCTTCATGCTTCATGGGCATACCGGAGGCGGTATCGGTGAGATCTGGCGCAGCTCCGCTATGGCTTTGCTGGCTGAGAAAAAACCACGGCAATATCGCGAATTCATGAATCATCGCCAATGGCATTATGATCTCTCGCGACGCTTTGACGGTTCGTTTGGCATCCTCGGTGGCGCAGGCTATGATAATCTCGAATGGGGGGCTCTCTACCCATGGGCCTACACCTTTCCAAGGAAAACTCTTCGCATCATGGGAGCTCCGCCAACGAAATTTTCGAAAACCTATCAACTCCCCCAACGTCCCTGGGGCACCGCTGCAGATGACGTCTTTCTCTCACTCGATTCCGTCCCCGACAAAGTAGGCAAAATGCTTGACCTCTCGGATGAGGTGCTCACCAAACATTCCGCCAAGCCATTCATCATCAGCCTCAATGCCAGAGAACTCAGTGATGACGATTTGCGCCAACACATGCGTCATCCCGAGCCACTGATCCGTCACATGATCGCCAACATGACCACCGGTCTCACCGCCGACTACATGTTTCCCAAACCCGGTCCCAAAGCGCGTCCACATCTCATCGAGGAATTTGCGCGGCATACTGATCCTCGCATTCGCAACGCCGCTTTCCGAACGGCAGCGAAAAGGATCGCACCCACGGATCCACTCTATGCCTCGCTTTTTTCCATGGCAATCGAGAGAATCAATGATGAAAAAGAATCCTGGTTTGTAAAAGACGCGTGTTTGTTGCTGATCGCCAAAGGCCACTCTGACAACATCCTGCCACACGTCGATCTCCTCATAGGCTACCTCAGTCACCCCGAACAGTGGTTGCAGAACGGCGCTCTCCAGGCGCTCTCTGGCATCGCCACCGATGAGCGCTGCTATGCCAAAGTTCTTCCCGTCATCGGTGATTTCATCCGCAAGACGCCGCGCCAAAGTACCACCAGCGGCCCGCTGTATACACTCCGTAGCAGCCTGCCCGCCGCAACGGAACCTGTGCGTGCCGTCGCGCTGAAGGCACTCGGCACAAGCTACGTGAACTACGAAGGTCCTAGTAATTGGGCCGGTGGTCAGGACATGAAAGGGCATCGTCAGGAAACCATGGAGCGACTCGCGGAGACACTTTCCACCGTGCCGGGCGGCTTTGACGTGCTCTTCGAGCTCGCCAAACAACAATATCCCGATCAGCCATTGCCTCATGACTCTCTCTTTCTCCGTGCGAATACGGATACCTTCGGTCCCAAGCTCAGGGAAGCAATCAAGCCGATCATCCGTGAGAAACTGATTTATCAATACATCGCTGAGAACCGCCAACGCATTTTCAGCGACATCGAAAAACCTCAGCAGCGCGGTGCGGTTACGGATTCGCTCGATGGTCTCGTCAGCCTCTATCAAAAAATCGGCGTTCACGATTACGACTGGAAAGAATTCGGCAAACTCTCCGAAGCCATCTGGCACTACCATTCGTTTGATCCTATTGAAAAACAAGCCTTCGATCAGTCTCCATGGCGTTATCGCCCCGTGACCGTTCCAGCAGGCATGGAAAACTGGTTCACTGCCGACTTTGATCCCGCCAAGGCCTTTTGGAAGCAAGGGCCCATGCCAATGGGTCAATTTCAAGGCAAGCTCGAGACCAATCACCGCGGCAGCACCCGCGATGATAATTTCTGGACGAAGAAACCCAAAACCCTGTGGGAAAAAGAAGTATTACTTGTGTCGCAAAAATTTGAACTGCCAGCACTCAAGCCCGGTCACAGCTACCGCCTCCGTGTCGATCGTGGACAAGGCGTCGGAGCGGGCGATGGGTTCAAAATCTACCTCAACGGCAAAGTGCTTGTTGAAACCAAGGAGGGCCTGGGACGACGCGCCGGTGACACCATCCGCGGCGCTTGGATCACCAAGGAATTCACCGATGATTTTGCCCGTGGCCCCGTCACCATCGCCGCCATTACCTTTCTCCGCTTCGGTGACCGCGCCATCGTCCAGATGCCACCCGTGGCACAGGGCATTTTCAGCCTGTGGCTCGAAGAACGCAAATTGCCGCCACTCGATAGGCAGGTGCTGCGCAAAGCCGCTCTTTACACTCCTCTGCTTACTTCGTCATGGCAGGCCAAGCATGACCCCACCAGCGCCGAACCTCAGGACAATCCGCCATTTTATTATGACGGCAAATTCGCTGCCAATCCCAACATTCCCGGCGTATGGACCATGGTCGATGTCGTAAGCTCCATGGATGACTTCGATCCCAATGGCAAAAAGCGTAGCGCCGGTCGGGCGAATATCACAAAACTGACATTGGCCGCCGACGGCACAAGCGACACCTCCCGCTTCTTGTGGTCCGGAGACACCCTGATGGACATGGAACAACGCGTTGCCCTTAAAATGACCATCAAGGCCCTCAACGGCGTCGACTATCTCTTCGTCGAGACGGGTAACTTTCATCCCAAAAACCTCCCGGGCTGGAAAACCACTCAGACCGTGTTCAAACGATAACGAGGTTGGTAGGATCCATCAACATTTTTGATTGATCCTACTTTATGGCTTCATCGAAAAATCAGAAACACCAGTGGGCCCGACAGGAATCGAACCTGTACCTACGGCTTCGGAGACCATCGTCCTATCCATTGGACTACGGGCCCATGTGGTGAGCAGCGGAGATGACGATAGCGCATGAAACACAAGTCTGGCAAGCATGGGTTTTACGGAATTCATACCTGAGCATCCAGCCATTTGCCGCGGAAATGCAGCCAGGAAAATACCAATGCCTGAACAGTGAGGTCCACGGCGAAAATCGTCCACACCCCTACCAAGGTGAGATTGCCCGTTGATTTGAATGAAAACAGCACGCCGATGCGGAAAAATGCCATGATGGAAAAGGCCCACTTCATCACCAAGGGAGTGGCTCCGGCACCGCGCATGGTGGTTTTTAATAAAATGCATGTGGCAAATGCCGGTTGGGAAAAGGCGCAAACCACGAGTAAAGGTGTGGCCATGCGCAGGTGTTCTTCGCTACCGGCGGCGAGGATGTTGACCAAAAATTCGCGGAACAAAACAAAGCATAGACCGAGGAAACTCATGACGGCGATATTGAGTATCCAGCAAAAGCGCACCACCCGGATCGCCATGGGTTTCGATCCCGCACCGAGATATTGGCCCGTTAATGCCGCTGCCGCGGTGGCGATGGCGAAGCCTGGCATGAAACTCATCGATTCCACCCGGATCGCGATCATGTGCGCACCGAGCGATCCATGCACTGGGAGTTGGGAAATCGTTTGGATGCCGAAATAATGGATCATCCACATGCCGGCCACTTCCATCGATTGGGGGATGCCGATGCGCACAATGCGCGTGAGTGTGTCACGATGAAAACGCAGCGCCTCACGGGTCCAGCGTAGCGTCACTTCATGGCCACCTTTGCGCAACCACAGCACCAGCGAGACCGTGAGTAATCCGGCGATCCATCCGCATACCGTGCCAGCGGCGATTCCCGAAATTCCATGACCGCCGATGGGTGCCGGGCCGAAAACAAACAGCACGCTGAGTACGAAGTTCACCACGTTAACGACAATCATCGAGAAAAATGGCGTGCGGGTGTCGCCTGATCCGCGCAGCGCGGCATTCAAAGCCATCATCGCTCCGCTGAATGGACCCGACAGAGCCAGCACGGAAAGGTATTCTCCTGCAAAGATCGACGCCTGTGGCGACATATCCATTTTTTCCACCAACCATCCGGAGCCGATTTTTAGCAATGCCCAGGAGCCCAGTCCCGCTGCCAATCCCAGCCACAGGCCCTGGCACATGCCGCGACGGGCGAGCAAGGTATCACGGGCTCCGCAGGCGCGCGATACCAGAGCCATGACGCCGATGGCCACCGCTCCTTGGAGAATGTTGAAGAACCATCCCACGTAACCACCCAGTCCCATCGCATCGAGAATTGCGACTCTGGTCTCCCCGGTGGCCATGCGGCTGGACACCATGATATCCGTGACCCCTACGAGGAAAGTCATGGCGTTTTCCAACAAGGGCCATATGGCCAGTATCGCTACCTGACGCGAGAGAGTCAGCCCGCCGAGCTTGCCAGCCAGCAGTGGTTTTTTTTCCTCCTGATCAGCCATGCCTTGCCATGGAGTCAAGGATGGAAATGATCGAGTTGCCAGCGTCGCTTCTGATGGAATGCATGGCTCGCGGACGTCTCTCGTTTTTGGAATTTCTCATGATATTATGCACGGTGCAGGCCGCGCTGGGGTGGCCATGCGCACCCCTGATGACAGTTAGAGCCCCTTCAGATAAGCGGCGATGTCAGCGATCGCTTGAGGTGTGAGACCGAGGTTCGCGGGATCATACATCAAGGATTTTTCCAGAGGCTTCATGGAAGCAATGCGCGATTTGGCAATGGTTTGCGTTTGTCCGCCCACGCATTTGACAATCACAGGATCACCATCGCTGAGCACCATTCCGACGATATTGATACCGTCTTTCGTTTTGATTTCGCTGCCTTCATAGCCGTGCGAAACTTCCGCACTGGGATTGGCGATGGCGTTGATAATCACATCGGCCGGTTGTTGGCGTCCGAAGGTGGTCAGATCGGGGCCATAGTCCACGCCTTGTTCGCCGACTTTGTGGCACATGTAGCAGGCGCCGATGGCTGCCTTGCCGCGCTCTTTGTCACCGGGGAGTTTGGCAATTTCTGCGGTGCTGGGAAGTTTTGGTGCATTGGCGGGCACGGCGGGCATTTCCACGGAAACCAACTTCACATTGGCAGGGTCTTGGCCCATGGATTTGAGAATCGCATCGAGATTGTGCGATTTCCACAAATTCCCTTTCCGATTGTTGATCCACCATTTGGCTAGATCCTTTTGGGCGAAGTTCGCTGTGTTGGCAATTTGGATCATCGCACCCGAAGCCGCAGGGCTGGGGTTGAACCCTAGCGCGGTGAGCATGAGTTTCGATTGTTCCGGACTGGTGTCGCGCGCGAGCGCGCGGAGTTTGAGATCGGCCACGGCTTGGTTCGGGTGCAGGCGCCAGGCGATCCAGGCAAAGGCGTCACTCCACTTGTCGCCAACCGTTTGTTTCGTCAGGGCTTTTGCAGCATCGTAGACGGCGGCCTCCTTGCCCGTGGAACCAAGGCCGAGGGCATCGAGATAAGCACGGTCTTTGCCATCAAATTGTGCGGCAATTTGCGCGAGAAGCGGCACGCTTTGCGCGGCGGGGACATCGCGAAGCATGAGGGCAACCTCGCGGCGCACCATGGCGGAGGGATCTTTGACCATTTTCCCCGCGAGTTTTACCACGTCCGCACCAGCGGCGCGCAAGGCACGAAGAGCAACCAAGCGTTGACGCGGCTCATTGGCAGAAAGCAGTTGGCTGACGATTTCCTGTCCCTCTTGTCCCATTTGTGCGAGCAACCAAACAGCGCGGGCTGCGATGTAGGGGTTTTTGTCCTTGAGCAGTGCGCTTACGGCGGGGATGGCTTTGCTGCCTTGCGCCTTGAGCCGCGTAAAGCCGCTGTTGCGCACATTGACCGCAGGGCTTTTCAGCGCGGCAATCTGGCCCTCGGTGGTGGCAAGATCGATCTTGGGCACGACCGATTTGAAACCCTTGGGAGCGATGCGATAGATTGTGCCGGAGAGTCCTTTGTCGCCAGTGCCGTGACCGCCGACTCGTGGGTCGAACCAGTCTGCGACATAAAGCGCTCCATCGGGACCAACAGTTACATCCGCAGGGCGGAAGCGGGTAAAGAGTTCATTGTTCGCGCCGCCGATAAAATCAGAGCCGGCGAATTTTTTTTCTTTGTTCGTATTGATGAAGTCGATGCGCTCGAGCTTGAAGCCGGCGCCATCGGGCACGGGGAGGTAGCCGAAAATGACATTTTTCCCTGCCTCACAAGCAAGCAACAGGCCTTGCCATTTGTCGCCGAGAGCTCCGTTTTCATAAAATGCCACGCCGGTGGGGGAACCGCCGCCATAAACGTCGCCCGAGGGCATGGTGCCAGGATCTTCCTGTCGCCACTCAGCGGTGGGGGTATCCTGTCCCGGACGTTTGTCCGCACCCCAGCTGCGTTGGCCGTCGGCGGAGGAAAATCCGGCATTACCACCCTCGATAATTTCCGCCACGCGGCAGGCGGGTGGATCGTCGTTATCGGACTGGAACATGTCGCCAAATGAAGTGAGCGCTTGTTCGTAAGAATTGCGGTAATTGTGTCCCACAATGCGGGCATTCGTGCCATCGGGATTCATGCGCACGGAAAATCCACCGACCCAGACATTGCCGTCATCGCTGCGTTGTCCGGCGATGCTGCGTGTGTCAGCATACCAGGTGCCACCACCGCTCTGATAGTAGCTGCTGCCGATGCGGAAGGTTTTGCCGGATTTGTCGGTGAATACACCACCACAGTTGCCGTTGTTGAAATTCCATTGTCCGTCCGGACCAGCAGTCACGCTGTGAAGACTGTGGTCGTGTTGGCGGGCGTTGAAGCCGGTCAGCAACACTTCTTTTTTGTCGACGGATGGATCAAATTTACGGTCGCCATTGACATCGGTGTAAACAATCAAATCCGGTGGTTGTGAAACGATGATTTTGTTATCGAGCACCGCCACGCCGAGGGGGGACTCGAGATTTTTGTCCTGAGTGAAAACGTTGCTGGCATCGGCCACACCATCGCTGTCGGTATCTTCGAGGATCACGATGCGATCTCCCTCCGGACGCTGGATGGAGCGGCGATAGTTCACGCCCTCTGCGACGTAGAGTCGACCGTCTTTATCGAAATCGATATTCGTCGGGTTAAACAGTTGCGGGGTGGTGGCCCAGATGGAAATTTCCAATTTCTCATCAGCGAGTGAAAAAAGTTCCTCCGGCACGAGGCTCGCAGTGACTTCACCGGCCGCAACAGGTTTTTGTGAGTAGACGGAGAATTTGACACTGGCAGCCTGTTTGGTGCCTTTTTGAAAGGCACCGCCGTCGTCCAGTCCCACCTTGGCAGTGAAGGCTTCCACACCCGCGGGGAGGTCAAAGACAATCGTCGATGGTGCATGGGTGCCGAATCCCTTTGTGTAGGATTTTCGATCCACCACCATGTCGCCACCATTGATGTTTTTGTTGACCTGGCTTTGCCCCCAACCTGCATTTGCGGAACGCCATGTTAATTCGGTAAGGTCTTTTTTCGAACCATCCGCCATGATCAATGTGGGTTCGATCCAGTTTGCCCAGTCGAAACTAAATTCACCGGCATCATCGATGACCAGATAGAGTTCCTTCGCACCCTTGAGCGATGCGTTGATTTCCTCCAGGCGTTTGTTATCGGGCGTCATCACTGCGGTGGCGGCGAGGGCTTTCGACTGAGCGGATGAGCTTTGCGCCGCCTTGCGTGCGGCCTCGATGCTGGCTTTGCCTGTTTTGGAAAACTTCGCCTCGCGCTCGGTTTGGATCGGTGCGGGAGTGAAATTTTTGAATTCACCCGGCTGAACCAATTTGAGTCGCACTTCCTTGCCTTTGGCATCGAGATTGGCATTGAGATCATCTTCGGTGAGTGGTTGTGACGGCACGCCGTCTTTCGGAACCTCGAGACCAGCGGTCCAGACAATGGCGTTGAGCACGATCTTGCGGAAGTTGTCGATGGACCAATTCCGGTGATAGTGCCCTCCGGTGAAGCCAACCCCGCGTCCACCGTCCTTGCGCTCGATTCCCCACATCAGAGTCTGCGGCTTGCCGATCCCGTCCACGCCGTGCTGGTTCCACAAGTTGATGTAGGCTTTCATCCGCGCACGCTCCGGTGTGGCAGTGACCAGATCCAACACTTTGGCGCGATCAGGGATAAAGCGCATGTTGTAATAAAATTCATCCAATGCCTCGACCAATGAACCGACACCATTGGATACCGGATGATTCGGTAATACTTTGAGATCAGCCACCCAATGGGGGTTCACGGAAAAGTCCGTTTCAAAGGCACCGCCGATCCAGGGACGATAGTATTTTTCGCCTTCCTCCGGCGAAGGGTGAACGGCATAGTGCATGAACATCAGGCCGACGCCGCTTTTCGCCAATTGATCGACTTTTTCCCATCCCTTGCCCACCACGCTGGTGCCATCGGCATAAATCACCAAGCCCTTGATGCCATTGAGCACGGATTCATCCTTGGGCCAGCCTTGCACCACGGTGGCTTCGATGTCGAGTTTGCTCTCGTTCAGGGCTTTCGCCAGCAACTGGCAACCGGCGTTGAATTCGTGCTCGCCCGGTCCGTGACTGCGGCCACCGGCGAGAAAAACGATTTTGCGCGCCGCCCAAGTGGGGCTTGTGAGTAACGCGGCGATGCTTAATGCGGAAACGCGAAGGAGTATGGGAGTTTTGATGCGGAACATAAGCGAGTGGATTACTGTGTGCTGACAAGGTTCTTATCATCAGCCCGGAGAATTCTGCGATCAAAATCGTAGCGAAATCCACTGGAATCTTGTGCATTCATTCCACGCCGCAACCGCGATCAAACCAGACGCGCCGTCAGTAGTTCCCGTTGGAACAATAATTCCTTGGGCAAGTGATCGTAGAGTTCGATGAAAAACTCAGCCTGGCTGACCAGTTCCGCTTTCCACTCTTGATGATCAAAGGCCATGCAGGCATGAAATTGTTCTTCGGTGAAGCCGCTGAGTCCTTCGAGATGAAAGTCCTCGAATGACGGAGTCCAGCCGATCTGTGTTTCATGGCCCGCGGCCTCTCCTTTGCAGCGGCGTACGATCCATTCCAACACGCGCATGTTTTCGCCAAACCCCGGCCAGAGGTAATTGCCCCCGGCATCTTTGCGGAACCAATTGACGTGGAAAAATCGCGGAAGGTGTCGCAGGTAGCGCCGCATTTCCAGCCAGTGCCCGAAATAAGCCCCCATGTTATAACCGCAGAAGGGAAGCATGGCCATGGGATCACGCCGCACCTTGCCGATTGTTCCTGCCGCCGCCGCCGTCATTTCCGAACCCATGGTGGCACCCAGATATACGCCGTGACCCCAGTTGAACGCTTGAAATACTAAAGGCATCGTTGTCGCCCGACGGCCGCCGAAGATGATGGCATCGATCGGCACACCGTCCGGATTCTGCCAATCCGGGTCGATGGTAGGACATTGCGATGCAGGAGCTGTGAAGCGCGCGTTGGCATGAGCGGCCATACGACCGCAACCGGGTGTCCAATCCCGCCCTGTCCAGTCGATCAGGTGTGATGGGGCTTCACGCGTCATGCCTTCCCACCAGACATCACCATCATCCGTGAGAGCCACGTTGGTGAAAATGCAATTTTCCTTCATGGAATCCATGGCGATCGGGTTGGTCTCATACGAAGTGCCCGGTGCCACTCCAAAAAAACCGGTTTCGGGATTGATTGCATGCAGTTTGCCGTCCTCGTGAGGCCAGAGCCAGGCGATATCGTCGCCGACGACCGAGGTCTTCCAACCTTGTGCCGCGTATTGCGCGGGTGGCACCAGCATCGCCATGTTGGTTTTTCCACATGCCGAGGGAAAGGCCGCGGCCACATAAGTGACCGTACCATCGGGCGCATGCAAACCAGTGATCAACATGTGCTCTGCCATCCATTTGTGTTCGCGCGCGATATTTGACGCGATGCGCAGCGCCAGACATTTTTTCCCTAACAAGGCATTGCCACCATATCCCGAGCCATAGGACCAGATCTCCCGGGTATCGGGGAAATGGCAGATGTATTTTTCGTCGTTGCAGGGCCAGGCGCTGTCAGCGTCTCCCGCCGCTAGCGGCGCGCCCACCGTGTGGACGCAGGGGATGAAACATCCATGCCCATCGCGTTTCTTCTCGATCGTGCCCGCGGCTTCGCTTTCGAGACGTCGGAGAACATGAGCACCCATGTGACACATGATGCGCATATTGACGACCACGTAGGCGCTATCGGTGATTTCCACACCGATTTTTGCCAGAGGAGAATCGAGCGGGCCCATGCAAAAAGGAATCACATACATGGTTCTGCCTTTCATGGAGCCGCGGAATTTCTCTTTGAGCAAGGCTTTCATCTCCACAGGATCCGCCCACTGGTTGGTCGGACCGGCTTCATCCGGTCGTTTCATGCAGATGAAAGTCCGATCTTCCACCCGCGCCACATCGGATGTTTGCGAACGCGCCAAAAAAGAATTCGGTCGCATTGAAGGGTTCAGGCGGATGAAAGTCCCTTTTTTGACGAGTAATTCCGTCAGTCGGTTCCATTCTCCCGGGGATCCATCGCACCACTGGACATCATCCGGTGCGCACAATGCTGTCATTTCCTCGACCCATGTGAGGAGGGCGAGATGAGTGGTAAGGGCATTCATGATGATGGAAGATTCACTATCGAAGGCTCAACCGCAATCGAATTCGAGAATTTGCGCAGCTTTTGATAGAATCCTCGCAAGGCATTGTGGCCAGTATGGCATGGCGACTCTCATTTTTTTGTGATTTTTTCTTGTCAGACCTGAGACTTTGTTGTTTTGTTCCAGCGAACACTGTTCATCAGATGAGTGAAATCAACCTAACCAAACGGCAACAGGAGATTCTAGCGTATCTCAAAACCGCACAACGCAAAACGGGGATCATGCCTTCCACCCGCGAGCTTCAGCATTATTTCGGCTTTGCCAGTCAGACGGCGGCGATGAGTCACTTGCGGGCTCTGGAAAAAAAAGGCGCGATCCAGCGTCTTCCAGGCAAGGCCCGGGCTGTGGCTTTTCCGGATGAATTGGATCGCGAGGAAATCATCGATGTGCCGATCTACGGGCGCATCGCCGCGGGTTATGGTGATGATACCACACCTGAGAAGGAGGGATGCTTGTCGATCGACATCCGTTCGCTCGGGATACAGCGTTCGGCTCGTACTTTTGCGCTCAAGGTGCGCGGGGAATCAATGGTGGACGCGCACATCTGCGACGGCGATGTGGTGATCATGGAATTTCGCGAACCGCGAAACGGCGATATTGTGGCTGCTCTGATTGATGGTGAGACGACGCTGAAACGCTATGTTGTCGAAAACGGCAAGCCCTACCTCCATGCCGAAAATAAAAACTTTCCTGATTTGATTCCAGCGCGGGAATTGATTGTTCAGGGCGTCTTTGTGGCACTCTTGCGTCAGGCTGCCTAAAATTTTTATCATTTTCGCGCGACTTTTGCTCCGTTCCCTTGTTGCATCGGGTGGAAGAGTTCGATGAAAACCAAGCTACAGAAACGAGATGAAACCCCAGACGAGCAGGATGTCTCGCAGGACCCCGTGTGGGCTTTGCTGCGCCACTCCCCGTCATCGTCGGTCTCCGCGGGATTCGCAGATCGTGTTGTGATTGCCGCACGTAATGCAGACGCTGCCACATCGCTTTTCGGGTCACGCACTCGTTGGATTGTTTCCACGGTTGCCGGGATGGCTGCTGCTGTGGCGATCGGCTGCATGGTAGCATTCCTGCCCGATCCTGCACCGGTCTTCGTCCAGCATGCCCACGACTCGTCAGACGCCTTTGCTACACTCGATGAAGTAGCGAGTCAGGAAATGCTGCTAGCTGCCACCGATCATCTCACAGAGTTTTCTGATACCGAGCTGGTGAGTTTGATCGGATTCTGATTTACTGCCGCCGTGAGGAAAGGTTGGATTTTTGATTTGGACGGGACCTTGGTGGACTCCCTTCCGGGAATTGCGGCAAGTTTGAATGCCGCGCTGTCAACACACGGGCAGTCGGTCCACTCATCCAGCGCCGTTCGTGGATTCATCGGTGATGGAGCCGAGATGCTGGTGCGCCGATCACTCGTCACACGCGACGAGGATCTTTTCCTGCGGGTATTGGCACATTTTCGTCAGCATTATGCCAAGCATTGGCCGAACGGTACCGTTCCCTATTCCGGAATCCCCGAATTGCTATCGGGGCTAAAATCACGCGGCGACTGCCTGGCAGTGCTCTCGAACAAACCTCACGCATTCACAGAACAGATCGTGGACACCTTGTTTCCTGGGCAATTTGACCACGTGCTGGGTCAGCGTGAGGGAATCGCACACAAGCCTGATCCGGCCGGATTGCGGGAGATTCTCGCATTGCCTGACTGGCCTCACGGGCGGTCCGTGATGATTGGCGACAGCGTGATGGATTTGCAAACAGCCCGCGCGGCACAGATTCCTTCCATTGCCGTGACCTGGGGCTATCATGATCGGGAACAGTTGGCGCGCGAGGAAGCCACGTGGATGGTGGAGGATGTTGCGGCGCTTGCAGGTGTGATGGAATGAATCACGCCGATCGACGACCCAGTTATTTTTTCTTTTTGCGCAAAAATGGCGGAATATCGAGATCGTCACCATCGACAATGGTGGGATTGGTGTCGGCAAAACGGCCACGCGTGCCACCCTCGAACAGCAGTTCATTCTGATTGAATTTCGCACGTGATTTTTCTAACAGATCAGAAAGATCCGCGGGCTTTTCTTCATCATGATCCGGTGTTGAGATCCAGGTCTCCGTCATCGGGTCCGATGTCTCGACCGCTGCACGCAGATCACGTGCGGCGGCAGCCACGGGGTTGGTAACCGGCTCGACAACAGAAGTGAAATTCTGCGTTTCAGGTTCATCAAACCGCACTTCATCGACTGGGAGTGGATTTTGTTGGATCGGCGGAGATTGCTGGGTCCAGGAATCAAATGATAACTCTCGTACGGGTGGCGCCTCGTTGGGTGCTTCGGAAAGATCAACCAAGGAATTGCCAGAAGAAAAATCCGATAGGTTCGTGAAATTCGACGAATCATCAACTGCCACTTCTGCCGGTTCGTGAGAGCTCGTGCTTTCTGTAAAATCAAATCCCACGCTGGGCTCGAGCAGTGGCTTTTGCGCCAACGCTTCTGTTTCCGAAACCTCTTGCAATTTTTCTTCAGGCAAGGAACTGATCAGAGTAATACTTAACGCGTCCTTCATGGAGGCGTCGATGGCGGCCCCAAACAACACATGTGCTTTGATGGGAACGTGTTTGCTGAGCTTTTGCATGAGCAGTTCGATTTCATACAAAGTCAGGTCCTCACCTCCGCAGATGTGAACTAACACCGAAGCGGCTTGGTGAAGCAGGGCTCCTTTGTCAAGGAGGGGACTGGATAACGCGTTGGAAAGGGCTTTTGTGGCACGGTCTTTTCCTGTCGCCACCCCGGAGCCGAACAAGCAGCGCGACCGGGTGGTGCGCAGCGCCGTCATCAACTCATCAAGCCCCACGTGAATCAAGCCGGGGCGGATGACAAGACGAATCACCGCTTTGATACTGTCTGAAATCATCCGGTCTCCCGCTTGGAACGCCTCATGAATGCCTTGTTTCGCGAGCACCAGTTCCCCCATGCGATTGTTGTCAAAAACAACCAAAGCATTGCTCAGCACAGCCAGTTCATTGAGAGAGGTTTGCGCTTGATCGCGCCGTCTTTGTCCCTCGAATTGGAAAGGCATCGTCGCAAATACGACGACAAAGGCTCCCTCTTCGCGCGCAATACGACTGACAATCGGGGCTCCGCCCGACCCTGTACCTCCGCCCAAACCTACGCACAGGAAAATGATTTTGCGGCCTTTGATGGCCATGCGGATTTCTGCTTCCGCTTCCATGGCGACTTTTTTTCCCAAATCAGGATCGCCACCGCAGCCCAGTCCTTTGGTGAGATTGCGTCCCAGTTGAACCCGCTCTGGGGCGACAGAACCTGTTAGAGTGCGGATGTCGGCATGAAGCGCCAGCATTTCCGCGCTATCGAGACCATCGAGAGCTACCCGATCCAGCATGTTCGAGCCGGCACCACCCAAGCCGATGATTTTCACTTGGGATGATGGAATCGTGTGTTGCGCGTTGCGAGGAAATTCAATCATGGGAAAAAATGTTAGGATTTACGACCAAAGGGCCACAAAGCCCTCAATCTGCTGGGCTTCTTGGTTCTCTCGATATCTGCCAACTGGGCATAGCGGATGAGTCCCAGAACCGTTGCGAATTGAGGATCTTGGAAGTTTGCTTGAACCCCACTGATTTCCGGTTGTTCTGCACGGTAGACGGATAGTCCAAAAACTTGGTGAGTGAGACGATCCAGGCCCTGCATCGTGCTACTACCGCCTGAGAGAATGATGCCTGTGCCGATCTGCTCCAGCGCTCCGACTGGCAGTTGTTTTTTCACCAATGTTAGAATTTCCAACATGCGTTGTCGCATGACTTCGTTCAGGACTTCACGTTTGACTTCCTGGTGGGTGAATCCTTTATCATCAAAGGGAATTTTGATGCCACCGACGGAACGGGATAGATCTCCCGAAGCGTCGCCCTCGCGAACCTTCAAGGCTTCCGCTTTGGAGAAAGGAAGCTCCGTCAGCATGTGAATATCGTTGGTCACATGCTCTCCCCCCAGGGGGATGCAACCCGATGCAGCGATGGCACCGTTAAGGTAAAGCGCATAGTCGGTAGTTCCGCCGCCAATATCGATCAGCAGCGCGCCACGTTCGCGCTCGGCGCGATTGACTGCATACTGGGCAGTGGCGATCGGAGCGAACACCACTTCATCCACTTCCATCTGCAACTCGCGCGCGCACTTGATGCTGTTCTGGATCCGAGTGCCAATCCCATAAACAACATGATAATCCGACTCCAAGGTTTTTCCAAACATGCCCACGGGACTGGAATTGTGTTCGAAACCATCGATCCGGTAGTGGCGGGGAATCGTATGCAGAAAGACATGATCTTCGCCAATGCTGACACCTTTGGCGATATCCTCGGCTTCGCGCATATGTTCGGGCCGGATCATTTTTTCTCGATCGGGAAGTCGATAGGTGCCCGTGTTGTTCACGCCTACAAAATGCGCTCCGGTGACGGACAGGATCACGCTGGCGATATCGACTTCACTGGACTCTTCAGCTCGCTGACGGGCATCTTCCACACAGGCGCGCACGTTTGCATAATCACAGATTTCGCCTTTGCGGACGCCTGCGGTTTTCGATGTGCCGATGCCAAGAATTTTGACAGAGGCATCAGATTTTACTTCACCCACCAGCATGCAGACCTTGCTGGTGCCGATTTCGAGAGCGACATGGATTTTGGCTCGTGACATGGAGAGAAAACTAACAAAAAATTAAGGTAGATTGCGCTACAAACCTTGCGCTGGTCGTTGCGGGCGCACCCGCAGAGGCGAAGAATTAGAGGAGCGAAGAATCACGGGAAGGTTTCGATCGGGAATGAGATTGATCTTGGCGATTTGAATTCCTTTATGATCCGCATGTTTGATCGATAACAACAGCTTGTCCAACTGAGATTGATGATCTTCGAGTCCAAATGTGGCCTCGATGCCATCGCGGGTCCAAACCTTCATTGCCCACGTTTTGTGAGGTTGAATACTATCAAACCATGGAACATCCGTTTGCACAGTATGCTGTGCCAGTGCCAATAATCGCATGGCGCGCTTCATGAATTTTGATTCCACTTTCTGCCCTGGCACGAGCAGCGAGGATTCTTCTTCTGCAATCACCACGACGGGTAGCACCACGGCTTGATCATATTGCAAGGGCGGGCATGGATAGAGCAATCCTTCCGTATCGATCAAATAACCATTTTCGCGGGAACGAGCCTGCATGTTTTTGGCGCGGCATTCCACCCATGCATACGGCTGGCGGGCGGTGAGTTCGATGCTGATGGTGCCCGGCATCTCGCGCCGCACGATGGCCGAAGTTAATTCAGGGCGTGCGCGCAATTTCTCTTCAACCTTGTTGACGGGAATGCGGAAAATACTCTCATTCAAGGGAATTCCGCCGATTGCGACAACATCTGATTCATTGAATGCGTTGTTTTTTGATAGTTTGACGACCCGCAGTTCATACTTGGGATTATGAAGAATGGCGTCCTCAAAAAAATTCCAAATGCAATATCCAGAACCCGCGATGATACCCATCACCAAAGTCCATTTCAACAGGCGAGTGAGCCACCGCAGTGTTTGGAACCAGAGAATTCTTGGCGTGTAAATGCGCGCTTCCAGCACCTTGGCGCGGTTTTTGGACACAATTCTACTGGATCTACGGCGCGGCATCGTTACAAACGTAACTTTACCGAAATATCAGCAATTCGTAAACATAAATCCCCAAAAACTATTCCCGCCGCTGCAGCCGCTTTGGGGAGTAAACTGGTCTCTGTCATGCCGGGAATGGTATTCGCTTCGAGAACGTAGGGGCGGTTCTCTGAATCGAGTAAAACGTCGACTCGTGAGTAAACTTCAATCCCCAGGGCCTTGTTTGCTGCCACAGCCGCTTGTTGCACGGCTTGCGTGGTGGCGGCATCAAGATCTGCAGGGCAATAATAATCACTGCCGTCACCGCCGTTCATCCATGGATACTTGTTGCTCATGTCGTAGAACCCACTGCGAGGAGCAATGTGCACGATAGGTAAGGCCTCGCCGTTGAGCACTCCCACGGTCAGTTCTTTCCCTGCGATGTATTGCTCTACGAGAATGTCATTGCCATACTTTGCGGCATCTTGCATCGCCGGCATGGCATCTTCCTCACGCAACACGATGTGAACGCCCACGCTCGATCCCTCGCGCGGTGGCTTGACCACGAAAGGAACGGGCATTTCGGGCAGGCGCACGCCGTTGCTGACATCGACAATTTCGGCAGTTGGAGTTGGCACGTTTGCAGCAATGAATTTTTCTTTGGCGAGATTTTTGTCAAAGGCCACGCGGCTGCTGGCAATGCCGGCTCCTGTGTATGGGACTCCACGCTTTTCTAACAATTCCTGCAATGTGCCGTCTTCGCCAAAAGTGCCGTGGATCACGTTGAAGCATAGGCCCGTGCCTTCTGGCAGGACAAAGTCAGGTCCTGTCACGTCGATAGCTTGCACGCGGAATCCCTTTTCCTGCAAGGCTTTGACCACGGCAGCTCCGGAAGCAAGTGAAACCTTGCGCTCGGATCCCGGGCCGCCCATCAAAACGGCGATGATTGTATCTTGCTCCATGATAGCGTTCTATTTGCCGCGCTGAGACTACCGCGACCTATCGGGATGAGCGAGGAAAATGTCGCGGTAATTCTCGATGCCGTTCGCTATAAAAAACAGGAACCAATGATCATCATCATTTCCACCAATTGCGGTCTTTGGCACCGGTGAGTGTCAGGGTTTTTTTGTTTGCCTGAAGCACGAGTGGATAAACCGCGTTCAGCAAATCGTCCTCACCCATGTAGGGGGCACCCATGTGGGGTGTGGTAAAATGAAGGCCGTAGCCGGGCTCCCAGGCCAGGGAAAATGACCAAGCGTATTCGCGTAGCACTGTGCCGAAGGCCTGTGGTCTTGCGAGATTCAATCCGAGCAAGCCCCAACCTGCTCCCGGCTCGCCATAGGCGTGGGTGTTGCGCAGCCACGGATGGTTTTTTTCCATGAACATGGTCATCGCGTCCCGCATGTCGGAGCGCTGCCCACGCACTTGACAGGCGATGGCGAACAATCCCGAGCGCGACCAAAACTCTTCGGTGTCCTTGTAGGAACGGTTGTAGCCCAGTGCGCCGTGGCCGCCTTCTTTGGGATCAGACCATGCCATTTCCATATAGGGCATGAGCATTTCAAAGAGAGCGGATTTCATGCCGCAGCGCTGGGCGAGAGCTTCGAACACCAGCAAGTGACAGGCCGGCGCGACGAGTGCTTTTTGTCCATAAGGAAGGCCATCGGGTCCGTGTCCCAGCGCGGGAACGTTCCAGGCACTGGTGTGTTTGCCGTTGAAGGCCCAGTCGCGCAGGGCGTCGAGGTGGGGCAATACACGTTCATCTCCAGTGGCAAGATACCATTCACTGTAGAGGATGCCGGCGTATGCTCCGCTCCAGAAGCCAAGGTTGCCATAGTTTTCCGGTTTCGGGTATTTGGCAAGAGACCAATCCACGGCGCGTTTGACGTTCTCTTTGTTGCCAGCTTCGCGCGTGGCCATCAGGGCAAGTGCCGACCAACAGGTGCGGATGATGTCGTTTGACCACGATCCATTGGCATGTTGCTTGGTTTTTGCATAATGCAGCATGTCTTTCAACAATGCGGCAGCCTCGCCATCCGTGGCTGGATCCATGGTGCTGAAGGCGCGTGTCCGCGGAAGTTTCAGAGGAATCGCTCTTTCCTGGCCGTCGCGCAAAACTCCGAGAACGAGTTCGGATTTCTGGCCGCGCAGAGCTGCTTCGGTGGCTCGTCCCAATAGGGATTCGTGGCTCTGGCTGAACCACTCCCATCCAGGATTGAGATCATTTTCTGCGAGGGGAAATCCCGATACGGAGAGAATCGCGTCACCAGCCATCAAACCAGCCGCTGCGGCAGGGGAGTTCGGACGCACGGTCATGATGGTGAGCACTTTTTGCTGATGTTCGGTGAGCGCATCAAACCCCAGCAAGCCCGCGCCGAGTTTATCGGGACCGAGGCCACCATTGGATCTCCCATAGAGCTTCGGACCCGGGGCGGTGTGAATGCGTGCCAGATCGACACCCCCAAGTACTGCGGTAGCACCCTTGTTGCGCGCGCGCAGAATGAAACGCTTGCCAGTCATCTTGCTGAGTATTGCGGCGGGGATTTCGACCGTTGCGCGATGACGCGCAGGAATGGCTTTTTCCACTGGCAGAGGCCAGGGAATCCCCAAGGGAGCGAGTTCGGCACAGGCTCCGAATCCACCACCGGTGATGTCGCTAAGGATGGTCATGCGTATCGCTTCCACACTGGTTTTTTCAGCAAAAAGGATTTCCATCGGCGCGGTTTCCTTGCCCTTGGCGACGGTGCCTGATGAAGCCTCGAGCCATTGTCCTTTGCTCTGATATTCCAAGCGATAATCCCGCGCGTTACCATTTCCAAATCCTTCCCTGGGTGTGTAGCGAATGCCGCTAAGCAACTGGGCTTTGCCAAATTCCATGCCGATCACGTGGGGACCTTCGGCTTTTCCTCCTGCGTATCGCGAATGCCAGATCGTCCTGCTGTCGCCATCAAAGGCCAGTTTCGCTTCACCGCCAGGTTGCTCTGAGGAAAATATCATCGCCCACTTCGCGCGTGGTGCTTCGTTAGTGAGCTTTGTAGTCGAGGAGGCAAAGGTCTCGCCGGTGGCGGGATCAACGGCTTCCAGAGTCACTTCCGCCAATCCCCCAGCCACCACTCCATAGACGTCCGTGGATGCCAGTAAGCGCCATTCCCCGCCGGCTTCTTTTTCCTTATCGCCGAGTTCAGGGATCATGATGGGCGCCGACTTGGTGGATCCAGGCGCCACACGGTAGCCTTGGATGCCAGGCAACGGCCATGTGCCCTGTGCGTCGGAATCCCAGGACACCCGGGGTAAGGGATGAGCTTGAGAAATAGATGTGATTAATGCTAGTACAAATAACTGGCGCATGAGCTGTTAACGTCGTCGAAGCGAAGGATGTTTCGGAAAATCGCAAAAATCAAAGTTTCCATGACACGGCACATTGCTGCATCTGGCCATTGCGGTCCGCGAATTTCACAAAACCATGTTCCATGCCGAACTCATGCACCATTTTGGTGACTTTGACATCGTAGCAGCAATATTCCGCGATTTTGAGCAAGGGCTCGGGGCTGCCAGTGCGTTTGTGCTCCTGCCACCATTTGAGTGCATCCAGGCCATCCGCTGTTTTCCCCGTTCCTAGCGATGCCGATGCAATGGAATCCAGTTTCAGTCGATGCCCAAGGGTGGCTTCGATATCGACGAGCATGTCGAGGTTGCGTGTTTGTTCGATCAGATCAAATACCGCGTAGGATTGCAAAACCCCGTAGTCGAAACCGATATGATTGAACCCCACCACCAAATCAGCGCGCGTAAGCTCCTGCACCAGAGCCTGCATCTCGTTTTCCTGATAAATCGTATATTCGCCGCGTGCTGTAGAATAAGTGACGGCCACAGAAACGCCCATTTTGTGTTTCTGGGAAAACCCACCCACATCACTGAAACTCCGCTGGGTCTCGAGGTCGAAATACACGATATTTGGCATGCGCACCCATCCTAGCAGCGCCCGAATCAGGCGCAAGACGGAACAGGGGAATCGTCGAAATCATCCGCGACCCATCTTCCGACTTGACAGGGTGGGGGATTTTGTCTTGGCTTTGCCGGGGGGGGGCGGTAAAATCTCGCTATAGTGCGCAAGGCGGCGAATGTTTCCTGCTTGCCGCGTGTGTTCCCACTGAAACATTTCTCTTCGCTCCATCGTAATCACTGCATCTGCTCATGGACATTACTTCTCCCCTTTGGTATATTTGTTATCTGGTCGTGCTGATCGGCATGTCTGGCTATGGCTTTCATCGGTTGACCATTGTTTACCTCTATCTCAAGCATCGCAACGATAAGCCCAAGCCTAAAGAGCTTTTTCAAGATCTGCCGCTCGTCACCATCCAATTGCCGGTGTTTAATGAAATGCACGTAGTGGATCGTTTGCTCGACAGCGTGGCGGCATTGGATTACCCCAAGGATAAGCTGCAAATCCAGATTATCGATGACTCCACGGATGAAACCACTGCCATCTGTGAAGCAGGTGCGGCCCGGTTGCGCGGCATGGGATTCGATGCGGAAATGATTCACCGCGATGACCGCACGGGCTACAAGGCAGGAGCTTTGGAAAATGCCACACCCATGGCCAAGGGAGAGTATCTGTTCATTCTCGACGCCGATTTCGTGCCCAACCCCGATGTTCTCCAAAAGACGATCCACTTTTTCACCGACGAAAAAGTCGGTTTGATTCAGACGCGCTGGGGACACCTCAACCGCACCTACAATGTGCTGACCCGCGTTCAGGCGATGTTCTTGGATGGTCACTTGGAACTGGAGCAGACCGCACGCAATCGCTCGGGACGCTTTTTTACTTTCAATGGCACCGCTGGAATGTGGCGCAAGTCCTGCATCGAAGACGCCGGTGGTTGGGAGCACGATACCCTGACCGAGGACATGGATCTCTCTTACCGGGCCCAGTTGAAGGGTTGGCGTTTTGTGTTCCTGAATGATGTGGAAACTCCAGCAGAGTTGCCTGTGGACATGGATGGCTTCAAAAGCCAACAGCACCGCTGGACCAAGGGTTCAATCCAGGTTTGCAAAAAAGTGTTGCCGTCGATTCTCCGCAGCAAAGTATCGTTGCCAATCAAGATGGAGGCTTTCGCTCATTTGACATCGAACTTCGCCTACCTTGCACTCATCTGCCTGTGCTTCTTGATCTATCCTAATCAGCATTCGACGGTGAAACTCGGTCCGGTGGAATACTACCTCATTAACGGATCGATTTTCTTCTTTACCACCGTGTCCATCGTTGCATTCTACCTTACTTCACAAAAAGCATTGCGCCCGGGAACTTGGTGGAAGGAGATTCCTTATCTTCCCCTTCTGCTGGCATTGGGCATTGGGATGTCAGTGAACAATGCGAAGGCAGTGATCGAGGCGGTTTTCAATCACCAGTCCGCATTTGTGCGCACGCCCAAATATGGCATCGACCAGAAACCCCGTACGGATTGGAAAAAGAGTAGCTATAAGGCGATCAAGACACTGACACCTGTGGTGGAATTTCTTTTCGGTAGCTTTTTCCTTTATGTGGTAATCGAAGCCGCCATGGATGCTAAATTCAGTTCTGCGATTCTTTTGCTTCCCTTTCCGATCGGATTTTTCTACACTTCGCTATCTTCATTGGTAAGAATGCTGCCTTCAGGTAAGGCGGAGGGGGCCAAGGAGATGGCCACCATGAACACCCTTGATTCGTGATCAAGTTTTTTCCACCCTTTCTCTCTTCGTGGTTTTTCCACCTTGCGGTGATTGCCTCCGCATTGCTGCTTTGTCAGTGCGGGACTCAGGTGGATCGTCGCTCAAAAATGATTGTATCGGTGCGCGACCAAAAACTTCTCCTAACGTCCGACGGAGTCCCCGTGAAGGCGTATCAAATTTCCACTTCCAAGTTCGGACTCGGAAGCAATTCCGGCAGTAATCGAACTCCATTGGGCAAGTTGGTTGTGGCGCGCAAAATCGGCGACTACGCCCCCAAGGGCATGGTCTTCAAGTCGCGTAAGCCCACGGGTGAGATTCTCAAGCCGAACGCGCCCGGTCGAGATCCCATTGTCTCGCGCATCCTCTGGCTACACGGAAAAGAAAGGCAAAATCGCAATACTTACCGCCGCTGCATTTATATCCATGGAACGCCGGAAGAGTGGCGTCTCGGCAGTCCCGCATCCTACGGCTGCATCCGCATGTCTTCGCGCGATGTCATCGATCTCTACAAGCGAATCGGTGTGGGTTCCGAGGTTCAGGTGATCCGTGGACCTCTGACGAGCACTTCCGAGGGTCAACGGTATGCTGGTAGCAACTCCAGCAGTGTTGCCGGGGTATCGGGAGGCTGATTGCCACCAGGGAAAACCTTCGGACTGGTCATGCATTCGTGTGATTTAGACGGGGCGATCCGTCAACCCTTGCCAGCAAATGATCCTCATTGTGAAAAAAAAGTGGGCGGCGAACCCTTTGATGCTCGATCGATTCGCCGCCCCTTTTTGTGCAACTATCGGATAACCCAAAACCAAACAGTTACATGGCAGAATCTAGCGAATCGTGTGCCAACATTGGGCAAATCGATTGAGATGAATTTTTTTCAGAACACGTTTCTCCATCGTTCATCTGTTAGGATTGATCGATTCGACGCTTGAGTTCTTTGACTTCCTCCATGAGCTTGGGCAGACGGCGCTGTTGTGCCATGATCTTCAGTTCCTGCTTCATCGGTTGGGCGGGATTTCCCAGATAAACCACGCCGCCGGGAAGGTCTGTCGTGACACCGGTACGAGCCGCTAATACAGCCTTATCTCCGATCTCCAAGTGCCCCGCAACCCCCACTTGCGCCGCACAGGTCACGTAGTTCCCCATCTTGGCACTTCCAGCAATGCCTGTTAGAGCGATGACCAGACAATGTTTGCCGATCTGCACGTTGTGGCCGATTTGCACGAGGTTATCGATTTTCGTGCCCTCTCCAATTACGGTTTTCCCAAAACGCGCGCGATCAATGGTGGTGTTCGCACCCACTTCCACGTCATCACCCAGTTCGACAATCCCTACCTGAGGAATCTTCTGGTGTTTCCCTGCGGAAAATTCATAGCCGTAACCATCGGCACCAATCACGGCTCCGGGTTGTAAAATCACGCGATGGCCGATCACGCATCGCTCACGAATGCTGACATTTTGATAAATCAGGCAATCTCGACCAACCACCACGTCACGGCCGATGACCGCATTGGGATAGATTTCTGTTCCATCTCCAATCACCGCCCCCGCCATAATCACCGCACCGGGATGAATGCGCACCTTCTCAGGATCAAGCACGACACTGGTGTCCACCATCGCGCGCGGATCGATCCCCGGCTGAAAAGCCAGTTGTTTCTGCGCGAAATGTTGAATTACGGCAGAAAACGCCATGGTGGGGTTATCCACCTCGATCAAGGCCATCCCCTCAGGAGCTCCATCCACACCGGGAGCCACAAGGCAGGCTCCCGCGAGGGACTGCTGGAATTGCGTCGTATATTTGGCATTTCCCAGGAAACTTACTTCCCGGGGGCCTGCAAGATCCAGCGATGAAATACCATCAAAAGAACGCCCTGCGCCCTCACGAATCAATCGACCACCTGTAATACGAACAAGCTCGTCCAGTGCTAATTCCACAAGATCAATGATGGGATTTACTGTCCACCTGTGGCGTCAGAAGCGCCGTCCTTAGGCTTGAGTGCCTCATCCGGTGTGGGAGCTCCTTCCACTGGTTTCGCATCTACTGGAGCATTTTTATTGAGCTCTTTCAGCAAGGACGGAGTGATGTCGGTCGCGTCTTTGGAATACAACAAGATCGGCACCTGTGAGGTACTCATGCCCGATTTGTCGAAGACAAAATCATAATTTTCAGCCTTGGCGCGCTCTTCCACCAACTTGCGGATCTCGTCTAGGATTCCTCGCATCCGCTGCACCATTTTCTCATTCAACGCTTTATCTTTGCGACCGAGGAATTCGCGACGCTCTTTGTCCAACTGAATGCCCTCTTGATACTTGGCTTGATATTCCTTGTATACATCGGCTTTTTTCTTGTCAGAGAGTGAAGGATCTTCGGACTGCTGCTTGAGGGTGCGGATGTCAGTCTCGATCTGGCGAATGGTCGTCAATTTTTCGTTGTTATCTTTCTGGATGCGCGCGCGCTCCACATTGATCTCCTGCTGAGCAATGTTCGTCTGATAAAACTCTTTGAACAACTGCGACATATCGACAGTGGCTACTTTCAATTTTGCTTCCTGAGCGGCAGCGTTGGCGATGGCGAACGCGGCGGCAGCCACGGTGATCATACGACGAAGGGAAATACTCATGATATTGATGGGAAACTCCGCGCATATGCTATGTCGCCGCCCACGCGCGTCAATGTTTTTTCGTGGAAAATCATGAAATCAATTTGTCACATATGCGTCGCTGGCGCTGCCTGGCTTTTGCGATTCAGTGAAACCATGAGCGTTTTTTCGCCATGACTCAGCCGCGGTTAGTAAAGCAAGAGAAAGCGCGTGAATTGATCGCAGTCGATCAGTGAACGGGGCAACGGCGCAGGAAATCTCCACCACTTTACGGAACAAGATTCGCCCTAAAAAACAATGAGGCCGGACCGAAGTCCGACCTCAAAGAGAGAAACCAATCTCAAAGTATTAGCAACATTAGTTACGACGACGACGAAGCAAAGCCAAAGCGCCAATCGCACCAAGCAACGATGTGCTGGTTTCTGGGATGATTTGGAACGAAGCAGCTCCTGTTGTAGCATCACCCAAGGTTGTTCTAAAGTTAGATGCGCCTGCCGAAGGAAGGTTTGCGTTTACCTGCGCATAAACCGATGCTGAAGCAAAGCTAGAGCTGGAATGGGTGAAAGTACCGCTGTCACTTGCAGGGAATGTCCAGTCAGAACCCCTAACGACACCCCAGTTAGTACCAGCTGTAGCATTACCAGTTGCAGAGGTTGTCACTCCATCGAACCAAACCACCGCGAATTTCAAATTAAGATACGGGGTAGCGTTGAAATTGGTCAGCAAACCTGCCACAGAACCAGTTCCAGTGGAAATCCGGTTAATCACCAGTTCGCCACCAAAAAAGCTACCAATATCTATTCCTGCAGCGGTAGAATTTAAACCGGGATCGAAAGAGGCGGCAGTAAGTGTCGAACCGTTAGCGAGAGAGCCAAAATCAAAAAATCCATCGTTACCGGTATCAACTATCAAAAGAGCAAGCGTTCCAGATGTAACACTTGCAGTTCCAGCTGCATTGCGTGCATTTGTGACAGCGGTAGTGCTGATGCTGATCGCTGCTTGTGCAGCAAATGCTGATAATAATAATGTAGTATATACTAATTTCATATGATTTTAATTTTGTTGTGATTAATGATTGGTTGTTATTTGTAAAAAGTTACTGAGGATTAAGTGTGTAAGGAAGCGGTGCAGACCAAACAACTTCTCCCGGATTTTCAGAGGCTTGCTTGCGAATTGTGAAACAACGACCTGCTTTTAAAACAGGAGCAGTAATCAATTCACCTTCGGGATCGTTAGCATTCCGCCATCCCGCCGCGAAGTCGTTGTCACCTGCAAAGTAGAAATAAGTTTCTGAGGCACCTTTGTTAACTCCCTCTGATGTTTCATCGTAAACAAACACCAAATCTTTTGGATCATAGATGTCTGTAGACTCTACAACAGCTGACTGCAAACCTGAAGCTTGAAGCGTGATGTCAACAGGAAAAGGATTTGACACGTATTGGTCATTAGCCTCATCTGCAGTTACAAAGTAACTAACTAACTTAGTAGATGCAACCTGACCTGACAAGGTGAGAGTTTGAGGGGTAAGACCAGTCCTGATAGTGTAGGTTATAGTTGGATCAAGTGGTAAATCGTTGTAGGACTGACCTTCTGGATCGTTTGCATCTCTCCAGCCTGCTGGGAAAGTTTCATCGCCTACATAATAGTAGTAGGCACCAGTGCTAGCACGATTGACTCCAACAGTAGATTGATCAGACACTAACACCAAACCAAGAGGCTCATACAAATCTGTCGAAACGCCAACACCGGAACCGCCAGGAAACAAAGTTTGAAGGGTCCAGTTGTTAATAACCGAAAAAGTAGCGCCAGCAAGAAGACCAGCTGTCTGCAAACTAGTGGACGCAGCAACGGTGATTGAAGAAGTCGTGTTGCCTGATATTGGGTATCGCTGTCCCTGAAGTGGACCTGAAGTAACCAGTAGATATGACTTCGTAAATGCAGGATCTGCATTAACAAAAGAATTGGCGGTGATGCCAGTCGCGCTGAATGAAACAGTGTTTCCGCTTACTTGCGTAACAGCTGTGGATAAAACTGGCGCTTGGCTCAGGGCTGGTGTGAATGTAGAATCTGATTCAGCAGGAATTGTTAAACTAACATACCCCACAGGAGTGGTCGTTGCAGTAGTTTGAGCGAACAGGGCGCCTGGTGCGAGCAATGCTGCAGCAAGGCCTGTGAGAATTGTTTTTGGTTTCATATGTTTTTTGAGATTGGATGCAATTGGTTTTTTTGTGGATCTAAGACTGACTCTGAACGAGACACACTCAAACGAATGAACGAACATCGTGTATTTTTGGACAGAATTTTTCTCAGATGACGAAGACATAAAAACCCATTTTTGGCAGGACCGCAAGAAAAAATCTCGGTTCCATGAAAAAAAAATCATTTCGGGTGAGAAAAACTCAAAAAAAACGCAAAATCCCTTGATTTATCATTGTTTTTTCCATGTTCATTTGTGGCGATCTGTGTCACAAAAGATGGCTTCCGGGACTGTTTTGGGTGGTTTTTTCTGAAATTCACCCCTCGGAAGGCGACGGAATCGCAAAATTTTATTC
>JBMLRP010000069.1:0-41688 GCA_049240965.1 Akkermansiaceae bacterium
AATCCCATTCAACAATTCACCCAGTGGTTCCAGCAGGCCATCGAACTCCAAGTGCATGAGCCGAATGCCATGACGCTCGCCACGGTCGATGCACAGGGCCGACCGCTCCAACGCACGGTATTGCTCAAGTATTTCGATCAACAAGGCTTCGTGTTTTTCACCAACTACGAAAGCCGCAAGGCACGGCAGATCGCGGACAACCCGCAGGTCTGTCTGTTGTTTCCGTGGATCACTCTCGAACGGCAAGTCATCATCCAAGGTCGTGCGGAAAAAATATCGACTACCGAGTCCCTGAAATATTTCACCTCACGTCCGCGCGAATCCCAGATCGGTGCGTGGGTTTCCCAGCAGAGTTCCGTCATCAGTTCGCGGAAATTGCTGATGCAGAAACTACAGGAAATCGGGGATAAATTCCAACACGGGGAAATCCCCCTGCCCTCGTTCTGGGGTGGCTTCCGCGTAGTGCCGGAAACTCTGGAATTTTGGCAGGGAGGGCCGGCGCGGATTCACGACCGTTTTCTTTACTCCAAAGCCGAACAAGATTGGTCTATCGAGCGACTCAGTCCTTGAGAACTGCCTATGTGGTTGACCGCGTCAGCTCTGCGGTCGCCATTCCACCGGCTTTGCCTTGGCCCACATTGATTCCAAGTCGTAAAACTCGCGCATCTCCGTGTGCAGCACGTGTACCATGACATCGATGTAATCGAGAACCACCCAGCGACTATCGGCATTTCCCTCGGACAAGATCGGCTTCACACCATGCCACTCGATCACGTGACCGGCGACGTCGCGCATGATCGCTCGCAAGTGCGGCATTGATGAACCCGAGCACAAAACCACAAAGTCGGTGATCGTAGATAGTCCCCTCACGTCCCATACCTGGATGTTTTCTGCCTGCATTTCATCAGCCGCCTTGGCGCAGGCCTTGGCCAACTCGATTCCCTTCACTTGCTCACTCATAATAGCTAACACCTTATACTGACACTTGATTTGTCATTTTCGGGTAAGGAAATGTAACCGATTTTTCCCGTGAAAGAAGCACCAAATCGAAAAAAATCTCAACCCAGCGTTATTTTCGTGTGCGCATTTCCTGAATGAGCTCGATCTGTATTTCTTGAATCTCTAGCAAACGATCCCATTGACGCGAGAGCAAATGGTCGATTTTCTGATGAAGGTGGCGGATTTCCAATTCCGCTTTAAGATTCACCTGATAATCGTTCATGGAGCGGAGACGATCTCTTGCCTCCTGACGGTTTTGGCTCATCATGATCAACGGAGCCTGCACGGATGCCAGGGCCGACAGGAATAGGTTGAGCAAGATAAAAGGATAGGGATCAAACGGATGGGAAGCCAAAACAACCACATTGATCACCACCCATAACATCAGCACGGCACAAAAAGATAAAATGAATTTCCAACTTCCACCGAATTCAGCCATGCGGTCGGCGATCTTCTCCCCAAATGTGGCAGCAGCGTCATCATCCTCTTTGAGCGGGTTTTTGGTGGTAAGTTCGTGATCACGCAAATCCTTGAGCACCTCATTTTCCAGTTCTGTCAGCTCGCCCTTCTCCTGCCGCAATAACTCGTGAAGGTATCGCTGCTGATACTTCTGCATATCATCAAGGCAGATCCATCCCGAATCATCCCAGTGATGGATATCCTCCACAATGATTGAGCGTAACACAGGGCGTATCAACTCAGCACGACGCAACAATGAAAGGGAGGCGCAGCCGCAGATTTGGCATTGTGGGCCGTGAGAAGAATTGGTGTGCTTCATGATGCCAAATTCCTATCACAGGAACACAGACAACAACAGAAATATTCCTAAGAGGAACGCCGCTCAAAGATCCGCTTGAAACACTCATCGCCCAATACCCCTAACAAGATCACCACCCCGATGATGGCAAACTCCATGTTTTGTCTTGCGGGAAAAACCAGCACGATCATGTTGCGAAGAACCTGCATCAGAGCGGTTCCGATCAATACGCCCATGACCGCGCCCTGTCCACCACGCAAGCTGCAACCGCCCAATACAGCCGCGGCGATGGCATACAATTCGTAGAAATTCCCAAAGTCAGAAGGCTGGGATGAATTCACATCCATGGAAAAAAGAACCCCGGCAAAACCGGACAGCAAGGAGCAAACCATGTAGCTGGCGATGATCAATCGATGGGTGAGAATGCCACTATGGCGCGCAGCTTCCTCGTTGTGTCCCAGTGCCAGAAGATGCTGTCCCGCTACCGTGTATCGTAAAAAAACCGCCGCCGTGGCCGCGATGACCATCAACAAAACAAAGGGCATAGGGAGAGATATCGGAAGCTGACCCAGCGGAATTTTACCGATGGCAATCCAACGCAGACTATCGTGCGCCGTTCCAAACCCCAGGGACTGATCCGATGCCAGACCCCGCATCGCACCTCGATAGATCAACAAGCCGCAAAGTGTGACGATGAAAGGTTGCAGCCGCCACTTTGTGATCATCCATCCATGAGCAAAACCAATCATGAGAGTCAACACCAGAAGCCCCATCAAAGCGGCAGAGGGCGACCAACCAACTCTCATCAATAACCAGGGCAGACCACAACCCGTCAGACAGACCATCGAACCAAGAGACAAATCGATACCACCAGTCATAATGACAAACGATACTCCGATGGCCATGATTCCATACAAACCGATACGCATGATCAGGTTTTCCACGTTCTGAGGCCGCAAAAAGACATCGCTCAGTGATGCTGTGAGAACGCAGATCAGCACAAAGACAATAAAAATACCCAGTGTTTTTTTCACAACAATCTCGTGATTCGCAGGTTTTGTGCTGAACAGAATACAAGCAATCCATGGTTTCGCCACCCAGCAAATGAGGGCTGCAAATATCGATTCAGCGCCACGATGCTAGGCGGATCGATTCTGATTCTCAATGGATTTTTACGGCAACTTGCTCTCAGATAAACCCACCCTCTCCGCCATCTGGTCGCAAGTGGAATTACCACGAAAATTCATAATTGCCCCACGTTATCTCATGCGCTAGCATCGTGCCGAAGATGACCATCGTTGAGAAACAACAACACCTGCTGGAAGAACTCTCATTTTTTCAAGACTGGCAGGAGAGATACGAATACGTCATCGCTCTTGGCCGCAAACTGGCTCCACTTCCCGATACCGCTCGAAATTCGGATCATTTGATCAAGGGTTGTCAATCGCAGGTATGGCTCGATGCCGGCTATCAGGATGGCAAGGTTGAATTTTTCGCTGATTCTGACTCGCTAATCACCAAAGGCATGATCGCGCTTTTTATCGAAGTGTTGAATCAGCAATCCCCTGATGATATTCTCATGGCCGACATGTCTTTCATTGAGCAAACCGGTTTGAAAGAACATCTGGCTCCTACGCGCGCGAATGCCTTGTCACTGATGGCGACGCAAATGAAGCAACGCGCCTTGAAATTTTCCACTCAATCACCTCTATGACCGACAGTCTGATACTCGCCTCTTATCTTGATTTTGCCTGGATGAACCAAGCGGAAGCCTGGGGAGCCCTGCTCACATTATCACTGCTCGAAATCGTGCTGGGCATCGATAACATCATTTTCATTTCGATCCTTGTTGACCGACTGCCGGAGAAAGACCGCAAGTTAGGTCGCTACTTCGGTCTGGGACTGGCAATGTTGGCGAGGTTGGTATTGCTGGCATCGATCACATGGATTATGAGCCTCAAAAATGATGTCTTTTCCATCGCCATCCACCCGGCTCTGGTAGAGACCTTGCAGGGTAGTTCTCAAACCGATCCGGCACACGCGCTCGTCGATGCCGCCGGGCGCATGGGAATTTCCGTCAAGGACATCATCCTGATTCTGGGAGGGTTTTTCCTGATCTGGAAGTCCACCAAAGAAATCCACCACAAAATGGAAAGCTTGGATGAAGGGATGGGGCAAAGTGGCAAAGCCTCCATTTCTCTGACTTCTGTGCTCCTGCAAGTGATGATGATCGATATCGTTTTCTCCCTCGATTCGGTCATTACGGCGGTAGGTATGGTCAATGACCCTACTCGTATTTCTCTGATGATGTGCGCTGTTGTCATATCAATCGCAGTCATGCTCTTGGCCTCTGGTACAATCAGTGCTTTTGTTTCCAAGCATCCATCGGTGAAAATTCTGGCTTTGGCATTTTTGATCCTCATCGGCACCACACTACTGGCGGAAGGTGTGGGCTTCCACGTGCCAAAAGGTTACATCTACTTTGCCATGGCCTTCTCCTTCTGCGTGGAACTCATCAATCTGCGCGTCCGCAAACCCGCCTCCACGCCCGCTACTTGATATGCAACTTTGGCTCTGTCCTGTCCTCGCTTTTCTATTGGGATCCATTCCTTTCGGATGGATATTCGGCAAATGCAAAGGTATCGATATCCGGCAACACGGATCGGGCAACATCGGCGCCACCAATGTTTGGCGAGTTTTGGGAAAAAGTTGTGGGATCCCCTGCTTTTTACTCGATGTTTTGAAAGGACTGGTTCCCACGTTACTGGGAATGACATTGATTCGTTTCGAGGGCCAATCGCCAGGGATTTCATTGTCGCCCCTTCTTTCTCATGCCTATCTTTTTCCCGCAGAAGAACAGTTTACCGCACAAACACTGGTTGTGTTCACCGGTCTGCTCTCGATTCTGGGCCACAACTACTCTCCATGGGTTGGCTTCAAAGGCGGCAAGGGAATTGCCACATCCGCCGGTGTCATTATCGCGCTGATGCCTGCTGCGATTGTTCTTCTTGTAATACTATGGGCCTTGCTGTTCTTCACCACTCGCTACGTTTCAGTGGCTAGCATCGGCGCTGCAGCTGCACTTCCCCTGCTAACCCACTTCGGTGCGCGGTTTCATCACATCAATAATAATCCTGATCTTCCCACGCTATGGGAAGCAGGCACATGGAACAAACCGCTTTTTGCCTTCTCGGTTTTGATCGCCATACTTGCGATTTGGAAACACCGCAGCAACATCCAACGCCTGCGCAACGGCACGGAAAACCATTTTTCGAAAAAATCCTAATTTTGCTCGTTCATGCCGGATTCTTCAGCCAGATCATTTCCCTCTATCGCCATCATCGGCAGCGGTTCCTTTGGCACCGCGCTCGCTTATTTGTTAGGTGAACGCTGCGAACGCGTCACGATGATTGGTCGCGACAATCATGTCGCGCAGGAAATCAATGCGAAGCACCAAAATCCGAAATACCTGAGCGGTGTGCAACTTCATGATCACGTGAAAGCCAGCACGAACTTGGCCGAAGCAGCGAATCACCATCTCATCATTTTTTCCGTCCCCACCTCAGCGACCCGAAGCACAGCACAAGAATTGGCAGCGATTGGAACGACTGCCGCATTGGTATCGAGCGCGAAGGGTATCGAACGGAATACCGGTGATCGCATGAGTCAGATTTTGCGTGAGATTTTTCCCAAAAATCCGTTGGCGGTCATATCGGGTCCCAATCATGCGGAAGAAATCGCATGCCGCCTGGCGACTTGCGCGGTCATCGGATCGCGCGATCATGAGTTGGCATCTTCTCTTCAAAAGCTTTTTACCTTTCCCCACTTCCGCACCTACACGAGTACTGATATTGCTGGCATTGAATTAGGAGGAGCCATCAAAAACATCTACGCCATCGCAGCAGGCATCGCCGCAGGCTTAGGGCTGGGAGACAATGCCATCGCGGCACTGGTGACACGGGCCCTGAGCGAAATGACACGACTCGGTATCGCGCTGGGCGGACAACGCGAGACATTTACCGGCTTGTCAGGCGTGGGAGATTTGATCGCAACCTGCTTTTCCCATCACTCGCGCAACCACCGGGTGGGCCTGGCGCTCGGTCAAGGAAGACCACTCGATGAGGCGGTTGCCAGCATTGGAATGATTGCCGAAGGTGTGCCAAACACGCTGTCGATCTACGAAGCCGCACGCGCTGCACATGTCAGCACGCCCATCATTGATGCCGTTTACAGCATTCTCTACCAAGATCGCCCCGCGGCTCTGGCGCTGCGTGATTTGCTCTCACGCGATCCACGTCCCGAGAATGATTGACTTTCCCGGCGAATTTTGTTATGCTCTGTGCATGGCAGAAAAACCAATCCCCAGCGGGCTCAAATCCATGGCACTCGAAGTCGAAGCCGGCACCCATTGGTGGTGTTCCTGCGGTCGTAGCTCGAATCAACCCTTCTGTGACGGCTCCCACAAGGGAACAGGCCTTCAGGCGATGAAGTTTGAAGTTCCCGAGAAAAAAACGTTGTATTTCTGCCTGTGCAAGGCCACGAAAAATCCTCCGTTTTGCGATGGTAGCCACAAGACATTGGCCGCGGAGGGTTGATCTCTCAGAATTTCAGCATTGCCCCCCTCATCATTCGCGCTCACCGCTCGATACCCTTTCTCCATGTCCGTGTTGATCAAGTGTCTGATTCTATTGTTCATCATTTCTTGGATTGCGGCAGGCTTTGTAGTGATGTGGAAATACGGCATCAATCTGTCCGGATCGAAAAACGAAAACAATGAAACCTCCGGTTCGCAAACACTGAATTTCACTCAGATGTTTTTGATTTGGTTTGGATTCTTATCTCTAGCGGTTCATTTTTTATTCATGTGATGATCTTTGAACTTGGCTGATCAGGCTGTCAGGATTTACCATCGCCAACGTAAGTAAAATCGACTGTACTTGTCCCAGAAGCCTTCACATGAATCCTTCCTCTGACCTCACTATCATCAAAGTCGGCACTGGCGTTTTGACACGTGTCGAAGACGGTACCCTCGACGGCGCAGCTGTTGTGAGACTTGTCACCGCTCTGGCTACTCTCATGGATGCAGGGCACCGCTGCATGCTGGTATCATCGGGCGCAGTCGGCTCTGGCGTGGCTTCCTTTCAGCTCGATGGCTATCCGCGCGACATCGTCACACGCCAGGCATGTGCCGCAGTTGGACAAGCGCGCCTGATGCAAACTTATGGGAGCCTTTTCGCCAACTTCGGAATTACGGTTGCGCAAGTATTACTCACCGCGGCCGATCTCGGCGAACGTTTCACGAACATTTCCAGCACTCTGCACCGATTGCTCGCAGAACCGCGTATCATCCCCATTATCAATGAAAACGACTCTGTCGCAATCGAAGAACTCAAAGTGGGTGACAACGATCAACTCTCTTCACGTGTAGCCGTTCTCGCAGGCGCGAAACGACTGATCTTATTGACCAGCGCGGAAGGCCTGCTGGCGCCCGGATCGGATCAACCGATTCCGGAAGTCGGTAACGTCGCGGATGTGATGAGCTTTGTGCGCGATGACCAAGGAAAATTCTCGATAGGCGGCATGGCATCCAAGCTCACCGCTGTGCAATACGCAGTCGAAAATGGCATCGAAACTTGGATCGCGAACGGACGACGCCCTGAGCGTCTTGTCGATATTTGCCAAGGCAATGCCATCGGCACACGATTCCTGCCTCACTGAATTTCATCCATCCTGTGCCATGTCGGTATCTCTCACCAGCGAACAAATTCATGCCGCCATCCATTCGATGGGAAAGCAAGCGCGTCAGGCAGCCTATGGTCTAGCGGCTCTTACCACCGATCAAAAAAATGAAATTCTGCGCGCGATGGCCCGGGAATTGCGCGCGCAATCCGAGTTGATCGTGGCGGCGAATGCACTCGATCTCGCTCAAGCGCAGGAAAAAGGCCTCAGCGCTGCGATGATGGATCGGCTTCGTCTGGATGCCATGCGTATCGAATCCATTGCTTCAGGCATTGATCAAGTTGCGTGTTTGCACGATCCTTGCGGCGAACTTCTCAGTGAGGTCAAACGCCCCAACGGTATGCTGATCCGACAGGTCAGAGTTCCCATCGGAGTCATTGGCATCATTTATGAAAGCCGCCCCAACGTAACCAGTGATGCCGCAGTTTTGTGCCTGAAGTCGGGCAATGCCACCATCCTCCGCGGAGGATCAGAAGCCATCCACTCCAATCGTGCCATCGCAACGGCGCTGCAACAAGGCGGAGAAAGTGCTGGGCTACCTGCGCATGCGATTCAACTCATACCCTTTACCGATCGCGAGAGCGTGGTCGCACTGGCGCAAATGGATCGCTACCTCGATCTCATCATTCCACGTGGAGGAAAAGGACTCATCGAGACTGTCGTAACCCTCGCCCGCATGCCCGTGATCAAACACTACGATGGCATTTGTCATACCTATATCGATGCCGCGGCCAATCACGAGATGGCATTGCGCATCAGTGTGAATGCCAAAACACAAAAACCAGGCGTTTGCAATGCCATGGAAACACTGCTCATCCATGCAGACGTCGCCCCGGCATTGCTTCCCCAGCTCGCCGCAGCGTTCCGAGAGAAAAACGTTGAATTACGCGGATGCGCACGAACTTTGCGCATCCAGCCTGACATGACTCCTGCAAATGAGGAAGATTGGGACACCGAGTATCTCGACCTCATCCTCTCGATCAAAGTCGTCGATACCATGGCGGAAGCCATCGACCACATCAATCTCCATGGGTCGCATCATTCCGATTGCATCATCACGGATGACCCGGCAGCTGCATCCTATTTCCTGACACACATCGATAGCGCCTGCGTGTTTCACAACGTGTCCACGCGCTTGGCGGATGGAGAAGAATTCGGTTTTGGTGCGGAGATCGGCATCTCGACGGACAAGATTCATGCCCGTGGCCCCATGGCCCTGCGAGAATTGACCACCTACCAGTATCGCATCACCGGCGATGGCATTGTAAAATAGAAACAAATTTTTGCGCGAGATTCATGGAATCTCTTTTTCTCGGTGTGTCTCTCCTGATTCGCAGCGAGAAATGGATGCATTCTTGAACGAGGGCATGACATCATTCTCTCCAAGCAGCAGAAGATTTTTTCATCATCCATGTGTGGAAGCTCGACAGAAGCGCCCACTTGGGCTCATGATAAAAGCCGCCAGTGATGTTTCGCACCACAGACCGCTATCTCCTGAAACAAATTTCCAAAACCACAGTGTACTCTGTGGTCGCTCTGAGTTTGTTTCTCGTGATGGGGCAAATTTTTCAAGAAATTCGTCCGCTCATCGTAGAAAAGCGAGTTCCGCTGCCGCTTGTCGGAAAGTTTATTCTCAATGTTTTTCCGATGTCTCTGATGTTCACGATTCCGTGGGGTTTCATGGCCGCTACCCTGCTCGTTTTCGGGCGTCTATCGCAGGAACAAGAGCTTAATGCGATGCAACTGGCGGGACAGAGTTTGCCGCGCATTGCCTTACCGGTTTTTGTGTTTGGAGGGATTTTGTCAGCGTTGTGTTTGTGGGTGAATGTGAAGATCGTACCCGTTGCCAATGCGAGAACGGACAACATTGTCTACGAAGCCGTTGAGCGCGATCCGAAATCGCTGATCAAGCCCGGCATGATCACCTCGCAGTTGAACAATCTGCGCATCTTTGTGCAAAGCAAAGAAAACGAAAAATTGCACAGTCTGCATCTCTACCGTCTTCCGGATCCCAAAAAGTCCGGTAACTTGGGCGAGTATGTTTATGCTGAGGATGCAACCTTGGGCGTCGATCCGGAGAAAAAACAAATCAAACTTACACTGACATCCGCCTACATTGAGAGCAAGGCGAGCTCCGGTGAACTGAACATCTATGTAGCATCGGCAGCGCCCTGGAAAGTGGATCTCACGCGGAAGAAAAAATACAGCGCGAGCAGCATGACAGAGAGTGAAATCATGGAACTCTTGGCCAATCCCCCCGATCCTCTCAACGCCCAGCAAGTCAACCGCTATCTCTCCAGCATCACTCAGCGTTACTCCTTTGCCATGGCAAGTCTTGCGTTTGCATTTATCGCCGTTCCATTGAGCTTGACCAAACGTCGCAACGACTCCACCTCAGGCATATTAATCGCACTTTTGCTTGGTGCCGGTTACTTCATTTTTTCGCTTGTAGCGCAAAAATCGAATGATCCTTCCTTTGCCAAAATCCTGCTATGGTCGCCGAATGTTTTATGTGTGTTATGCGGCATCATACTGTTTCGCAGAGTTCGTTTTCTCTAACAAAATCCCATGACATCACGACATCCCATACGGCGAGTGTTTTATGGAGCGAAGTCGTTTTTTTACGGAGAACACCTCTCGGCAACTCCCTGGGTGGGTCAGTTACGGGACTATGACCTGGGTAAATTCAAGGCGGATTTCCGCGCATCGATCAATGTCACGCTTCTAGCGATTCTCCAGGGAATTGCTTTTGCCGCGATTGCGGATCTCCCCATTTTTTATGGGATTATCGGATCCATATCCGCATCCATCGCCGCGCCATTTTTTTCCGGATCCCGGCACACGATATTGGGCCCAACCAACGCTACCGCATTCATGCTGTTTTCTTTTTTTGCAGCGTCGCCAGCGCTTCGAGACAGGGAAATGGAATTGATCCCGCTTCTGGTATTCATGGTTGGCATTTTTTGTCTTTTAGGTGCCATTTTGCGAGTTGCGGATTTACTGCAATACATTTCCCGCTCGGTTCTGGTCGGCTATGTGGCGGGGGCGTCCATTCTTATTTTATCAAACCAATCCAAGCACGTGCTGGGCATCACCCTGAACGAAGAGATGACGCGCACTTTTTTTGGCGGTTTGATTGAATTATCAAGAAATCTTACCCATGCAACATGGCCTCCGGTAGTGGCTGCGATGACAACTCTGAGCGCTTACCTCATCCTTGTTCGCAAAAAACCAAAATGGCCGAATTTCGCTCTGATACTCGTGCTGTCTTCTGCCATTTGGGGAACGCTGTCCTATCACGATGTGGGGCCATTCCGCGATTTGGAGAGGTTTCAGACTTTTACTTTATCCGACCTCTATCCCAAGGGGACGAATTGGAACAGAAGCGGAGTATTTGATGATATCAGCAGTATGATTGGCTTGGCATTCGCTCTGGCATTTCTCGCATCGTTGGAAAACACCATCATGGCCAAAACCCTGGCGGCTCGTACGGGTGAAGTCGCCAAAGTGAACCAAGACATGTTCGCTGTAGGAATGGCCAATCTCGCCTGCGCATTCACCGGAGGCATGCCGGCATCAGGTTCACTGACCCGCTCAGCTCTCAACGAATCATCCGGCGCACGCACGCGTTTCGCTTCGCTATTTTCAGGACTGATCACTCTGATCATTTGCGTGCTGATCGCACTATCGCCACGGTGGGGATTACCGCTCATCGATTTCGTGCCAAAAGCGACATTGGCCGCGCTGATCATTGGACAAGCATTCAGTTTGTTCAACTTGCCGAATATCAGGGTTTGTCTGCGCTCCACATCCGATGATGCTGCCGTGTTGATTGCTACATTCGCATCCTCGCTCATTGCTCCATTGGACACCGCGATTTTCCTCGGTGTGGCATTGTCGATCGCCCTGTTCCTGCGTCGAGCCAGCAGGCCCTCGTTGGTCGAATACAATGCATCCGAGACAGGAGACCTCTCGGAGAGATACGAAAACAAAAAACGCAGCCATCCATCCATATCGCTGGTGCATGTGGAGGGTGATTTATTTTTCGGAGCTACCGAAATTTTCCGCTCGCAGATCCAGCGCATCACCTCTGATCCGTCGCTCAAAGTGATCATTCTTCGTCTCAAAAACGCGCGCCATCTCGATGCCACATCTGTCATGGCGATGCAGGAGTTGGTGCGTTTCGTGCGAACTCAAAAACGCCATTTGCTGATTTCAGGTTGCCCCAGATCCATCTACCGTGTCTTAAAAAATTCCGGCCTGCTCAAACTGCTGCAGGCTGACTGCAAGAACGGCGAGAGCAATGTATTCGCCGAAATTCCAAGCAATCCCAACTTATCCACAAGAAATGCGCTCAAGCGTGCCCAACAACTGATTGGTTCGGACAAAGCAGACCTGCTGATCTACGTGGATCAAAAGAAAAAGTCGTGACTCGCGCAACTCTTTGGCAGAATCACGGTTTATTTTCATTGAAAGCAGCCAATGCTCTCTCAAACAAACAACGAACCAACCACACGATGAAAACCGCCTACCAAATGATCATCGCTTCCGCAATGCTTGCGGCAGCATACGGACAAGCTCCCGAAGGTGCCAAACCCGAGCGCAAAGGACCTCAGGGACCACCCGCCGAAGTGCTCGCGAAATTCGACAAGGATGGCGACGGGAAACTGAATGAAGAAGAAGCCAAAGCCGCGCGCGAGGCGATGCAAGCCAGACGCAAGGAAATGGAAGCCAAGTTCGACACCGATGGCGACGGCAAAATCAGCGAGGAAGAGCGCAAGGCCATGATGGAAACTCGCAAAAAAGAGATCATCGCCAAATTTGACAAAGATGGCGATGGCCAACTGAATGACGAAGAGAAAAAAGCGGCACGCGGCTCCTTTGGCCCACGTCCCGGTGGACAAGGTGGCCCCCGTGGACCGAAAGGCCCCAAAGCCCCTCAAGGTGCGCAGTAATTCGACCCTTTACGATCGAAATTAAAACCATCAGTTATCGGCAACCCGGTCGCCCTAGAGTGACCGGGTTGTTTTTTCTTACATTCGATCACTTCTCCCTTGGGCCGATTTCGCGGTGATCTTCGCTGCTGTGGACTCTTGACTTAAATGCATAGTCATGCATCCTCTTTCTCAGTCCATCATGGCACCCACCTCTTCATCCACGCTGATCTTTCGCCTCGCCTGCTGGCTCATGGCGGCACTGGCCTTTGGTCAGGTGATGATCGCGGGCGTAGCGCTCGCCATCCGGATGGAATCTTCAAAGACGGTTCAATACGTGGAAAAATCGATTTCCACCCAGCCTCAAGTGGCCATCAACCGACCCATTGAATCCGCCTCAACCAAAGAAAGTCACGCGACCCCTGTCCCACGCGGTCCCCAACCCGAAGCTACACCCGTTTCTCCCAATCCAGCCGCTTCCGGCATCGTGGAGACCAATCCTCTTCCGCCTCCCAGACCACTCATTTCACCCGAAATATCGGATCCTCTTGCCGAGCGATTGATTCATGAAGCCAAAGCCGCGCGCGTCAGTGAGGACATGATGACCGCGATCACCAAACTCGACCAAGCATTACAAACCAGCCCCAAGGACGCTCATGTTCTTTATGAGCTGGGACTTTGCCATGAAGCCATGGGTATTTATGACAAGGCGCGTCAATATTATCACCAAGTTTATCAACTGGGAACCACCACAGCGGGTGAGCTGTACGTGCAGGCTGCAGACAAATTGCGTTCCGGCTTTGAACAGCCTCTGGACAAAGTCAATCGTGTTGTATTGGGGCGTCCACGGGTTTTCAAAGACCCGAACCGCGACAAGGGTGAAAAAGTCATCATCACCATTCCCGTTCAGACAGTTCCGGGTGAAGCCATCGAAGGGCGAGATCTTGAGGTGATTGTCAATTTCTTTGACGAAGTCGGTGCCCGAAAGGATATCAATCCGGCCGATACAACAAACAGCCAAGTGGAATCGAAATGGACTACGGAACCGCTCGACTGGACGACTGGTGAGGAGTTGCTGCAAATCACCTACACGCTCCCACCGCAAGACCCTCAGCAAGAACACTTGTTCGGTGAAAAGCGCTACTATGGACAAGTCGTGGAACTTTCCTACAAAGGCGAACTGATTGATGCTCAGGCTTGGCCGCGTATTTTGGCTCATAAACTCAACAAGCCAAATGCATCTCCGGTGTTTTTGGATCGGGAAATGCCTCCTGGCTTCAATCCCGACAACCCTTTATTGCCCAATGCGCCAGAGGACGATTCCTCTTTTGATGCGAGTCCCGATCATTCTCAGACCAATCTTTCGAATCCTTCATCAGACCCAGTTGGCGACGACCCGACCCTGCTACCCGTGCCTCCCGAATACCAAAATCTCCCGCAACCCTAAGTTTTTTCTTCATCCATGCTCGACATCCGAATCATCCGCGAAAATCCCAGCTTCGTTCAAGACCGACTCAAACTCCGTGGCGGCAACCACTGGAAACTCATCAATGACGTGCTCGCATGCGACGAGAAACGACGCAGCGCGGAAACAGAAAAGCAAGCACTTCAATCTCAGCGCAAACAATTGGCCAAGCAAATAGGCATGGCCAAGGGCAAGGGTGAGGATACCGGCGAGGCAGAGGCCGAAGCACGCGCGATCAACGCCAAGATCGATGCGCTCGACGCTGAAGTGGAGGCAACTTCCCTCCGCCAGCAAGATCATTTGCTGATGATTCCCAACCTGCCGCATGATGCTTGCCCTCTCGGCGAAGATGAAACCCAGAACCCCGTTGTTCGGGAGTGGGGGCAAAAACCAGTCATCGCTGACCCCAAAGATCACGTCGAATTGGCCAGTCATCACAAATTGATCGATTGGGATGACGCGATCCGCGTCTCAGGCGCAGGTTTCGCGGTCTATCGCGGCCGCGGCGCCCGTTTGGAAAGAGCTCTCATCAATTTCCTGCTCGATACACAAACATCGCATGGCTACGAGGAGGTGAATGTTCCTCATTTGGTCAAACGTGAGTGCATGGAGGGCACGGGACAATTGCCCAAATTCGAGGATGACATGTATGGCACCGAACGCGGAGAAGATGGACAAAATCAACTTTTCCTGGCTCCTACAGCCGAAGTTCCAGTCACCAATCTATACCGTGATACGATCGTACAGGAAAACCAGCTACCCATCAAACTCGTTGCCTACACGCCTTGCTTCCGTCGCGAAGCTGGCTCGGCCGGTCGTGATAACAAGGGAATCATCCGGATGCATCAGTTTGATAAAGTCGAACTTGTGCAGGTTGTTCACCCCGATCAGGGGCTTACCGCTCTTGAAGAACTGACCGGTCACGCCGAAGCGATTCTGCAAAAGCTCGGCTTACACTACCGGACCATCGAACTCTGCACCGGGGATCTTGGAGCTAATTCTGCAAAAACCTACGACATTGAGGTCTGGGCTCCCGGTCAAGGCAAATACCTCGAAGTCTCCAGTTGTTCATGGTTCGGTGATTTCCAAGCGCGCCGCATGAAACTGCGCTTCAAAGATGCTGAGGGGAAAAATCGATTTCCCCATACTCTGAACGGCTCGGGAACAGCACTGCCACGTCTGTATGTCGCTCTTTTGGAGCAATATCAGCAGTCCGATGGTTCGATCCATATCCCTCCGGCACTGATCCCGTATTTTGGTGCTGAGACCATTTCCTAAGGTCTGCTGTCCTGATCAAAGCATGAAAAATTTGCGAAATACCGGAATTTTGCCGTCCTTCCGCTTTGCTCTTGATTTATCGGTAATCGCAAGCTAGGATTTCCCTGCGCAGGTCTGCACTCAACCCGATCTGCCCTTTCTCAACTCATGGCAGCGGCACCGCCCATTTCAAGCACTCCCACACACCCTATCTTTCGCTCGGGTGATTTCGGAGCGCGTGTCGCTCACGCTCGCTTGCTTTCTCGTTCGGGATTTTCCCTGAACCTACGATCCCTCTGGATCCGTGTGTCGGTAATGCTGCCATCAACTATGAAAACACACCAACATGTCCAACGGAACTCAGGAACATAACCCCAATCGTAATCGCAACCGCAATCGTAACAGAAACCGCAATAACAATCGTAGCCAACAATCGAACCCGAACAAGCCACGGCCTGTATCTCAGCACCAGTCGTTCGTAAACCGTGCGCCAGCAAAGAAATTGAGTTTGTGGCAAAAGCTGCTCAAAGTGTTCGGACTCTACAAAGAGCCGGAGCGTGGCACACGTCAAGAGACGAAAAACCATACACCCCGTCAGACGGAAGAAAAGAAGGGAACCACACCTCGTCCTCCACGTGCTGAAAAACAAGCACCCCGCAGCAACACGCGCGATGCCCGCACAACAGGTGAACCGCGTCCACCACGCGAGCCCAGAGCACCGCGCGAACGCCGTGAACCCGTTACCGGAGAAATCGAATCCACTCGTCTCTACATCGGCAATCTGTCCTATGAGGCCAATGAATCCGATATCGAGGAGCTGTTCAAGGGCGTAGGTCCGGTTCGCAACGTGGAAATTGTTTACAACAAACACACCCATAAGTCGAAAGGCTACGGCTTTGTGGAAATGCTTCGTATCGATGAAGCGAAGCGTGCCGTAGAAGTGTTACATGACCAACATTTCATGGGGCGCCAGATGATTGTTTCCGGAGCAAAAGCAAAAAATACCGAAGACGGTGAGGCTGCGAGTGCTGCCCGCGAACAGAAAGAACAAAATTCCAGCGCCGCTTCAGAGGCACCTGTGGTTCATGCGGCGACTGAAGAAGAACCCATCAGCAGCGAACCGGTCGGGATTGTTGAGGAAGTTCACTCACTGGAAGCCGAAACGCAGAAAGAAAACTTCGCTTAATTCTTTACCCTCGTTGTTTTTCAGACGCCGCACTCCACACCAGGAGTTGCGGCGTTTTGATTTCCATTCAGGTCAATTGATTTTGGTATCCGGATCAAAATCTGACGATTTTTTATCAGAGCCGTGCGGATGAAACCGCCGGAAACAGTTACTTCGGTGCCTTGATGACTTGATACCAAGCCTTGTGACCTAAGACCTTTTCGCCGCCCCGGCCTTTCAATCCTGACATGTCGATGAGGTGCAGGTATTTTTCTTTCAGCGCACCGATCTCAAAAGTGAGAGTCATACCATCCGCGGAAAGCTTGGAATTTTTCACATCGAGTTTGGTCAGATCTTTTTTCGGCGCACCATACGCCTGATGGTAATCGTAGGTGTGACGCGTCACCGCGAGCGTTTCCAGACTTGTGGCATCGAGTGGTTGACTGAAACGCAGGGCAAATCCTTCTTTTCTGGCCTTGATTTGGTCGAGCGAAAGAAATGCCGTGCCCTTCCATTTCACGCGGGTAATGCCCTTGCCACCGGCCCACGAGAGAGCTGTTTTGCCAACATAAAGAGAGCCATCTTTACCGAAAGCGAGGCGATTGCTACCCATGCCGAGCGGAGAACCGTTGAATACGGGAACTAGCGCGGTTTGGAATACGCCCTCGACATTGTCTTCCAACACTCTCACGAGATTTTTCTGATTCATCTCGCCTATGAGGGTCTGCCTTGACCAGCTCGCAGGAAAGCAGCCCTCAGGAATGACAACAGGCCATGTCGGGGAGTTCGCGAGTTCACCCTGCGGAAAATATCCCACCGCAGGCACCTGCATCTGATCGAGCTGTGGCACAGGTATCGCATACGGATCTTTGCCATCCCAGCCCGGTGTCCATACTAATGATGCGGGATGTCCATGGAACCCGCCTTTTTTCACAGAGTAAAGAGGACTGGTAGGCCTCCAGTCACCCTGATTGTCAGTGATGAGAAGCCGACCCGATGCATCAAAGCCGATGCCATTGGGTGAACGAAAACCACTGGCAAAAGGTTCCATGGATTTTCCATCGGGTGAGAGTTTCAGGACCCAACCGCGCCATTTTACACGGGAATACATGCGTCCTGCCGCATTACGATTCTTCCCCCATGTCTCGCGGGTTGTCATACCGGTAAAATCCACTTTGCCAATTTGGGAAAACTCACCGCGAATCTCCTTGGCCATGGGTGCCCCATTGGACGCCACCCCGAGCACAATGTAGAGGTTGCCTTGGGCATCGCGGGCTGGTCCGTAAGAAAACTCGTGATAGTTGCCGGACATTCCGAAATCATCAAACACCGTCTCATACTCATCTGCGTTACCATCGTTGTTGGTATCGCGCAGGCGGGTAAGTTCGGCGCGTTGCATCACCAGCAAGCTGCCGTCTTTATCCGCAAGCATTCCCAATGGTTCCTGCAATCCGCAGGCAAATGGGCTCCAAGTTTTTGCCAAGGGATCATAGATCATGACATCACCGCGGTGAAAGGCTACCGCCAATCGTCCATCGGGCATGGTTTCCATGGCACCCACCTGCGGATCCACTCCGGGAGGACCTGCAATTTCCTCGAACGAAAAATGCTCCGTCCATGCGGCAGCCATCAGACTCAGCGACAACCAGGTGAATAAAGATAAGAATTTCATTTCAGAGAGAAAGTAAGAGTGAACGTGGCGGCATCAGTAGGCGCGATCGTGAGCTTCCCGTCATTCATGACACCCTTGTCACAAGTGATGTCGGCACCATCTTGCTTGGTGAATTCGAGTGACAAGGGTTTGTCCGGCGTGGGTGCGATGGTAAAGGTTCGTTGAAATCCGATCCCCTCTTTGACCGGCGTGAACCGCTCGGTCACCGTGCGCGTTCCAATTTTGTAGCGGAAGGTCGGCAGCTTATCCTTTAGATTGTAACCCAGAAATTTCATCTCGCTCACCGGTCCGAACGGTGATGCAGCTTCCGTGTATTTCACAGTTCCCACCAAAGCTGCAACACTGCTGCCATTGCCACGCCAATAGGGAAATCCATCGATAAAACCTCCATTCCAAGCGTAGCGGAGCCGGCATTCACCAGCGTCCCAGCAGAGCGAGTTTGTTTGGTCCAAGGCCACCGCAATCGAAGCGGGTCCGGCATTCGGCAAGAAAATCCGTTGCACCTGCGGGCGTGCGGCATACACGGCAGAGGATGCGTAAGGATCACCCGCCTCTTGCTTTTTCACTTTCACACCCTCGGACACTTTCATTACGTGAGTATAGATCGCCCGCAAGCCTTCATCACCCACGTGAACCATCGATGGCATTTCAATCACATTCTCGCGCTTTTTTTGGGGCGCCACACACCACTTCACAAAATCATCGGGTTTGCCCAGATAGAGTTGTCGCATTTCAGCCAGTGATGGTCCCACAACCATCTGGTCGAGAAGATGACATGCGGAACAATTGTTCGTAAACAACTGGGCGCCATCAGGAGCCGCCGTAACTGCGAGGCAACTCAGAATGAAGGAAAAGATCACGAATTTCATGGCATCGACATCGCTGAGATTTCAGCAAAGTCTCTAACGTGGACGTCAAGTCTGATCTGTCAACCAAAACAGGTGCATGCCTGGCCGAAAACCGTCGATCATCGGCATTTTTTGACATGATGGAAGTGGAATCAAGATCCGTCATACTGACGCACGATGCCACTGTTTTGGCACACAACTGGCAAAAAAAGCTTGCAATCCAGTGATTTCGCGCCCTAGTCAGCCTTCGCACAACAATTTGATTTCACAATCTCATGGGAAAAATTTTGATCATTGCCGAAAAACCCAGCGTCATGACCGACCTCAGTCGAGCGCTGGCCAAACCCTTGGGAAAATTCGATAAAGAAGGCACGGGCCGCGATTCGTGGTTTGAGAATGATAACGCCATCATCACCTCGGCGGTGGGGCATTTGATCGAGTTGCGCATGCCTACCGGGCCGAACGGAAAAAACCTGCCCTGGAAGTTTGATGTGCTTCCCGCCATCCCTCCACAATTTGAACTCGATCCCATCGCCGACTCCGAAGCTCGTCTGAAACAAGTGCTCAAACTGGCAAGGCGCAAGGACGTTACGGAAATCATCAACGCCTGCGATGCCGGTCGAGAAGGAGAGTTGATTTTCCAATACATCATGGACTACGGCAAAGTCGACAAACCAGTCAAACGATTATGGATGCAGTCGATGACACAGGGAGCCATCCTTGAGGCATGGGACAATTTGCGCCCGGCATCCGCTATGAAGAACCTCGCTGATGCCGCGAAGTGCCGTTCGGAAGCCGACTGGTTGGTGGGACTCAATTCCACTCGTGCATTGACCTGCTTTCGCTCCCGCCACGGTGGATTCAACATCACCGCCGCTGGACGGGTGCAAACACCCACACTTTCGATACTCGCCCAGCGTGAAGCGGAGATTCAGGCATTCGTTCCGCAGGCCTATTGGGAAGTAGGTGCGGTATTCGAGGTCGCCAAGGGACAGTATGCTGCCACATGGATCGATGAGACATGGAAAAAGGACGAATCCAAGCCGCATGCGAAAGCCGAGCGAATTTGGAATGCTGCTGATGCCGAAGATATCAAACAGCGCTGCCTGGGTAAAACCGGAACGGTGACCGAGGAGACAAAACCACAAACACAGATCGCACCTCAATTGTATGATCTGACATCGTTGCAGCGCGATGCTTCATCGCGTCTCGGACTCTCTGCGAAGGCGACACTGCAAATTGCCCAGGCGCTCTACGAGAAACACAAAATGCTGACTTATCCTCGAACGGATTCCAAGTATCTGCCAGAAGACTACATCGGCCCCGTGCGCAAAACATTGGAGGACATTGCCGATGGCTTCGCGCCACTCGCACCATTTGCCCGCGCCGTGCTCCAAGGCAAAGAGGCACAAGGACCCCAGTTGGTAAAAACGAAACGAGTCTTTGATGACAAAAAAGTCAGCGATCACTTTGCGATCATCCCCACCGGAGCGTTCAGCAAACTGAGCGAACTTGAGGCGAAAGTTTATGACCTGGTTGCCAAACGTTTCATCGCAGTATTTTATCCAGCGGCTGAATTTGAACTCACACGCCGTTTGACGCGTATCGTGCATCACGAAAACCTAACCGATACCTTTCAAACCAATGGTAAAGTATTGGTAAAACCGGGTTGGATGGAAGTGTATGGTCGTCGCGTGGGCGTAGCCGCCCATAAAGACGAACTCGTGGGAATTAGCATGGGCGAAAAAGCCATGGCCATCGAAGTCGAGGTCAAAGCCGATACCACCAAACCGCCGGCACGTTTCAACGAAGCAACCTTGCTTTCGGCCATGGAAGGTGCCGGGAAATTGGTGGATGACGAGGCCCTTGCGGAAGCCATGTCGGAACGTGGTCTGGGCACCCCTGCCACACGCGCCGCCATCATCGAAGGATTGATCGGGCAAAGATACCTGGCGCGTGATGGACGCGATTTGCATGTGACGCCGAATGGCATGACTCTCATTCGCCTCGTGCGCGAAATGGAAATTGATGGCCTGAGCTCCCCTTCCCTCACCGGAGAATGGGAATACAAACTTCGCCGAATGGAGCAAGGAGAACTCTCACGTGATGCCTTCATGACAGAGATCGAGAGCTACACCCGCGAAATCGTCGCCAAGGCCCGAAGCCATGCCGATGCCTCCAAGAGTCAAACATTTCCTGATCTCCACGCTCCCTGTCCGCGATGTGGCGCCACCGATTTGAAACAGACCGATGCCACATTCGAATGCCGCACCCCGGACTGCAGGTTTTCATTCAAAAAACACATCGCCGCGCGGGAACTTAGCACGGACGAAGCAAGAGAGCTTTTAACCAAAGGCATCGTCGGACCGCTCAGCGGATTCAAGTCCCGCTTCAATAAACCTTTCGATGCCTCACTCAAGCTGGACGAAAAAGCCAAAATCAATTTCCACTTCGACAACGATGAGAGTGAAACCAAAGTGGAACTCACGGAAGAAATGGTGATCGGCACGGCAACCCTGGTGGATGGCACTCAAGCCAAGGTCTATCAGACGGAAAAAGCATACTTCGTGCCGGCGATTACCACCCCCAAAGACAAGGATGGATTGCGCATTGGTCGCTCGATTCTTCAGAAAGAACTCCCGTCGGAGGAAATTCTGAAGTTGCTCAGCGAAGGAAGAACGAACCTGTTGAAAGGTTTTGTGTCGAACAAAAACAAGCGCAGATTTGATGCCTATTTGCAACTCGATCCCAAGTCCTACAAAATCAGCTTTGACTTCCCCGAGCGTGAACCCCGGATTCCCAGGGCAGCAAACGATACCGCTCCGGCTCCGGCGAAGAAAGCAGCGAAGAAAGTTGCCAGAAAAACCGCCAAAAAACGCGCGAAAGAATGAGGTTTGACAAGACAAACACAGAATCTGGCAACGTTGTGATTTCGTGAATTATCCACTGGCATAATGCCGTGGTTTGATTAGAGTCAGCAAGCCACACGCAATGATGCCAGAACCACCCAGTTCCCCGCAAGAGCAAGCGATTCCCGAGAGCTTGAAAGGATTGCTCGCGGAATATCGCCGCAAGCTCTGGCGGATCAAAATCACAGAAGCTTTTCTGGCAGGAGTCATCGGACTCATCTTGTCTTTCTTGATCGTCTTTGCACTCGATCGTTTTTTGCAAACTCCGGCGACTCTGCGTTTGATTCTTCTCATCGCAGGGACGTCGTTATTTGCTGTTTTTGCTCCACTATGGATGCGGCGCTGGGTTTGGGGCCATCGACGCGAAAATGAACTCGCTCGGCTCATCGCACTGAAACATCCCGATCTCGGTGATCGACTGTTGGGTATCATCGAACTGCAGGAGCAACAAGAAACCCAGGAATCACTATCGCCACGACTGCGCATGGCAGCGATGGAAACAGTAGCGGCGGATGCAGAAAAACAAGGCCTTCAATCCGCACTCCCTCCCACCTGGCTCAAGAAAGCGCTGGGATTAAGCTTGGCACTCATCGCTCTGACTGTGACCGCATTTTTGTTGGCACCCCAGGCAGGCGTGAATGCATTACGCCGTTGGGCAATGCCACTTCAGGAGACGGAGCGCTACACTTTCACCAAGTTGAATGATGTTCCCCGCTCTCTGGTCGTGCCCCATGGTGAGGCATTCAACCTTACCATTTCTCTCGCGAATGATTCCGAATGGAAACCTACCACAGGAGAAGTTCGCATCGGCACCAATCCAGCAATTTCCTCTTCACTGACCGAAAATTGCTACCGCTTCACTCTGCCCGCGCAGTTCGCCCCGTGCACACTGGCATTGACAATTGGCGATGCACGACACTCCATCCGCATCGAACCTACCTCCCGACCCGCGATTCAGCTTGCTGAGGCGATTCTCCAATACCCCGGCTATCTCCAACTTTCGGATGAAACGATTGATTTGAAAACAGGTGTCGCCACTGCGGTTCAAGGTTCGCAACTACGTTTCCAACTCTCCGCCGATCGCGCTCTGGAAAAAGCCGCTCTGGGCCCCATTACCCATATCCCCCAGCCGGAAAAGCCCCAGCCCAGCACACCTACTCCGGGATTTCGTGATGAAATGAAAGTCGATAAAAATGTCGCTGTCTCCAATCCAATTGCTGTCGATACTCACTCGTTTGATGTGCCTTTTGCTTGGACCGACGTCTATCAACTCTCAGGTGATAACAACTTCCGCTTACGTGTCGAAGCGATCGTCGACAACGCACCTTCCACATACATCCAAGGTGTGGAGAGACAACATGTCATGCTGCCTGAGGAAACCATCGATTTTGATGCCCTTGCCGAAGACGACTTCGGCTTGATCGAACTGGGACTCGAATGGAAGGGAGAAGCCGGTGCCACCGGATCCGCCAGTGCCCTCGCTGAAGGATCGCTCAAACTTCAGCCCGGTTCACCCAGCGCGAAACGATTGGGAAAAACCACGGCATTTTGTCCTGCGACGATGAAGATCGGCCCGCAAAAACTTCTCTTGCGCGCCTACACCAGAGACTACATGCCGGATCGCCCCAAGGTTTATTCCGAGCCGATCACGCTCTTCATTCTGACACGTGATGAACACGCTCAAATGCTTAAAAACCAATTCGATCGCATTGTCGGAGAATTGGAGGATGCCACACGACGGGAGCAAAATGCGAATGAAGAAAACCAGCGGCTCGAGCGATTGAATCCCGAGGACTTGCAAAAAGAAGAAAATCGCAAGCGTCTGGAAGCGCAGCAAAAAGCCGAACAGGAGAACATGCAGCGCGTGGGAGAACTGGAGAAACGCATGGAACAACTCCTGAAAGACTCCGCGCGCAATGGTGAGATCGACAAGGACACGATGAAAAAGATGTCCGAAACCATGAAATCACTCGGTGAGCTGTCGCAACAGGACATGCCCAAAGTCGAAGGTAAACTCGGTGAATCTCAACAACAGAACAATACCCCAGAACAATCCAAGAAAGACGTGCAGAAGGCCGTGGAGGAGCAGAAGAAAGTATTGGAAAAAATGCAGCAAACCCTGGAGAAGGCGCGGGAAGCCAATAAAAACATGGAGGCCTCCACGTTTGTCAATCGCCTGAAAAAAGCTGCCAGCGAGGAGGACGCGATTGCTGCGACTCTGATCGAATATTGGCAGAAGAGCCTTGGCGTTTCCGCAGCCACGGTTGACCCGAGTGTGCTCACCATGCTGGCGGAAATGGATCGCAAACAGGCAAACAACGCTGCGGATATTCGATGGATTCAGGAAGACCTGGGCCACTTTTTCACTCGCACCAATAAGGAGGTCTACAAGGAAATCCTCGAAGGAATGCGTGATACCAGTGCGGGCGCAAATATCGACAGTTCGTTGGAACAACTGCGCGACCTTCTGAAAAACAACAAAACCTCTCTCGCGACAAACAGTGCCAACTACTGGTCCGGCAAGCTCAAGGAGTGGGCCAAAAAACTGGAAGGTGAAAAAGACGATGCGGGAGGGCAAGGTGGCGGCGGAGGAGGACAGGGCAACCCTGAGGACGAAGACTTCGAATTCATGCTGCGCGTAATGAAAATGATCCAACAGCAACAAGACCTGCGTGCCACTACTCGTGCATTGGAAGAACTAAAACGCTCGGCACAATTGAAACCCTGACCTTTGTTCATGCCATGAAAATGACATTTGTAATGCTCCTCCTTTGCGGATTCATCTGCGCAGAAGAAAAGCCCAAAAAAGACACAGCCGAGATTCTCTCGGAACATCTTCAAGGAGCAAAAAAAACCTCAGGCCAACAAGATGAACTTGCCGCGGATGTCCAACAACTGCGCATTGAACAAACCAACCCCAAGGTCATTTCATTACTCGACGAGGTCGAAACCATCATGGATGAAGCCAGCGAAAATCTCGATGATGCCAACACGGGCGGTGACACCATCGCTGCGCAGACGGAGGTGATCGAAAAGATTTTTGAGGCTGCCAAACAAAAGCAGCAGAGCCAATCACAAGGGCAAAGTCAGGGTGCCCAGGGCATGATGGAAATGATGAAGCGCATGATGGGGCAAGGCTCCGAGGGAGACGAAAAAAAACCCGGCAACCAGCCAGGAAACAAGCCGGGAGATGGTCAGAAAGGAGAATCTGATTCCGCAAATTCCGCCAATCATGGCAACGGTAAAGGAGACAAGACGGAACAACGTCGCGTGCCAAAAGCATCCGGCGCCAACTCACAGGAGTTTCCTGAAGAATTCCGCAAGGCTCTCGATGCCTACAACCGTGCCGTCACCCCCTAAGATCCATGTCCTATTTGGAACTACGCCACCTCAAGACTCATTTTCCCCAAAATGCGGGATCGGTATTTTCTCCGCGAACGGAAATCATCCGGGCTGTGGATGACGTCTCACTCAGCATCCAAAAAGGTGAAATTCTTGGCTTGGTCGGCGAATCGGGTTGCGGCAAGTCAACCTTGTCGCGAACAATCATGCAGCTGATCCCCGCCACTTCGGGGGATGTGATTCTCAATGGAGAGTCACTTACCCAACTCGGCCACCACGAAGTGCGGCGTCGGCGACTGGACTTTCAGATGATTTTCCAGGATCCTTACGCTTCATTGAATCCCAGGATGACGATTTTTTCGACTTTGGAGGAAGCCATGCGACAACGTCATCCGCATCTCGGTAAAAACGAGCTCTATCAGAAAATCATCTCCTTGATGGAAACGGTGGGACTGGACCCAGCCGTCATGAAAAAATATCCACACGAATTTTCCGGAGGACAACGTCAGCGAATCGCCATCGCCAGGGCCTTGGCGCCTGAACCAAAATTGATCATCGCCGATGAACCGGTCTCCGCGCTCGACGTCTCCATCCAATCACAAATATTGAATCTATTGAGAAAATTGCGCGATGACTTCCAACTCACGATGATTTTCATTTCGCATGATCTTGGTGTGGTGCGATACATCGCTGATCGGATTGCTGTCATGTATCAAGGAAAAATCGTGGAGTATGGAGAAGCCGAATCCTTGTTTCACCAACCCCGTCATGAATACACCCGGCGCTTGCTGGATTCGATTCCCAAACTGCCTGCAACGGTGTGATGACATTGCCTTACTGACACAAAGGCATTTTGTATTCTGTTGGATCTTCTCTAGTCTAACGACACATCGGACTCTTGCCCGATGACACGGAAAATCCCATGAAAATACCAATATCCCCTGATCATCTCTCCAGCATGGTCGGTCATGTTAGAATCATCCTTCTGCGTGTTTGCGCCGTCGCTCTGACAATTCCCCTGCTCATGGCGCAAAACAGTCGTCTGAACGGCAAGGATTACGCCGAACGCAGTGATCAACTCATTCGCTATTTTGCCAGTGCATCCCCCAAAAATCCGAACTTTCCCAAAGATGCCATGCCCTATCATGCGGCGCGCTTGGAGTTGGGGAGCGATATGCCAGGCACACTGAAGAGCATCGAGAAAATGCTCGATGTCACTCTCAAATCACGCCCCGATCCCTTCCATCTGCATGCATGCATCCATGCCTATTTTCGGCATAGGGAAAAACTCACACCATCGATCCGTGAAAAAATCAAGAAGCTCGCCGCGAGTTGGACATACTCAAAGCCGATCGGCGTGAGTTTGAACTACGAATTGATGCGCGATGGCGCGGGCTATCTTGCGGCGCAGGAATGGCCTGATCTGGTTGATGCCGCCGGCAATGACGCCAACAAAATCAAAAAAAACTGTGAAGGCTGGTTGTGGCGGATCTGGCGCGATACCACCAATCGCAATGCCAGCGAATACGATGCGCCCATTTATTATGGAACCGACTTTGCACCAACCCGCATGATTGCGGAATACAGTCGCGACCCTCAGATGAGCATGGCGGCAAAAATGACACTCGATTTCATGTTGATTCACACCGGTGCTCACTGGCACAACGGTTATCACATCAGCAGTGCTGGACGCGGAAAATACTGGGGCTCACTGAATCTCGGACCAGACGCCGCGGCGCCCACCAACGGCATGGCTTACCTTTTTTTTGGATCGTATCGTCCATTCAACATCGCATCGGCTCCACAAGCCTACTGGTTGGCTCATCCGGGAAAAAGTTTGTCGCACGCTCTCCTGACCTCTTGGCAAGCATCACTCCCGGAAACGCGAACGGTCTTGGCGACCCATATTTGGCCAGGACACGATGCAATCGTTCACAAATACGCTTGGTTTGATAAAAATTATGGATTGGCCAGCCAGCGCGATGACGGAACGAGTTACCGGAGTTATCTCTTCAAGGAATGCCGGCGCACCATGCTGAAATGGCAGAGCGACAAACCGGCAAGCAGTTTCACCGTGATCCAACAGAATCGACGACGTCCTCAGGAAAAAATCGGTAATGCCTTCGCCTACGGGGAAAATCCCTACTGCCAGGTCATGCAGCACCGTGGCACACTGCTGGGGGTTTATGATGTGCCGGAAGAATATGGCTTTTGGATCACCCGCGCGCCTTTCAGCACCACTGGAGCTATCATTGCCAAAACCGAGCGCGGTGGTTGGGTCATTTGCCACGGTGGTTCCATGTTGTTCGCGTTCCGCTTCATGGGGCAGGCACGCTGGGACAAACCTGACACCCGGGAAAGACTCGAACTGTGGCGGTGCGATGACAAACGTGGTGGTTGGATATTAGAGACAGCGCCGCTTGTCAAATTCGCCGGCGGCGGGGCGCAACAGGAGTTGCAACGTTTCGGAGACGCACTGTTGCAATGCAAAATCAACGATCAGACCAAGCAGTCACCGCCAAAATTGAGTTTTCGAAATCTCAATGGCGATACCATGGAGATCGACTGGAAACCTTTGATTGATCCGCTCAAAGATGAATGCCGCGTCAATGGCAAGTCGCTGAAGTTGGAAGAATACTCATTGCTCAAATGCCCCCACGCCATGCAACCAAACGGCGGAGCCCTCACTCTCTCGTTCCCAAACGGAAACTCGATCACCTACGATTTCAAAAATTGGAAAATTCTCACCAACGGCAAATAGCTTGTTTGCTGCTGTTACAAAAAATTGTCGCCGAGTGCCCCCCGGCACCCGGCGACTTTTTTTCCCATGAAACCAAAAACACCGTTTTTTAGGACGATGTCTTTGGAGATTTTTCAGCAAGATCTGCTTGTTGATCTAACGTCCCAACTTCAGAGATTCTTGCAGCTTGTCTCAAAAAAACGATAGTTTGATTCAGGGCTTACGGGGAATCAAGCCCGCCTGAGACAAGGCCTTCCATCCACCGTGCAAAGCTTTAACATCAGGAACGAGTTGATATTCACGCAGACGCTTTGCGATTTCGCGGCTGGTGCCACAACCAGCATCACTGCAGTATACCACAACACGTTGATTTTTTTGCGCCAAGATTGGAAATGCCTGTTCCAAGAGCAGCTCAAAGTTTTCCCCTTCGGCAGTCGTAAGCAACAATGAACCGGCAAGTCCGTCTTTTTGCCAATCGACACGGCGCCTTGCATCAATCCATACACAATCACTTTTCCATTCATCGATCACCGTGCGAAGGCAGATTTCATCGGCAGCGATGGTGGAAGGGTCACAGGAGACTTCAGCTTTCGCAATCGGATCAACAACACGCAGTATCAGAGCTCCGATCAAAGAGAGCGAGAGGATCATCGCAAGCTGTTTCCAAGCATTTTGAATCATCATCATGGATCAACGGAGCTTCACTCGGGTTTGCCTCGCGGAGCAGGTGGCAAGCGAGGCGGAGCAGGCATGCCTGCCAGATCCGGCCGAACCAGAACGAACGCCATGAGCTTTTTCTGTTTCTGTATCGAACAGTTGGTTTCGATATGAATGACTCCCATCCCGGGTGGAGTATCCGGTTTCACCAGGGGTTTGACCACGAGCTCATACTCTTTGCCCTTTTCAAGGGTTTTCATTTCTAACGAAAAACAAGGATTGCTGAGTGTTGCCCGCACAATCTCGATCGGCTCCGTGTGATTCATGCGAATCTTCATCACTTTTTCCTCCCATGGACCTTTCCCAAGCCACTCGAGAGTGCGCGGCTGAACATCAACCAGAACAGGAATATGAACATTCACCACAAGAGTGACAGACGGTGCATCCTCCTTATCTCCCACCAACCACAGACGCACATTTTTTTCAACCTGGCCGGTAAAATTCTCCATGTCAAAATTGGCGCGCAAAACCCCTTTTTCTCCGGGTGCATATTCCAATTTGCCATCTTCCGTGATTTGGACCGACATGCAGGAGCAAGTGGATTCATAGCGTTCAATTTTCACGAAATCCTTCCCTTTGTTTTCAAAAGCGAAATCGCAGACGATTTTTTGTGCGTCAGGTGGTGCATGAATTTCCTTTTTTTGTGCGTCAAACACCAATTCAGCGCGAATGAGGGAAGGAAATGCTAATGACAGAAATAAGAGGAATTTCATGATGCAGAATCAGGTATGGGTTTTTCCAAAGGTGCCAATTCGATGATAACGATCATCCGTCCGCGCCGCCATTCCGGACCTAACACATACATCGGATTTTCTTTTGTCAATGCAGCGCCGGTTTTCAGGATTTTCTTCTGACTGATCCATAACTCGGTGTCGAGCCGGGTTAATTCTTTTGAGGGGCGGGCTTGAGCCTCGAATCGAATGCAGATGTCGTCAGAGCCTTTCACCGGCATGGCCCAATTTTCGTAACTGCGGTATAAAGGTTTTTGATCCACTCCCAAAATCCGATAGTTCTGGAATTTCAAACGCGGATCCCTTGCCAAACGCTGCGAGGTGACTTCGCCAAGACGCTTGAATTTGGATAGGCTTTCATCCGCTTGACCATCACAGGCGTGGATCAGAGTCACAGTGACCGATCCGATGATATCGCGACCGCGCTCAGCCATTGCTGGGTTGATGCAGGTGATGATCATGCCAAGCAAGATCACAGAGCGGAATAATGATGCTGGAACATTCATGGTGCTACAAGCGTACCCTCTTTTTTGTGATCCTCGTTCCATGGTGGCGAACCGGGAACAGACGCGGCGGAAGGAGAAGTATTCACAAATTCATCAGGCAGTGAATCGACACCGTTGAGCACAATTACCGTGCCCTCGGCTGGGCTTGTTTCAAAAAATTCCGCTTTGACACCTTCCTCGGGAGTGTAGGTGACCAAAGTTTTGGCGCGTGATGGGCCTTCCCCCCACTGAGACCCAGACAAAAAACCAATGATCATGGCAGCGGCAACGCTGAACGGTAGCATCCACCTGCGCCACAGTGATATCGAATCGACCGGGCTATCTGCCGTTGTAACCGACATTTCGAGGCGACGCATCAATCGAGCTTGAAACAATTCACCTGATGGAATCTCACCTGAGGATGACATGATCCTTCTCGCTTCATCACGCCAACGCCGCGAAGAATCGCGTCGCTCCAACCAGTCTGGTTGAGTGGCAGCCCACGCATCTACCAGCAGTTGCTCGGAAGGTGCGAGCTCATCCTCTAACCAAAGAAACAACGTTTGATCATCGGGATTCGTATTCATCTTTGAGGAGTGTTTGTAGTTTTTGACGGGCATAAAACAGCCGACTCATTACCGTTCCGATCGTGCAGCCCATCACGTCGGCAATTTCTTTGTAAGACAGGCCCTGCACATCTTTGAGAATCACAATTTCTCGGTGTTCCGGAGAAATCTTCGACAATGCGGCTTCGATTTTCACCTTCAATTCCCCCATTTCCATCTTTTGATCGGGGCTATCGCCTACGTGAGGAATTGCCACGGCTGATGGGTCGATGCGTTCATTGTCAAAGATTTCATCATGCAACTCCCCTGACATCTCGTGTTTGCGCTTGCGATTCCAATCGTAGACCGCGTTGTGCGCGATCCGATAAAGCCAGGTGGCGAACTTTGCTTTCGACTCAAAATGTCCGAGAGCATTCCATGCCTTGATGAAGACGTCTTGGGTTAAATCCCAAGCGTCCGCCTCGTGGTGTGTCATGTTGCGAATCATGGCAAAAATCCTGTTACGGTGACGCATCACCAGTTGATCGTATGCTTTTAAATCGCCTGACTGAGAGCGGGCGACAAGTTCCGCATCGGCAGTGTTCTCCGCACCATAACCGCCCATCGGTGGATCAGAATGCATAGTCCCCTGCAATAATTGAGACGAAATCAGAGACCATTTATTCATGAATTTTTGCAAAAAAATGCCGAAATGTAAGTGCTGGGACCAAGATAGCGTCCGGGCGATCCCATGGCAACGCCAGAATTTCATTCGTGTATCGCTCAATCTCTCGATCGCAATCAAATAGTAGAATGATTACGGCGGCAATAGTTGATCTTGATGCAAGTCATTGCGTTTTTCATCTTTCTTATCTGCTGCGCTTGCCAGGGCGCGCGAACATGATTTGATTGACAAATTTTATTTGATATTTCAAATATCAATTATGCCTCACGCGAAAAACGACCAATTTGATGAAGAGACCGTTGCTCTGGCGGCTTTTGCCAAAGCATTGTCGCACCCTGCCCGGATTCAAATTCTCACTTTTCTGCATGGTAAGGATGCGTGTATGTGTTCCTCGATCGTGGAACATATTCCGCTCTCTCAGCCGTCCGTATCGCGGCATCTCAGCTACCTCAAGGAAGCCGGATTAGTCAGTGAAACACCCCGCGGCAATGAAACATTTTTCGCCATGGAGACATCCCGCATCGCGCATTTTTGCCAAGTGTTTTCTCAAACTCTCAAACCATCTCAACACTAAAAACATGAAACAGAACCCACAACAAAAAACGATTGTCATCATTGGTGGTGTCGCTGGAGGAGCTTCCGCCGCAGCGAGAGCTCGCCGTCACTGCGAAGAAACACAAATCATCATCCTGGAGCGAGGGCCCGATGTGTCCTTCGCCAATTGTGGTCTCCCCTATCATATTGGTGGCGAAATTGCAGATCGCGGAGATCTCGCCGTGCAGACTCCCGCCAGTCTCCGAGCTTTGCTGGAACTTGATGTCAGGACAATGACGGAAGCTTTATCCATCGATCGCAAAAAGAAAATCGTTCGCGTAAAAAATCTCGAATCCCATCAAGAGAGCGAGATTGCCTACGACCAACTGATTTTATCACCCGGCGCTCGTCCGCTTCGGCCGTCGTTACCCGGTATGCAAGACTCAAGGATCATGACCTTACGCAATTTGCAAGATACCGATCGAATCAAGAATGCTGCACTTGCGTCTCGCAGCGTTCTCATCATTGGCGGAGGCTTTATCGGTTTGGAAATGGCAGAACAAATGGTGCACCTGGGCAAACAAGTTACTCTGGTCGAACGAAATCCTCAGGTGCTGCCACAATTGGATGCATTGATGACTCGCCCGCTCGAGAAAGAGCTCACCGCCAAAGGCGTTGAGCTAATTCTTGACGATGGAATCGCAGGCTTCGAGCCCCACAACCAACAACTCAATGCCATACTCGCATCAGGACGCAAGGTTGCTACAGATTTAGTGATTTTATCCATTGGCGTTGAACCCGAGAACTCCCTGGCCCGTGATGCCCGTCTCGAATTGGGACCACGTGGCCACATCATCGTCAACCCATGGCAACAAACCAGCGACCCCGATATTTATGCCGTAGGCGATGTATGTGCCACCCTTGACCCCATTTTGGGGATACAAGTCGCCATCGCACTCGGAGGACCAGCCAACCGCCAAGGTCGCACTGCTGCGGATCACATTTTCCTCGGTGATCGAGCTTTGTCTTATCCTGGAACTATTGGCACGGCCATCGTTCGCGTTTTTGATCTGAGTGCTGGCATCACAGGGTGGAGCGAAAAACGTCTTATGGCTGCTGGTGTCAATTATCAGACCGTGACGGTGAATGCTGCATCCCATGCCAGCTACTACCCTGGATCGGAAACCGTAACACTCAAATTGCTCTGGAGCCCTGACGATGGCAGAGTTCTCGGTGCACAGGCTGTGGGAAAAGATGGAATTGATAAACGACTTGATGTGATCGCCACAGCAATTAGAGGAAGACTGGGCATTGACGACTTGGCCCACCTGGAGTTGGCCTACGCGCCACCATTTGGTAGTGCCAAAGATGTGGTAAATATCGCCGGCTTTGCTGCCGGAAATATGCGCGACGGTTTCCTCCATCCCGTCATGAACCTTGCTTCTGCTGGCAAACAGATCGTCGATGTAAGGCCCGTTGCCGCAGCCACAAAAAAGCCAGTGGTTGGCGCGAAAAACATCCCCCTAATCGAACTGCGGGGCCGCCTGGATGAACTGGATCGCACGCAACCCGTTTACACCATTTGCCAAATGGGAAAAACGAGTTACTTCGCTGCACGGATTCTCGCCAACAACGGTTTTGTGGCGCACAGTATTCTTGGCGGAGCACATCATCAGTTGTAGGATCGGATCAAAAAGCATGACACAAACCGAATGATCTTGACTTTTTTCCCAGCATGACTAAGCTGCGCGCGGGTTCATACATCATGACTCACTAGGCGCTCTTTTGAGCATCGCCCTTTTCCGGTCTTCGTCGATGAGAAAGATTGTTTGAGGTTTCACCCTACAACTCATCGCTTTGCCAACCACCGTTTTCCGGTGCGTGTTGGCCCATTCAACCAATATGAACGCTACGACATTCGCAGCGCTGCCTCTGGCTGCGCCCCTGCAACGCGTATTGCAAGAACTGCAATACACCACACCCTCCCCGATTCAAGAACAGGCCATTCCGCTATTACTCGATGGGCGTGACCTGTTAGGCTGCGCACAAACCGGCACAGGTAAGACGGCAAGCTTCGCACTACCCATTTTACACGCGCTTCACAAAAACCCGGCAAAGGCGAAACCCAGAAGCTGCCGTGTGCTGGTGCTGGCACCCACCCGCGAACTCGCTTTGCAGGTCGGTAAAAGCTTTGCTACCTACGGTAAATACGTTCCATTCCGCCACACATTGATTTACGGAGGAGTCGGACAGAACCCACAGGTCCAAGCCATGCAACGCGGCGTCGATGTCCTCGTTGCCTGCCCGGGCCGGTTGCTTGATCTCATCGACCAGGGCCACGTCGATCTCTCGCAGGTCGAGTATTTCGTGCTCGATGAAGTCGATCGAATGCTCGACATGGGATTTTTACGCGACGTGAAACGCATCGTCAACATGCTTCCGGCCAAGCGACAATCACTGTTTTTTTCCGCCACACTGGCGCCGAACATTGTCGAGCTCGCCAATAGCATTCTGCGCAATCCTGCCAACGTAAGCATCACTCCCGAGACGACCACAGCGGAAAAGATTGATCAACAAGTCTGCTTTGTGACCAAGGAATCGAAGCGTCCCTTGTTAGAACAATTACTACGAGGTCAGGCAAATGCCATGACTCAAAAGCTCACCATCGTTTTCAGCAGAACCAAACATGGTGCCAACAAACTCGCCAAAAGCCTCAGTGCCGCTGGCTTCCCCTCGGATGCCATCCACGGCAACAAGTCTCAGGCGCAACGCGAAAAAGCACTGGATCGTTTTAAAAAAGGCCTCACACCCATCCTTGTAGCCACTGATGTCGCTGCACGTGGTGTGGATGTCAAGGAAGTCGGTTTGGTTGTGAATTTCGATTTGCCCAATGAGCCGGAAGCTTATGTGCATCGCATCGGTCGCACCGCCCGTGCTGGTGCGGAAGGTCGGGCCGTTTCCTTCTGCTCGGAAGACGAACTGGAATACCTGCGCGATATTGAAAAAATCATTCGAATGTCGATACCTCGCTGGGACAACCACAACTGGCACGAAGAAAACATTGCGGAACGCCACCGCCGTGGCATCACGCCACAATCAAGTGGAGCGAAAAAAACGAACCAAAGTGGACAGCGCAGTCGGAATTCCCGTCGCAGACGCTCTACGCCAGTATGACAAAAAAGCTTCGCTACTCCATCGAGTAGCGAAGCAGGTGAAAAGATTGTTGACTGAATTTGGGCTGAGAGGCGGGGACGCCTCCGACAAGCTTATTTCAAGCCAGCCATGATTTGATCGGTGATGGCTTTGACAAGGGCTTCCGCGTCCGCATTCGCGGCACTGTCACTTTTTGGCGCTGGACCACCGATGGAGCAAACCGTTCCCGGGCGGAATTCAGCGTTGTCACAAAGCTCGCACTCTTTCCAGTTGGCGCGCTTGTCTTCCATGCCGAGCATTTTGCGCAGAGCTATGAGTTCTTTCGCCTGGCCACCCGTAATGGTGAGGAGGTTGCCACCATTGAGCTGCGATGCCACCCACACGGTTTTGCAATAGGACTCGACGTTCTCCATTTTCCAGTAGGCATCCTCAATGTCTTTGCCCCAGGTGATGACACCGTGATTGACCATGAGCACTGCCATGTGATCGACGGCGGCGTTGCCCACGACTTCGGCATTCGCTGGCGTTCCTGGAGTACGATATTCGGCCATTCCAATTTGACCAAGGAACACTTCCGCTTCCGGTATCATGCAGGTGGGTGGCTGCACACCGGCAACGGCGAATGCAGTACCATGAGGGGGATGAGCGTGGCAGCATGCTTTCGCCTTGGGTTGACGCTTCATGATGGCGAGGTGCGTCATGCACTCGGAGGTGCGTTTGAATTTTCCAGCGAGTTGGTTGCCTTCGAGGTCGACGAGACCCATTTGCTCCACAGTCATGAATCCTTTCGATACGAGAGTCGGCGTGCAAAGCACAAGATTATCCCCCACTCGAATCGTCAAGTTGCCGCCATTACCATCGGTATATTCGCGCGCCCACATGCGCTGGCCGATCTCGACCATACGCTCCTTGAGTTTGGTGATGGCTGGCGAATGGAAAAAAGCTTCGATTTCGGCAGGAGTTTTCGGATCTTGCCCAGGTTTCCAATGGTATTCGTAATCGGGCAGGATAGGATCGACTTTTTTCGGCGCTGGCGCGGCGACCCCGTAGGTTTTTCCCAAGCTACCCAGAACATCCTTGGCCGCAGGCGTGACAACGGCTCCAGCGGGAATGTTGATGTTGCCACTGCGGATCATGGCTTCGGCGTCGGCTGCGGTAATAACTTTTTTCATAAAAGGTTGTGAGAGTATCGTGGTTAGACTGTGGTGAATGGGGTGTAATCGATGGTGTCAAAAATCGCGATGCAAAGTGCATCGATGGGAATGGGATCGGCGAAAGGTGCCGTGGCTTCGGCGCCTTCGCTGAAACCGATGACATCGCCTTCGCCAGCACCGAGATTATCGTAAACAATCAGAGAAGACTGGGCGGAGATCTTTTGTTTTTTTGAACAGGCCTCGGAAAACTGCGAGGCATCGAGTGGACTGACAACCAGCCAACGACCACCCTTGAGCGCCGCATCCTGCACACTCATGACGGCTTTTCCAATGACTTGTCCGATTCTCATACCGCTTGCTGTTTTTCGTCGATGATTCCCTGCACAAACATCCTGATAGGCGAAGAATCATCATCGACTAGGTGACGGGCACCAAGGCCGTCTGTGCTCACGAGCACCCGCTCGTGCAGACCGGCACCAAACAAATCAATCGCCACGAAGGGCGCACCTACATTCGCATCACCTTCTCCAAGCTGTTGGCAGAGCAACAACTTTTTGCCGCTCAGTGAGCGGTGGCAGTGGGTGGCAACGGCGTTGCCTACAATGCGACAGATGAGCATGGTCGGCGCTGATTTTTTTAGATGATGTTAAGGTTGTCCACGAGCACGCAACGGCGCACACGGGTAAAAGTTTTGGGAGTGGTGATGCCTTCGCCGGTAGTGGTGGCGATGGAGTAGGAAAGGTAGCCTTCGCCACCAAGGCCAAGACCTGCCGTGCTCGGACCGTTTTTCACAAAAATGGTGGTATCCATTTCCTTGGCCATCGCTGTCATGTGATCGACGTTGCGGGTGTGAATCATCGCGGAGTGGCGGTAATTGTGCTCTGCTTGTTTCGCATGCTTCACAGCAGTGGCAAAATCCGGACAGGCGACGATCGGAATCATCGGCATCATTTGCTCCTCCTGCACGAAGGGATGATCGGCACTGGTTTCTCCGAACAGGATGGGCGCAGACCCAGAGACATTGGCACCTGCATGACGCGCAAGCACAGCCGGATCTGCTCCGATGAGGTCACGATTGACGGCTGCATGCGAGCAACCACCGTCAGTCTCCTTGTAGGTGAAAGCAGCTTTCGTGAGTGCATCGATTTGCGCGGCGTTGAGTCGCGCAGCACCCGCTTTTTCGAGCTCCTCCATAAAGCGATTGAACACGGAGCCAACGACAAACACTGCCTTTTCTCCGATACAAAGGAGGTTGTTGTCAAAACCACCGCCTTCGATGACACTGCGCGCGGCTCTGGCGAGATCGGCGGAATCATCGACAACCACTGTCGGATTACCCGGACCCGCGCAAATCGAGCGCTTGCCTGACTTCATCGCGGCACTGACGACAGCAGGTCCACCAGTGATGGCGAGCAAAGGAATCTGCTCGTTTTTACAAATCAGATTGAAAGAATCGAGAGTCGGTTGTTCGATGCAGGTGATGAGGTTTGAGATACCGAGTTCGCGTTCGATCGCTTTGTTGTAAGCGCGCACGGCCATGGCAGCGCTGCGGGCGCCGCCGGGATGGGGATTGAAAACGATGGCATTTCCTGCTGCCACCATGCTGATGACATTGCCAGTGAGTGTGGGTACAGAGTGGGTTACAGGAAGGATGGCACCGATAACACCGAAGGGCGCGAACTCCTCCATCATGATGCCGCCGTCGCCGCTCATCGCATCAGGGCGGAGATATTCCACACCCGGGACGTTTTTCGTGATGAGCAGTTTGCCAATCTTGTGATCGACACGGCCGATCTTGGTTTCTTCCATTTCAAACTTACCCCAAGGTTCGGCATTGGAAACAGCGAGAGTCTTGACGATCTCGATGACTTTGGCGCGCGCGCCAATGCCAGCTTTTTTGAGTTGGAGATGGGCGTGATGAGCGGCATCCGCTGCCTTGTCCACGCAGGTGAAAACGCCGTGGTCACCATCGGCACCAGGGCATCCACATCCGCAACCATCCTTTTTAGGAGCAGCAGGCGTCACGGCGACATTCGCCGCCTGCAAGCGGGAAAGAACGCTTTCCACCACGGATTGAATTTGTTGTTGGTCGAGAGTCATGAGGAGAAAAAATGTTAGAGTGATCCGCCAGATTTGACTGATGAAACGGATCTATGAGATCATTGGTTTTTGTAGACCGTGGCACCTTGCACTTCCACGCGGTCGACGATAGCGACAACGGCGGCATCTACGGGAACGGGTTTGAGATCACCGGCCTGACGGGCACTACTGCCCTGACAGAAAAGAACCATCTCGCCAACGCCAGCGCCCACGGTATCGATGGCGACAACGGTGTTCTGGCCGTTCTTGAACTGACGACCGTCCTTTTCATCCACGAGTTTGGGACGGAGGATCAAGAGCTTGCGGCCCGTGAGATGCTCGTCTTTTTTTGTGGCAACAACCTGGCCGATGACTTCTGCGAGAAACATGATTTTGTTTCGTTAGAGAATGATCGCGCTCACCGCTGTCGAGCGGCGAGCGCGATATCACCGGTTATTTGCGTGGAGCGCGGGCTGCCGCTTCCTTCGGCAACACACCTTCGATCGCGTCGTCGGGACGGGCGATGACGTGGGCGCTGACAACTTCCCCGCAGGTGCTTGCGGCGGCTGCCCCCGTATCGATGGCGGCCTTGACGGCGGCGACATCACCGGTGATGACGGCATTGCACAGGGCGCTGCCCACTTGTTTCATCGGACCGGCGAGTTCGATGTTTGCGGATTTGAGCATCGCATCGACGCCTACGACGAGGCAGGCGAGCCCGCGGGTTTCTAGTAGTCCTACTGCTTGTTTGGCCATAATGGTATTGGTTCGTGGTTGATTGTTGTAAAAAATCAGGAAAGAGAAGAAAGTTTGCGATAAACTTCGCGCGCCAGCACCTGCTCTTCATTGGCAGGGATGACGAGAATTTTGACCCGCGATTCAGCAGCCTGGATTTCGGCTTCCACGGCACGGGTGCCGTTGTTTTTCGAGGTATCGAGAAGGAGCCCGAACTCCTCCAGTCCGGCACATGCTTCCGCGCGCAAATCGGGATTGTTTTCGCCGATCCCGGCAGTGAAGACAAGAGCATCGAGCCCTCCCATCTGCCAGGCGAAGGCTCCTACCCAATGGCGGATCGAGTCCACCATGTGATCCAAAGCCAGCGCAGCATTCACATTTCCGGATTCGCGGGCTGCGATGATGTCGCGAATGTCGTTACTGACGCCGGAAAGCCCTAGCAATCCTGACTCCTTGGTCAACTGACGCTCCGCTTCTTCCAACGACAAACCGAGGGTTTTCATGGCGTAGGGCAGCGCGCCGGAATCGAGTTCGCCCACGCGATTGTTTTGAGGCAGTCCACTTTGTGGGGAAAATCCCATACTGGTTCCGATCGCCACGCCGTTGAGAATGCCCGTTACCGAACTGCTACCACCGAGGTGGCAGGACACCACGCGCAACGGTTTGCCAGCAACGGCATGAGGCCCCTTTTGATAGAGAGCTGCGGTTACGGCGGCCACATCATCACGGCCCAACAACTCCGCGGAACGCTCGGCCACAAACTTGTGACTCGCACCGTGGAAACCGTAGCGCTTGATACCGGCATCGCGCCATGCTTGTGGCAATGCATAGCTCGCTCGCGCTTCCGGAACCCATTGGTAAAAGGCGGTCTCGAACAGTGCGACCAAACGCGCTTTGGGCAGCGATTGGGCGAACTGACGAATCCCGTTGGCGTAAGGAGGATTGTGCGCGGGAGCTACAGCGGCGAAGTCATCGAGAGCTTTCACGCAGGCAGCATCCGCCCACACACAACCACTGAGATCTTTGCCGAGAACGGTTTTGAAACCTACGGCATCAATTTCCTCGGGTGTGCCGATGACACCGTCTTTTTGTAAAGTAGCCAGCGCATCCTCGATCACTGCTGCGTAATCCGCAACCCTCTCATATCCACCCTTTGCCAAAACTTCCTGTCCCGTTGACTCCATGCGATAGAGACGGTATTTGAACGAAGTGGACCCGAGATTGGCAATGAGGATGAGCATATGACAAATTCCGAAAGCAGTGACGCGCGATTTCTGAATCAGGCAAGTTAGCCGATCCAGCTGCCCAGCTTACCGAGATCGTCGTGTGGACGGGCGATGACTTGCACGGAGGTAACAGTGCCCACATTCGCGGCGGCTGCAGCGGCGGCATCGAGACCGGCTTTTACTGCGGCAACATTGCCGGTGAAAAAGCCTGTCACAAGGCCAGAGCCAATTTTGTCCCAGCCGGTCATTTGAATGTCGGCGGATTTCAGAGCGGCGTCCGCGCCCTCGATCAGTGCGATGAAGCCTTTGGTTTCAATGATTCCGATTGCTTGTTTAGCCATAATGGTAGTGTGTTGGAGATTTTGTTAGAATTAAGCGATTCCGAGTTGCACCAACAAATCGTTGTGCGGACGGGCGATCACGTGGGATCCGACGAGCTCGCCGACACGACCAGCAGCATCAGCACCCGCTGCTACAGCGGACTTGACGCTACCGACATCGCCTTTGACGATAACGGTGAGGAAGCCTCCGCCGGTTTGAATTTGTTTCACGAGTTCGACGTTAGCCGCTTTCGTCATGGCATCGGTAGCTTCGACGCTGCCGACATATCCTTTGGTTTCAATGAATCCGAGTGCTGCACTCATAGTGGTATGTTGTTGTTAGATGTGGTTGATTGTTGGAAAATTATTTGATCAGTTCGCAGAAAGTATCAGGTTTGAGTCCGCAGGCGTTACCTTCATCGGTATCAATGTGAACCTCCAATTTAAAAGAGGGATCCACGCGGACAACAAGATTGTCGAAAGTCATGCCCAGGGCCCCATGAACCTTGAGTTTCATTGTGTCGAGATGTTTCACATCGTAAAATGCGGCATCGTCCGGGTGCATGTGAACGTGAGGTTGTGCACGAATGATGCCTTCTTTCATTTCGAAATAACCATGAGGTCCCATCAGCATTCCACCGGGAGTGCCCGCAATATCACCGGACATTTTTACGGGAATGTCGAAGCCGAGAGCAATCGAGTCCGTGTAAGCGAGTTCCACTTGGTTGAGATTACGGCAGGGACCAAGGATGCGAAGATTGGAAATCACACGACTACGAGGCCCGATCAAAGTGACAGTCTCCTTGGCTGCAAACTGACCATGCTGGTAGAGATCTTTCATCGGCTTAAGCTGGTAGCCTGGACCAAAAAGCGCCTCGACAGCTTCTTGTGTCAAGTGACAGTGACGAGCGCTGATGTTCACCAAAAGTTTGTTCGGCGCCTGACGAGGCAAGGGCTTCTTCAGAGCTGCGTAGACTTGTTCGCGCACCAGTTGTTCGATCAAATCTCGTGAGATCTTGGGTTGAGTGGAAGAGGACATCGACGCAGCAAACTTCTTTGTTTTGCCGACTTTGTCAACCAAAAACCAAAAAAAACCAATTATTTCCAAAAAATGATCCTGCCAATGAGTTTGCAGGTCAATTTTTGAGACCATAAAGAGCCGATTCTGACACATCTCTTCTTACGAAAAATCTTATTTTCCACCAAACTGAACTATCCAAAGCCGGCAGTATTCCGAGTTTTTGCAAATACAGTTTTAGTCCATGATGCCAAGCTGATTTGGATTTGGTTGTCTGGGTCGGTTTCGTTTGTTCTATTTCTCTCGGCTTAGAAAAGTGGGTTTCCGCTGGAAGTATATCCGTTTCCCTCAGTTTTTCCAAATCAATCACCCCCTTGGCTTCGATAGATCTCAACCGCGCACAGCATAGCATCAGCGCGCTCTGTCCATCCGGAAATGCTCCCACCACTCGGGTTCTTCTCCGCAATTCCTCAATGATA
>JBMLRP010000070.1:0-1339 GCA_049240965.1 Akkermansiaceae bacterium
TATTCCACTGGCCGTCCTTGGGCAGAATGCTGAACCACTTCGCTGCCACATCGGGCGTGGTCAGTTCACGGTAGTGTTTGAAGATGATGGATGGCGAATTGCCAGCTTCAAGGGCTACCTGATCGGCGCTTTGCACGATGGCGATGCGGTAGCTGATGAATGAATCGCGCAGCACGTTGCGTGGCCAATCGATTTTCAGTGCTCTTGCGAGAGCTGGCAGAAAGGTCAGCAAATCTGGTGTGCGGACAATTTTCCCTTTTCGCTTCAATGGAGCGAGCCATGCGGCAAGGTTGATCGCCGCGGTGCAGTCAGCGACGGTCATGGAACGCCGCTACAGTTTTAGTGTCTGCGGCGGCGGAACAGAGCGAGAAATCCGAGTCCGCAAAACAAGGTGCTGGCTGGCTCGGGGATGCTTGTGATGCCTGTGACCACGATGTTGTCGATCCGGTTCGAACCCGCGGCCCCCGAGGCCGCGGCCTCTGTATTTACAAAGCGCAAGATCAGGGAGGTTTGGTGATCCGCAGCGGCTGGTAGGCTGAAGGTCTTCGTGTAAAGGCTGTTGTAGATTGTCGTTGACCAAGTGCCTGGCGCACCGCCACCTCCCGACTGGAGCACGGTGTAGGCATGGAGATCGGAGAATTCGATGCCATTTGTGCTCATTCTTAGCGTGAATTCATCAGGACCGGTGGAGGTTCTGGCCTGATCCCAACTCAGGCTGAGGTCGGTCATGCCGATCGTAGAAAGCGAGATCTGGTAATAGTCGCCGGGTGCCCAGTTGTTGCTTGAGAACGAATACTGCGAGCCGTTGCCAGCCGGCGATGTGTAGGTGGTGCTGGCCGAAACGTGAACGGAGGATAGGATGGCGGATGAATTTCCGGCCAATTCGCCCGCAGAAGGGGTACCGGCCGAGCTGGGCGTATTCGGTGGGAGATAGGTGGTTCCGGTTGGAACGTTTCCCGTTCCAGTAGGGAAGGCAACAGTCATTTGCCAATGTGCCAGCGTGGTGGCTCCCTGCAGCGTGCCCGCGCCGATTTGAAAAATAAAAGCTCCGATGGATGCAAGCAGCAGGTGGCCCCGGAGCGCGGGGCTTCTGGAGCCTTGTGCCGCATAGTGGCACGTGGACATGACATTAAATCGATTTAGGACGGTGATGATGTTTGATTTCGGGTTCATGGTATTGAGGTTGCGAGTTGTGGATACTGGCAGATTTATCCGCTTACGGAATTGGACTTGGACTATATTTCTAATTGGATGCTGTCCTCTCATTGAGTGAGAAGCCGAAACAAGGGAAAAAAAGTGATTTTCTAGTCAAGCAAAAAACTTGGTTGTGCGATCAAAT
>JBMLRP010000071.1:0-151806 GCA_049240965.1 Akkermansiaceae bacterium
TCTCTCAACCACTGTGCGACTTCCTTGGCGTAATACGTGAGGATGATATCGGCACCGGCGCGTTTGATGGCGGTGAGGGACTCGAGGATGATGGCTTTTCGGTCGAGCCATCCGGCGGCGGCGGCGCTTTCGATCATGAGGTATTCGCCGCTGACTTGATAGGCGGCCACGGGCAGGGTGGTGTGCTGGCGGACGCTGGCGATGATGTCGAGGTAGGCTCCGGCGGGTTTGACCATGACCATGTCCGCGCCTTCGGCTTCGTCTAACAGAATTTCGCGCACGGCTTCGCGGGCGTTGGCGTAGTCCATTTGATAAGTTTTTTTGTCGCCGGCTTTGGGGGCGGAATCGAGCGCACCACGAAAGGGTCCGTAGTATGCGGAGGCGTATTTGGCGGAGTAGCTGAGAATGGAGACATCGGTGTGTCCGGCGGCATCGAGCGCGCTGCGAAGGGCGGCAACGCGGCCGTCCATCATGTCGCTGGGGCTGACGATGTCGGCTCCGGCGGCGGCGTGGCAGAGGGCTTGCTGGCAGAGAACGTCCACGGTTTCATCGTTGAGGATGAGGAGGGAGCCATCGGGCTGTGTTTCAACGAGACCATCGTGGCCATCGGCGTTGTAGGGATCGAGAGCGATGTCGGTGATGACGCACATCGCCGGGCAGGCGGCCTTGATGGCGCGGATGAGGCGGGGGATGAGGCCATCGGGGTTGTAGCACTCGGCGGCATCGGAGGTTTTGAGGGAGTCGTCGGTTTTCGGAAACAGCACCACGGCGGGGACGCCGACTTCGTGAAGAGCGAGCACTTCGGATATCACGTCTTTTTCGCACCAACGCGTGACGCCGGGCATGGAGGCGATGGCGTCGTTTTGGCTGCCTTCCTGGACGAAGAGTGGCTGCACAAAGTCGCCGGGGCTGAGCACGGTTTCGCGGACGAGCGCGCGGATGGCGGTGCTGCGGCGGTTGCGGCGGGGACGGATGGGAAGGTTCATGGTGGTGATTTTATAGACAGGGAGGCAGGCGAGACGCCAGCCTTACTTGGGGCTCAATTCATAGCCATCCTTGCTGTCCTTGATGGTCCAGCCGAGGGCGGCGAGTTGGTCGCGGAGGACATCGGATTGGGCCCAGTCTTTGGCCTGGCGGACGGCGAGGCGTTGCTCGGCGAGGGCGCGGATCTCGGCGGGGACTTCGATTTCCTTTTCCGTTTCCGGCAGGGTGAGGCCGAGTGCGCGGAGGATGCGTTGGAAGCCGGCGAGGGCTTGCGCGGCAGCGAGGCCGTCGAGCTTGGTGGCCTCGCGTAGACCGGTGAAGATGGCACCGAGGGCCCCCGCGGTGTTGAGGTCGTCGTTGAGGGCATCCCACGCGGCCTGGAAGGGGCCGAACTCGATGCTGCCGAGCACGGCATTTTCCGGAGACTTCGTGGCAAGTTGTTGCGCGGCTTTGGCCATCTTGTTCATGGCTTCGCGGGCGGCGTGGAGGCTATCGAAAGTGAAATTGAGCGGCTTGCGGTAATGGCCACTGATCAGCACATAGCGGACCTCCATCGCGGTCCAGCCATGTTTTGCAAGGTCTTCGAGGGTGTAGAGATTGCCGAGCGACTTGGACATTTTTCCGCCATCGACCATCAAGTGCGCGATGTGAAACCAGGTCGCGGCAAAATGCCCACCGCAGGCGCAGCGGCTCTGGGCGATTTCGTTTTCGTGGTGCGGGAAGACCAGATCGACACCGCCGCTGTGGAGGTCGAAGTTTTCGCCGAGGTATTCGCGGATCATCGCGGAGCACTCGAGGTGCCAGCCAGGGCGGCCTTCACCCCAGGGGGAGGGCCAGAAATTTTCGCCATCTTCGGGGCGGCGGGATTTCCAGAGCACGAAGTCGCTGACGCTTTGTTTTTCGTATTCATCAGCATTAGCGCGCTGGGCCTGGGTGCGGCCGAGCTCCAGTTCGCGTTCATCGAGGTGGGAGAGTTGGCCGTATTCGGGAAACGAGGCGATGTTGAAATAGACAGAGCCGTCGTCGGAGGCGTAGGCGTGGCCTTTGGCGACGAGCTGCTCGATCATTGCGACTTGCTGCGGGATGTGCTCGACGGCACCGGGTTCGATGTGCGGCGGCAGGCACTGGAGAAGGTCGCAGTCGTGGTGGAATTTTTTCGTCCAGAAATGGGTGAACTCCGTGAGCGTCTGTCCTACGCGCTGCGATTCGCGTATCGTTTTGTCATCGACGTCGGTGAGGTTGCGGACGTGGAGTGTGCGCAGACCGCCAGTTTCAAGAGTGCGCCGGAAGACATCCTGGAGGACGAAAGTGCGGAAATTTCCGATATGAGCCGGTCCATAGACTGTGGGTCCGCAGCAATAAAATCGGAAAGTCTGGCCATCGAGCGGCGTGATTTCCTTGATTTTACGTGCCAGGGTATCATAAATACGCATGCGTTTCCTTAGCTTGGTGCAGCGATCGTGGCAAGTATGGCGTGTGGATGATCGTAATTTTTTTTGAAAATTTGAAGATTCTTCTTGCCAAGCGAGAGAGTTTTGAACATTTTCCGCCCCCGCGCGCACTCCGAGTGCCGCTCGAATCAACTTCAATCACAACATTTTTTATTTATGGCCGTTGCATTACGTCTTACTCGTCAGGGAGCCGCCGATCGTCCCTACTACAAAATCATTGCCGTGGACAGCCGTGTGCGTCGTGATGGCCGTTTCATTGAGCAACTTGGCACCTACGACCCGATGAAAGAGGGCGTAAATTATGAGATCGATCTCGCTGCTGCGGATAAATGGCTGGGCACTGGCGCCAAGCCTTCCGAGACGGTGAAGTCCATCATCCGCAAGGCCCGCACGGCTGCAGCCAAATAATTTTTTTTTGATTGTTCTACCGTCCGTCTGTTCGCAGGCGGACGGTTTTTTGTTTTTTGGGTGAATGACCCGATTTCCCAACTGTCTACTTGACCGATGAGCGTTATGCCTTACGATACGGCACATGATTCGGATGTTACGCCCATACCTTTACTCCGTGCTGTCGATGTTGTTGGTCATCTCATCGCATGCGCAACTGGGTGTCAACATTCGCATGAATCAATCGCAGTATCTCGGGGGTGAGTCGATCCTGGTGGCTGTCACGATCACCAACAATACGGGCAATGATGTGGTATTGGCCAGTCAGGGACGCACATCTTGGCTGGACATGGTGGTGAAGCGTGGAAATGGGGAAACGGCCTCGTCTTTTGGGCGGTCGAGTTTTGGCGCGGTGAAAATTGCCGCGGGTCAGAGCATGAGCAAAACCATCGACATCGCTGGTTTGTATCACTTGCGTGAGCCCGGAGCCTATTCGGTTTCTGCGATTGTTCGGATGACTGGTGCTGATACATCGGGATTTATTTCGAATCGATTGCTGTTCAACTGCGCCAACGTTCGTCCGGATTGGAGCCAAAAAGTTGGTGTTCCCGGGAAGCCGGGCAAGTCTCACGAATTCCGCGTGATGAATTTCACCAATTCCCAAAAATCATCGCTGTATGCGCAAGTCGTTGACTGCAAGACGGGTGTGTCGATCCAGACACTCTGCTTGGGAGAAGCCCTGTTGTTTCGCAAGCCTCAGGCTGCCGTGGATCGTTCGCAAGCCTTGCACGTGTTGTATCTCGCCACACCTGAATTCTATGTTCACGCTCGTATGGACGTGAATGGCAAGTTTCTGGGACGCGAATTGCATAAGCGTGGTGCAGGTGGTGATCCGAAGTTGGTATCTTTTGCCGATGGCTCGGTCCTTGTAGCGGGTTCGATTCCTTATGATGCCCAGGCTGAGGCGGCGTTACGTTCGAAAATTCGCAAAATTTCTGAGCGCCCTACCTACACCTATGCGAATTAATTCATTTTTCCTGATGATCTTATTTTGTGAATTTTTATTGCAAGATTGCCCATTTTTTGCTTACTAACGCTTCAGTATGAAAACGATTTTGTCCTATTTGCTGCCTTGCATGGTTTGGCTTTTGGCGATGCATCCGCTGCAAGCGCGTTATTTTTCCACTGTGGTGATCGATCCCGGTCACGGTGGTCACGATAAAGGCTGCCAATGGGGACGTGTGTATGAGAAACATCTCTGTCTCGATACCTCGCTACGACTGGAAAACACCCTGCGCAGTAAAGGGTATCGCACCGCGATGCTGCGGCGCAGTGATTATTTCATTTCCTTGCCGCAACGAGTATCGATGGCTTCCAAATATCGCAACGCCATCTTTGTGAGTGTTCACTACAATTTCACCTGGCGTCAGGATGCCAGCGGACTTGAAACTTTCTACTATTCGTCGGAGAGTCAGTCCCTCGCCAGTTTTGTGCAAAGCGGCATGCTCAAGCGCGTGCGAGGTGTGAATCGTGGTGTAAAAAAAGCGCGGTATTATGTGATTCGCAACTCAAAGATGCCCGCCATTTTGGTGGAATGCGGTTTTGTGAGCAATCAGAACGAGCGTGATAAAATGCGCAAAGCCTGGTATCGTCAGGCGATCGCTGACGGTATCGCCGATGGGATTAGCAAATACCGCAGTCGCGGTTGATGAAATATCTCTGCCCCAGTTGTGATCGCGAAGTTGAGGTAGGGCGGCATTGTTCCCGCTGTGCAAAACCTCAAAGACGTCATGTGAAGGAAAAAAAAACCTGGGAGCAGGACGAAGGAGCCGACGGCCTTGGTCTGGCCGATGATGATTTTGATTACGATGCTTTTATCGCTGATGAATTCGGTTCCGCCCCTCATCACAAAACCGGACTTGCGTGGTATTGGTATGCGGTCGCCATGCTCTTATTACTCGTGATGTTGCTGGGAATTTTTCGTTAGATCTCATGAGTTCGACTTTTTCTACCTCCACGATGCTGTCTGCCAGTGCAGAAACCATGTTTCGTTTTCATGCGGATCCGCATAATCTCATTCATGTGATGCCACCGACCATGAAAGTCTTGAAGTTGATCACCGACGTGCCCGCCCGCGAGGGAGGTCGGATTGAGATTTACTGCCGTGACTGGGGTATCATTCCGATGCGTTGGGTATGTCAATGGCGTAGCGTTCACTCTCCTGATCGATTGGTGGATGAAATGCTGGAAGGGCCTTTTCGCATGTTTGTCCACGAGCATTATTTTGAGCCGATCAGCGATACGCAATGCATGATGTGCGATACGGTTACTTACCAATGGGGTAAGTCTTGGTGGGGCGCGCTGGTGTCGGAAAGCTTCGTGAAGATTTATCTGACAATTCTATTTCGTTATCGCCATCATCGGACCAGACGCTGGGCCTGCGGACAATTGCAGCGGCAGGCCTGATGTGTTTAAGCTTGCGCTGATGGCCCAGCCTGCCTATGAAATTCCGCACATGAGTCCATCGATGCACCTTTACGAGCGCTTGTCATTGTTTTCTACAGGAATGGTGCTTGGTATACTACTGATCGTGGGTCACGCATTCTTGTTGTTCAAAAGCCATGCCTGTCAGCATTTTTTGCGTAAGTTTCCCCGCAATCAAAAACTAGGACAAGTCTTGCTGGGCATCGGAATGTTTTGGTTCTGGCTGTTGATTGCGCCGGAAAACAAGGGTTTCATCAGTTTTTTGGCGATGGACATGACGGAATTCAATGCGGCAAAGCCGCTCTTGCGTTTGTTATTGCCCGTGATTTATGTTGTTGTGGCCATGTCCATAACCGAGTTTCTCTCGGTGCGGGCCTTCGGGTTGTTAGGCCTGCTGGCGGCGCAGCCATTACTCGATTCCGCATTCTTGCGAGATCCTAGTAGCCGGTTACTCATCCCGCTTTGGACCTACGCGCTGATTACAGTATCATTATTTTCCGTCGGTATGCCCTATCTGTTTCGTGATGGTGTCGGCTGGGTTACTGCCAAGCCAGCACGCTGGAAAGGCTTTTGCGCCGCCGGTTTGGTCTATGGCGTGGCCGTCGTCGTCTGTGCCCTGTGTTTTTGGCGTGTTTGATGCGAATGCTACTCGTTCGTAAACTGACGATTGTTCGGATCGGGAAGACGGAACGCCACACGGTCTCCCACACCCAAGGCAAGATACTCCAGTTGTTTGCGTGAAATCTCAGCTTCTGCCAAAGCGCCACTCTTCAACCGAAGTGACACTGAGGCAACTGGACCTGCGGAGAACAAGTGCTGAACCGCAGCCAATTCGTCGAGATTTTGGTCATACTCGGCAGCGAATTTGATTTCGATATCGTGAGGGCGCACATACCTTTCTCGCCCGTGTTGATCGACGATTTTGTTCACGTTGCCGAGGAATTCATAGACAAATGGCGTCGAAGGATGATCGTAAATCTCCTGCGGCGAACCTACCTGCTCGACTTTCGACCGACGCATGACCACGACTTGGTCCGCTAATTCCAGTGCCTCTTCTTGATCGTGCGTGACAAACAAAGTGGTGAGTCCGATTTCATCGTGAAACGCGCGCAACCATCGCCGCAAATCTTTTCTTACCTGGGCGTCAAGGGCTCCAAAATGGTTCATCGAGTAATAAAACCTGTGGTCGGATCGCCAGAGCCCGCGCGAGAGCGACACGCTGTCGCTGACCGCCGGAAAGTTCGTGGGGGCGCCTTTTTTCTAAGCCTTCCAGTTTCACTAAACCAAGCAATTCGCTCACTCGTTCATGGATTTCTTTTTGACCAGGGCGACGATGCCGGGGCAAAACATTCAGTCCAAAAGCGACATTTTCCGCCACTGTCATGTGACGAAACAAGGCGTAATGTTGAAAAACAAAACCGACTTGTCTCTCTCCCGCAGGAACGTCAGCGACGTTGTTGCCGTGAAACAATATTTTGCCGCGTCCTTCATCGGCGAAATCCAGTCCCGCCACGATGCGTAGTAATGTGGTTTTTCCTGATCCCGACGGACCGAGCAGAGCTGTCAAAGAGCCTTGTGGCACTTCGAGCGAAACATCATCGAGCGCAAGATAAGAACCGAATGATTTGTCAATGGATTGAATCGAAATGGACATAATATTGGAAAAATTCAATGACCTTGGCCCGAGTGGCCGGAAAAGTGTTCGATGGCTGACTTCAGACCCAGAGTCACCAATGCCAAGAGGGCTAGCAAGGTGGCGCAGGCAAATGATGCGCTGAACTGATATTCATTGTAGAGAACTTCGATGTGCAGTGGCAGCGTGTTGGTCTCGCCGCGAATATGTCCTGAAACCACCGATACTGCGCCGAACTCTCCCATCGCCCTTGCGTTGCACAGCAGTACTCCATAGAGCAGTCCCTATTTGATGTTGGGCAATGTGACCCGCCAAAAAATCTGCCAACCGTTTGCGCCCAGGGTTACAGCTGCTTCTTCTTGGTCTGTGCCTTGTGATTCCATCAACGGAATCAATTCGCGTGCCACAAAAGGAAAGGTGACAAAGAGAGTCGCCAGCATGATTCCGGGCCAAGCGAAAATGATGGCAATGTCATATTGTGCGAGAATTTTGCCAAACCAGCCATGACTGCCAAAAAGCAAAATCCACACGACACCAGCTACCACGGGTGATACAGCAAATGGCAAATCAATCAGCGTGATAAGGAAAGCGCGACCACGAAAACGAAATTTCGTGACAGCCCATGCCGCAGAGATGCCAAACAGCGCGTTCAATGGCACGGTAAGTGCTGCCGTCGTAATCGTCAGCCATACCGCAGAGCGAGCTGCCTCTTCGTGTAAGGCCGCCCAAAAAACCTGCCAACCCTGACGCAGCGCTTCAATGAACACTGCTACCAGCGGCAGTAGTAAAAAAAGACCGAGGATCAGCAAAGTCATTGCGATCAACAGCCATCTTACGAGAGGTGTTTCTTGTGTTACATCCGTCCGATTCATCGGTTCATCCTTGTTGTTTTCTGTTGAGCCAGCGTTGGAGAAGATTGATAAGAAATAGCAGTGAAAATGATACCATCAGCATCGCCGCTGCGATCACCGAAGCCGCAGAGACATTGTATTGCTCGAGTTGTGAGACGATGAGAAGCGGCAGAATCTCGGTTTTCATCGGTAAGTTTCCTGAGATAAAGATCACCGAACCATATTCACCGATGGCTCTTGCCAACGCGATGGTGAAGCCTGTAATCGTCGCGGGTAACAAGGAGGGAAAAATGACATATCGAAAGGTCACCCATCGCCCGGCGCCGAGGGTTGCGGCTGCCTCCTCGGTATCGCGCGAAAGGTCTTCCAATACGGGTTGAACAGTTCTCACCACGAAGGGGAAGCCGATGAAGGTCAAAGCCATGAAGACCCCGAGAGGTGTATAGGCTACTTTAAGACCCATTTTCTGCAGGGGTGCACCGAGCCAACCGTTTGGCGCATACAGAGTGGTGAGAGTGATGCCTGCCACGGCAGTGGGTAAGGCGAAGGGAAGGTCGATCATCGCATCAAGCCATCGACGTCCGGGAAAAGAATAACGGACCAAGACCCATGTGACAACCAAGCCTATGACCGAGCTCAGCGCCGCCGCTGCCGCACTCGCACCAAACGTGAGTTTTGCGGCAGCCATGACACGGGGCGAATTGAGAAGCTCCCACCACGCGCGCCATCCCAGACCCGCTGCTTTCAAAAACAAAGCAGCCAAGGGGAGAAGGATGATCAAGCTCAGATAGACGATGCTAAATCCGAGAGACAAACCAAAGCCGGGGATGACGCGGTGACGGGACATGGGAAAAATCACTCGTTAGGGTATGACGTAGAGTTGGTCGAAAATCCCACCGTCAGAAAAATGGGTTTTCTGCGCTTTCTCCCAGCCGCCGAAGTTCTTTTCAATGGTCGCCAGTTCCAGCGGTGGCAGTGAAGTTTTTACCGACTGCAGCCGGGGACGGTAGTGATGTTTTGCGGCAAGCTCCTGTGCAGCCGGCGTATAGAGAAACTCCAAATAGGCACGTGATAGCTCCAAGGTTCCATGTTTTGTCGCCACTTGATCCACCACCGCCACCGGAGGCTCTGCGAGGATACTGAGCGAGGGATAGACAATTTCCGTTTTGCCGGGGAATTCTTTTTCAATCAGATAGGCTTCGTTTTCCCAGGAAAGATAGACATCACCGATTTCCCGCTGTGCAAAGGTCGTGGTTGCGGCACGCGCTCCCGTGTCCCAGACGGGAACTTGTTTGATCAAATTCCCGATGTATTCGCGCACCCGCTTCTCATCTCCCGCAAATTGTTTTTCCGCCCAAGCCCACGCTGCCAGATAGTTCCAGCGCGCGCCTCCCGATACTTTGGGATTGGGCGTAATCACTTGAACGCCCGGCTGCACCAAATCATTCCAATCTTTGATGTTCTTGGGATTGCCTTTGCGCACGACAAAGACAACGGTCGAGGTGTAAGGAGCACTATTGTCTGGAAATTGTTTCGACCATTCCCTGGACAGCAAACCCTTTTCCGCGATGACATCAATGTCACCGGCCAGTGCCAGGGTAACGACGTCCGCCTCGAGACCGTCCACCACCGATCGCGCCTGCTTGCCCGACCCACCGTGGGATTGTTTGATTTCTAACGATTTTCCAGTTTTTCTCTGCCATTCTGTGGAAAATGCCGCATTGACGTCGACATAAAATTCACGTGTCGGATCATACGAAACATTCAAAAGAACGCTGCGTTGACCGTTGGGTGAGGTGTTTTTCTGGCATGAGCTCAGCGGCAGGAATGCGGCGAGAGCCAGGAATGGAAGTAACTTACGATAAGGATACGAATGTGTAATTTTCATTTTTTCTGCATGGCGTCCCTCTCCTGTGTGTCAGGTGGATGTCAGCAGTGATGTGAGGATGTGCTTTCCTTGTAGGATCAGCAAAATTGGTTAGGTTGGTGGTTGAATTTCCGACAAACTGGCCAGAAAGCCATCTGCCGGATCTGCCTTGAGTTTGTGCTTTTGATTGGCATCGGACACGCTTTCTGGTGTGGCAAATGGTGGAACGACACCGTCTCGTCGCATTTTCCGCATGGTGACTTCCACCACTTGCGCAAGAGTGTAGCGGTCTAGAATATTGGCGATCGCATTGCGTACATCGATCATAATCATGCGCAAACCGCAATGCTCCTCATCCGGACAGGAGCACTTCTGATAGGCGAACTCACTGGCGCAACAGATGGGAGCCAGGCGTCCATCCATTTTGCGAACAATGTCACCCATCTTCGCGATTTTCCCGTCATCGGTAAGGGAATAGCCGCCAAATTTTCCCCGATGTGTCACCACCCATCCTGCATCTCGCAATTCCTGCAAAATTCGCTCGATGAATTTGAGGGGAAGGCGATTCGCTTCAGCGAGTTCTGAACCCGGCAGCGCTACACGTCCCATTTGATTCGCAATGCCGAGGTTAATCACGGCACGAAGCGCATATTCAGCTTTTTTCGAAAGATGCATGGTGTAATGTAGACGTAGTGGTAGAAAATATGACTGTCTCTTGCAAGCGCAAATTCAATCAATAGCAGAAACTTCAGGATTCCTTGGGTCGTTGTACGATTCTTGTTTTTTCAATGCTTTCTACCTGGGTCACCCGGCCATCATGGACAGTAATTTAAACTGACCCATATTGAAGTTTCTTGACTTTTTTTCTCACGACGTTGAGCCATTCCTCCTCGTCATTGATGGTATTTATTGGGGGTTTCGAGTTATCGGTCATAATATCACAGATTGATTAATGCGGACAAAAATGTATAGATTAAGTTGGCGGAGTCAAGAAAAATTTTGATGAAAAAACATCCACGAGAATGCAGGTGTCTGCCAACACGCAGGGCGAGGCCGGGATCCGTTGTGGGGATTCATGATTTTGGCATTTTTGATGGTATGTTTTTCGAGTCTACTCAGAAAAGTTTGAGATTCAGTTCCAGGTAAGCGAAGTCCGTGTCATCCGAGCGAACGGTATTTTCCGTGAATGAGCCTGGGGTAAAATGAGCGTAGCCGAGAATGGATTCCCAATGATCCGTCATTTGCCAGCGCGCACGAATGTCGAATTCTTGTCCGATCGCTGATCCGCTTCCTCCTGTATGATCCCGCACTTTTGCTCCTGAAAAGCGGTCTGTTGCACTCGCTAAATCATACCAACTATAGCCGAAGTCCACTCGCAGTCGGTCTGTGGGCGTAAGTTCCACACGCAGCTTGGGGGCCACGATGTTTTCGAAAACAATGGAGTCGTTGGCTGACCAAGGCCTGCCGAATCCGTAAAAACGCTCGAAGCGATTGTCTGCGTCATCGCCAGGATCGCGGTCACCACTGGCATATCCCCAGAATGCGCTGACCCGTGTTTTCCATGAATGATCAAAGCGATAGCCGATTTCCAGCGTGCTGCCCCAAGCGTTGATATCGAGGTCATTGTTTTCACCGAATTGATGGATCACGCTGGCATCATAATCAAATCCACTTCGACCGAAGCGACCATAGGCCCGCAAACCGGGTGAATGCACCGTTCGTTCCGCCGCGGAAGAGGTCTGTTGCTGGTCCAGTGCGAGATAAAATGGTTCTAGGGTTATGTCTTGCCAGCCCCGCCAGTGACCGATCAGCCCGTAGAGCCATTGACCATCCAAAGGTTGGTCCCAATCAGAAATGCTTCGTTCGAGGGGTTGCAATGCGAGGAGATCAAGATTCCAGTCGTTGGCATCCTGACCCACGGCGCCCCGAAAGCCGAGAAATGTATTCGCTGTATTGCGCCATTGGTTGTTTCCGATCAAACGGCGGTCGAGGAATTCAAAATTCTGAATGCCATAACGCAGACTCAGCGGACGCGCATTGCCCCGTGGATCCTCAGCAAGGACGTCGTCAAAATACAATTCAGCCTGCAGCCGTATCAATTCGAATTCATTGAAGTCCCGGTTGTCCTCTGGATAGTCTCCATGGGAGCGCCGGGCATCTTGTATCTCGATGGCGATTCGGAAAGGATCGAGCAAATCGTGAATACCCAAATAGGCACGGGTTCGATAGAGCAATGGTGTGTCCAGGCCGGCATCGGAACGCCGGATGTCATCATCGCGATATTCAAAACGTGTGCGGTGATCCAGTCCGAGATCCAGCCAAGGAAATTCTTCGGACTTGTGAGCATATTTTGGCAAGTCCGGATCTCTTGTCGTGCTGTAGCTGAGTGAGGGTTGAAAATAACTGCTGCTTGCCGGATCGGGTGCGGCACCGATCAAGGTGACGCCAGTCATGATCTTTCCCAGCAGCAGGGTTAAAAAACGGAACGAAGTTGAAGCGATGTAGGGAGTCTGGTATTTCATATCGATGATTCAGGGAACATCCTTTGCACCAGAGGAAATGGAAGCTACGGAAAAGAAGGCAGTGAGCTCCAATGGTTTCGGTCGCTTGAGATTGATTCGTTGACCATAGTCGTTTTACGGGGGCATCGGCCAGCGAAAAACCATGATCTAAAAAATCATACAATTTAATGCGTAGCAATTAGTATAGATTTATTGGGTGCGGTCAAGAGATTTTTTGAATTTTTTTTTGCCGGCGTTTTTCGTGTGTAATATGAGAGCAGAAATATAAATTAGAATTATTCTTGTTATTTGAAAAAGCGGCGCTAGTTTTCGCCGTCTTCCATGGTCAGCAACGCAGAAAATAGTTCGGAATACGACGATATTCCTCATGAAATCAATGGTTTGCGCATGACGCGTCAGCGCCGTGAGGTCTACAAATCGTTGATGGAAAATCGTGTTCATCCTACGGCGCAAGACGTTTTTCTTGATGTGAAGGAGCGCTTGCCACAAATTTCGCTAGCCACGGTTTACAACTGCTTGGAGGCCTTGACTCAGCACGGTATCATCCGACAAGTCCATTTTGATCGCGAGTCCTGCCGCTACTGCCCGAACCTTCATGAGCACGGGCATTTCCATGATCAGGCTACGGGCAAAATTCACGACATCACTTTCAAGCCGGGTGTGAGACTCGAAGACGTCCTCGACCTCCCACCCGGAACTACTATCGCCAATATCGAACTCACTCTCCGCGGCACCATCGCCCATCACTGATTTCCTACCACTCATACCTCTCATTATGTCATTACTCATCGATAATCTGCACGCTACCCTTGAAGATGGTACCCCGATCCTCAAAGGAGTTAACCTGGAAATTCCTGCCGGCGAAGTCCACGCAATCATGGGTCCCAATGGTTCGGGAAAATCCACCTTGTCGAAAGTGATCTCCGGTCATGAAGGTTACGTTGTGACCAAAGGTTCTGTCACTTTGGATGGCGTGGATCTGCTGGAAATGGATATTGACCAACGTTCCCGCGCGGGCGTTTTTCTTGCCTTCCAGTATCCTTCCGAGGTTCCCGGCGTGTCGAATGCGAATTTCATCCGCGCTGCCTTGCAAGCCCGCTTGCCCAAGGGGCAGGACATTGATGCTGTGGCCTATTACAAGAATCTTTACGCGAAAATGGACTTGCTCGAGATGGACCGCAAATTCACCGCCCGTTCGGTGAACGAGGGGTTCTCCGGCGGCGAGAAAAAACGCAATGAGATTCTGCAATTGATGATGCTGGAGCCGAAGTATTCCATTCTCGATGAAACTGACTCAGGATTGGACATCGATGCACTGAAAATCGTCGCCAAGGGCGTCAACGCGATGCGCTCTCCCGATCGGGGTTTTTTGCTCATCACTCACTACCAGCGCTTGCTGGATTATATTGCTCCCGATTACGTGCACGTGATGCATGCAGGTCAAATCGTCCGCTCCGGTGGTCCTGAGCTGGCTTTGGAGTTGGAGCAAAACGGTTACGATTTCCTCAAAGAGCTCACCCCTGCTTAACCATTTCCTCCGCATACCATGTCACTCGACCTCTTACCTGACACCATCGACCAAGAAACGGCGGATGCAGTCAACATCGACCGCTCCATCGGCGACTTTACTTTTCCTGAACGCAATAAATACGATGCTGGTCGTGGTCTCTCCGAGCGCACCGTCGACTACATCTGCGATGTGAAAAACGACCCGCAGTGGGTGCGTGAATTCCGTCATCGCGCGCTGAAAGTGTTTCGCGACAAACCCATGCCCACCAATTGGGCCACGGAGGATTTGAACAACATCAATTTTGATGAGATCCGCTATTATCTCTCCGATGGTGAAAAACCCAAGCGCTCCTGGGATGACGTGCCCGCCGATGTGTTAGAGACATTCGAGCGCCTCGGCATTCCCCAACAGGAGCGTGCTTTCCTCGCTGGCGTTGAGGCCCAGTTTGACTCGGAGGCCGCCTATTCCAATGTCAAGGAAGAGCTCACCAAACAAGGTGTGATTTTCGTCAATTCCACCGAAGGTCTCAAAGAGCATGAGGAAATTTTCCGCCCTTGGTTTGGCAAAGTCATCCCGACGGGAGATAACAAGTTTTCCGCCCTGAACTCCGCGGTGTTTTCTGGTGGTTCGTTCATCTACATTCCCAAGGGCGTGAAGCTGAAGCAACCACTCCAAGCTTATTTCCGCATCAATTCCGAATCTTTCGGCCAATTCGAGCGCACGCTCATCATTGCCGATGAAGGTGCCGAGGTGATGTATATGGAAGGTTGCACAGCGCCAAAATTCGAGACCGCCACGCTGCATTCCGCGGTGGTGGAATTGGTCGCTCTCAAAGGAGCGAAAATCCAATACGTGACCGTGCAAAATTGGTCCTCGAATGTCTTCAACCTCGTCACCAAACGCGGGCTCGCGATGGAAGACGCGGAAGTACGCTGGATCGATTGCAACATTGGTTCCCGTCTCACGATGAAGTATCCCGGTGTTGTCATGAAAGGCCGCCGTGCCCGTGGGGAGGTTATTTCGATTGCTCTTGCGAATACAGGCCAACACCAGGACACCGGTGCGAAGATGATCCACGCTGCCGATGAAACTACGAGTAACGTCGTATCAAAATCCATTTCCGTCGGCACCGGTCGTTCTACTTATCGCGGTCAGGTTCACATCCCGAAACATCTCAAGGGCTGCAAAAACAACACCGAGTGCGATGCTTTGCTCATCAATACCAAATCGCGCACCGATACCTATCCCGCGATCACTGTAAAAGGCGCGCAACACGCCACACAACACGAGGCCAGCGTCAGCCAGGTATCCCAGGAGATGCTGTTCTACATGATGCAGCGTGGCATCAGTGAGGGCGCGGCGATGTCGTTGGCGGTGAATGGTTTCATCAACGATCTTGTGCGCGAGTTTCCCATGGAATATAGTGTCGAGCTGAAACGCCTGATCGATCTGGAAATGGAAGGCAGCGTCGGGTAACAGCCGTCAATCTCCACAATTTTTTGACTCACGATCTCATGTCTACAGCCATTTCTTATCCCTCGATCCTTGAACAGCCCCTCGCACCATCGGCCATGCTTCCTCAGTGGTTTGTCACGGCGCAAGAGGATGCCTGGAAACAATTCCAGTCTCTACCCATACCCAAACGTGGTGCGGAGGCGTGGCGTTTTTCTACATTCAATCATCTGGATTTCAGCGCCTATCAACTCGTCGATACTCCAGTGCAAGCGGAGGAATGGATTGCCCGCTCCCAGGGTGTGAAGGAGGCCGCTGCCACATTCGTATTTGTCAATGATCAGCTCGTGCATGCCGACAATCATCTTCCAGAAGGCGTGATTTGTTTGCCCCTCGCCGATGCGCTGCGCGAGTGTCCCGATCTTGTGCAGTCCTTTTTCATGCGCCATCCCTCCACTCTTGGCTCAGCAAAATACAGAGCCTTGCACGCGGCGCATCTGAGCAATGGCGTGTTTCTCCATGTAGCCGATGGCGTGGTGGTGGAACATCCCGTGCAAATTTTCCATTGGGTGAATGGTGAGAACTCAACCATTCTTCCACATACGCTTGTGGTTACGGGAGAAGGCGCCTCGGTGCGGGTGATCGAGACATTTCAGTCGACCGATGATAGCTCCGCGAGTCTCACCATCGCTGTGAACGATTTGATCGCGCAGCAGGGATCCACTCTGGATTACGTGATGATCCAGGCACTGAATGGGAAGAGTAAAATCATTTCCATCAACGCCAGCGAAGTCGCCAAGCTGGCGACATCCACGAGTTTCCTGCTCAGTACTGGCGCCGCGTGGGCTCGTAGCGAATCGATCTCACGACTCATCGGCGAGGAAGCACGATCAAATATGCTAGCTGTATCGGTCCCCACGCGTGATCAAGAATTCGATCAACGAACATTCCAGCATCACATCTCTGCCGGCGCTTATTCCGATCTGCTCTATAAAAACTCTCTCTATGATGAAGCGCGCACGATTTTCTCAGGCTTGATCTTTGTCGATGAAGGAGCACATCGCACGGACGCATACCAGACCTGCCGCAATTTGTTGATGTCTGACACCTGTGAGGCGAATTCCATGCCCGGTTTGGAAATCAATGCCGATGATGTGAAATGCAGTCACGGCAGCACGAGTTCACAAATCAGTGACGAGGAAATTTTCTATCTGCGTGCACGCGGGATCGATTCCACGACGGCTCGTCAGTTGATCGCCCGAGGATTTTCCATCGAGGTCATATCCCGTCTTAATCACGATGCCACGGAAGAATTCGTGTTAGAATTTCTCGACCGGAAATTCGCCACGCTCCGCGAAAATTAAGGCATTACGATCATCGAGTCCATCACCAACGCTGATACTCCACTCGTCAGGGATAGTCCTACCGGGGTCGAAGGTGTGGTGGCCATGAGTTGCGTCTGGCTCGTTGTCGTTTTTTGATCGATACGGCCTTGGCACACACGCGCTCCGATAGGATCAAGATAATCCATCGCAAAAAACGATGCATGAGTCTCAAGATGATCCGGAACCTTGAGAACGGTGACAAAATGGGACTCGATGACCGTAGCTCCCTCGTACCGGCGCAAGCTGATCACGGGGGGGAATCCGCGGCGTAGCGAGCGGGCCCATTGCTGGTGGGTTTTTGCCAAGGCGTTTGCTCCGTGTGGGACAATCAAGACGACGTTCCGGACGTCATGTTTCTTCATCGCGATATTGGCGATGTCCGTCAGATCAGCGGCGTTGATGCCACGACGAGACCAGCGGTTGCGTTGAGGGATATGGTACGATCGTTGACCGCCGTAATGGATGATCAAGTGCCGCAATTGGCAGCGATCATCGCGGCCGGGAAGATTCGCAGCGATCGATTGGCAATTGGGCGAACCGAAGCGCCAGGCATTCAATAATGCCGTGGGCCCACAGGCATTACCGGCGATATCCAATTGATTGGCGGCTTTGGCACCCGGGTTGGGTGCCGATGCCGGGCCATCTGGTGCGCATTGGGACAGGGAAAACGCCGTAACACTGCTGATGAGAAGTGTGGCTAAATAGCGCATGATCGTCCGGGTCAGGGCTGGGGCGCGCGCGCTGGGGCGTTGAATGTCACAGCCCTGACGGGTGCGCCCTCCGTGTTGTGAATGGCGGCAGTGATCACGGGAGGTGTGCGGCTCCAGTCAATATTGAGAGAGCCGAAATTGTTGTAGCTGTAGTTTTCGCCCAGTCGATGGCGATTGACTTCGTTACTGATCCCACCGCCGGATTGAGTGAGCGCGCTGGCAGTAATTTCCGTGAGAGGATATCCCGTGAATTCCGCGGGCAATTGCGAGATCTCCGCCAGATGACGGTCGCCACTGAGCAAGATGACTGGTGGCATCTCAGGTTTCGCTAGCAGCGCAAAAAGTCGTTTGCGAGCATCGTTGAAATTCGCCCATTTTTCGAATCGATGCTCTTCGGGAATCACTTGGAAACTCGATATCAGGACATTGATCTCAGCTTTACTCGCTTTCAGGGTTTTTTCCAGCCATGTCCATTGAGTCGGGCCGAGTATATCGCCGTTGGTGCCGATGTCGTCGCGGAAATACCTTGTGTCTAACAAAATAATCCGCACTTGTTGATCACTGGGGCCATACAAATGATGGGTGTATACGCCCTCCTGAGTCCGGCGTTTGGAATTGGCAGGTTCACGCAGAAAATCAAGAAACGCCTGCTGGGATTCGACGCGGTTCGGGTAGTTCTTTCCGGCATCGTTCGCGCCGAAATCATGGTCATCCCAGGTGCCGATGACGGGGCAAAGGTCGCAGAGCTGTCGATAGGATGGGCGGAATTGCTGCAGTTGGTATTTTTCCCGCAATACCGCAGTGTTGGGAGAATCACCGTAAATATTATCGCCCATCCAGATGAACAATTGCGGCTTATAGGCGAGGATGGACTGGAAGATCGGCGCGGGTTTCGACTCATGACAACAAGAACCGAAGACAATGCGCGATAGGGCTGGGGTCTGACTGGTTTGGGCCTTGGCAGAAAGGCAGGCAAGACCCAGGCCAAGAGTTAGAGAGATGGTATGTCGAAGCATGGCGATCAAGGCGCGAAGGTGACTTTTTCGATTTTTTCTTTCGGCCCGAAAAATCCGCCGATATCTTTGGATGTGATGTAGAGGAAAAGACTGATCAGCAATAGTGCACATCCTGTTTGCACATATTCGAGAACACGTGCTTTCACGGGACGGCGCGCCACCCATTCCATGATTGCCAAGGTAGTATGACCGCCGTCCAAGACAGGAAATGGCATCATGTTAAAAATGGCGAGGTTGACATTGATCAGTACCATGAAAGCCAGCAAGCGCCGCCAGCCGTTTTCCGTGCTGAGGAGGTCGAATTTTGCTTTGGCGATTCCGATCGGGCTGCTGAGTTGATCAATTCCCACACTTGATTTGGGAGATACCAGTGCTTTGATCGTAGCAACCATCATCTTCACACTGTCCTTGCATTGCCGCACGGGGTTCGGGTGGACGATGTGGGTGTCAAAAACGTCATCACCACTCCAGCTGATTCCCAGCATGGGCTTTTGATGGGCAGGTGTCAATGGAGCCACCGGTTTTAAGGCGATCTCCAGAGAACTGTTGCCACGCTTGATCGTGGCTTGCACTTGATCATGGTTTTTCGCTTCGATCAGCTGTGATATCTGTGCCGTGCTCCAGATCTTGTTGCCATCGATGGCGGTAATGCAATCGCCCGGCTGGAGTCCGGCCTTGGCAGCGGGGCTGTGGGGCAAAACGGATTCAACCACGGCATGGTTGGTGTAGGAAATGCCGACCTGACGAAGTCCGCGGCGCTGATACCACGCTGTCGGCTGCGTCTCGAATCCGGAAATGACGGTGCGGGGCTGGGATTCGCCCTCGCGCTTGATCGTGAATTTGATGTGATCGCCATCGCTGAGGACGATGCTTTCGGTGATGCAATTCAGATTCCCCGCGAAGCCGATGATCGGTTTGTCATTGATGGCGAGAATCACATCGCCCAATTGTAGTCCTGCTTTTTCCGCTGGTCCGTCTTTTTTGATGTATCCAATCTGCGTGGCATGAATGATATCGACCGGCTTGCCAAGTCCCCAGACCGCCAAACCCAATGCCAATGCGAGTCCTAACGAAAAAATCGGCCCCGCCACGGCAACGATGATTTTATCCAGTGGGGAGATCGGCGGCAGAGGTTCATCATCAGACTCGGATTTTCCTTCGAGTGTTTCCATCGGCGCGAGTTGCGGCAGGGCGACGAAGCCACCAGCTGGAATCCAGCCGAGACCGTATTGTACACCGTTGATGTCTTTGGACCAGATCGGTTTGCCGAACCAGACTTGAAATTTCTCGATCTTCAGCCCCCTCCAGCGTGCCGCTAGAAAATGCCCGAGCTCATGCACAAAAATCATGATGTTGAAGCTCAGAACGACAGCGAGAATGAGCAGTAAGTTTTTTAGGATATCCATGTGTTACGCTCTCCACCATAACCTCTCTCACCGGTGGTGCAAGAAGGAACATGAGACTACTGATGAATGAAGCTCTGGCAGACGAGCCGATCGCGCGTCATTCATCCACTGCCAAGGCATGATACGAGCCGTGCGACACATACTGGCTTTTTTGCCGTGCTTGGCTCTCTTTTCCCGTTGGGGGGGGAAATCGTGGAGGCGCTTTCCAAGCGCCATGCCGAAATTTTTGTTAGATCGGCATGGCTGATGGAATCCGCCGCCACGTTAGCTGTGAAATGTTAAGGCGTTGTTTTCGACTCCGACTTCGATGACGTCGCCTTCGTGGAACTTGCCGTCGAGCACGGCCATGCTGAGGGGATCGAGCAGGTGGTGCTGGATGGCGCGTTTGAGAGGACGGGCGCCGTAGATCGGATCGTAGCCTTGGTTGCCGAGGTATTCTTTCGCCTCCGCACTCAGAGCAAGAGCCAGACCTTGTTTGGCGAGGCGCTGGCGCAGGCGCGTGAGCTGGATCTCGACGATGCTGGTGATCTCCTCGCGCTGGAGTCGGTCGAAGATGATGGTCTCATCGATGCGGTTCAAAAACTCCGGACGGAAGTGCGCGCGCAGGGCTTCTAACACTTTGGCTTCGCGTTGCTCGGCGTTTTCCTCGTGGAGGATGAACTGCGAGCCGATGTTCGATGTCAGGATGATGACGGTGTTGCGGAAATCCACGGTGCGTCCCTGGCCATCGGTGATGCGGCCGTCATCGAGCACTTGCAGCAGGACGTTGAAGACATCGCTGTGAGCTTTTTCCACTTCATCAAAGAGAATGACGCTGTAGGGCTTGCGGCGCACGCGTTCGCTGAGCTGGCCGCCTTCATCGTAGCCGACGTAGCCCGGAGGCGCGCCGATTAAACGAGCGACGCTGTGTTTTTCCATATACTCTGACATGTCGATGCGAACCATCGCGTTTTCATCATCGAAGAGAAACTCGGCGAGGGCTTTCGAAAGCTCGGTTTTGCCGACGCCGGTGGGGCCGAGGAAAAGGAACGAGCCGACGGGGCGGTTCTCATCTTGCAGGCCGGAGCGGGCGCGGCGCACGGCATTGGAGACAGCAGTGATCGCTTTTTTCTGGCCGATCACGCGGTCTCCGAGGCGCGCTTCCATGTGCAGCAATTTCGAACGCTCACCTTCTTGCAAGCGGTTCACAGGAATGCCCGTCCATGCCGAAACGACGCGGGCGATGTCGTCCTCGGTGACTTCTTCCTTGAGGATGCCGCCGTTCTCCTGGAAGCTGGCGAGTTTTTCCTTCGCGGCCTCGAGTTCGCGTTGCACGTTGGGCAGCTCGCCGTAGGTGATTTCCGAGGCGCGCGTGAGATTGCCGATTCGCTGGGCCTGCTCGGCATGGGTCTTGAGCGTTTCGATTTTTTCCTGGGCGGCGCGAACTTCATCGATGACGGCCTTTTCATTGCGCCATTGCGTCATCAGCGCGGCGCTTTGTTCTTTCAGATTCGCTTGTTCTTCTTTGACTTTATCGAGCCGTGCGATGGAGGCTTTATCGGTCTCTTTCTCTAACGCTTTTTTCTCCATCTCCAGCTGCAGCACCTGGCGCTCGATCTGATCGATCTCGGTGGGCATGGAGTCGAGCTCGATTTTCAAACGCGAGGCTGCTTCGTCAATCAGGTCTACGGCCTTGTCCGGCAGGAAACGATCGGAAATATAGCGATCGCTGAGCGCGGCGGCGGCGACGATGGCACCGTCCTGGATGCGCACGCCGTGATGGACCTCGTAGCGTTCCTTGAGGCCGCGAAGGATGGCAATGGTGTCTTCCGCCGATGGCTCGCCGACGAGCACGGGCTGGAAACGGCGCTCGAGTGCGGCGTCTTTTTCGATGTGTTTGCGGTATTCATCGAGCGTGGTGGCGCCGATGGTGGAAAGTTCACCACGAGCGAGTTGGGGCTTGAGTAGGTTGCCGGCATCGGGGCTGCCTTCGGTCTTGCCCGCGCCGACGATGGTATGCAGCTCATCGATGAAAAGGATGATTTCACCGGCGGAGTCAGTGACTTCTTTGAGAAAAGCCTTGAGCCGGTCCTCGAACTCGCCGCGGTATTTCGCACCTGCAAGCATGCCACCGAGGTCGAGTGCAATGATTCGTTTGTTTTTCATCGCATCGGGCACGTCGCCGGAAACGATGCGCCGGGCGAGTCCTTCGACGATGGCGGTCTTGCCGACGCCGGGTTCACCGATGAGCACGGGGTTGTTTTTCGTGCGGCGGGAAAGCACCTGCATCACCCGGCGGATCTCGTTGTCGCGGCCGATAACGGGATCGATCTTGCCCGCGCGTGCGCGCGCCGTAAGGTCAGTACCATACTTTTCGAGCGTCTGGTATTTTCCTTCGGGATTTTCGTCGGTGACCTTTTGACTGCCGCGCACGGATTGGATCGCCTCCTTTGCTTTGGCTTCGGTGAGGCCGGCGGTTTTGAGGAGCTTGCCGGCGGGCGAATCCGATTGGAGCGCGCCTAACACAAAGTGTTCGACGCTGAGGAAATCATCGCCGAGGGCTTCGCGGGCGTCGTCGGCTTTTTCTAATGTCTCGCGCAGACCGTAGCTGAGCTGCGGCTGCGAGGTGGAACCCTGCACGCGCGGCTCGGCGGCGAGGTTTTCCTGTACGGCGACTTTCAGTTTGGAGACATCGACACCGGCTTTCTGCAGGATGGGGATGAGGATGCCGCCTTCCTGTTCGAGCAATGTTTGCAGCACGTGCGCGCTTTTCAGCTCGGCGTGGCTGGATTTGGAGGCGAGGCGCTGCGCTTGTTGCAGGGCTTCCTGGAGTTTCTGTGTGAGTTTATCGAGTCCCATGGCTTTGGTTCTTTCTTGTTATGGTTGTAATGGTGATGGCGTTTTTTCGCAACGCAAGGATTGCTGTTTTTTCCGCCGATTTTGTTGTCATGGGTAAGATTCCATAGAGAAAAGTTTATTCAAAAAATTTTCGTCAATTTTTTGCTATGATGATATCAGTCAAATTAGACAGATCTTGTTTTTCTCAACGCGAAGGGGAGGAGCACGAAGACCGTGAGGGCGGCGGAGAGAGCGGCGGCTTGGGGAAGATTGCGGTCGGAAAAATTCCTTTGGGCGATCTGATTGCCGATCATCTCCGCGTTTTTGCCTCCCACAAGATCGGGAATCACGTAGGATCCGAGCATTGGGATAAAGACAACAATCGTTGCAGTGGCAATTCCGCGACGGATTCCTGGAAGAAAAACGTGATAGATCGCCCGGAAACTTCCTGCACCCAGATCGCGTGCAGCTTCCAGAAGGGAAAAATCGAATTTTTCGGCCACGGCATAGATAGGCAGGATGGCAAACGGGAGAAACGCATAAACACTCACGAGGACCACCGCCATGGGATGATAGAGCAATGTCGCATCAGGGTCCATCCAATGCCATTGTTTGAGTATGCGCGCGAAAAGCCCTTCCGCATGCAGAATTTGTTTCCATGCGAACACGCGGATGAGAAAATTGGTCCAAAATGGGATGACGACAAACAAGAGCAGCCATGATTTTGCGCGACGCGACGCGCGCGCCATAGTCCAAGCAACTGGTAGGGCGATGCACAGACAAAGAAATGTCGTGACCGTGGAAATCCACAAAGTGCGCCAGATTATTTGCGGATAATGGGGACTTGCCAGCGATCGAATGGCCGATAGCGACCAATCCTGTCCCATTCCTCCCTGGCCATCGGGTGACTTGAATGCGATGGCAAATACCAACAAGGTGGGAACTCCCACGAAAATCAGCAACCACAGCAAACTGGGCAAAGTGACACGCAATTCTTCACGCTTCATGATGGGAATGGGCGGGGGATTTCATCAAGAAGCTCTTCGATACATTCATGATGTGCATCGTAAGTATCTAACACAAACGCGGCGTCCACAGGCACGTTCAACCATACCGCTGCTCCCGGTGATACTGAGGACTTCAAGGAAGAAACCTCTCGTTGAGAAACATCGACAATCCAAAGGATGCTGCCAATTCGCATGCGGTAGCGGATCAACGCGCCATGATAAATGCATTCTTCAACGATCCCTTGAAAAAAATGATTCATTTGTGTTGGATCGGAAATCGACTCGTGGAGGTAGATCTTTTCCGGGCGCAAGGATAGATGCACTTCACGTCCCGGCTTCAGTGCGGCGCAGCTTTTCAGCGCGATACGATGATTTGCATCGAGGCGAATCCACGTCAGTTCATCCGCCTTTTCCTCTACCACACCGGATAGAAAATTGGTATCCCCGATGAAAGCGGCCACAAACGAATTTTGTGGTTGTTCATAAATTTCTCGCGGACTGCCGATCTGTTGCACTCGTCCGTGATGAAGCACGGCGATTTGATCCGAAATCGACATCGCTTCACTCTGATCATGGGTTACGTAGAGGAACGTGATTCCCACATCCTTGTGAATTTTGTGCAACTCTGCTAACAAATGCTGGCGGAGTTTGAGATCGAGCGCTGCCAATGGTTCGTCGAGCAGTAGTACTTGCGGACGATTTACTAGCGCACGTGCGATCGCCACACGTTGCTTTTGCCCGCCTGAAATTTGTCCGATGCGTTTGTCGGCATGTGCATCCAGATCGATCACATGCAACATGCGATCAACCTCCGCGCGAATGGAATTCTTGGCGTGTCCTGCCATTTTGAGTCCGAAGGCGATGTTGTCCCTCACGCTCAAATGAGGAAACAGCGCATAGTGTTGAAACACCGTATTCACCTGCCGGCGCTCCGGCGGCAGGTCCGTGATATCTTTTCCATCAAGATAAATTCGACCACGGTCAGGACGATCGAAACCAGCGACCATGCGAAGCAGTGTCGTCTTACCGCATCCCGAAGGACCCAACAAAGAAAAGATCCGCCCCTGGTCGACGGATAAATTCACGTTCTCCACGGCACGAAAAGCGCCGAAAGATTTATCCACGGATTCAAAACGAAGAAACGACATTTCAATGCACGACCACCCCACCAAAGCGCCTGTGTCATGACAAGGAGATTCGTCGTTTCCTGCTTTGTGACCGAATCTCCGTACTTGGAGAATGGATTTGAACAATGGAATCCCGAGCGGCTCATCCAGCAGAATGGATCCACACAAAAACTGTCTTGATTTTTGTCACAAAATTGCCATTCTCTGCTTGTATCATCATGAGCATCCAACTCCACCTTCACTCCAGTCGCGAGGCTGCAATTCGCACGGTAGCGCAGGAAATGGCCACTTTGATCCGCAACAAGCCGCATGCCGTTTTGGGATTAGCCACCGGAGCGACGCCGATCCCCCTTTATCAGGAGCTGGTGCGTTTGCACCGCGAAGAAGGTTTGTCGTTTCGTCAGGTGACCACGTTTAATTTGGATGAATACCTTGGTTTGGAGCCGACTCATCCCGAGACATACTGGAATTTCATGCACAGGAATTTGTTTCATCATATTGATATTCCTGCGGCCAACATTCACCTGCCCGGATCGCAGATCAAAGTGGAGAATCTTGCCGCTCATTGTGAGGCCTATGAGGAAGCGATTCGAGTGGCGGGTGGCATTGATTATCAGATTTTGGGTATTGGCCGTACGGGGCATATTGGATTCAATGAACCAGGTTCGCCGGCCGATAGCATCACCCGTCGCATTCATCTCGATGAAATCACCCGTCAGGATGCCGCGCCGGCTTTTGGTGACCTGGCTCACGTACCGACGCACGCGATCACGATGGGCTGCGGCACGATTCTTGCCGCGCGCAAGATCGCGCTGATGGCATTCGGCGAAGGGAAGGCGGCGATTGTGCGACGGGCCTTGCGCGAACCGGTCACGGATGAGGTAAGTGCGAGTTTTCTACAGAACCATCCGGATGCCCATTTCCACTTGGATCCTGCATCGGCTTCGTCCTTGTAAAAAAAGCACAGCAGCGTCTCAGGGCACGCGGAATTTTTTGTTCGTGGATTGATCCAGCGCCAGTGATCCGGAACGCAATCCTTTGACATCCATGACGTTGAAGGGAGAGTGAGGACTGATGACAATGCCAGGTGTGCTGGTTTTTTCCGCATAGGGGTAGTCGGCACGGACTTCTGGTTGTGACAATGTAGAGCCGGAAATAGCAGGTGGGGCGCCGTTTGGATCGTAGGCAACGTAGTTCGCGGATGGATCACCACTTTCCTGGATGATCGGCCGGCAAGAAGACAAGAGCGCAATCGCGCTGAGTGTCGGGATTCGATGAATGTGCATGGTTGCTCGTTACGACGTGGGGAACGCGGAAATCATTCAATCGAGCGTTAACTCATTTGCCATCCGGTTTGGGAGTGTGTTCACCGAACAACTCTAATAAATATTTCGATGAGAGAAGCTCGGGTGTGATGATGGGATCCTTGTCGGCAACATACAAGACATTCACCGGGATCGCCGTGCGGTTGAGTTCGCCCAGTTTTTCTTCAATGGCGGCATCCGCCTTGGTCTTATCCGCTTTCAGCGCGACCACGCCACGCTCTTTCATCAGGGCGATGACTTCGTCGCTGTAGGCATTTCGTTTATTAACCTGACAGGTTAAACACCACTTGGCCGTGAAATCGACATAGACCGGTTTGCCTTCTTCTAACAATTCATCCACGCGCTCCTGCGACCATGTTTCCCATTCGACGCCTTTTTTGATACTACCCGCATAGTAGATTCCGCCAGCCAGCAGCAGCAGGGCAAGCGCGGTGGCACTGAGACGCACGCGCGCCGTTTTGGCGTAATTGTTCCAGCGGCCATAGATCCAGCAGGCCAGAGCCACCGCAGCGAGTCCGAAGACCGGGTTCAGCATGTTGTCCAGTTCGATCAATCCTGTATAGACCCAGAGCAGATAGCCGGTCGTGGCAAAGAGCAGGAAGGACATGCCTTGTTTGAAGGTCTCCATCCAAGCGCCGGGACGGGGCAGATAATCCACGAGTTTGGGGAAAATCGACATCAGCAGATACGGGAACGCCAGGCCCAGCGCCATCACGGTGAAAGCGGTATAGAATTGCACGGGAGGCAGCGCGATCGCGGCTCCGATGGCAGCACCGAGGAAGGGACCTGAACAAGGAGTGGCCACCACGGTAGCAAGAAAACCTGAGAAAAATGAGCCCTCGATGCCTTGTTTGCTTTGCAGTTTGCCACCCACACCGGTAGCTGAAGTGCCAATTTCAAATACGCCGAAAAGATTGAGTGCCATCACAAACATGAGCATCATCAAGCCAAGTACGACCCACGGATTTTGCAATTGGTAGCCCCAGCCATATTCCTCGCCGCCCACCGCCTGCCTCGCGGCGAAAAGAAATCCACTCAATGCCCAAAAGCTGATCAACACGCCGAAGGTGAATGCCAGACCGTGCAGCATGATCTTGTGTTTGTCCTGCCCGGCTTGCTGGACAAAACCAAGAATTTTGATGCCGATCACGGGAAATACGCAGGGCATCAGATTGAGCACCAGACCGCCGAGAAACATGCCGAACAAGACGGGTAGAAACTTGCCCCAGGGCAAGGGAGGTGCGGGAGCTTTCGTGATCGCGGTCGCTGGCACGGAAACGACTTTCTCACCACTGGCATCAGTAAAACGCAGAATCCCTGATAGCGATGAGGCCGCATCGGTTTTAGTGCCACTGAACAATTCTTTGCGCGTTTTTAGGTCGATGACGAATTCTTCACCCTCGGCACGAGCCTGCATCGAGGCAAGCGGCACGATCATATTTTGATCGGCGATAAAATGGGCCTTGTCCATTTGTGTGGCACCGCGAATGCGAAGTTGTAGGTCGGCACCATTTCGGATCGCGGTGAAGGCGAGGTCGGATTTCTGCCCTTGGCTGGCGCGGGCTTTTGCGAAGGCTGCTTGCTGGGCGCTGTCGACTTCATTCTTGGCGGCTACAGGCAAAGTGATTGTCAGGTTGGCCTTTTCATTTTTGCAGGAGTCTTTGCAGATTTGCCACTTGGCATCCGCTTGAATCGTGACGCTGGTGCCGATCAGCGAGCCGTCATGAGGAACGGTGATTTCCGTAATGAAAAACGCTTGGTCATCCGCATAGGTGTATGACTTTTCCGGTTGCTTTTCATCCATTTGGAAGGCGGGTTCGGTCACGTGGGGCGCTGGCCACTGAATCGGCCCCGCGGAAAATCCCGGCGGTAATTTCCATGTGAACGAGGGGCTTTCCTCAATGCCTCCGGGATTGCGATAGTAAGAGTGCCAGCCTTGTGGGTGAGAGAGCGCGATCGCCACGGCAAAGGTTTGCCCCGGGGAAATGGACTTCGCCTCGCTCACAAGAGAGGCATTTGTCGATTCATCTGCCTGCAAGCCGCCCGTCACATTCTCGAGCTGGGCGAATGCGAGCGATAAACCAAAGAGAAAGAAGGAGAAAAATCGTATCATAGTTTTGCCAAGAACTAAACGATCGAAAACCATCAACTCGTTCAAATTTTATGTCTGCTGCCGCGTTGAAGAGATGTTACCCAGAGACCAACCCCCACCATTTCATGGAATCCATCGCGGTGATGACGTTTTTTCTAAGAAAAGACGCACCAACATGCTTTCCCCGATCGATGATCGAGAGAAAGCAAGCGATGACACGATGACAGCGCGAAGTGATCCGTCAAATTACCGCTTCCTTGCTGGGCTTGGGACAAGGATAAAAACCGTCTTCTCCGGCTTTGGGGCCGGGTTGCGTGTCCCAGGTTAATTCCTTGGGCATGGTGTCCACTTGGGAGTTCATCGCCATATCCCACGTGACTTCTTTGCCCGTGTAGCAAGCCATACGCCCCATGATGCCCGTCAGCGTGGCTTCTGCGGTGTAGTAAGCGTCATTGTGAGCTGTGTTTTCGCGGATGTATTGGTAGAGCATGTCGTGCTCCGTCTGATAAGGATTGTTATCGGGACCGCGGAAACGCCAGATGGTTTTGCCGCTGCGATCCTTGATCACGCCTGGTTCGGCTGTGCCCTTCGTACCCACGATTGACTCGGACACACGCGACCAAACCCCATTCCACTGGCGTGATTGGCTGTTCATGATGGTGCCATCGGCGTAATGATATTCCACAAAGAAATGGTCGAAAATTTCCCCCCAGTCCTTGCCGATCCGGCTCGTGCGTCCGCCCATGCCTACGGCTTTGACGGGATTGGCACCTTTGAACCAATTGCTGACGTCAATGTTGTGCACGTGTTGCTCGACGATGTGATCGCCGCAAAGCCAGTTGAAATAATACCAATTCCGCACTTGGTATTGCATTTCCGTTTGTCCCTCACTCCGCGGGCGCGTCCATACGCCACCACTGACCCAGTAGACCTGTGAGGAGGTGATATCGCCAATCATCCCTTCTTTGACCTTGGCCAAAGTTTCCAAGTAGCTCTTCTGATACCGGCGCTGCAAACCGCAAACGACCTTGAGGTTTTTCTGGTCGGCAATTTTGGCCGCTTCTATCACCTTGCGAATGCCCGGACCATCAACGGCAACGGGTTTTTCCATGAAGACGTGCTTGCCTTGTTTCACGGCGTATTCAAAATGTTGAGGACGGAAACCGGGAGTGGAGCAGAGCAGTACCACATCCGCGGCATCGATTGCGGCTTTGTAAGCATCCAGCCCTACGAAACGACGTGCTTGCGGCACATCCACACGATCACCGTATTTGCCGACGAGCTCCTTGTGCGCAAACTCCAGGTTGTCGGCGAAGGCATCGGCCATGGCAACAAGCGTAGTGCCCGGAACATTCAGTGATTGGGCGGCGGCGCCTGTACCACGACCACCGCATCCGATCAGGGCGATTTTGATAGGCTTTGTTTCGTCAGCTGCGTTACCAATGGTGGGAAACAGAGATGCGGCACCGAGCAGGGCACCGGTTTTTAAAAACTGTCGACGATCTGATGGTTGATGGAAAGACATGTTTCTTATACTTCGCACGCAAGTTGGATTTTTCAAAAAGCTTTTGCATTTGCTTGGGAAATTGTTCGATTCATCAGTATCGCGTGATTTCATTTGCCAGATCCAGCGTCTTCCTAGTAGCATCAGACGATGAATGTTCTAAAACCGCACATGATGGTATTGGCTTCGGCGGGTTCGGGGAAAACTTATCAATTGAGCAATCGAATCATCGGATACATTGCGATGGGAGTTGAGCCATCATCCATCGTGGCGTTGACCTTCACTCGCAAAGCCGCGGGAGAATTTACCGATGCCATTTTGAGCAAGCTGGCAAGGGTTTGTTTGCACAACGAGGAATCGCTGGCATTGCGTCAGGATTTCTTGGAAAGTGGAGAAACCTTTGAGGATCGCGATTTCTTGCGTGTGCTTGAGTCATTGATCGCTGCCCTACCACGGATGACGCTGGGCACGATGGATGGATTCTTTACCAAAGTGGTGAAAGCATTTCCTCTGGAAATGGGGATATCAGCCACCAACTTTCAACTCATCGAGGGCGCCGATGCGGAGGTGATCCAGCAGAATCTTCTTCAAAGCATTCTCCAACACGAACTCAAAGCCGATGAGGCGGAAAACTTTTTCCAAGCCTTCCGCCGGTCGCTGATGGGAAAGGAGATCATTGCTGTGCGCTCGCAGATGAAGGATTATACGAAAAAGTGGCATGAACATTGGATGAATGGCGGCGATCAGATCGAGTGGGGACCCGCCCATCTGGCTGATGATTCCTACATCAAAGAATGGATGAGGCAATCGCTTCATTTTTCCCAACGCATTCAAGATGCTGCCGAGCAAATTGCATTTACTGACAACAGACAAGCTGGCGCGTGGGAGAAAATGGCCCAGGTATTTGCGAATCACAGTACGGGCAGCGGCGTCATGGGAGGAGGAAATACCATGATCGAACGCTTGATCGAATTGATCGCCGTGGATGCGGAGGGAGACCAAGTGTTAAAACACTACAAAGAATTCACTGTGCCCGCTGCAATCTTCGAGCTGATTCGTGAAGCGCTTTGTCTTGCTGCGAAGGCGGAAATGGCCAGTGCATGCACGAGCACTCAAGCCGTGGCAGAGGTGATCGAAATGTTTGATCGCGTGTGTGAACGTCGGCTCCGACGCAAGGGAAAATTCAGTTTTGCGGATGTAAAAGCCAAAATGAGCGAGTGGACCCTGCAAGAAGACAAGCGCCTGATGCGGGAGGCTTTGGACTACAGGCTGGATGCAAAATACCAGCACTGGCTGCTGGATGAATTCCAGGATACCAGTCGACTCGATTGGAGTGGTCTATCGCCTTTGATTGATGAGGCGATGACGAGCGAAGGAAGTTCGGTTTTTTTGGTGGGTGATAAAAAGCAGGCAATCTACGCCTGGCGCGGCGGTGATGTGGGGTTGTTCGATGATCTGCGTGATCATTACGGGGAACATCTCGGAGTGGGAAGGATGAGGGAGTCCTATCGTTCCGCAAGTGAAGTTCTTGCTTTGGTGAATCGAATTTGCGGCAATACTGACACCATCAGTCGCCTCTACGGGGCAGCAGCCAATCGCTGGGAGTGGGAGGACCATGTCGCCGCGAAAGAAGATTTGCGCGGGCATGCCCGAGTCGAAAGAATCGAGGAAAACGAGGATAAGGATGCGCGTCTGATTCGTCTGGCCGCCATCCTCGATGAAGTAGGCGTGGGCCGCAAACAGCTCAGTTGCGGCGTCTTGGTAAGAACGAATGATGAGCTCAAACTCGTCGCGGATTATTTGCGCCAGCAGGGTTATCGCGTGGTGGAAGAAGGACGTCGTAAACCAGCGCTCGACAACCCCGTTGGTGTGACCATTTGGCAATGGATGCGCTGGTTGGCGGATCCAGCGGATTCCTTTGCCGAGGAACTTTTGCGCCTGTCTCCTATGTGGGCTAGAATCACTGCGGAATTCGGAGATTTTCCGTGGGGGAAGTGTCATGAGGCGATCGCTTCACAGGGAATCGCTCGCATGGTCAGTAAGGTGATCGATCCGATGCGCAAGGATCTATCGGACTTCGGCAATACCCGCGCGGATGACCTGATTCAGGCGCTGCTTCTGGTGGATTCATCGGGCGGCGGATCGGTCAAGGTGGCTGCTCAGATGTTACAAGAACTGGACGCCTCACAGAGTCCTGGATCCGCTGAAGTTCAGGTTCTCACCATCCACAAGTCCAAGGGGCTTGGCTATGATGTGGTGGTTCTGCCTTTGATTTCCTCCTCCTCGATTCCGGACAATAGCAAATTTGATATCGCGCGCGCAGATCACTGGATTTGTAAAACCCCGCCTATGTGGGCGCGCAAACTACTGCCTCCAGTGCGCGCGGTCGAAGACCGTTGGCGTGTACAGCAACAGTATGAGGGAATGTGCGTACTCTACGTCGCCCTCACACGTGCCAAGCGCGGACTCTATGTCCTGCTCGATGCCAAACCTTTGAAGGACGATAATAATTCCCTTGCGAAGTGGATTTTTGATTCCTGCCCGGGAGAGAGTGAGGTGATGTTTGAATCGGGGAGCCTCGATTGTTTTGCTGACGTGCGTGAAGTCGTGGCGGAGAATCATATGGTGAAACCAACACTCGGGACTGCTGTCTGGAGATTTCGCGGAAAAACCGCTTCACACGCGGCGGAAGGTCCCAGCGCGGCACTGCAATACGGAACCACCATGCACAGTTTGATGGAATCCATCACGTGGTTGGATGAAAATCCTTTCTCTGGTAATGGGGAAATGGAGAGGAATGTGATGAAATTGTTAGAACGGGAGGATTGGCGAGCCATGCTGGAAAAGCGCCAGCGTCACGTGGAACTGCAGCGCGAGATTCCCGTGGAGGGCATGGTCAATGGTGATTGGGTCCGTGGAATCATCGACCGTCTGCATTTGTTCCGTGACGATACGAACCGCATCATTCGTGCGGAAATCATTGACTACAAGACCGACCGTATCTCCGATCCCGATTCCCTGCGCGCACGCCATGCTGGGCAACTTCTGATTTATCGGCAACTGATTGCCCAAGCGTTGGATCTGGACTCCGGGTGCATCGAATGTATTTTGTTAGGTATGCATGCTGGATGCATCGTGAAATGCGATTGATCGTTTTTATCAATGCATCAACGAGTGGTGTTCAGTTTTTTCCACTTTGGATAATCTTTTTCGATGAGCGATTGCGCCCAAGTGCCATACCAAGAGTATCCATTGCGGCGCTCGTGACCGATGGCGGAATAAGAGGTTTTTGGAACGCCATCGCGATCACAAAACATCGGTTGTTGATTTTTGAGGTCGTAGAAACGAGCCCAGAGAGGACGCGCCTCCGCATCTTTGACAATGACCTTGTCCTTGCCACCGGATGCTTCCGGGTCTTTGATGGACTCAATTCTGATGCCTCGTTGTGCGGATTTTTCAAACCATGCGACGGCCCCTTCCACGGCGGCGATGATTTCAGAGTTTGGTTTCTCCAGGCTCATCAAAAGGCGGGTGATGCCGACCGACTCCGAACCGCTCAGTGATGGTAGTTCGTAGGATCTGGCGGTGGCGGGAGCGAGAGTGACCTCATCGTGCTGTGCGCACCAGACTGTGCGTTTGCCGTCGATGCGGATCTGGCAGCGCAGAATGCAATCGATGCCCTTGTCAAAAGCTGTCGCAGCTTTTTTCCGATCAGTAGCAGTGACAAATGTGTAGAGGGGATCGTTTGCAACTTCACGTAAGAACTCCATCACACGCACCATTGAACCGTCGTTGAAGGTGATGTGACGGTGATACTGCTTGCTCAAAGGATAGTATTGAGGCCAACCGCCATTCGGATATTGGGCGATAAAAATGTAGTCCAAGCCGCGCTGAAATGCCTCTTGATAGGGTTTGTGCTCGGTCGCCTGAAAACAGCGGGCAAGGAAACGCAATTCGTCCATCGTGGCTCCATTGTCGAAGGTGGGCTTGAGATCCTTTCGTTTTCCCGTGAAGGGGCGTTTTACCGTGTCGGTATTCTTCGGCCAAGCACCGGAATCGGTTTGATAGCTCAAAACATTGTTGGCCACGGTTTTGGCTTCTTCACTACGATACCACGTCTCTGGTTTCTTGAGGTAGTCCTCAACTTCCGCTGACCAGCCGAAGTGTGTGGCGAGGAAAAAGAAAAACATCAAACGGACCATAGGGTTTGCACTCATAAAATGTGCTTCATGTTAGTCATGAGTGGCTATGGATTGCCAAGCTCGTTTCATGGCATTTTTCGTTCTTGTCCCTGAGATCTGAGATCATTACGCTGTGTCATGCGCTTGTGGAAAATTCTACTCTGGATCTTTGTCTCTCTGCTTGGTGCGGCGGCCGTGGCGGTGGCGGCTTTTTCGCGTGGCGAACCCATCAACTCACTGTGGTTGGTGATCGCTGGCGTTTGCACCTTTGCCGTGTCCTACAGGTTTTATGCGTCGTGGTTGATTGCCAGAGTGCTTACGGTTGACGATAATCGCGCACCCGCGGCTGTGACCAAGTCCGATGGAAAAGATTTCGTGCCTACGCCAAAGTGGGTGGTATTTGGCCATCACTTTGCCGCCATCGCAGGTCCGGGGCCCTTGGTCGGCCCCGTGCTGGCCGCACAGTTCGGATATCTGCCCGGCACTCTGTGGATTTTGATCGGCGCGGCATTGGGTGGAGGTGTTCACGATGCGATCGTGTTGTTCGCCTCGATGCGCCGCGATGGAAAATCGTTAGGGCAAATGCTCAAGGAGGAAATCAATCCAGTCGTTGGTTTGATCGCGATGTTCAGTCTGCTGGCGATCATGACCATCTTACTCGCGGTGTTGGGACTGGTGGTGGCCAAGGCTCTTGCTCATTCACCATGGGGATTATTCACGATTGCCTGCACCATCCCATTGGCCATGATGATGGGCTTGGCAATCAAATCAGGAAAAATCGGCGTCACCCCCGTATCGGTAGCCGGAGTCGTGGGACTGATGCTTGCGGTGGTGGGCGGGAAATTTTTGCCACCTTCGTGGAATGAAGCGCTGACCTTGAGCACGCCTTCCCTCGCCTGGGCCATCATGATTTACGGCTTCGCCGCCTCAGTGTTGCCGGTTTGGTTACTCCTTGCTCCGCGTGATTACCTCAGTACTTTTATGAAACTCGGCACAGTTGCCGTGTTAGCGGTTTTCATCGTCATTCTTGCGCCTCCCTTGCAGATGCCTGCCGTGACGCCCTTCATCGATGGCTCGGGTTTTGTGGTGCCCGGACCGGTGTTCCCCTTTGTCTGCATCACCATCGCTTGCGGTGCAGTGAGTGGTTTTCATGCGTTGATTTCCTCTGGAACTACGCCGAAACTTTTGGCCCGCGAGAAAGAGATCAAGTTGGTGGGTTACGGTTCGATGGTGGTGGAAATGCTGGTGGCACTGATGGCCATCATCGCTGCCTCGACCTTGCCGCCGGGGCAATATTTTGCGATCAATTCACCAATCGATCCCGCAGATCCCATTGCCGTGGAGCGGCAGATCGAAAAAATCAACAGCTATGGTCCGACGTATGCCGTGACACTTCAAGAAATGAAAGACCTGTCTGCCAAGTTGGAAGAACCGACGATGATCGGCAAGTCTGGCGGCGCTCCCACCTTTGCCGTCGGCATGGCCATGATGTTTCAAAAAGTATTCAAAGGGAAAGACGCGCTGTCCCTCTGGTATCATTTCGCCATTATGTTCGAGGCCCTGTTTATTCTCACCACATTGGATGCAGGTACGCGTGTGGGGCGTTTTATCTTACAGGATTTCCTTGGCACTTTTGTGCCGAAGCTGAAGGATACTGGTTCATGGAGTGCGAATGTGATTTCGACTTTTCTGTTAGTCTCGGCATGGGGTTACTTTCTCTATCAGGGTGCCCTCGATCCGGGAGGTATCGCCAAGAGCCTGTGGCCGATTTTCGGCATCTCAAACCAGTTGCTGGCTGTTATCGCCTTTTGTCTGGGAACGACAATTCTGATCAAAATGGGCAAGGTGAGATATTGCCTCGTCACGGTCATTCCCATGATTTTTTTGACCAGTGTGACCTTCATCGCCGGTTGGATGAAAATTTTCTCCACCAAGGCTGCGGGATTTTGGCCGGAAATCCTGAAACAACGTGCGTTGTTAGAAAATGATCTCACTGTCAAACAGCGTGAGATGGCCGGGCAGGCCATCGTGAATGCCTGGGTGGATATCGGAATCACTACGATGTTTTTGGTATTGGTCACGGTGATTATCCTGGGCTGTGCTCGGGAATGGTGGTTGTTGCTGACGGGGAGAAAGGTGGCGAAACTTCAAGAAAGCGCTTACCAAAAACAGCCCATATGACCAAAAAAGAACGCGCGTCTTATTTACTGGATCGACTGGACCAGCTTTATCCAGAAACTCCGATTCCCCTGGATCACAAGGATCCTTTCACGCTGCTGATAGCAGTGTTGCTTTCCGCGCAGTGTACTGACGCCCGCGTCAACACGGTCACTCCCGCACTCTTCGCGCTTGCTGACAACCCCCATGACATGAGCCTTGTGCCGGTAGAGAAAGTGCGAGGGATCATCCGCCCCTGTGGACTGTCACCGCGCAAAAGTGTGGCGATTGTGGAACTCTCACGCATCCTGATAGAACAGCATGGCGGTCAGGTACCGCAGGATTTTGCAGCGCTCGAAGCACTGCCTGGCGTCGGCCATAAAACCGCCTCGGTGGTGATGGCCCAGGCATTTGGAGTGCCGGCATTTCCCGTCGATACCCACATTCACCGCTTGGCCAGGCGATGGAAGCTTTCGCCGGGAAAATCAGTGGAACAAACCGAAGCGGATCTCAAAAAACTATTCCCACGCGATCGATGGAACAAGCTTCACCTGCAGATCATTTTTGCCGGTCGCGAGCATTGCACGGCGCGCGGGTGCAATGGCAAAACCTGCCTTCTCTGCCGCGAGCTTTTTTCACGTTGAGCGGGGTTTACGTCCATTTACGCTCATAGACACAAAGACCTTGTGCTACCATGGCAATGGAACTTTCCTGTTCGTCGTGAATTACCTTGGCTCCCATCAGAGTTAGTTCCAAAGCCTCTGAAGAATATTTGGCGCGTGCCAGAATCAAAATCTCAGGATTTTCTGAGAGCACAAGAGGAATGGCCTTGGCGGTGATACCGATGTGAGGAAAGGTAAATGCGATCAATCTTGCCTTTTTGATTTTCGTTAGAGCAAGAGCTTCCGGATGTGTCGCATCACCAAATAGAACAGGGTATCCATTTTTTTTCAAATCACACACGGTATCAGCGTTCAGATCTACAATCACACAGTCGATACCTTCGTGAAGCAGCGCCTGATGCAGCGCCTGACCTACGGGGCCGTAACCACAAATGATGGCGTGATCTTCCAGGCTTTTGATGGAGTTACTAAGATTCATTACCGCGGGGGTCTTGCGTTTGTTGCGGAACCAACCCCGGCGCTCCAACCACGCACTGAGGGGAGACATGGACAACATCGATCCAGGAATCAAAGCCATGCCCAACGCGGTACAAACCAAGATCATCTGCTCCAGCCATGGTTCGAATGGGCGAAACTCACTTGATTTTTGAATCAAGACCAAAGAAAACTCACCGATGCTGGAAAGACTGGCGGCCGCCAGCAGGGCGGGGCGTAGCGGCAGACGCAAGACCCTCGCGACAGAGAAGACGGTGACGAATTTGAAAACAAAGATCAGTGTTGTCCCAAGAAGAATGATCCACCAATGATCCAACACTTGTCTCACCTCGATCAACAGTCCCACGGAGATGAAGAAGATGGTGAGAAATAAATCCTTGAATGGCAGGATATCGGTCATGATACGATGGCTGTAAATCGACTCGCTCACCATCAGTCCACCAGCGAAAGCTCCCAGCGCGAGACTTAATTCCAGGGCACCACCGGCAAAGGCAACACCGGCGCTCATGCCAATGATCGTCAAAGTAAAAAGTTCACGGCTACGGGTTTTTGCCACAGCATGGAGCAAAGGATTGATGCCGAAACGCCCCAGCAAAGCGGCGCCGCAAAGAAATGCCAGACCTTTGAACAAAGCGATCCCCACTTGTTTGCCCGTCGATACTTCGGAATTTCCCAACAATGCGGGTAGCACGAGAAAAAGTCCGATTACCAGAATGTCCTGAAACAATGCGATGCCTAATGCGGTCCTGGCGCCCGGACTGGAACCGATTCCCTGGTCTTGGAAGGATTTCAGAGAAACAGCAGTGGAGCTCAAGGCGAACACCACGCCAATCAATAAACATTCCTCCCACGGGCGTCCGCAGATCGCGGCAGTTGCTCCTGCGCAGCCGGCAGTGATGAGCACTTGCAATCCTCCGCCAAACAAGGCGAGTCGCCACAAATGCTGCAGCTCGCGAATCGAAAACTCCATTCCCAGCGTGAACATGAGCAGGACGATGCCCAATTCGGCCAGATGTGGGATGATCGTTCCTTTGGTATCGAGTCCCAGCCATTCGGGAATACCACTGTTGGCCATCAGAATCCCGCATAGAAAGTATCCCACCAAAAGGCTTTGTCGAAGCCGCACCATCAACAAAGACACAAATACGGCGAGTAGCAATACCAATGTCAGAAGGCCGAAAAGAGGCGAAACATCTGCAGAGCCGCTCGCCATCACGATGGTGGGAATACCAGCAAACATGCTAGCACTGTGCGGCGGAAATCTAACGAGATAAAGTGCAAAAACAAAAAATTCTCAGCTTGTCGCAGATGGGATCGCGGTCGATGCGTCGTGAGAAGTTGGTAATACAATCGAAAACTTGGTTTCGCGCCCGGGGACTGAACTTACCGAAATCGTGCCGCCATGGGCTTCGATGGCGCGTTTCACGATCGACAGACCAAGCCCCGTACCTTTGATCGCAGAGTTGGTGTGATTTTGATCAACCCGGTAAAAACGCTTGAAAACAAAAGGCAAATGGCTGCTCGGAATGCCGATGCCGTCATCGGCAACCGAAATGTGAATGCTGTCGCCGTTTTGCGCTCCAGTGACAACGACCCTCAATCCAGGACGTGGATTTTGTTTGAGCGCATTTTCAATCAGATTGAACAGTACCTGTGTCCAATAGAATCGATCGCCTGTGATCATCAAACCGCGTTCTACTTCTGTGTAATCGACACTTGCTTGTTGACTGACGATCAAATGCTCCAGTCGCTCGTGAACGTCCTGCACGCAGCTATGGAATTCGAATGGTTCGATGCTCAATGCCGCGGCTTCGCCGGATTCCAGTCGCGAGATGACCAACATGTCCTCGACGATGCGTGAAACGCGGTCGGTGTGCTTGGACATGATTCCCAGAAACCTTGCAGCTTGCTGATGATCGCGGAGCGCGCCCGCTTCTAACAGGTTTTCCAGATAGCCTTGAATGATGGCAAGCGGTGTTCGCAGTTCATGCGATGCATTGGCGACAAAGTCTTTGCGCACTTGCTCGCTTTGGAATTCGGCGGTAAGGTCACGCAATAAAATCCGCAATTTTGCTTCTGGATATGCCTCTGGGGCGAGTGGCGCAACATCGAGCAACCAGGCGTTGACACCGCGGTTTTCCCTGGATCCTAGCGGAGACAGTTGTTGGGGCAATACCAGCCGTTGCACAACGGGTTGACATGTCTTTTCACACTGCTGTATCGCCTCGATGAAACGCGCGTCGGGAAATACGGCTTGTGGTGATTGGCCGACCACATTCCGCTCGGCAAACATATTGCGCGCCGCGATGTTGGCATAACAAACCATACCGGACTGATCGACAAGGAATAATGCATCCGACAAGCCATCGAGTAGCAACTCGTGGCGTTTTCTTTCGGCTTCCAGAGCCTCGTGATGGATCATTTTCACCCCTTGAATTTCTTGATTGAATCGTTTTTGTTTACGAGTCCGATCCATGCATAGCCACACAAAAATCAATGTGGCGATAGCGAGGATGGAAATTTCGAGAATCATGGGGCAGAGTTGACAAAACGATAGCCGACTCCACGGATCGTTTCAACATGATCCGCATGAGAGCCGAGTTTTTGTCTCAATCGTTTCATGTGGGTATCGAGAGTGCGGCTGATGACATCATCGCTGTATCCCCAGACGTTGCGCAACATCTCGTTGCGCTGTTGCGGGTGGTTGGCGCGCTCACAGAGAAACAGTAATAGTTTGAATTCTGTCGAAGTGAGTTCTACCGGTTCGTTATTGATGTAAAACTTCAGAGCGTTTTTATCGAAGCGAAAACTTCCAACAGTGAAGTCCGTGGAGCCCGAACTGATCTGCATGCGTTTGAGCACTGCTTGCACACGTAGGACGAGTTCTTTCGGAGAAAAGGGCTTGGTGACGTAATCATCCGCGCCAGCCGCCAAACCGGCAATACGGTCTTCGGTCTGCGCGCGCGCTGTCAGAAGGATCACGGGGATCTGCTGTGTGCGTGCGTCGCGTCGCAGCCCTTTCAATACTCCAAGCCCGTTCAACGTTGGTAGCATCAAATCCAAAACGATCAGGTCAGGGCGTTCTTTTAAAGCCAAATCCAATCCGACTTGTCCATCGTGGGCTTTCAACACACGGCATCCCGCGCGCTCCAAATTGAATGCCACCAAATCTGTGATATCCACTTCGTCTTCGATTACCAATACAGTTTGCACGATGTGGAACATAAGCTTCTATCAAGTGCGAGAAAGTTCCATCCTGTGACAAATTCGTTTCATTCAGCGGTGTCTTCAAGAGCTGCCTTCGTGACCTTTTTCGAGGCATGTCGGATGTCCGTGGCGTTGCCGAGGAAGACCGCATCTTCGCCGATGTTGACGGCGAGATCGCCCACACGCTCTAACGAACGAATGACAAAAATCAAATGCAGCAGAGATTCTGCCTTGCCCTCCGCATGCTCAAGCCGTTCGCTCAACGATGCGATGAGATTTTTGTGCAAACGATCCAACTCCTTGTCGCGTGTTTTCAAGCCTTCCGCCAGTTCGATATTTTGGTCGGTGAAGGAAATCATCGCATCGCGCAACAGATTATCCGCCATGACATAAAGTGGTTCCACCAACGCAACGTCAGGCAAGTCCGGGCCACGGCAGATTTTTTTCGAGCGCTTGGCGATGTTCACCGCATGGTCCGAGATTCGTTCCAGGCAGGTGGAAATTTTCATTGAGGAAATGACCAATCGCAAGTCGGATGCCACGGGATGGTGGCGCACAAGAATTTCCATGCCAGTTTGATCGACGCGGATTTCAAGATCATCCACGTCGCTATCATCACCAATGACCACACGGGAGAGTTCGATGTCGCGGTCTAACAGAGAACGCATGGCACGCTCAAGATTCTGACGCGTCAGGCTGGCCATCAGCAGTACCTCGTCCTTGAGCGTACGGATGGCATTGTCAAAATCGCGGAAAATGTGTGGTCCATTCATATGCTTATTTCTGTTTGTCAGCCAAAGCGGCCGCTGATGTATTCCTCGGTGCGTTTTTCTCGCGGGTTGGTGAACATTTTTCTCGTCTCATCGTATTCGATTACCTCGCCCATATAAAAAAAGGCAGTGTAGTCGGAGATTCTCGATGCCTGCTGCATGCTGTGAGTCACGACCACAAAGGTATAATCGCTGCGCAACTCCCACAAAAGTTCTTCCACTTTCAATGTCGCGATCGGATCCAAGGCACTGCAGGGTTCGTCCATTAACACCACGTTTGGTTTGACCGCGATGGCACGGGCGATGCAAAGACGTTGCTGCTGTCCGCCGGAGAGACCGTAGCCGGATTCGTGGAGCCTGTCCTTGACTTCGTCCCACAGGGCCGCCTGGCGCAACGCGCTTTCCACCCGCTCTTCGAGCAGCGCAGCATTGTCAAAGCCACGAACGCGCAAGCCGTATGCTACGTTATCATAAATGCTGCGTGGGAAGACGTTTGATTTTTGAAATACCATGCCTACTTCGTTGCGCAATTTCACCACATCGACTTTGGGGCCGTGAATGTCCGTGCCATGAAGACAGATTCTGCCTTTGGTGATGCGTGCACCGGGAATTTCATCATTCATGCGGTTGATGCATCGCAATAATGTGGACTTTCCGCATCCCGAGGGGCCGATGAATGCCGTGACACGATTCGCGGGGAGATCAAGTGAGATGTCTTTCAGGACTTTGTGGGAGCCGTAGCAAAAATCCAGACCCTCGACGGCCACCGCGGTGCGGGACGTAGGGGGCGCTACTTGATCAGGTGCGGAAATAGGGAGAGTCATGAGTCGAGCGCACGTCGCTGAGAAGAAGATGGCACCGCCTAATGCATCTCACGACCGGCTGATTGTGACGATTTCGTCACAAAGCGCAATCTTCAATCCGCACGACGATGCCACAACGAAGCAAGAGACCAGAGCACGGCTGGTACGGAGAAACTCAGCACGAGGGTCAGCAAGGGGCGGTCATGGCCCGTGGCGCCGATCCAGGAAAAAAGTACGGCCATGGGCAAACTGCCACAACTCATCGAGAGAAAGAACGCGGAGCAGGGCATGCGCAAAAGCCCGGCAGTCACCGAGAGAGCTTCGGGGAGGATCGGCACCGCACGCGATAGCGCGATCACCCAGCCGCCTCCCCGTGTGCACAATCGTCGTCCGCGCTGAAAGTCTTTTTCTCCGAGAAATCGGCGGGAGAATTTTTCCGGACACAAACGTCCGATACCGTAGCCGATCATTCCTGCACACAATGAACCGAGAAACCCCAGTGCGGCTCCACTCCCGATTCCATAGAGATAGCCCAAGGCCGACATCACAACGGTGTTTGGAATCGGGAAAACCAGATCGAGAATTAATAAAATCACTCCCGCAAGTCCTGCGGAAACCCCGTAACTTTGCATGATGACACTCACGGCCCGAACATCAGTCCAATCGGCCCAGTGCCCGCCCCAGATTACCCAAATCATCAGAATTCCCAGGGAAATCGATGCAATCCATGCTAGCAACCTCACGGCGTGATTTTACGATAGCGGTGAGGAAAAATCAATCCACTCATGATCAATCCAACCATGGGATGAATAACAAATCAGACGGTTCCTTGGATGGTGATCAAGGTTTTATCAGCGATTTGATTTCCCGTCGATCGACTTCGCGCATGAGTTTAAGCATCAGATCTTCATTGGCAGCCTCGCGACCTGTCATTCGTACCATGATTTCATCTTCCATGGGCATACTAATTTCAACGTTCTTGGCATCGATTTTTTTCACAAGCACGGCTTCCCCGCCCGCCCGTTTGGTTTCATATCCCTGGGCCTTGGCGATGGCTTCGTTTGCCAGCATTCCGCGCATCAGGCGGATCAGGCTGGAGCCATAGAAAACTTCCAGTTGCACCTGCTGTTGGCCAGTTTTGTTTTTATAGAGTTTTTTGACAACCTTCCCTCCGCCAAGAAATGGACCAACATCTTCGGTTTTCATCTCATCGGCTTCCCAACCGCTGGGCGGATCCGGCAGAGCATCGCCCAATTGTGCGGATTTGGCTTTTTCCATGATCGCTTTCGCTTCATCCAATGCCGCCGATGCCTCGGTGATGTTACCTGATCGGTAGTGTTTCACGGATTCTCGCAACGCATCTTCGAAAGGCTCTGCTTTTCCGGACTGTGCCGACAGCGGATAACTCAACATCGTTGTGAGTAAAATGAGACGCATTTCCAAACCTTGACCCATGATAGAACAAACGTGAAGCCATAGAAAAACTTACAAAAAAACTCAACTCTGCTTCTCAGAGATTTGGTGAGTGAGAATCAGGCTCAGGCAGACACGCGGAACATGCAATGGCAAATCCCGGTTTCTTTGGCTCAAGCAATCGAACGGATTTGCCACCGCGCAACTCACTGGATCTCGAGTCCCGATGTGGGCCAGATCCAGCGTATCACTTTACCCCCTTGGATGAGGGCCTTAGCTTGAATATTTTTAACCCCGAAAATCGTTTCCGCTTTGTATGCGGCCAAACCAGTTTGGTATTTCTCCCCCTCAAGCTCTTCCTCTTCGCCCGCTTTCCAGCCAATCACTTGATCGAACGTAAACTCCTTAATTTGACCAGAACGGATGCTTTCTTGCATCAATTTGACGATATCTTCGGCTGATAGCGCGGCGCTTGTTACGGGTTGCGGTGTGGGGGCTGGTTCTGGCTCCTTGGCAGGTTCTGGCTCGACTTCCGGTTCCTTGATGGGCATTGGTTCGACGACGGGAGCTGGTTCGACTTTAGCCACCTCAGTTGGAGTCACAGGAGCAGGGGCTGGTGGTGGATTCGCGATCAGCTGCTCGACCAAATTGGTTTGTGCCACTGGCACTCTGCCCTGAGCCGTGCCAGCGACAGAAAAATGAACATCGCTGCCCTCGATTCGTGTGGGTTTGACTTTTGTGCCAGCAGGTAATGGCAAAGTATCTGTTTCGCCTGCAATGGTCGCCACCACGGCACTTTTCAGCACAATTTTTTCTGGCAGTTGACTTGGTTGCAAACTGGAATAGTCATAGGTTGGTTTCGGAACGGGAGCAGGAATAGAAACCGCGGGTTGCTCTTCGACTTTGACAGGTGGAACTTGAACAATGGCGACAGGTGTTTGCCCCGTGAGTGCGTAACGCATGTCGGGTTCCAGTACATAGCCAAGAATGCCCGCGAAAAGAATGCCGATGATTGCCAGAAAAAATTTCATACAGTGTTTTCCGTGTTCAATGGTTTACGTGAAGTCTGAGCAAAAGTATACAAATTAGTAATCACGACGCACAAAAATGATAACAGCTCCGGCTAAAACGAGGATTTCAAAAATCAATGATGTGCCGATGATTGAGAGCCAACTGTGTCGCAACTCGTATTTTTCCATGGCGCTTTTCACCGCGGAATCCGCCTGGTCACCTGCGAACACGGAGCCCAGGTCCACACCCGTCAACAATGAGGATCGATCATCAAAACGAATCAGACGTTTCAGGGAAATCGTGCATTCACGACTTTTGGGCAGGACTGCCGTGATGGATTGAACCGCTGCATAGGTTTTTTTCAAACGGCTTTCTTGTTCATTTTCGGATGGTTCGATTTGTCCATTGGTAAAATTGATCCCCATGCCAACTTCCGGGAACACAAAGGCCATCTTGTAAAGGACGTCCTCAGTCCACTGGGCTACGAGTGTCATCGCCCAGAAAAGTAAAGCCCCGAGCAACGAGAACACCGCGGATCTTGTGAGTGTGCCAATCGCAACACCGACGCAATAGATCATGCTAAAGGCAAAGGTGATGACGGGCACCGCCCAAAAAATACTGGCATTCCATTCTTCCAGTCGTATGCCGATTGCGACGAATGCGATCAAGCAAAACAATGTGGTTTGAACGCCGACAAATAATAGACCTCCGAGATATTTCAGCAGAAAAAGGCGCAGACGACTCACAGGTTTCGAAAGCGCGAGTTCAATGGAACCGGATTGTAAAAACTGTGGGAAAATCGAGCAGGTGGAAATCAGTGCGAGAACCAGCGAAAACCAACCAAGCCAGAATCGAACAATCACATCGGTGAACAACAACAAATAGAACGTTTCGGATTCTCTGGTGCCTTTCCGCATCAGTGCAAAATCAAAATCGACGAGCCCGAAGCCGATCGAAATCCCTGACGTTGTGAATCCGATCGATGCGTATGCCAGCGCCACCAGCAATGAAATCCACAATGATACCCAGAACAATTTGCTCGCGCGGAGCATGCGCAGTGAGTCGAGTAGAATCGTGTAAGCCTGAATCATATCCGCCCTCCTTTTTTTATGCCATGGGTGGTTTGATCCTGACTCGCTTGTGATACCACCTGCAAAAACAATTCTTCCAGGGAGTAACGTTCTTCCTTGATCTCACAGATGATCAGCAACGCGGCGCGCATTTTGTCGATCAATGTTTGCATGCCCTGCGGTCCGTCGGTGCGACAGGAAATGCGATCTCCGTCGATGGTCATTTGCTGTTGGTGACACCAGTCCATGAGTGTCGCCGGCAATTGCCCTAGAAACTTGATTTCATAGCGCGCGTCACGTCGGGTGAGATCAGACACCAATCCTTGTTGAACGATGTGCCCTTTGGATAAAATGGCGACACGGTCGGCGACTTGTTCGACTTCGGCCAGCAGATGAGAATTCACGAAAACCGTGCGACCCTCATGACGCATGGCGGCGATCAGATTTTTGAAATCGATACGTCCCTGGGGATCCACTCCATCGGTTGGCTCATCAAGAAAAACCACGGTAGGTTCATGGATCAGCGCCTGGGCCAGTCCGATGCGTTGCTTCATGCCTTTGGAGTAAGTCCGTATTGCGCGATTTGCCGCCTGGTTCATGCCGACTTTTTCCAGCAATTCATCGCATCTTTTGCGACACGCAGCACGGGAAACATGTGCTAGGCCAGCGGAGTATTCAATGACTTGGCGTCCGGTCAGATACTCGGGAAAACTGGCGTGTTCTGGAAGGTAGCCCACCTTCGCCAGGGTTGCCTTGTGACCAATTTTTTCTCCTAACATCGTGCCGCGACATTCGGTAGGGCGTAAAATGGTGAGCAGGGATTTGACTAACGTGCTTTTTCCCGCGCCGTTCGGCCCGATGAGTCCGAAAATGCTGCCATAGGGAACTTGCAGGCTTACTCCGGCCAATGCTTCCACACCGTTGGAGTATCGCTTTTTCAGCATTTCAATATCAACAGCGAATTCATTCATACCTGGAGCTGGGGAAAATTCCACGAGACTGAGGAGAGTCGGCAACTGCCTTACTCCGCCAGCTCTTCTTCAATGCTGCTAGGTGGCTTGACAGGTGTCGCATTCGGCTTGGTGTTGGAGATGCGTCCGAGTGCCTGCTGCAATTGTATGGCGAAATTGTCCTCGGGTTGCCCGGGTTTGCCGCTGAGTTTTACTTCACACCAGAGATAGCCATCTTCCTTTCTGGTGAAGATTTGTTTTAAGCCCGCATGTTGCTCATCATCGAAGAGTAATGATGGCGGCAATCCTACTTGCAGAGTTCCGCTTAGCATTTGATCGCGAGCCACGACCTCGCCGCGAATTGCAAAACTTCCTTTTTTCTCCAAATTCAGTTCTTGAATCCGGGTTTCTCCATCGATCCTCATCAATTCTCCTTCCACGCGATCGCTGAAGACATATTGCCTGGCGTATTCCGGATTTTGTAATTCGCGACTCAGTTCTGCTAAAAATGGCAGGTTGCGAATGGTGAGCGCATCCCGTTCGCTGCCTCGGAAAGCAATCTCAATTTTCAATGATTTCCCATCTCCCGCGGTTACATAAAAATGGCGGGTCGCTGTAGCTGTGGGAGTATCGACATGACCCCCAAAGATGACATCCAGTTCGTTTCCTAAAAGCACCTCAAGGGGAAATTCTTCCAACAAAACTTGCAATTTGGATTTTTCCGGACTGTAGAGGTTGAGGCTATTTTCGATTTCCAGCATGCCCACCCCACTCATCGGACGCAACCGCAGGTTTTCACAGCGCATTTGTTCCATCTCAAAGTAAATGCTGCCACGATCGATGCGCATCGGTTGGAATTCAGGTAATTTGAGAAGTCCTCCGACGAATCTTGTTTGAGTACCACGGGTCGTTTTCACCAACGATACTTCGGTTTCTTCCACCGTCATCCATGGCTTGCGATCGGCGTTTTGCCCGATGATGTCCATTTTTTCGCAACGATAACTGGAAAACGCAAATGGAAATGCGGAGTCCGATGGTGGATCACCGACGCGACGCGGTGCATCGGCCACGGCGTTCGAAAAAATCAATTTCCCGGACTTGCTCACGAGCGTTGAGCTGCCCCATTTGTTGCCGAGAAAACTGGAAATATCGAGATGCGCACTGGGGTAGGATACCTGGAGCTGACGAAGGTAATTGCCCGCTGGCCACGTGAAGTTTGCATTGGCGCATTTCGCGCTGCTGGGCGTGACACTGAACTCCAGCAATTCCACTTCGGCACCAGACCACATCGCGATTTTCTGCCGTGTTGCTTCGCGAAATGAATTACTGTTGTAGTAAAACAACATACCGGTGGCCAAAGCCAATACGGCAGCGACCAAGAACAAGATCAAGCCGATTTGCAAAACTCGCAAACGTTGCGCGCGTTTGGCTTGCTCCTTATGGGGTTGTTTAGTACGACGTTTGCGTTTCTTGACCTTGATTGCCACCGTTCCATCGGCACGGGTGACTAACTCGCCCTCTTCGTGTCCTCTCTCTTTCAGCCGTTGCATCATCTCCTCCAGAGAGTAACTCTCAGGTTCTTCGGGAGACTTGGGATCAGAGCTCATGAGGCATTGAGGGGGATAGTTGCGGAGGGGAATGTCAGCTTGTCAGCGATTACGATAAGATCGGCCCGATGGATCTTGAAGCTCCACATTGACCATAATGATCACATTTTTTCGCACGGGTTGGCGGGCCTTGCTCTGGAACATGCGGCCGACGAAAGGCACGCTGCCGAGGAGCGGGACCTGATCCTCAACATCCTGCGCCCGTTCCTCCACCAATCCACCCAGTATGAGGGTGCCACCATCAGCGACGGTAACACTTGTATTGCTGCGAGTGATGCTAAAGACTGGTTGCAAGATCCGATTGGAGGTAACTTCTACGAGTTGAGTGCCGCCTACGAGTCCACCCAGTATATCACCGGGAGTTGGTGTGGTCGATGCGCCACTGAGAATCGGAGTGCCGTAATTGACAAAACCATCGAAGGTGACCATTTCAGGTTTGAGAGCCAGATCAATGTATCTTCTGTCCGCGCTGACAACAGGACTAACCTCAAGAGTTACGCCTACATCGCGTTTTTCAAAGGAAGTCGGCATTGCAGGCGTGATGGGAGCCGATTGTTGTTGTTGATTGGCGATGATATTACCATTAGGATCAATACCGAACTGACCACCGACGCGCTGGGGCAGTTCAGGGGGCTCATATTCTGTCGGGTACTTCATTTCCTGAATGATTTCGATCTTGGACGTCTGGCCACTTCGAGTCACCGTTGCCGGGCGAACCATCACGTCGGCGGCTTTTTTCTGATCGAGACCTCTCATCATCATCATCACCTGACCGTCACTGACATTATTGGCGATCAGAGACAAAACACCAGGCGCTCTCCCTGGGACGGGAGCAAATCCATTATTGCTATTCTGAATAAAGGCATCAATGCTGTCACCTTTTATGGCTGTGTTACCACTACGATTCCCTGCAGTCACCGGACTGGAATTGGGTCCGCTGAGTGACATGTCTGAAATTGCCGCGCCACTGCCCACGGTTCCTCCGCTGAGAAATGACGAATTACCTCCCACCCCAATGCTGCCAAACAGCCAGTCGAAGCCCAGCTCATTGAGTTGATTTTCCAGCACTTTGATCATGGTCACTCGAATCACCACTTGCACGGGTTCTGTCTGCGCCATGGTATCAACAACCTGCTGAATGAGATCGTGGTTGAGAGCGGTATTGAGAACAAAAATGGAACTCGTGCTGGCATTGTAAGTCGCCTTGGCTCCATCGGGGAAGCTGATACCGTAGCCCCTGAGTTTCTCCAGTGCCGTGACTTTCTTGGCACTAATTCCTTCTTCGGGGGCATCCTCGAATGGATTCGGCTGAGTCGTGTTGGTTTGGGCTACCGAATCGGAAGAAAGAAAATCGGGAGGAACACGATACGTGCGACCAATCAACTCAGCGCCATCGGTGCCAAGAGGGCGGATGTTGACGGCAAATTCATCGACGTGGAATTGCGTGCGAGTCTGATCACAAACATACTTCAGCACTTGCTCGGCGGTGACGTTTTTGATTTTCAAATCAAAGCGGTAGGCACGAACCTTTTGACCAATTTCCGAATCTTGATTTCCCAAATTGAGCACAATATTGACACCTTTGGCGACAGAGTCGGTCGTCGTGTTGTCGAGTTGCCGCGATTGCTGGCGAATGAAATCAACAGCTTCGACGATACCAACTCCCTCCAGATCGACCGAGGGAAAAACGATGGTCTTCAACTGCTCGCCGATCAATCTTGATCCGTTCTGAGCGATTGACTCCATGGGACGGTTCATTAGCACATCGGAAATCTCAGGTACGGGATTTTCCCAGAGGGATTCAATCTCTGCCAGCATTTGGGCACGGGTTTGATCGGACGCGGATTTGGCGTAATCGGATTTGAATTGGGAAACCTTTTCCATTCCACGCCGTGCCGCTTTGTTGGTGGGATCGATGCGCAAAACTTCCTCAAACATGGTGATCGCCATGTCATATTTGCCTAATTGCAGAAACCCCTCTGCCTCGTAGAGAGTGCGCCGCACTTCATCGACATCTTTTGTGTGTTCTAGCGTGCTGGCAGGGTTGGTGCGGATGGGGTCATTCAATTGATCACGCATCGCCAGGGCGCCACGGTGTTGCGGTGCGATGTCATCTGAGAGAACTTGATCGATCAACTGTTTGGCTTTGGCGATATCACCCTTGCGAGTGAGCTGTGCAGCGGCTTGGGCAGTTGCCGTGGCATATCGTTCGGTGGCAGCCTCACGCAGATCCCGAGTTGCCGGAGCATCGGGAAGTAAGTTGCGCGCTTTGAGAAATTGCGATGAAGCCTCCTCGTGCTTCCCCGCGCTGTAGGCCACGTCCCCCTCCATCAATAATTGCTGCGCTTCAGTGGTCCGCTGAATGCGCGCTTGTGATTCCTTTTCCGCCGCGTTCTGGCCCAAGCAGAGAGTCATCGACAACGATGTCGCCACCAGAGCACGCCTCCAGCATGTTCGGTGAAATTGCAGTGCGTGGGTTTTGTATGCCATGTGCAGGGACGATCCTAGCAAAGCCAACCAGCAACTGTAAGCGCAAAATCAGCAAAATCGCATTTTTTTTTAGCCCAAATCCTAGGGTCAATCGAAGGGTAAGCGCAATTGCTCCACTCGTGGGCGAGTTCCAGCAGCGCTTGAGGCGTGAAAATTACGATGTGTCCGCTGGCGCAACTTCAAATGCCAGCGGTAGAAGCGGTTTTTCCAGCGTTGGCGTATGAACCAAAAACGAATGCGGAGAATATTCATGTGAACATATGTTATCATGAACACCATGGCGAGCAACAAGAAAATATGATTTTTTCGCAAAAAAGCGCAAAATTGCGAAAGCCGTGACGTTTTTAGCTGATAGAATGAAAACGCTCTCCGCCATCCGCGCAATTTCCACCTCTTTTCTCGCTTTAACTTTATCCAGTTGTCTGGAAATTCATGAGACGGTCAGCTTAAAGAAAGACGGCTCCGGCACCATCGTCGAAGAAACGATTTTGGGAGCACAACTCAGCGCGATGATGCAAATGGCTGCTCTCCAGGGTGGCGGTGCGATGCCTGACATGTTTGGGGAGGATGCAGCGAAAAAACGTGCGGAAAAATTTGGCAAGGGTGTGAAAGTCGCCAAAGTCGAGAAAATCAATGAAGAGGGAAGAACGGGTTCGAAAGTGACTTATCAATTTGCGGACATCAATACCGTGTCGCTCGACATGAGTGACGGAGCTGCTTCGTTGAATGAAATGTCGCCGATGGCGGCCGGGGCTGCGGATGAAGGTGTGGGAGGCGTGAAGCCTATCACTTTCATTTACAAGGACGGCTTGCTCACCATTTCCAATCCTCAGCCACGAAAAGAAGCCTTGGATGCTGCGAAAGAAAAAGCGAAGGACGCCGCGGCAAAAACCGATCTTGCTCCCAAGGAAAATGAAAACCAGCCGGGTGGTGAAGCTGAGCAAATGCAAGCGATGGCGATGCAGATGATGAAGGACATGAAAATGTCAGCCAAGCTTGTCGTCGAGTCGGGTATCACTGAAACCAATGCCACTCATCATGCGGGCGACACCATCACACTGATGCAAATGGACATGAGTAAACTCATAGCCAACCCCGAAGTCATGAAGCAGTTGCAAGGTATGGATATCAAGAACCCTGAGGAATTGGAAAAGAAGCTCAAGATGATCGACGGGGTGAAAGGGGAGGAAAAAGAAACCGTTACGGTTAAGGTGAAGTAGATCGAAGATCGATCGATCGAAATTTCGTGAATCACCCCGCATCTAGATTGAGCAAGCCATTTTTGGCATGCTCTACTTTGTCGTTGAGGGAATGTTGTCAGGAAATGGCTACAGCGTTTTCAGATAGCTGATGCTTTGTTTCACGCTTGCCAGCGGATCGGGGGACTGATCCTGCTCGACGTGGCAGTATTCCACGCCGGCAGCAGCCGCGGCTTCGATGATCGGAGCCATGGCGATGGAGCCTGCTCCTAATTCTTTGAATGCATCCTGCGGCAAATCGTTTTGGTAAGTCGGAGTTTTGACTCCCACATGCAGATCTTTCAAATGCAACTGCGTCACCCGACCTTTGAGTTTTTCCATCAGTTTGATGGGGTTCAAACCCGCAGCCACCACCCAAAACACGTCGAGCTCGAATTTCATTTCCGCGGAAAATTCCTCCATGAAAATATCGAATCCTGATTTGCCACCTTCGAGCGGAGCGTATTCAAAATTGTGGTTGTGATAGGAAAGTTGAATACCGATTTTTTTCGCCATGGCGGCGGCGTGATTGGCGTTTTCCGCGACCTTCCGATAGTCGTCGAGATTTTTTCGATTGTTTGGCATCAAGTAGGGAATCACCAAGTGGCTCAGACCGATTTCCTTGGCCTGATCGAGGATTCTGGCAAACTCCGAGCGCTCACCGTCCTTGGGATTCACCACGCAATCCCATTCGATATGACTGGAATTCATGGCCAATCCCGCATCCCGCGCGGCATCGATCTGTGCCTTGCTTTGGGGGAAACCATACATTTCCACTTGCTTGTATCCGGCGGCGGCGACGGCTTGCAGTGTGGTTTTCGCATCTTTGGCCAGTGGGTTGCGCAGGGTGTAGAGCTGGAGCCCGATGTTCTGACGATAGCGGTTGTCAGCTGCCAAGGCGGAATAGGCAGAGCCCGACAGAAGCAGGGAGGAAAATGATTGCAACAAAAACGAACGTCGATCCATGCCGCGATCCTAGCGTGCTGGCCGACCTTGCCAAGGCGGAAATCGAGCAGCCATCAGACCGATGATTGCTGGCAGTCGATGAATTGCTTCATCGATCGATTCCCCTGCGGCGATTGTGTCGGGAAACCATCATTGGTTGTATTCATAAGGAGTTTCATTTCCGGTCGGAAGATGGGCGTGATAGAGATAGATGGCACCATAGGTCCAGTTCTGTTTGGGCATGCCGGGATAATTGATACGATCCATCATTACCGCGATATAGCGCGCCGGATATCCATCGGGCAGGGGAAGAACGTTGGGCCAGATACGCGTGCCCGTCTGATCATTCCATGGTGGCATATGCATGTTCAATTCTCCGGCGGGCTGCAGTTCCGGATAGCTACGGATGTATACCTTGCGATCGGCGCTGCCAAACATGGCGTAACGTTTGGAACCGATTTTTTGCAATGATGTTCCCGTGCTGTCCATTTCCACCGGACCACTCAGACGTGTGAAATCTCGATCCCAATGTTCCGATTCCCACAGACTCGCGCGAAATTTTCCGTCGTGCTCTGCAACGAGCATCCGCCACTTGCCGACTGCCGCATCATAAATTCCGTGAGGATCTTCATGCATTCCAGGCGGCAATCCGATCGGCTTGGCACGCATGATGGAAAATCCTTTGCGTGGATCGCGTTGGCTGCTCACGGCAAGAATCGCCTTCTGCTCGCCTTTCGCGTCTTTTCCATAGGCACTGAAGCCCACCGTCCACCCACGCCATTCTTTGGCTACATCATCGTAGAACAGATGTGAGGCGAGTTCGTTGCGCAACATGCCATCACCAGTATCAAAGACAATGATTCCCTCGAATTTCAAATCAAACACCGAAGGATTGAGGGAAAAGACTCCCTGCATCGGATGCGGCAGGGCACGACCACGCACGGTCATCGTGAACCACAATCGACCTTCCTCGATCAATGGTTCGCCGTCGGAACGCGTGATGGCGCGGATATCGGCTTGACCGATCCCCGGCGATAACGCCGATCTCATTTCACGGATCAACACGGTGGATTCCGGTTTCAGATCCGCATGCAAACAAAACTCGAACCGCTGCATCCATGACTTCTGTCGCAATTCCCAATGTTGTGAAAAATCAGGGTAGGCGATCAACTGCGATACTTCCTGGTTTTCCAGAAAAAGATTGAGACCCACGGCCTGCATTTGCGCTCTCAGTCGCAATGGGAAAACCGCTTTTACGGGATTTGCGAGCGGATACACGCGGCTTTCCACTTCCTTTCCATCCTTCACCACGACCCAGCGAATGGCTTCGCACTTGGCATCTTTGACAACAACGGATGCGCACATGGAATTGCCGTTCTCCGAGTCGCGAAACATCATCCCGGCCTCGCCTGATCCTGTGAATGCGTTGATCGTAAGGTCATACGAGGCAAAGGGATTGAATCCGCTGATCCAACGATCCATTTGTGCCGCATTTTTCGTGCTCATGCGCAAATTCCCTCCTTCGATCTCACATGCCATCGCACCTGTCGATTTCCCGACCACGGGATGCATCACATCGATCCCGACAATTTTCGCTGGCTCAAATTTCGACAGCGGGATTTCCTGCTCTCGGTCAAAAATCATGCGCTGCGCTGCCTGCCGACGGAATTCCAATTGCTCCGGTGTGATGTCTGCCAGAGATATGGATGGAAAGCCACTGAATCCCAGAGCGGCCATCACAATAAAGAGGGAGAATTTCTGCATTCCCGATGCTGATGGATTAGAGGAAAATCGCAAGGCTGCATTTGATCTGAATCACATTGAACGCATTAGCAACTTGTCGACAAAACATTCGTGTTGCATCGTTGCATCAATCTGTCTGACACTTGGCAGACGATACATCAGGACATGAAGATTACCGAAGAGACCACAAGGCAATTTTTGAGAGGAATTTTATTGATCATAAAAAAACGATTGAATTGGATAATTCGTGGGATTTTTTCTGCTGTGGGCTCTGTGGCTTTTATGGTCAATGCCGAGGAGGGCGCAACGGCGTCAAAAAAACCAGTGACGGCTTTTGCACTTACACAGATGAGTCCTCAAGTGCCGTTTTTGGTGGACGGCACGAGTCGCGAGTTGTTGACTCTCACACTGGAACTTGATCACCCCCGCGCACTGCGCTCGGTGGAAATCATTGCGGGGACAGGAGAGAATCTCCTATCGCAGCTCACACTGAACGTGCCCGGTGAGTGGCGTATGCTGAAAGCCAAAGATGATGTTGTCACGTTTCAGGGCGAAGCCATGTTGCCCGCGGGTAAACATCGTTTCGTTCTGAGTGGTAGTGCTACTCCGGGTGTTGATTTGTTGACACGCATCCATCCGCGCTGTAAGGCCATGCACTTTTCGGATGGAGAAATCCTGCATCCCGCGGAATCCAATATGCCAGCATTGCGTCCGGCCTGCCTGATCCATCGCCGCGGGCAATTTGACTGTCATACGTTCCGCATTCCGGCGATCGCGCGTGCGCAAGACGGCTCGCTTCTTGCGGTCTATGACATGCGCTACCTATCGGCACGAGACTTGCAAGGGCACATGGACATCGGGCTTTCGCGCTCCAAGGATGGTGGTCGCACATGGGCCGATCCAGTGCCCATCATGGACATGGGGGAGTTCGGTGGCAGACCACAGGCGGAAAACGGCTGCTCGGATCCCAATATTTTGATTGATCCGAAAACGGGCGAAATTTTCGTTTCTGCCGTATGGACCCACGGGAAACCGGGTACGCATCAATGGGTTGGCAAGGGATCGGAGCCGGGCCACGATCTCTCGCGCAGTTCTCAATTCATGATGGTGCGTTCGCGGGATCATGGAAAAACCTGGTCGTCGCCGGAAAATCGTACAGTTGCGTTCAAGGATCCCGCCTGGCATCTTTTTGCACCGGCACCGGGAAATGGCATCGCGCTTCGTGATGGCACACTGGTCATGCCCACGCAGGGTCGTGATGCGACAGGATTACCTTTTTCGAATCTGATCGTCAGTCGCGATCATGGCGCAACATGGTCTGTATCGACCCACGCGCGATCCAACACCACGGAATGCGCGGTGGCCGAGTTGTCCGATGGTTCGCTGTTGCTCAACATGCGAGATAACCGCAATCGAAACGATCAGTCGGCTCAGAACGGGCGAGCCCTCTCCATCACGCGCGATCTGGGCAAGACATGGGATGTCCACCCGGCTGATCATGGCGCACTACCGGAGCCGGTATGCATGGCTTCCATGATTTCCCATCAACTGACCGATGGGAGAAACATACTGATTTTTTCGAATCCACGTCACAAAAGCGCGCGCCGCGAAATGACCATCCAGATTTCATGGGATGATGGCAAAAGCTGGCCGGAACAACAGCGAATCTTGTTAGATGAGAAAGGCGGGGCATATTCTTCTCTGGTGATGACGGACGATAAGACGCTCGGCATTATCTATGAATCCTCACAGGCGGATCTGGTATTTCAGAAAATTCTGCTCAGTGAGCTGATCGGGGCCGGAGATTAAGAGAATCAAGTCTCCCGACTCCCTACTTTCGGCACCGTGGTTGTCATGCATTCAACTTGACAGTGCGCTCGATTCTCCTTCATATCTTAGGGACATATCACGAATTAATGCCGTCTTTATCCAGTCACGCTTCCTCTAACAAGATGCTTCATCAGCTGGCTTACGTCATGCGTGGTTTGATCAAGACCATTTTCGCCTTTTATGGGCTATGGGGTGAACTGCTGGTCGCGCAGTCTTATGAATGGAAAAATGTGGAGGTGGGCGGCTGCGGATTTGTGACTGGCACTGTTTTTCACCCAAATGAAGCTGGATTGGTTTACTGTCGTACCGATGTAGGTGGCTCTTATCGGCTTGATACTCAAAGCAATCGCTGGATTCCGCTCAATGATGAAATTGGTGGAATGAATAATGAATTCCAGCACCTCGGCGTTCAGAGCATCGCGCTTGATCCTAACGATGCGAATCGTGTCTACATTGCAACCGGACAATACTCCGGCACGGAGTCATGGAAGCTGAACTCCCGCATCTACCGTTCGATCGATCGGGGTGCGACATGGACCTACACCACGCCCGGCTTCAAGATGGCAGGCAATGGTGAGGGGCGCGGCACTGGAGAGCGGATGGTTGTGGATCCCCTGAATGGCGCGAACCTGCTCGTAGGTTCTAACAACTTGGGTATTTGGCGCAGCAACAACCATGGCGCGACATGGTCGCGCCTGACGAGTTTTCCTGCGAACCTTACCAACTTGAATTTCCTGTTGTATGCCCCAGCGAGCGCTCCCGGCCCGGGGCCCAAGCGCCGCCTTTATGCTGCTGTCAACACTCTCTCTGGTCAGAGTTTCTGGTATTCCGACAACAATGGTGATTCCTGGGCAGAAGTTCCGAATCACCCCGGGAATGCTCCGGGCGCCGAAATGATGCCGCTACAAGGATCTTTCGATGCTGCTGGAGTATTTTATTCCACATGGGGCGATGCGACAGGCCCGGGTAACTATGCGGTGAATGATGGTGTTTGGAAAATGTCGGCTGACGGCAGCACGTGGACCTCCATTCTTCCTCCAACAGGTCAGGGATTTTTCGGTGGGATCAGTGCAGATCCTCGCATCGCCGGCCATGTGATTGTCAGCACTTTGCTCCGATGGTGGCCGGGCGATGAAGTGTATCGTTCCACCGATGGCGGTGTGACCTGGTCCGCTGCCCTTCGCAGTGCAACCAAGTCTTTGGGCAATTCTCCGTGGGCGACTCCTTCGCCTCACTGGATGACCGATATTGAAATTGATCCACACAACTCCAACCGCGCCATTTTCAATACTGGTTTCGGTCTCTTCCAGACCACCAATTTGGCAGCATCAGGCACCGCCCGTGTCTGGACTTTCTTCAACGATGGCTTGGAGGAATCGGTACCACTGGCTCTTTACAGCCCCGCGGCGGGACCTCCGTTGATCAGCGTCATCGGCGACTACACCGGCTTCCGTCACGATAATCTCCATCGCTCGCCTCTTCGAGGCGCGCTCAACCCCAGCAGTGGATCCACCAGTGTCATTACAGGCGCCGAAATCGATCCATCAAAAATGATTCGTCAAAATAGTAGCACTACTCTCTACTCGCAGGATGCCGCGGCGACTTGGGCTCCCTTTGCTTCGACTCCCGCACCTGTGATCAACGGTCATCATCGCGTCATTCTCTCCGCCGACGGACAGCGCCTGCTCTGGTGCCCGCCGAACGCGCCTGCCTATCTATCTCTCGATCATGGTTTGACTTGGAATCTTTCGAATACGGGATTTTCCACGGTCAGCACCAGCGGTTTGCAAATGGTGAGCACGCTTGCAGGATTACCCGGTACCGCGGGATCCACGAATGCGACGGGTGGAGACGCTCGCTTTGATTCACCCTCCGCCGTTGCGTTAGATGCATCAGGCATACGTTATATCGCCGATACAGGCAATCATACCATTCGACGCATTGTCGCGGGTGGAGGCGTCAATACGCTGGCTGGTGCTGTCGGTTTGTCCGGTAGCACTGATGCCAACGGAACATCCGCGAGGTTCAACTCACCCGCGGGCATCACAGTGGATGCCGCGAAGAACGTATACATTTCTGATACCATGAATCATACGATCAGAAAAATCACCTCTACGGGTGTGGTTACCACCATCGCCGGCAGTCCAGGCGTAGCGGGTTTTTTCGATGCCACCGGATCAACGGCGCGTTTCCAATCACCCACGGGACTTGTCGTTGATGGATCCGGCAATCTCTATGTGTGTGACTCAGACAATCACTGCATTCGGAGAATTACCGCTGGCGGCGTGGTAACCACCATCGCGGGAAGTCCGGGGATTTCTGGCAATACCAACGGCACAGGCAACGCGGCGCGTTTGAACAGTCCCCGGGGAATTGCGATGGATTCCCAAGGTGTTCTCTTTATCGCAGATTGTGGGAACCATGCCATTAGGAGGATTTCGAGCACGGGGGAAGTTTCTACCTTGGCGGGGCTGGCAGGAAATTTCGGCACAGCCGACGCCACTGGCACCGCCGCGCGCTTCCATTCACCCCGGGGCATCGCAATTGATGCGGGCGGTAATTTATTCGTTGCGGATACCGGCAACCATACCATACGAAAAATCACATCGAATGCTGTGGTTACCACTGTCGCGGGTATGGCAGGAGCGTCCGGCACGGCAAATGGATTGGGAAATGCAGCGCGATTCCATCAACCGATTGGTATTGCCGTGTCTCCCGACGGATTGAACTTTTATATTGCTGACACGGGGAATCACGCGATCCGACGCAATTATCGACACAACACTCTGACACCGATTGCCGATCGGGTGGATGGAAACCGTTTCCATCTGTGGGACAATGCTCAGAAACGTTTGCTCACTTCTACGGATGGTGGCCAAAATTTTTCCGTGACTGCCACTGGCGTGAACTCTGCTTTTGTTGCGTTTCGCAGCGTGCCGGGCCAGCGTGGGCATCTCTGGGCGCGCGCCGGCTCCAGTGGAATGTATCGCAGCACGAATGATGGCGCGACTTTCACAAAAATTCCGTCTGTGAGTGAAGTCTATCAGTTTGATTTTGGTAAACCCAAGCCGGGCTCCACTCATCCAACCGTCTTCATCTGGGGAAAAGTTGGCACGATCTATGGGTTCTTTCGTAGCGACGATATTGGTGCTACCTGGGTTCGAATCAATGACAATACTCATCAATTTGGTTATCAAAATGATATCGCCGGCGATCCGCGAGTCTATGGTCGAGTCTACCTGGCAACCAGCGGCCGTGGAGTCATCTATGGTGATCTGGCTACTTCCGTCACTCCTGCTTCGCAATCATCACAGATGGTTTATACGGATGCTCTTGGAGCTGGTTGGACGAACGCGAGTCCCGTCGACACGTCACTCACGGCAACGTCATCCATCCGGAGCGGCACGCAATCCATTTCCATTGCAGCAGGCAATGGCAAAGGTCTTGCCCTGACTTGCGGAAGCCGCTCGCTTGAAGGTATTGCCGCACTCGCTTTCTGGATCAATGCAGGAAATTCTCTTCCACCGCCGCTGCAAGTCGGAGCATCACGAGGCGGTATCATGTTAGAAGCCTCGCCGATCTCTGTTCCCTCCCTGCTGGGCTGGCAACGGATTGTCGTGCCCTTTGCTGATCTTGGCATCTCCAACATTACCGATCTTACCGGTCTTCGCATCGAAAGCCGTACTGTGGGAGGCGTCATACCCGGAGCATTTTTTATCGATGACGTGGAACTGATCGGCCTCAACGAATTCAACGGTGTGACCACCGCCACGATTGCTCTATCGAATCTTTCGCAAACCTACAATGGAACGCCTCGTCCCATCACCGCCACGACTGCCCCACCCGGATTGCCCTTACTCATATCCTATAATGGATCTTCCACCGTGCCGACTGCAGCTGGCAGTTATGCCATTTCTGCCGTGATCGATGACCCTCAAATCACAGGTTCTGCGACCGGTACACTCGTGATTTCCAAGGTGAACACCACGGTGATTCTGGGTGATCTCAGCGTGTTGGCTGATGGAAACCCCAAGCTACCAACTGTCACCACCGTGCCAGCGGGTGTGGGGGTTTCTGTGACTTATAACGGTTCTCTGACTCCACCAAGCCTCGCTGGATCTTATGCAATCATCGCAACCGTGAGCGATCCCAATTATCAGGGTTCAGCCACAGGCACCTTGCTGGTCCGCCAACCTGCTTTGCAAGGGGCGGATCTCAGTGGATGGGTTTCCAATATTCCCGGAAAGGTGCTCGAGGAAAACTCTTTGAATCCTGTGCTGATCCCTGACGATACCACGAATCAATTTAGCACGAATACGCTGCAAGCCCGTTTTCCTGCCATCACGCTCGCCAACACCGGTGATCAAATCACTGTCACGGGAAATTTTCAACTCAGCTCACCCGGCGCGGCCAACATCGCCAACTGGTTTCGCTTTGGGCTGTTTGACAACCGCGATCAAGCTTCTGGAATTGCCAGTGGTTGGCTGGGTGTCTGTGGCATGGCCAGTCCTGCAACAACCAGCACAGCCTCCATCTATGAGAGAACGGGTGCTACCGGCTGGTTCAGCACTGGCACCGATGCGACTCAACGTCAGCCGGATTCCAGTCCGACGCCTAGCGGATCGAATTCTCCCAATCCAGCGGCTGCAACGCCATGTTTCTTCGAGAATACCATCACCCGCACAGCCAATGGCGTGTTGATCAGGTTTTTCCTCAAACGCAGTGATAACCATGCGGTTTTGATGAGCTACTCCTATACCGACAACACACCAAACAATAATGGCCTGCTCACAGGAGCGCAAAATACTTCGATTCAGTATACTCCCAAGTATAATACAGTGGGTTTTGCATTTGCCAGATCCTACATCGGAAACACAGGTGCGAGAGCTCAATTTTCCGATGTAAAAATTTCCTTCACACCCGCTATCATGGTTGAACCGCAGACGATTCGATTTGATCCTGTTGCGAATCGCAGAATCACCGATCCTTCCTTTTTGCTTCAGGCATCAGCCAGTTCAGGACTACCCGTTTCTTTCCTGATTGTATCAGGTCCAGCATCATTGAGCGGCAATCAGATCAGCACCGAGAGCGTTGGCTCTGTTACAGTACGCGCCTATCAAGCAGGGGGCGTAAATCATCTGGCGGCTCCCAGTGTCGACCGCACTTTTTCGATCTTACCCGCTCCTGATGCGCTGGAAAACTGGCGCTTCGAGCACTTTGGCACATATGACAACGCAGGCTTGGCTGCCAATGATGTTGATGCGGACTCCGATGGAGAACCGAACCTCATCGAATTTGCCACGGGTCAGCAACCTCTGGCATCCTCGCGTTCATCGACTTCAATGATGATTGATGGTGAAACGATCCTTTTTAGCTACACACGCAGCCGTGCAGCACGAGAAGCGGGAATCATGTATGATGTAGAATATCACGACACGCTTGATGGCAGTGCATGGATATCAACGGGTGCTGGCGCTGTCACAGCGGAAGGCCCACTGGAGTCTGTCGAAGCCATCATTCCGATGAGTGCGGCAAAGCGGCGATTCGTCCGACTACGTGTGAGCACGCCTTGAAAGATTCAAGCGGTCATCCGCAGGAACATCGTAGATGTGAAGAGAGACTTTGATTTCCTGGATACGATTCATGAGAAAGGAAAATCTGGCATCTACGCTTGTCACTGCATGGCATCACGCTAAACTGAGGCACGTGGAAATCACCGGACAAATTTCACCTCCGCGCGCATGGGCAGAAATTGATCGCGATGCCTTGCGGCACAATCTGGAAGTTGCGAAGTGCATCTGGCCGGGTATGGCCATGATGGCAGTGGTGAAGGCCGGCGCTTATGGACACGGTCTTGAGGAGGTTGCACACGTTTTCGTTCATGCGGGTGTGGCATTTCTCGGAGTGGCAAATGTGGGAGAGGCGCGGCGCATTGCGCAGGCGGGAATCAATTGCCGAATTTATCTTTTAGGTGCGACGTGGTCAGAGGAAAGAAGAGAAATTGTCGAACGTGAATGGACGCCTTGCATTTCGTCGATGGCGGAAGCCCGGCATTTTGATGCATTGGCAAGGTCTCTTGGGAAAAGGCTCAAGGTTCATCTGGCTGTGGATACAGGTATGGGGCGTGGTGGTTTTGTTCTTGAACAGCTTCCAGAAATTTGGAGTGAACTTCGTGAATGCGGGGGATTGCTGGTGGAAGGTTTGGGATCGCATCTGCCTTCTGCTGATGAAGATGAGGAATTTACACGTCAGCAATTTTCCCAGTTTAACAAGATCATTGATCAACTGGGTGGTGTTGCTACTTTTGCCTGGCGACATTTGGCAAACAGTGCTGGATTGCTGGGTTATAATCCTCTGCAATGCAACCTGGCTCGCCCGGGATTGATGCTTTATGGAATTTCTCCACTGGCCAATTTTCAGGAGAAACTGCGACCGGCCATGACGCTGAAATCACGCGTGACGTTGATTCGCGTGCTGCCTGCAGGACACGGAGTTTCGTATGGCAGAAGCTATGTCACCACCCGCCCGACGCGGGTGGCTACGATTGGCATGGGCTACGGCGATGGATACCCTCGCCATGTCTCAGGTCACGCTCCACGGGTGTTTCTGCGTGGTCAATATTTTCCTATCCTCGGTCGCGTGACGATGGACCAGATGATGATTGACGTCACTGAAGCTCCTGATGTGCAAGAGGGTGACGAGGTGGAATTATTCGGTCCCAACCTCCCCGTGGAAGAAGTCGCGAAAAAAGCGGATACCATATCATGGCACATCTTGACAGGCATCACCGCTCGAGTCGTGCGCCGTTATGTAGGAGCTGAGCAGAAATAACAAACAAACCACAATCAGAATTCAACTGGGTGCTGGATGCAGATGGGAATGGAGCTTGGGTTCAAGAAAGGATGACGAGATTCAGGAAATCAGCTTGAATGAATCGTTGAGAAGTCGTGATTGGGATAAACCCGCCTTCCACCTTGCGCTTTTGTGCATGAGCGGTTAGAAACTTTTTATTCAAAATGAAATTTGCTTTGTTACTGTTGGGAATGTCGGTCGTTGCTCTTGCCGCAACGCCGCGCGGGGCTCTGCCGCTGGCAACCGGAACGTGGCCGGAGAATTACCGCTTGCATGTGGAAGGTGCGAGCAGGGTATCGTGGAGTGAGGATCTATCGATTGCATTGGATGCCACTCTTTCCCATGACATCGCGCTGGAGCGACCTGAGCTGGGCGATCCCTTGTTGCGGGTCTGGACTGATGGCAAGTTGGTGCGCGGACCGGAAAAGATGCGTGGTTTGGCTGAGCAGGGCGGTGAGTATCCGGAGGCGGGGCTGGATCTCGGGGCCGATTTCACGGCATTGGCGACTTTCACCACCAAGGCGAATGGCACCCTGTTTTCCAAGTGCGATGCCAAGGGTAAGTGGTCTCACGATGCCAAGGCTTTGTTTCTGCGTGATGGCAAGTTGGTTTATGACATTGGCTGGTTGGGTGAAATGAGTGGAGGGCGAAAGGTGAATGATGGTCAGTTGCACACAGTCGTGCTGACATCGCAGATGGCCCGATTGCAGATGTGGGTGGACGGCAAAATGGTCGTTGAGCGGGAGAATTTCCAACGGCCTGATGTGAAGAAGCACGTGTGGAAGGTCGGTCGTGCGAGCAAGGACTTTGGAGGTGAATTCCGGCAGGGAACGATCACAGGACTGCGGGTATGGAAACGCGGCATGCCAGCGAATGAGTTGTCACTGTTATTTCAGGATCAGGCCAAGGGAGCGAATACGCCGGATTTCAGTTACATACCCAGAACGAATCAAAAACCGAAGATCGATGGGGGCACAGGTTGGGTGCAGGCATTGGAACGAAGCGATCACGCGGCGATCGTGAGAGCGTGGAATGCGGATTCGTTGAAAGAAGGCGATGCAATCTATCAAGCGATGTGTATTGTCTGCCATGGCGATCTTAAGAAGCCTGGATCGCTGCCCACGGCGCTGCGTTTTGCTGAGGGGCAGTTCAAAAACGGTGCGGATCCTTTCTCGATGTATCTTACGCTGACGCATGGGTATAATCAAATGACGGCGATGCCACAATACACCACCGCGCAGAAATACGCCGTGATCCAATACATTCGCGAAACTTATCTAAAACCGCACAATTCCAGTCAATTCACGGCGGTAACAGACGAATACCTCGCGGCATTGCCGAAAGCGATGCTCACTGCAGAGGTGGAAAAAGAGGACCGCTCACTTCCGCCGTATCAACGCATGGAATTGGGTCCGGCGCTGCATTGGACTTATCAGGTTGATAAAGGCAACATTGCGCAGAAGGGCATTGCGATTCGTCTCGATCATGGGTCGGGCGGTGTGACCAAGGGGCGGGCATGGATGATTTATGATCATGACACCATGCGTCTCGCGGCCGCCACAACGGGGGACTTTGTGGACTGGCGCGGCATTGCGTTCGACGGCAGTCACGGCACACACACTTCGCTCACGGGAGAAAAACATGTGGTATTGCCCGATGAACCCGGCTGGGCAATCGGGGACTTTGAAGACAAAAGGGCGCCGGCGAAGGATGGCAAAAAATATGGCCCGCATCCATCCATTCGCTACAAGGGAATTTCCTTCTATCAGAACCAGTGTGTGATCGAAGCGAATCTATTTGGCGCGGATATTCTTGAATCGCCGTCGTGGATCGATCATGGCGATAAGCCTGTGTTCGTCAGAACGATTCATGGTCGAACCCCTTGGCAAATATTGAAGCTGCGTGTCGCGCCTGAGACCGTGAACGTGGTGATGAAAGGAGACGGGACATTAGCAAAAGAAAATGGCTTCTGGGTGGCGAGCCTGCTGAGTCAAGCGAAGGCGCGTTTTTTCATTTCGCGTGCGGATCCGGAAACGTTAGAGGCATTGGCAAAATCCGTGACCACACCCATCGATCTGATTGCTCTCACCAAAGGTGGACCTGCTCAGTCACCTGCCACCGTCACCACGCAATCGATCGCAGGGAAAGAGGACGCCGCGTTTGTCGCCGACCAATTCCCCCTGCCGATCGAAAACCCCTACCAGAGTTGGTTGCGTCCCGGTGGTTTTGATTTCACACCGGATGGCAAAGGCGCGATTGTGGCCATGTGGAACGGAGATATCTGGCGCGTGGATGGTGTGAAAGAAAAAGCTCCGGCCACCCTCACCTGGCGGCGGATTGCCAGTGGCTTGTTCCAGCCGCTGGGTGTGAAGTATCGTGATGACGAATTGTTCGTCACCTGCCGTGATCAGATCGCGAAACTCGTGGATCACAATGGCGATGGCGAAATCGATCAGATTGCATGCTTCAGTCATGATGCGCAGGTCACCGAACATTTCCATGAATTTGCGATGGGCTTGCAGACCGACAAAGCGGGTAATTTCTATTATGCCAAGTCCGCGCGGCATGCTCTCGACAGTGTGGTGCCGCAGCATGGAACCTTGCTGAAAGTATCCGCCGATGGAACTACTACGGAAATCGTAGCAAATGGATTCCGCGCAGCAAATGGTGTGTGTGTGAATGAGGATGGTAGTTTTTTTGTCACGGATCAAGAAGGTCACTGGACTCCGAAAAACCGCATCAATCACGTCAAGCCCGGCGGATTTTATGGCAATATGTTTGGATACAGTCGGGTTACCGATTCTGCTGATTCCGCGATGCAGTCGCCGATGGTGTGGATGACCAATGCCAAGGATCGCAGTCCCGCCGAATTGCTCTGGGTGCCGAAAAACGCTTGGGGCAATCTTGGTGGCAGCCTGCTCAATCTGAGCTATGGCACCGGGCGTGTCTTCATCGTACCGCACGAGGAAGTGAAGGGCCAGTGGCAGGGGGCGGTATGTGAATTGCCCATGCCTGCTTTTGAGACCGGCATTATGCGTGGGCGCTTTTCCGATGACGGCGCGCTTTACACCTGCGGCATGTTTGCCTGGGCGGGCAATGCCCAGGAACCGGGAGGATTCTATCGGATTCGTCGTGGTGGCATTTCCATACCTGTGCCGGTGGCGGTTCATGCAGCAAAACAGAAAATTTCCGTGACTTTCAGTGAGGCCATTGCACCGGGTGATTGTGCGATCAAGGTTTGGAAACTGAAACGCAGTGCACAATATGGATCGAAGCACTATGATGAGAGGGCGCTGACGATTTCACAAACGGAACTCAGTGTCGACAAGCGCACGGTGACTTTGGGAATCCCCGATCTTGGGACCACGCCTTGTTACGAACTGAAAATCGGCGGTAGCATTTTGCACGGCACAATTAACAAATTACCATGATGAAAATTTCTCGATCCCTACTATGGCGCTTCATGAGTGTCGCACTCGTGAGTTCGCTTGCCCACGCAGCACCCAAGACGAATGTGATTTTGATTTTTGCCGATGACCTCGGATATGGCGACCTAGGGTGTTATGGTGCGCAAAAAATCCGCACGCCGCATCTGGATCGCATGGCGGCGGAAGGGATGCGTTTCACGGATTTTTATGTTGCTGCAGAAGTCTGTACGCCCAGTCGCGCCGCCTTGCTCACGGGTCGCTATCCTCTGCGCAGTGGCATGTGCGGCGATATCGAAAGAGTGCTTTTTCCGAACTCGAAGGGCGGGTTGCCTCCTGCTGAAATCACCCTTGCCGAGGCGCTGCGCGATGCGGGTTATGCCACGATGCAAATCGGCAAATGGCATCTTGGCATTCACGAAGGTTCGCGTCCGTTCGATCAGGGCTTTGAACATAGCTTCGGATTGCCATACTCGAACGACATGGATGCCAGGCCAGGTTTGCCCAAAGGTTCCACATCTTCCGAAACCCCGCCGGCCGATGGCTGGAATGTCGCACTCATGAGGGATGGCAAGATCATTGAGAAACCCGTGGATCAGACAACGCTCACAAAACGCTACACGGAAGAGGCGGTGAAGTTTATCGGCGAGCACAAATCTCAGCCGTTTTTTCTTTATCTGGCACATACCTTTCCTCACGTTCCTTTGTTTGCCTCTCCCGATTTCAAAGGGAAAAGCAAGGCGGGGATTTATGGTGACGCGGTTGAAGAGCTTGATTGGAGTGTCGGCAAAATTCTGGAGACCTTGCGCCAACAGAATTTGCAGGAAAACACTTTGGTGGTTTTTACCAGCGACAATGGTCCGTGGTTGATCATGGGAGAACGTGGCGGGTCGGCGGGGCCCTTGCGCGATGGCAAAGGCAGCACTTGGGATGGTGGTATGCGTGTGCCCTGTCTGGCTTGGATGCCCGGTCGCATCAAACCCGCGGTGTCTTCCCAGATGGTACAGGCCATGGACTGGTTTCCGACGGCAATATCATTGGCACAAGCGGAACTGCCACAGGGCGTGGTATTTGATGGAGTGAACCTCACGCCACTTTTGTTCGAAAATGCTTCGCTGCCCGAGCGTCCGTATTTTTTCTATCGTGGTCCACATTTGTTTGCTTGCCGTCTTGGTTCATGGAAAGCGCATTTCAAGACTCAAGGTGGATACGGAGGAGAATCAAAGAAATCCCACGAACCTCCGTTGCTCTATCAACTCGATAGCGATCCCGGTGAAAAAACTGATGTCGCTGCGCAGCATCCAGAGGTATTGAAAAAAATCATCTCCGCCGTCAAAGCCCACCAAGCCGCGATGGTGCCTGGCAAAAAACAACTCAAGTCCACCGAGCCATGAATGTGATCCGCTCACTGATTTTCTCGGTAATTTCCGTCTCCTGGTCCTTGGGTGCCGCACCGAAGCCGAACATCCTGATGATTCTCGCCGATGATCTCGGATATTCGGATCTTGGTTGTTATGGTGGTGAAATTGCCACGCCGAATCTCGATGCTCTTGCCAAAAACGGGATTCGCTTCACCCAGTTTTACAACACGGCACGCTGCTGGCCCACGCGTGCGGCTTTGCTGACGGGATACTATGCGCAGCAAATTCATCGCGATGCCTTACCCTCCGTGCGCGGCGGGGTCATGGGTAAACGCCAGTCTTGGGCGCCATTGATACCGCACGATCTTGCCAAAGCCGGATACAGAAGTTACCACTCAGGCAAATGGCATATCGATGGGAAAGTGTTGGAAGGGGGATTTGAAAAATCCTTCAACATCGTCAGCCCCGGGAATTTTTTCACCACTGCCGGTGGCTATGTCAATGATATCGCGGTGCAACCAGTTCAGGCAGGTGAGGAACATTACATCACGATTACGACCGCGGATCATGCGATTCAATGTCTGAAAGATCATGCGAAGAGCACGCCGGAGCAACCATTTTTTCAATACATTGCATTTCACGCCCCTCATTTCCCCTTGCATGGATTACCGCAGGATATTGAGAAATATCGCGATCGATATCTGGATGGCTGGGATAAGATGCGGGCAAAGCGTCATCAACGTCAACGTGACATGGGTCTTGTGAGCACGGCCTTATCGGCTTTGGAAAAAGATGTGGGTCCGCCAGCACCGTTTCCCGATTTTCGAGAGAAGCTGGGTGATGGTGAAATCCTCGTTCCCCTGGAATGGAGTCAATTGACCGATGAGCAGCGGCGCTTTCAGGCGACCAAAATGGCGATTCATGCAGCAATGGTCGATCGCATGGACCAGGAGATTGGTCGGATCATCGCTCAACTCAAGAGCATGAATGCCTTTGATCACACGCTCATATTGTTTGCGTCCGATAACGGAGCGAGTGCCGAGGTCATGGTGCGCGATGGCGGACATGACAAAACCGCCGCGCCCGGCAGTGCGGCCTCATATCTCTGTCTCGGCCCTGGTTTTTCGAGTGCCTGCAACACCCCGTTTCGCCGTCACAAAACCTGGGTGCATGAAGGCGGTATCAGCACACCACTCATTGTTCATTGGCCCAAGGGCATCAAGGCAAAAAACGAATTACGACATACCCCTGCTCATGTGATCGATCTTGTGCCGACGATTCGGGCGCTTGCCGGATTGGAGCAAGATAGAAAGAGAAATGGAGAAAAATTTCCTCCTGCGCCGGGGAAAAGCCTGTTGAGTGTATTTGCCAAAGATCAATCGATCGAACGTGAGGGTCTGTGGTGGATGCATGAGGGGCATCGCGCGGCACGCTGTGGAAATTGGAAAATCGTGAGTCTCAGAGGACAGGGCTGGGAACTTTATGACCTGTCAAAAGACCGTGCCGAGCAATACAATCTTGCCGCAAGCCAGCCCGCGATTCTAGCGAAGTTGGTGAATTTTTGGCAAACCCAGTGCGATGATTTTACTAAACATGCGCAGGGTTTTTGATGATTGCCCGAAAATCTCTCAAGGATCTTTAGACAGCCCGAAAAAAAAGCAGATCTCCGTGAGGAAGATCTGCTTTTTTGCATTTTGTATTCTACGGATTATTTTTCGTAGCTGACCTCTGGAGCAGCGGTCGATGCTGGAGCTGTGGGGAAATTGCGGAATTTAGGCAATCTCTTCAAAGAGGGTGCTTTCGAATCACTGGTGCAGCAAAAGCAGCAGGAACTGGAAATCATGGCGGTGGCGGCCAATGCGATGAGTGTCAGGGTGCGGATCATGATGGTAGTGTTTTTTATTGGTTGAATGTTCGAAAGATGTTATACTTTGGGAGCTTGATAAGTAGGTTTGGGCGGGGCCTCTACTGACTTGCTGGCACAGCACGAATGCAATCCGCACAGAACGGAAAGCAGCAGCAGGATGGAAGCAATACGTTTCATAAATGAAAGATGTTGTGCAAGGGAGTCAGGAAAATGCTAGCGATCCCGTGGGGTAGTGCAAGGCTAAAATCGTAAGTCATCAGAAATCCGTTTTGAGTCGAACGAAAGGCTTTGTCGCGCAATGCGGAACGACATTTCCGAATTCCATGCTGGAACTTCTCTAGAATGATTGCCTCGCGATTGAAATCACCGGAAAAATTCTTGCACGTAAGTCAATGACAAGCACAAGATCCGCAAGCTTTGCTTTTCAGAGCGGCGAGTTTGCGTTCGATTTCCAACGATGTCGGCGATATGGCCAGTCCGCCCAAGGAGGTGCAGCGGTGCTCGCGCGGCATCATGGAGGAGACGTGTTTGGCGGAGTCGATGACTTCATCGAGCGGAATGAGCGGATCAAAGTCGGCAAGGGCCATGTTCGCACAGGACAGCGCGTTACTGGCTGCCATGACGTTTTTTCCAAGACAAGGTGCTTCCACTCGATTGGCGATGGGGTCGCAGATCAGGCCCAGCATCGACTGGAATGACATCGATGCGGCGGCCACCGCTTGGTCGCGTGTGCCACCGGCGAGGGTGACGAGAGCCGCGCCGGCCATGCAGGCGGCGGAACCACCCTCGGCCTGGCAACCTCCCACTTCAGCCGCGAAGGTCCAGCGAGTCGCGATAAAAACACCCATGAGTCCAGCAGCAAGCATGGCTTTTGCCATTTCTGCCTCGTCCAAGTCCATCTCTTCTGCCATCGCGATCACGGCACCAGGCAAGGCAGCGCAGGCACCTGCAGTGGGCGCGGCGACGATGACGCCCATGGAACTCTTCACTTCCATCAAGGCGGTGACGTAGAGCACAATGCGATTGAGTGCCCCACCATTGAGCAGACGCCCGGCTTTCATCAAATCAGCGAATTTGCCGCTCTGATGATGCAGCACGCGGTCTGCATAGCTTGTACCAGCAATTCCACTGGCAATGGATTTGCGCAGGATACGAACAATCCCTTTCATGCGTTCGATGACTTCTTCTTCGCTGAATTTTCCACGCGCCATTTCATATGCGCAGGCCAATTTCCAGACCGGCGTATTTTTTGCACCATCCCATTCTAACATTTCCGCACAGGAGGTGAAAGGGAGTTTGATTTCCTTGCGCGAAGGAACGGGCAAGACGGGCGACAGGCGTTTGATTTGCGTCGCAACTCCTCCGGGGATCTCGGGAAAATGATTGCCGCGCACTTGCAGCAGTTTTTTCTCGCCGGCGGCGTGGGTGATGACTTCCAAGCCATCGAACCTGACTTCGGCCGTGGCATCCACCCACAGCAGCGTCTCGTGATAACCGCCATCCATATGCAGGGGAATGTCATCGATGCTGTGCACTTCCATCATGCCTCCACCCGTGGAAATGGCGATCAGGGAATGTTTTTCACGCGAATTGGTCAGTGTGAGGCGATAGGTGTTCGGATGTGGATCACCTACATCGATGGTGACAATATTCTGCACTGCGCCGCCGTCTTGAAACGTCTGCATCGAATTCGGCAGGCGTTCGTCATCGGCATCCCAGCCTAACAAACCGCCGAAAAGCCCCATGTCGGATCCCTGGCTATCATGGGTGGTGGGCAGTGACCCTTCGCGATCGAATTCGATGAGTACGGATGAAATTTCTCCGTCCATCAAATCGCGGGCGAGGCGTCCGATGCGCAGTGCGGCGGCACAATGAGAGCTCGATGGTCCGCGCATCACCGGGCCGATGACGTCATTGAAGATCGATACAGGATTCATGATTCGTTAGAAAGTGGGAGGATATTCTTTTGCGGGATAAACAAGAGCTTTTTCAGTGCCTTTCATTACTGCGACAATTCGCTCGAGAATTCTTTGTTGATAAGCGGAAGCGCTATTGGCTCCTTTACCGGAGGGCAGGCTTTTCAATCTTTCTTGCAAAACAGGCAAGAGCGGTTGTGCCTGTTCGCCGATACGATCGATCACGTTGGCCGCCTGCAATGCGCTGAAAGGTGAGTCAGACTGCAGCAGCACGCGTTCCAGAGCGGGCAATGCGGCATCGGCGTGGCCGAGTCGCAACAGAGCCTCGGCGGCGACCACTTGCACGGCGGGAGAATCATCGAGGAGACGCTCGCGTAGAGTTTTTTCCGCCGGGGAAGCCTTTTTACCCAGCACCGTACAGCCTTGCGCCGCCCACCAACGCACCGCCTCGTTTTCATCATCCAGTGCTTTCAACAATGCGGGCATTTTTTCCGCATCACGCGAGGAAGCGATCATGGCGAGATCAAAAATACGATCCATTGGGTAAACACCCGGCTGACGAGAGGCATCATAGCCCTCATGGACCGAACCTTCGGGCATGAAACCATTATCCACGATTTCTAAGGTATGCCGTTTGAGGGCAGCACGCATGCGCACGAGCGTGGCGCGATGCATCGGATCATGGGCAAGGTTGTTGACATTATCAGGATCAGCTTCCATGTCATAGAGTTCCTCGCTGGGTTTGCTACCCCAGAACTGGGAGGTTTTTTCCGTGAGTTTTCCCTGCTCCGCAAGCTTCGCCCATGACTGATAACCCCGCGCTTGAAACATATAGTCCAGTGGCTGTACGTAGGGGAGATCGGGTCGGAAATTACGGATGTAGAGCCATCGACGGTCGGCCACAGATCTCATCATGTCGTAGCGCTCGTCCATGCGGTCACGGGTGCAGAACACAAATTCGTTAGGCACGGCGCGGGATTTCCCCGCAAAGGGTTTGCCTTGCATGACGCTCGTGGGTTGTACTCCCGCCAAAGAGAGCACCGTGGGCCCGAAATCTGGGAAACAGACGGGATCCTTGATGCGTGTGCCCGGAGCAGCGGGCGCGAGGTGACGCCATTTCGGAGGAAAATACACGATCAGGGGCACGTTGGAGCCGCTCTGCTGTAAAAAACGTTTGCTGCGCGGCAAGACACCGCCGTTGTCGGCGAAATAAAATACAATCGTATCTTCGGCCAGCCCGGCTTTTTCCAGTTCGTGCAATTTTTCCGCGATCATGCCATCCATCGTGTGAATATGATCGTGGTAGCGCCCCCAGTCTTCGCGGATTTCCGGCGTGTCGGGTTGATAGGGTGGAATACGCACCAAGGCACGATCGGTCGGCGGCGCATGGAGTTTCCGATCTTCTAACGGAAAAAGACAGCTTTCATGTGTGACCTCGTGATTGAAAACACAGAAAAACGGCTGTTCGTTTTTTCGCGCCTTGCGCCAATGCGCCTGATTGCCGCTTTCATTCCACGTTTCCTTGATGTTGATTGGGCCGTTGTAATCGGTCTTGGCATTGTTTGAAGTGAAATACCCGACTTCGCGTAACAAGGCCGGGAATCCCTTCATGGTGTTGGGAATTTTTCCTGCCGCCCGCATGTGTCCTGCGGGTCCCGAGCTAACGGCGAACGATCCAGTAATCAGGGCGAATCGGGACGGTGCGCAAACCGGTTGCGAGAAACAGCGCTCGTAAAGAATGCCTTCTTTTGCGAGCTTGTCGAGCGTGGGCGTTCGCGCGATTTTGTCGCCATAGCATCCGAGAAACGTGTGATTGTCCTCACTGGTAAGCCACAAAATGTTCGGGCGTGTGGATTTCTCTGCGTATGCCGATAGGGGCAGAATGGACTGAAACAAACAGATGATCCGACAAATCCAAGGCTTCATAATAATGGGATGCTAACGTTATTTCACTGCCGCTTTCAATTCCTTGCACCGGGTCCGCATCTCCGCAAGGCGGGCGGCATGAGCGGGATCATTTGCGAGATCATTTTCTTCCGAGGGATCTTCCGTGATGTGAAACAATTGCTCGACCTGGAAATCCGGCCAATAAAAGTATTTCCAATCCTTGCGCACCACGGCCTCCGATGAAGGAATCCGATGGATGTTACCCCCGAAAGCACTGAATTCATAGAAAAACTCCTGACGCCATTTGGGTTGCTTAGCAGCGAGATAGAGCGGCGATAGATCAAGCCCCTGCATGGTTCCGGGAGCGGCAATGCCTGCGGCGGCGAGGATGGTGGGTGCGAGGTCGGCATTGAGCGCGTAGTTGTCATTGGTGATGCCACGCTTTTCCGATTTCAATCGGGGATCGCGCACGATGAGCGGCACGCGGATACTTTCTTGATGCGGATACCATTTATCAGCCAATCCGTGCTCGCCGTGGAAGTAGCCGTTGTCACCCGCGAAAATCACCAACGTATTTTCCAACAGACCTTGTTTTTTCAATTCGTCCAACACCTTGCCGCAGGCAGCATCCACTTCAGTGGCAAGACGATAATAGTTTTTCATCATTTCCTGGTATTTTTCCGGCGTATCGAAGCGCCAGTGCCAGCGCACCCGGCCCTCGTTGCGTGCATCCGCGAGGAAGGAAGGCAGACGTTTCAGCGACTCCTCGGTGGCGTTCGGTGGAACGGGAATCGTCACATTCTGATAGAGCGACATGCTCTGCGGTTGCGGCAGGAATTGTTTGGCGTTCTCATCTTCGGCATGCGTCGCGAAAAATGCCAATGTCAAACAGAAGGGCTTGTCCTGTGGGCGGTTTTGCAAAAATTCCAGTGCGTCGTTTTCATTTTTTTGCGTCACGTGGATTTTGCTGCCATCCTTTTGTTTGATCCAATGAGTGCCGGAATATGAACGACCAAAATCAAACTCCTTGGCCGGAAAATTGCCATTGTGCCACTTGCCGATGTGACCGACATGGTAACCATGCGCGCGTAGCAAGCCCGGGTAGGTTTCGCCCCATGGTGTTTTGAATTCTTTCATCGCGATGTTGCCATGACGGGACATCCATTGCCCGGTGAACAAGGTCGCACGACTCACTCCACAGATCGATGTGGTGACGCAGCTATGCGTGAAACGACAACCCTCCTTCGCCAATTGATCGAGGTGCGGAGTCTTCACCACCGGGTTTCCCGCGCAAGAGAGTGTATCGTGACGCCAGTCATCCGCAAATAAGATGACCACATTCATCGGTTTTGCAGCATGAGAAAATCCGCTCTGCAACACGAATAGGAAAAAGAAGAGGAAAGGTTTCATGATCGGCAAACTTTACGATGCCTGCTCGACCAAACCTACAACTTTATTCGGCGAAAAGAAAGCATCATCGAATCACATTCATCGTTGGATCATTGTCGACATGATAAGTCCCATTGCAGTCCAGTATTTCCTATTTTAGATTCTTGTTTGTCTCAAAACGATCTTCTATGGTCATTCACACAGATGACAATCTGCAACCCATGAACCCAACTCTCCTGAACTCACTCAGCTTCAAAAAATTGCTAGGCTGCATAGGAGCCTTATGGCTGGTTTCATCAGCTTGGGGCGTTCAGATTTACGTTGATGCGACGGGAGGGAGCGGTGGCAATACCTACAATCACGCCAACAATTCCCTCACCGATTATTTTGTCCGTAGTAGCACGGCATTTTTGACAGACAATCTCTGGGGAAACCGTACCGGTGGATCGGCGGTCACGGGTTTCAACTCGGATACTTTTGAACTGTATAGCGGCGAAACAGGTGCCGTTTTACGAACAGAAATAGCCGGCTTGCTGCCGAACCGCATCTACACCGGATTGCGGGTATACATGTTAGGTAACACAACCAGTGGTAACAACTGGTCCCTCGATGTCAGTCTCGATGGAATCAACTGGAGAACCTATTCCGACTATGATGCAGCCGGCTTTACGGGCACCCTTGTTGACACAGGCAACAACGGTGTTGGTAACGTCCTGACACCTCCCCTCACGGGAACAAGGAGATTTTGGCATGCTCTTCCGAACGCAACGACCAACGCTTCAGGGGTGTTGAGATTTTTCATTCGCAAAGGAACTGGTGCCACGAACCGATCGGTCTATGACGGGGTTGGTTATGAGAATAGCATCAGCTACAACCCCTACTCGAGTGATGTTTTCATCAGTGAATTTCTCGCCGATAATCCAGGTCCGGTCATACTACCGGGATCGGTTTTGGATATGGATACCGACTCATCCGATTGGATCGAGTTACACAATTCCGGATCTACGATTGCCGATTTGTCTGGTTGGAAACTCAGCGATGATCCGCTGATTCCTGATAAGTGGACATTTCCCGCGGGTGTGTTGATGCAACCAAATACACGATTGCTGGTATTTGCCTCAGACAAAAATCGACGAATGGCGGGTGTCGAACTCCACACCAATTTCAAATTGTCCAACACTGGAAGCCTCCGGTTGACACGGCCTGATCCCAGTGGCACGGATGTTGTGCTCACCCAGATTGCGTATACGGGGCAAAATCATCGAGCTTCTTATGGCTCGACGACGGTTCCTCCTGTCGCGCCAGCATGGGGATTTTACAGCCTGCCCACTGCAGGAACAGCCAATGCTTCAACGACCGTGCCGAGTTTCGTGAGCAATCCCACGACAAACATCGACCGTGGCCTGTTTTTCTCCCCGATCAGCCTGACCATGTCGTGCGCGACTCCCGGCGCGACATTGTTGTATACGCTCAATGGCTCGGTTCCAGCTGCAGGCGTCGCGGCAACCACCACGGTTGCTCCAGCAAATGCAGCTGCACTGCCGACGGCGACTGTCACTGTTTCATCGACAACGATCTTACGAATCCGCGCTGTAAAAGATGGTCTAGGTTCTTCCAAAGTGGATACCCACACCTACTTGTTTCCCGCCCATGTTCTGAATCAAACGGCGCCGCCAGCAACTTTTCCTCCCGCTGCCAACTGGAGTCATTATGGCACCTACGACTGGGCGATGGATCAAAATATTGTGAATCACGCGGATCCAGCGAGCCGCTGCACGTCGAACGATCTCTTGGCAATCCCGTCTGTCTCTCTCGTCATGGACTGGTCTGAGCTTTTTGGCACATCCGGAATCTATCCCGCCATTTCTCCCGTCCCGCAGGAAGGGCTTTCCAAAGCCGCCAGCTTGGAAATGTTTAACAGCGATGGAAGTGTCACAACTCCGAATGCAGGGGAAACTTTCTCTGTTGACGGTCGGGCACACATCTTTGGCGGCACGAGCCAACAACGATGGAAGGTGGATAAACTTTCTTTCAATTTCAATCTGGCAGGTTCCGTGAGCAGTGGCATCTACGGTGACACGGCCACTGGTCAGTATAGCAGGTTCATTCTTGATGGCCGCATGGGCAACACATGGTTGCACAATACCGATGACGTTCAGCGCACGCGCGGTGACTACATCCGTGATGAAGTGGCGGCGGAGACACAACGACTGCTCGGATACGCGGCGACCCATTCGCGAAGAATTCATCTTTATCTGAATGGAATGTATTGGGGATTATACACTCTGCATGAAAAGCCAAGCGCTGACTTTCAGGCGGCTTATCAAGGAGGTAGTGCGGATGACTGGGACGTATTGAAGCATTCGCCGCTGCGAAGCGATTGTTTGGATAGTGGCACATTTGTGGACCCTTCTATATCGGCAACAGTCAGAACCAACAACACCGCCTACACGAACTACCAAGCCCTGCTCGCAACTGTTGCGACAGGCGTGGATCTAACCAATAGCGTCAATTATGAAGCGGTGGGCAGGATGCTCGATGTGGATGCCTTCATCGATTACATCCTGATGAATTTTTATCTCGGGAACTATGATTGGGCTCATCAGAATTGGTATGGTTCGTATCGACGTAATCATCCTGACGGACGCTGGCGGTTTCATTCCTGGGATGCGGAACATGTGTTACGCGTCGCCACGGATGAAATCAACGTCAACGGAACGACAATTACGAATTCAAATCAGGCAAGTTGTCCCACGTTCATCCATCAACGACTCGCAACCAATGCGGAGTATCGCATGCGCTTTGCTGATCGAACCCACAAACACATGTTCAACCGCGGTTTGTTCACCACGGAAAAATTAACGGAAATCTGCAATCGGCAGTTTGCCGAAATTGATGCCGCCATGCGTTGTGAATCAGCCCGCTGGGGAGACAACCGTGCTCCGGTACGCAGCGCTCCGAATACCGGCGTCACCTATACCCGTGGTGTGGAATGGCTGGCAGAAAAAGCGCGCATGCTGGATGTGGTGGTTCCCGCACGCAATCCCTTGATCGTTGACGCTCTCAAATCCAAAACCAACGCTTTGTATCCTCGAGTGGATCCCTCGAATACTGCATCGAACATCTTTCATGCTCCGGTTTATTCCCAGCACGGCGGACGTGTGCCGACGGGCTATCAATTGAGCATGTCGAATCCTAACGCAACGATTGGCACAATTCATTATACACTGGATGGATCGGATCCTCGTCTAACGGGAGGCTCCCTGTCACCCAAGGCATTGACGTATTCATCCCCGGTTCCCTTGACTGGCTCTACGTTGGTGCGTTCCCGTATCTTCCATGGAGGTGTGTGGTCTGCGCTCAATGAAGCGACTTTCTCAGTAGGCACCGTGGCTGCGGCGCCCGGCAATCTCATTGTCTCAAAAATCATGTGGAAACCCGCAGCACCTGATGCGGGCAACATCGAGGCTGGATTTACGGACGATGGGGAATTCGAATTCCTTGAGCTTTTCAATCCAAGTTCCAATCCCGTTGATCTCACAGGAATCTCCATCACGCAAGGTCTCGATATCGCCCCGATTGACACAGCACCCCAGGAGTTGGCTCCGGGCGAACGCGCCGTCTTGGTGGCCAAACCATCGGCATTTCTTCATCGATATGGAAATCGACCTCGCGTGATCGGAAAATTCATCAATGGCAGCAACCTCAGCGGTTCAGAGAGAATTACTCTGGTCAATGCAACCGGAACGGTGATCAGCAGTTTTGTTTACAATCAAACTGCTACCAACCCATGGCCGAGAAATGAAACATCCGGCACCGGTGCAGCACTCGTTTTGATCCGACCAGAAACGAACCCCAATCCATCATTGGGCGTCAATTGGCGAGCTTCATTGACGAACCATTCGGCACCAGCAGTTGACGATAGACCCAATCTTTCTCAGTGGCAGGAAAGCCATTTTGGACAAGCCGTCGACCTCAATGCCGATACCGATCGCGACGGCATTCCCAATTTGTTGGAATTCGCACTGGGCTTGAATCCGCAGGCCATCGACGATGTGAATCAGATTCCTCAAATGCAATCCGCCCCGGTAAATGTGGATGGATTGCCACAAATGCACACCACGCTGAGTTATCGTCGCAAACGATTTCTGGAAAACTTGGATTGGGCCGTGGAAACCTCTGATTCATTGTTTGGATGGACGCCCAATCCACCAGACCTGTCGGTTTTATCGGTGGTCACCCATGATGATGGAACAGAAACCGTCACCTATCGCCTCGCGATGCCCCTGAGCACTATGCCGAAAAGATTTTTTCGCCTGCGAGTCAAAAGCCCCTGAGAGTGCTGAAGAGGAATGCGCATGTCCTTTAGGAACATGGATCATAAGATCTTTTCGTGAAACTTGCGTGCAAAGAAAAAGGGAGCCCGGAGGCTCCCTAATTGTTGTCACTGAAATGGTGGGCAGAGATGGATTCGAACCAACGTAGGCGCAAGCCAGCAGATTTACAGTCTGCCCCCTTTAGCCACTCGGGCATCTACCCCTTATTTCGGTGGGCGGCGAAGGTAATCTGATGACTGGAACTTTGGCAAGCGGAAAAATCACATTTTGCCAAAAAACTTCCCTCGCGTAAAATCACTTGAAGACAAAACGCAAGCGTCCCTTACCATCCTTGTCTTTAACGGCATCAGAGCGCCAGATCACGGAAAAACCATCCCGGGGTGCTGCGGCCTGTCCTCGCGGACTTTCCATGGTCAGCATACCATCGCCCAAGGGTGAGTATTCGAACTTGCGGTCTTCGTAGCATTTCAATTCCACTCCGACTTCCGCAAGTCCTTTACCGCTCACATCATCGCTTCCCAGGTCGATGGGCTCGAGAACTTCCGCTTTGCCCTTTTTCTTATCGAGTCGAATGAATTCCACCCGATCTTTTTTCGCCTCGTCTGGCACTCGATCCGCTTGCATCTTGCCATAAACATCAGCATGACGGACACGGATTTGAAAATGCAGGGGATTGGTGAGCGTTCCGTTCCCGAGAAGACGACCGCCTAACAGAATCGTGTTACTATCAAATTCAATCACGGTCTCAAATTCCGCATCACCGGTGACCTTGCCCCGGAAGGTTACTTTTTTCGGTTTATCCGTGGCCTTGTCTGTCGTTACAAGGCTCGCTGGAATGATCTGTTTGACCACAGGCTTGCCGCCGACCATTTCCACCACTTCGGCACTGATGTTGACGGCTTTATCGAAGCCCATAAATGTTCCTTTACGGTTCTTTGCCTCAAACACCATCTTACCGTCTTCCTTGATGCCAAATTGAAACCCACGCTGTTCATAGCCGACAAAATGACCGAGCCATGGTTTTTCCTGCAATGCGGGCAACTGGGCCATCACAGGATTCATCGACATCAGGAGCCAACCAGCGAAGAGAGTTTTTGACAGATACATCAGTGACAAATTACCATTCTCGCAGGAAAAAACAATCATTTCCTCTGACAACATTTCCTACAAAAAAAATCTCATGATGACCGCTCAAGAACTAGCCCGATCCGCGCGCGTGGATGCTGCCGCACCCGTAGGTCTGAATGCTGCATTACAGTGCTTGTGGCTCAGTAAAGCAGGGCATTGGGATCTGGCCCACGATGCCTGCCAGAACCTTCCTGACCCCATCGGAGCCTGGATTCACGCGCATCTGCATCGCGAGGAAGGAGATCACGCAAACGCCGCGTATTGGTATCAGCGCGCCCGGAAACCGGTGCCTCCCCGCTCTCTCAGCATCGCAGACGAATGGAATCTTCTGGTGGCCGCTCTTGGTTGAACAAAGGACATGCTATTACCGTGGGCGTTTGAGATTGCGTGGAATTTCCGGAATTTCGCCTGATGATCAACAGAAAGCCCCGATTTTGTGACGGAAATCTGCTTGTCATCGACTGCCGGGTCGCTTAAAACACCGCGCCATGCCTATCGCCACTCCCGCTCAATACCGTGCCATGCTCGATGCCGCCCAGAAAGGCGGTTATGCGTATCCCGCCATCAATGTCACCAGCATTACCACCATCAATGGCGCGCTCCGCGCGTTTGCGGAGTCGAAGTCGGATGGCATCATCCAGGTTTCCACCGGTGGTGGCAAGTTCGCTTCCGGCACCAGCGTGGGCAATGAAGCCTTCGGTGCGATCGTGCTCGCCGAAGCCGCCCACCGTCTCGCAGAAAAATACGACGTTCTCATCGCTCTGCACACGGACCACTGTCACCCCGCCGCCGTGGACACTTTCCTCAAGCCGCTGCTGCAAGCCTCCCGCGCGCGCATCGCCGAGGGCAAGGGCCCTCTGTTCCAGAGCCACATGTTCGATGGTTCGGTCGTTCCGTTAGAGGAAAACCTCGCCATCTCGAAGGAACTGCTCAAAGAGTGCGCCGAGCTCGACATCATCCTCGAAGTCGAAGCCGGCTGCGTGGGCGGTGAAGAAGACGGCCACGATACCTCCGGCCTTCCTGCCGAAAAGCTCTACACCACCCCCGAGGACATGGTCGATGTCTATGAAGCGCTCAATCCGATTGGCCGTTTCCTTTTCGCCGCCACCTTCGGCAATGTCCACGGTTCCTACAAACCCGGTGCCGTGAAGCTCAAGCCCACGATTTTGCGCGATGGCCAAAAAGCCGTCACCGACAAATACGGCGCTGCCGCAGAGATGGACCTCGTGTTCCACGGTGGATCCGGCACTGAGTTGGAGGAAATCCGCGAGACTCTCGGCTACGGTGTGGTCAAAATGAACATCGATACCGACACTCAATACGCCTTCACGCGCCCCATCGTCACCCACATCTGCCAAAACATCGAGGGCGTTCTGAAGATCGATGGCGAGGTCGGAGATAAGAAGCTCTACGATCCGCGTTCCTATCTGAAAAAAGCGGAGATCGGTTTGGCGAATCGCCTCAAGGAAGCCTGCGATGATTTGCTGTCCACGGGCAAGACGATCTACGGCACGGTCTAACATATTACCTTCATGGGCGGGCCAAGGTCCGCCTTTTTTTCTCCCATGGCCCGTCCCCAAGAGCAGGAAAACCCGCTGCATAACATTCTGATCAATGTGCTGATCCCTGTGTTTGCTCTCAGTTCGATGAGCAAGGATGGTGACAAACTTTGGCACATCGGTCCCACGTATGCCATGCTGGTGGCTTTGGTGCCGCCGTTGGCTTATGGCGTTTGGTTTTTCTTCAAAACCAAAAAAGCGAATTTCTTCTCCTTTCTCGGCTTGATTTCCGTGGCCTTGACCGGCGGTCTTACGATTTATCTTTGGAATGACGATGGCACTGTAAAACCCAATGCCGCTTTGCTTTTCGGTATCAAGGAGGCCTGCATTCCCTTTGTGTTAGGTTTCGCGGTTCTGTTTTCTCATCGTACGAAGTCGCCCCTGATGCAGGCATTCCTTTACAACGATTCGGTGTTCAATATTCCGCTCATCGAGCAATCGGTGGCGGAAAAGGGTACCCAGGCGGAATACGCCAAGTTGCTCTGGCACAGCACTCTGTTGTTTGCCTGTTCTTTCATCATCAGCACGGTATTGAATCTCGTCTTGGCGCTGTATTTTCTCGGTGGTCTCGACCACAATGCCGCCAACGCCCGCGAACTTTACAATGAGAAAGTCGGCAACATCACCTTCTGGGGCTTTGTGGTGATCGGCGTGCCTTTATTGGTATTTCTCGGTGGCACCCTCTGGCGCCTGCTTTCCGGACTCAAACGCATCACCGGCCTCGATCAAGAGAAAATTCTGCTCCCGCGCTGATGAACGCCATCGATGTCAGTGTCGGGATGGTAACATTTTTTCGACAAGTTTGCTTCGCTTCCGGGTGGTTTCCTTATCTTTTCCTTGTTGGATCAATCGACCTACAAAGCGATCACGCCCCATGCTGAGGCGCTAGGCAATCGAGTGGCAGTCTTGCTTGTGTTCTCCGGCAGCGACGGTATTCGCGCGGGTAGGTCAGAAAGTCTTTTCGCAAGTGGACAAACAGAGCAGAGATCTTCAGCAAAACATCCTGATGACTTGACTCATTGTATAGCGAGATAGACAATGAGACGATCCAACCATGCTTTCCTTTCCAACCGGTCCCACGCATGGCGACAGTCGCTCCGCAGGCGCGACTGTAGGGCTTTCCGATTCGGGTGATCAAGGGGCCACGCCGATATGGAAAAACCACGTTGTCGCGACTTCTTGCGCCCGATCTTCCTTCCTTTCGCTCATGAGGATCGGCGTGGATTGCTGCGCCAGGCAGCGTATGGAGCGATTTTTGACGAAGTGCAGCGCGTCCATGAGGTTTTTTCCTATCTGCAGGGAGTGGTGGGTGCAGACGGCCGCATGGGCCGATTCATCCTCACGGGCTCCAGTCGATTCGATTTGATCGAATCCATTCTGGAGGGTTTGGCGGGGCGAGCCTCGCTTTTGACCTTGCTTCCCTTTTTTCTCGCCGATCTACACGGGACAAATCGCGCCTCTGCGTCGGTGGATGAATTAGTGTATCGAGGTCTTTGTTCCACCGATCTACGATCGACCGATTGAGGCGAACATTTGGCTTTAAGATTGCATCGGCACCTATCTGGAGCGTGATGTGCGGCAACTGTTGAAAATTCAGGATCTCCTGCAATTTCAGCGCTTTGTGCAACTTTGAGTGGGACGTATCGGTCAGTTGCTCAACGTATCATCGCTGGCGTCAGATGCCGGCATCATGAAAGGGCATTTAACGAAGATTTAACATTAGGATTGCGGTTATTTAACGTCGGGTCTGTATGGTTATTCTTGATTTGGGACTAATTCCAAACAATCTAACACAAATACAATTACTATGAAAATCGTCAATCGTTATCGAAAGTTTGGGCGCGTTTGTGCTCTTTTCGCCACATCAGTCGTTGCCACTGGCGCTACAGTGCAAGCGCAGTCCATCTGGGATGGAGTATATCTTGAGGCATTCGGTGGCTTTAGCGGGCTGCTGGACGGGGACATCAAAAAGGGTGGAGCAACTGAAGATGCATCTTACGACATCGGCTTTCTCTCGGGCATGTCTTTTGGTAAAGTTATTTCTCCAACTTGGGCATTGGAACTGGAGTGGTTCTATCGCAATAACGGTTTAGATTCCGTGGCTGGAGGTGAATTCGATGGCGTTAGCGATGGTGACTTCGCTTCGACGAATCTGATGCTCAATGTCGTCTACACTTTTAACCGCGAAAATAGTGGAGGGCATTTTTTCAACAAAGTTAATCCTTATGTTGGCGTAGGCCTCGGTGCAATGCAAGAAGTCGACATCGACTTCACATTAGCTGGTGCGGAGCAGGAGTATTCAGATAACTGGGTGCCGGCTGCGCAATTCATCGCAGGTTTGCATTATCCAATCAGTGAAAAATTTTCTGCATTTGCAGAGCTTCGCTATCACTATTCTGGAAGTTCAAGCCTAGAGGCGCAAACAGGACCTGCAGGAGAAATTGATGTCGATTATAATGGTTATTCAGCTCTGCTAGGCTTACGCTACTCCTTCTAAATGCTGGTGTTGAGTAGTGTTTTCTGACAAATTCCGCTTGATGATCGATGTGCCGCCACTTCCTGTCCTTCTCGTTGAGGACGACCGAGATCTTGCTGCAAACATTCAAGACTTCCTTGAGCAGAGAGGTTGGCTTGTGGACTATGCACCGAATGGCGCTTTGGCGATGCATCGACTCATCAGCGGTAAGCATTCGATAGGTATTTTTGATCTACGTATGCCAGGAATCGGTGGTCTTGAGCTATGCAAGCGTGTTCGCACACAGTTAGCTCCCAGCCTGCCAGTCCTGATGCTGACAGCAGCAGATACCTTGCATGATCGGTTGCGCGGCTTTGAAGCTGGTGCGGATGATTATCTTGTGAAACCTTTTGCCTTGGCAGAATTGTTGGCGAGGCTGCAAGCGTTGGTTCGCCGATCAGCAGGTAACGTTTCAACTAATGGGAACACATTGCGAGTGGCGGATATTCAATTGTGCGCATCCACGAGAGAAGTAACCCTGGAGCAACAGCGGCTCACACTTACGAATATGGGCTTTACGATCCTGGAAAAATTAATGCAGCACTCGCCGCGAATTGTCGCGCGCGAGGATTTGGAATTTCACCTCTGGGGTGATGAACCGCCTGGTAGTGATGCTTTGCGTACACATATTGCCACATTACGCGCTGCAATTGACCCGCCTGGTTTAGCCCCAATTTTACTAACGCATCGTGGAATCGGTTACCAATTGCTGTCAACGCGTCGGCTAACAACATGAAATCGACTCCGCTAGAAGTTCGCATTCGTCTGCTAATCATTTGCTTTGCTGCTTTGATTATCATGGTGTTTTCTGGAATCGGCTGGATCATTTTGTTAGATTCGGAGGATGAAATTCATGATAAGTTTTTTGCGCAGGCGGCAGCAGACATAGCGTCGGGTAAATCGAGCGCCACTTTGCCGGAGGGAATAACGGCGCATCCGGACGCTCATTTTTTGAAAAACAAAATGCAGCTTCATGAGATCCCTACTACTCCGGGACTACATGATATTTTTGCTAATGATGACCTCAGTCGCAGTAAAGTCATACGCACATTTCCTGATCGTTTGAAACTTTGGCTATCTCTGGGCTATGAGCGGGAGTTCCGTCTTTGGATTGCGCCACATGAATCGACAGGAAAAATTCACGCTGTGTTGGCCGATCTCAGCATTCTGGAGGTAAGCGAGCAGGAAACAGAGCGCGCAGAGAAGCGGATGCTCATCGTGAGCGCCATGCTTTTTCTCGTCGCCTTGGGCGTAAGCCAGTTGATTGCACGCTGGGCTTTGAAGCCCGTGCGCGTCTTAACCCGTCGCGTTCTGAGCGACCCAGTTGATGTGAAAGCTTCACCTTTACAGAAAGAATTTCCCGACGATGAGATTGGCCAACTTGCTTATGCTTTAGATGACTATCGAGAACGTTTAGGGCAGGCGATTTCAAGAGAAAGTCATTTTCTATCAGATTGCAGTCATGAGCTTAGGACTCCGATTGCTACGATGAAGTCAGCTATTGATCTCCTCGATCATAATCAAGAAGATGTTGCCGCTCGTGAGCGCATCATTGGACGCATGCGAAGGACTTCGCAATGCATGGAAAGACTAGTTCGGACTTTTTTGTTGCTTGCCCGCGAGCGCAGAGCACCGGAAAGCGCAGGCGTAGTGGAAGTAGAAGCGACAGTCCGACAAGTAGTTGACGAAATCCGCATGCTTCATCCTGAAAATTCACTGAACGTTTCTATTCATTCCGATCATGAAGTCCTCCTCGAGGTGGACTTTGAAACTTTGACAATTTTATGTCATAACCTAATTGGTAATGCGTTTCATCATGCCGGTGGGGGAATTTTGGATATAAGTATTCGTTCTGAAATGAATTTTGTGTCTTTGGTTTTTCAAGATGACGGCCCGGGCTTTCCTGAATTGCATACCAGAACTTCTGCCGTGGGCAATGGTATCGGACTTTCTCTTGTTGAGAGGCTTTGTGAAGCTTGCCAGTGGAAATTTTCGCGCGGCCCCGGGCCGAAGGGTGGTGCGAGAGCGGAAGTCATTATCGCAAAGTGAATGTTATGAGATGGGGAGATGCGGTTACGGTTTTTCTGTTAGGGGATGAACGGCAATGTCTTGGCGGCACCCTCTGGCGCCTGTTTTCCAGACTCAAACGCATCACCGGCCTCGATCAGGAGAAAATTCTGCTCCCGCGCTGACGTATCCCTGGCATGAAAGCTTGGTTTGCGGGGTTGTTGTTGCTGGCGGGAATGACGCAGGCGCGTGAAGTCATGGATCGCCCGAATGTGGTGCTGATCTATTTGGATGACAGTGGCTATGGCGATTATGCGCATCACGGCAATCCTGTGATCGAGACGCCGAACATCGCCCGCATGGCGGAGCAGGGGATGAATTTCACGCAATGGTATGTCACTTCGCCGGCCTGTAGTGCCTCGCGCTACTCATTGCTTACGGGGCGCTATCCGGCGCGCTCGGGATTGGGATCGTGGGTGATCGGCCCTGAGAGTAAGACGCATTTGCGGGCGGAGGAAGTGACGATTGCGGAGGCCTTGCAGCAGCGTGGTTATGCCACGGGCATGTTCGGAAAATGGCATCTGGGGCATCCGAATGAAAAAAACCAGATGTCGCCTGACACATTGCCGCTGGCCCATGGTTTTGAGGAATGGCTGGGCACGAATGTCTCTCATGATTATGCGGATGCCCAATTGCTCCAGTCCGACCCGGCTGGCAACAAGCCCATTCCGGGTTACAAGGCGATCGGAAAAAATCTTCCTTCGCATCAAGAACTATCGGACTCGTTGACCAAACGCTACACCGATGCCGCCATTGATTTCATCGCACGTCACCATGCCCGGCCGTTTTTCTCCTACATCGCGTATAATCAACCGCATCTTGGATTGCATGTTGATGCCGCGTACCGGGGCAAATCGCGCCGCGGGTTGTTGGGGGATGTGATGGCAGAGTTGGATGATTCGATCGCGCGCATTCTTGCCGAGCTCGATGCGAAGGGCCTGCGGGAGAACACCTTGGTGATTTTTTCATCGGACAACGGACCGTGGATCCGCTTTCAGAACAGCGCCAATGATCCGAGGTATGGGGAAGCGCGTCTGCACATCGGTTCCGCGCAACCGTTTCGCGATGGCAAAGGTTCCAATTGGGAAGGGGGTCACCGCGTTCCGGGGATTTTCTACTGGCCTGGCGTGATCGCCGCGAAGCGGCAGTTGGAACCCGCCAGCACGCTGGATGTGATGCCGACAGTATTGGCGCTCTGTGGTGCCAGTGCGAAGCATGACATGGATGGTCGCGACATCCGCCCGCTGCTGATACCCGTGCGATTTCCGCAAGCCAGAGTGGCACCCTTTACCCTGCTGTATTCCGGCGCTGTCAATGAAGCGAATGCCTATCGGGAGGGGCCGTGGAAAATCCACATGCGCCTGATCAGTCAGACCGGCGATAGCTACGGCTTTCGTGCCAGCCCGGAGCAGCCACTGTTGTTTCAGGTGGAGCAAGACCTCGGCGAACGATTTGACCGTGCGTCTGAACAACCGGAGCGTGTCAAAGCAATGCGGCAACGCATGCAAGCGTTGGAGAAATCGTTGAGATAAACAAAAAAGGAGTCCGCCGCGATGGCGAACTCCGTGAGAAAAGGGTCGTCTGAGGCTCAGTCAATGAGGTTATCGATGCGTTGTGCCAGCTCGATGTCGGCATCGGTCACACCACCGGCATCATGGGTGGTGAGCTTCAACAGCACACGCGTATGGCGGATGTTGATCTCGGGATGATGCTGGGCTTCCTCGACGATTTCCGCCACTCCATTGACGAAATCAATCGCGTCGTTGAACTCCTCGAATTCCACAACGCGGGTGATCGCTTTTTTTTCGTATTCCCACTCCGGGCATTTCTTGAGAGCGGATTTCAGTTCATCTTCTTCTAACAGGTCTGACATGGGGTAAAGGGTGAATGGCTTCGCCGCGAGATTGCGTAGGATAAGAGAAAGATTGCAAGCGGTAATCGCAATTTTTTATCGATTTTTTTACCTTTCTCTCCATCAGAACAAAAAAGCTCTTCGGAGAATCGGGCATCGATATTCATCACGACACGTTTCATCATCGATGCGTTTACTGCTCGCACGATCCGGCTTTGCATCAATCGCATGATTTGAGAATGGTCTCGATCAGGGTATTGCCAAAAGCTGGCGACCCTTTGATGTAAGCGCCTTTCTTGTCGCGTTCATGCCATGCGGAAATTTCGACACCAGAATACGAGCCATGAATGCCTGTAGGTTTGGTGATCCTGGCGGCAAGTGAGGCTGTAGGATAGGTGTAGAAGAAATGCGGATCTGTAGCGCTTTGAAAATGCTCTTTCCACGCATTTGCGAGGGCGGTGATTTCAGCTCCGAAATGCCGCCCTTCGTCTTTCGTCGTCATGCTTTGTTCTGTGAGAAAAATAATGCCTTTGAGCGGTGTCTTGCGAAACGAGGAAACCAGGCAATTGAACGTCTGCGTGGCATCACTTGTCACTTCACTATCGAGTTTTGGGAAACTGCCCCACGCCGCGGCATCGGGCACGCGCTTCGTTGCGATGATGGTGGGGATGTAATCGCTCCAATATTTTTTCCACTCGCTGATGTAGCGTTCCGCATTGCGTTGATAGAAAGGCGTGCCGACGGTGATCGCGGCGATGTTTTCATAGTCATCTTTTCGTGTGGGCGCTTGGGCGAGAGCGGCTAGATTCATCCAGTGCTTGAGCTCGAGCTTATCCCCATCCATGAAAATGATACCCACGGGATTCCCCGTTTTTGCATGAATGGCGCTGGCGAGTTGAGAGGCGAAGCCATTGTCGATGGATTCGCCCCAATACGATGCGAAGCGCTCTCGCGGCGTAGTTGAAGTGGCGACGGAATAGCGGCGCTCACGAGCGGAGAGAAACCCCTTGGCCATGCGGGTCATGATCCGGATCGGACCTTTCACGGGATCTTCCATTTTCCCGATCGGCTGGCTGCCGTAACCTGCCACATACCAGACATCGCCGATGACGATGTTTTGGATGACACGCTCGTGGGCCAATTCTCCATCGATGGTGAAACGCACCGTGAGCTTTCGTGGCTTGTCGCCAGCCTCCATGGCGGGCAGTGTGACGCTCCACTCACTCATGCCGGATGTGACGGGAATGGTTTTTTCCATGCCATCGAAATTCACATGAATCACGCCCTCGCCCTTGGCCTCGTAGCCCCAATCATGCAAAGCTGAGCCCCAGAACACGATCGGTTGCCCTGCCTGCAATACGGCGTGATCGACGAATTGCGAGCTGAGAATGGGCATTTTACGGTATTCATTGAGAAGTCCAACGGTGGACGGATCCACTTCCTCACCTGCGATCTTGATGGGTGAGTCAGGCCAGGTGGATGACAGCACGGGTTGATGATCAAAGAGAATGAATGGTGTGAGTGGCAACAGAGCTTGATTGTAAATGTTCGGGGCTTTACCAATGCCGCCGGTACCGTAGCTGACTCCGCGCGGCATTTTCACATGTGCCGAGCTGACGATGAGGGTTTCTCCATCGATCTTCACATCGGCGGGATGCCAAACACGGTCTGCACCAGCAAGATGGAATAGTTTCACTTGGCCATCGCCGCCGGGGATTACCGTTGGCAGCGCCAAACCGGTTTTTTCGTTCGTTCCGGTTTCTGCCACGACCAGTCCGCCCCGGGCGTGATCGAGCTGAATCATCACACAATTTCCCTCCACTTTATAGGAACGGAACATGGGACCATCCGTCGTGATTTTCTTTCCATATTGATTTTTCAATGCATGTAACGCAAGACGCTGGCCTGACAGGGTTTTGTTGAAATAATGGATCGATCCCGTGATGTCAATCTGGCTGGCCATACCGACGTGGGGAATATCGCGCGCCATCCAGGTTCCGAGGCGCATTTCCGCCATGCCGCCGAGGCTGGGGCCAGCCACTGGACCAGGGCAATAAAACTGATTGAAGTAAACCGGCATTTCTGGCCTGGCCCAGCTGCTGCGCCAGCCTCGGATCAGGTTGTGCAAATTGTGATAGTATTGTATGCCCTCGTTGATATTGGCATATCCCTGGTTCCAAATACCTCCGCGCACGGCGAAAGGAATCATGGGGTTCATGCGCGCGTTGAAAAGCCAGCTTGCATCACGGTTTCCGTTCAGGTTTCCAGGCAATTGGGTTGTGATCATTTTTCCCGCTTTGATATCGTCCGTGACTTGTGAGTAATACGTGCTCCAGGCCGTTTTGTGCGCGGTGGAGGAGGGATCGGTTTCCAGCATTTTTCGTTGGATCGTCATGCTTGCCTCATCCTTCGCCTCCCGAAACGCCTCGCGCGGGGTCCATGCCTGGATCGAGGTTTCGCTGAATGAGCAATTGAGAATGCCGATGGGGACATTCACTTCGCGGAACACATGATAGGCGAAAGAATAGGCGATGCCGCTCATATCCTTTGCTTCCTCGCGCCACTCGGCATTCGCATGTTCGATGGGATGCAGCGTGGCGAAATAGTCCGTGATCTTCGCCTCGCGGATGACAGGGGGTTTTTCCTGACCGCTCGCCACACGCTCGATGATTTGTTTTTGTAGCAGGGCCACATCACACTTCGATGCCAACCACTGCATGTTCGATTGACCAGAAGCAAACCACACTTCGCCCACGAGAAGGTTTTTCAGCATGAGTGATTTCCCTCCACTTTTACTGATTTTCATTTCCTCGGGATCGAAACTGGCTTTCAAAGGATCGAGCTCCACCATCCATTTGCCCTGCTGATTCGCAGTGGTGGATTTTTTCTGCATGGCGAATTCAACAGTCACCTGTGAGCCGGGCGTAGACCACCCCCAAACCGGGCACTTCATATCACGCTGTAAAACAGCACCATCACGAAAGGGAGCACCGAGCTCGATGACTGGCTGTTCGGTATGGGGAAGATTGTTGGTTTGCGCACTCGTCGTCGAAAAAGACAGGGCGAATCTCATGACGACGGACAGCGCGGAAGTGATTTTTTGATCGAGTTTCATCCTGGTTGTGTTGCGATTTTCATTCGATATTGGTTGCGGCAAAGAAGGCCTTCTCACAAACGACGAGATGGCCAATTTCCCTTTTGCATGGGGAGTTGCCGTTATGATGCGACTGATCAAAGCGATTGAGCCAGAGGTGACGGATCGCAAGACAGCAAGATCATCACGTTTTCAATGCCAAGATTCTATCATCTGCAGGTAAAATCGTTACCCAAGCAAGATCGAATAAGAATCAATTCTTATTGGGTGATCGAGTTCGGCGAATTTTTTCTGATTCTACTTGTCATTCCTCAAATTTCACATTAACTGGTCGCGCATTTTTGCACTGGCCTGCTTTTATGAAATATCCCAATTTCATCACATCTTCCTTGTTTCTAACAGCTGCGCTCCTCACCTCCGTGGCGGAGGCTGTCGACTTCACTTGGACGAACATGACGGAAAATGGTTCGCTTTTGAACACGGCAGGACATGCTATGTATACAGGTAGCAACTGGTCAGGGGGAGTCACTCCGACTTTCAACGATCAGAGCCATTTAATTTTCACAGGTTTGGGAACCGGTGGCACATCCAGCACTGTTTACTTGGGCGGCGTGAGCACGACTCTGAACCGTCTCACTACCAGCACTCTCAATCAACTTCGTTTTAACAACGCTTTTTCCACCTTGGCGTTTCAGGGTAGCAATCAGACCATTGATCATCAAAGCGGAACACTGCGTCTGGATATCAGAATATCAAGTAGTGCTGGAATCACCAAAACCGGCGCTGGAACCGTATTTAGCAACCTTCAATCCGTAAGCTCAGGCTTTACCGGCCCTCTGACCATTTCTCAGGGGATTTGGACCTCGGGAAACAATAACGCGCTGGGAGAGGAAAAAACGGTGAATATTCAGTCAGGTGGCACTGCGAACATGAATGGTCAGCTATGGGGATCCTCCACCATCACTGGAGGATCGACGGTAGCTCGCAACTATACATTCAACATCGCAGGGACAGGAAGTAGCGGACAAGGAGCGATCATCAATGGCGCCGCTGCGGCTGTTTCAACCACCACTGGCATTTCCGGTATTCGTAATCTGAATCTCACGGCCAATGCATCGGTGGGTGGTTCTGGTGATTTCAACATCGGTCACGGAGGAACATTGAACGGAAATGGCTACACCTTGACAAAGTCTGGCACGAACAGCATCTGGATCAGTGGTGCGGCTAGCAATATTTCCTATCAAGTCGATGCAGGCAGACTGGTGGGGTTCAATACCGACAATGCCTTCGGTGGCTCGGCTGGCTCCGTATCGGTTGGCAATGGCGGGACTCTTGCGAGCAGTGGTGCACGCAGCTTTGCGAATACTCTATCGCTTGCCGGTGGTTCGACACTGGAAAATTTGACCAGCAACACCGCCACTTGGTCGGGCGCAACCTCTCTCAGCAGCGGTCAGGCGATCGTTACTGGTGCCAACAGCACGGCTCACATCACGATGAGCGGGGTGATTTCAGGCAATGGAGGCATTACCAAACAAGGCACCAACACGCTCACGCTAACGAGAGGAAATACTTTTACGGGAAAAACCATCGTATCCGCTGGTCAATTTCGTCTCGCTTCGGGAGCATCCATTTCATCATCCTCTGAAATCCAGATCGCCAGTGGCGCGACGCTCAATGCAGTCGATGCCGGCGGCATCACGATTGGAGCTGGCAAAACGTTTGGTGGTGGAGGAACGATCTTGGGCGATGTATTGATCAACGGCGCGCATACGCCCGGCTTCAGTCCAGGTCTTCAAACTTTTTCCAACAATTTGAGCTACGGTTCAGGTGCTTCCGTGGTTTGGGAATTGAACGCGAACACCGCAGCATTGCTTTCACGCGGAACCTCCTACGATGGAATCGACGTGGTCGGTAATTTATCGTTCAATGGACCTACCAGTCTCACACTCTCCTTCGATCTCAGTGGATCCACTGTCGATTGGAGCAACAGCTTGTGGAGTAATCCATTGCTCGGCACGTCAGGTTGGAAGGTATATGATGTCGATGGAACTATCAGCGGGCTCGGCAATCTTCAAATCAGTTCCAATTGGCTTGATTCGAACGGACAGAGTCTGTCGTCCATTCGCCCAGGTTACACGTTCGCTCTCTCCCAGGCGGTTGATGGCATTTATCTCAATTATACGGTAGTTCCAGAAACTTCCACGACGCTGTTACTGGCGCTTTTTTCCGGTGCATCATTGCTGCGCAGGAAAAGAGATTGATGCAACACCATGGTGTATCGCTTCAGACAGAGGATTCATGTTGTTTCATGAATCAAAAATCTCGTCTCGTGTAAGTTGGATGATTGGATACACTTTTACGGGGAGTCTTCGTCAGGCATCATTGGTTCCCTAACAAATTCTGAATCTGTTCAGCAACTTGTGCCGCCAGAACCTTGGAGGCCTCCGGTGTAAAATGCACATCGCCCGGTTTGACGAACATACCGGGCTGAAATTTTTTTGTCGTGGTATGAAGATCATTGATCACGATCCCGTGACGCTTCATGACCTCCGCGGCGATGGCATTGTATTTTGCATCATCGCCGACAAATCGTCCGACTTCCCCTTCCGGCACCACGGTAGTGCTGGCCCATACCAGCTTTGCTCCCGTTGCTTTGAGTTTACCGACCAGCGTTTCCAAATTACGGCGATAGACATCAGGCTGGGTCGACAAGGCTCCATTCTTTTTATCTCGATTCCCCTGCTGCTTGGAAGAGGGGTTGCGGTAGCACAAATCCCAGAGTCCCCAATTGAAATGGATTACGTCCCACTTCTTCCCTGCAAGCCAGGCATCGATATGGGCGAGGCCGATGGTGGTGTCGCCACAATTGGCCGGATTCTTGTTGTTGGCTGACATGGGACGATAGACGTTCGCTTTGCCTCTCAAGATCGTCCGCACCTCCCTCGTGTAGGCAATCGAAATCGAATCACCCAGGATCAACACATGAGGCAACCGGGGGTCCGGAGTCATCAACCACGAGCCTGCAACATCCGCGGCGGGGGTAAAGGGCTTGAGTTGTTTCGTTTTTCGTGGGGATTTTTCTTCTTGATCAAATTTCGTCCACTCACGATGCCTCTGCTCCGTGACCACGGCAGCGACGGGCTTGAGTTCATTGGCTGGCGCCATCAGCACATCCTCGCCGATCGAATGCCATTGTTTCACCATGCGTTCGACGATTTCCGGATGTTGTTGTGCGACATTTTTGGTTTCTGCTCGATCCGTTGGCATGTGATACAGTTCCCATGGTTGACTTTGAAAACTCACAAGTTTCCACCCGCCATCACGTAGCCCGCGATCACTGCCATAGAGCAAATGAATGGGCGGACGACTTGTGATGGTTTCCCCCTCCAGGACCGATTTGAGTGAGATACCGGCCAGCGGTGTCAGTTCGCGACCAGGAAATTTGTCAGGTAGGGCGACACCTGCGACCGCCGCGAAAGTAGGTAAGACATCGATCAAGTGCGCTGGGCTCTCGTTGATCGCGCCGGGCTTTGTCCTCAGCCCGGCTGGCCAATGCAGAATCGCAGGAGAGGAAATCCCGCCTTCAAACTGGTTTTGTTTGTAGTGGCGGAACGGCGCATTGCGCGCCCATGCCCAACCGGTGCTGTCCGTCCACTTTGTGTCAGGATGATAGGGTTCTTTGTCAACGTTGGTGTTCGCCCGATCGTAAGGACAGGCGCCGTTATCGGAAACAAACAGGATCAAGGTGTTTGCCAGTTCATCGGCTTTTTCGAGATCGGCAAGAAGACGGCCGATTTCTTGGTCCACACGATCGATCAGTGCCGCATAGGCAGTCATGCGTCTGGCTTCCCAATCCCGTTGTTGGTTGGTCAGCTTGTCCCACGCTCGTACATGATCCGGACGCGGCGGAATCGGCAGTACTTCAGGCAGCAATCCGATTTTCTTTTGTTGGGCGATTCTTTTCTCATGGATCACATCCCAGCCGACATCATAGCGACCGAGGTATTTTTTATAGTCCACCTCCAAGGGTTGCAATGGCGCGTGGGGAGCATTGAAAGCAATATAGAGAAACCAGGGCTTTTTCTCTGCACGTGCTTCGCCGAGAAACCGCATCGCGTGATCCACATTGGCTGTCGTTGTGTAAAATCCCTCGTCCGGCACGTTCCATGGCCGGCCATTGAGTCGGAAAGTATCGTCACCGCGATAATAATTCGTCGAGCCCGATAGATGACCAAAGTAGCGTTGGAAGCCGAAGTCCGTAGGCTGAAGTTCAAGATGCCATTTTCCTGTCATCGCAGTGAAATATCCTGCCGGTGCCAGCACTTCAGGAATCGTCACCGCGCGTCGCATGCTTTCATCGCCCGCCTGGCGGCTATAACGTCCCGTAAGCAATGACACGCGCGAGGAGTGGCATTTTGCCGTGTTATAGAATTGTGTCATGCGCAAACCATTCGCAGCCAGACGATCCAAGTGGGGCGTGTCGATTTCGCTTCCATAGCAACCCAGGTCCGAGAACCCCAAATCATCCACCATGACCAAGAGGATGTTCGGCTTTGGGGCCGCATGTGCGGCAAAAGCCGAGAACAGTAGAAAAAGTAGAATGGTTTTCATTTGTGGCGTGCTGCGATGAATTCTTCAATTTTGCATACTACTCAGGGATGGGGTCATGGCGTTGGATGCTGGTTTTTCCTTCCCATACAGCAGTGTCGGTTTGCTTGTCGTAAGTGAGAGTGCGTGAGGCGCTTTTGGGGGCGAGGGGTAGATCGGTCTTCGGCAGCCATTTTTGATGCTCCGCGATCACGGATGCGTATGCCGCTTGGTTCGCAAGATTCTTCCATTCGTTCGGGTCGGCGACCATGTCGTAGAGTTCCTCGCTGCCATCCGCATAGCGAATGTAACGCCAGCGCTCGCTGCGAATTGCGTGATTGCCTTGATTGTGCGAGGTGATTGCGGGGCGCTCCCGATTGGCGGTTGCGTCGTTCAATTGCGGCACCAAACTCAAACCCTCCAGATTTTTGTGGGAAGGCAATTGAGCCAATTCGATCAATGTCGGGTAAATGTCTAACAATTCCGCTGGCTGAAGGCAACGCTGGCCCGCTTTCACGCCGGGCCCTGCCATGATCAACGGCACTCGGGTACTGCGATCCCAGAGTGTGTTTTTACCGCTGATGCCTTTTTCTCCGAGGTGCCAGCCGTGATCACTCCAGACTACGATGATGGTGTTATCCGCTAGACCCGCCTGATCCAGGGCGGTGGTGAGCCGGCCCACTTGGGAATCGACAAAACTCGTGCATGCCAGATAGCTGCGCACCAAATTCCTCCATTGGTTTTTTTCCTTGAGCCATGAAAGACGAGGTTCAGGCAAAGACCAATGAAGATACCACGAGAAACGCGGAGTATCATCGCGGTCGGCATCGATCACTTTCGGCAATACCGAGTCGTTATCGGGATAAAGATCGAACCATTGTTGCGTGGCATAACAAGGAACGTGAGGAAGGAAAAATCCCGCGGCGATGAAAAAAGGTTGGTCTTTCGGAGTGGACTTGATTTGTTCGATGGTCCATGTTGCGACCTTGTCATCACCTTTGCCGGTATCATCGTTGTCCAGCGGCCACACACCCCAATCGACAAGTCTGTTGTTGCCCATGGGGGTCTCGCCCACGAGTTTTTTGGGAGGCATGGTTCCGACACCACCCATGGGAGACGTGACTTGAAATTCCGGGGCTGACTTTTTGCCCACACCTGCCGTTGTACCACTGTGAAAGATCTTCCCAGTCGCATAAGTGCGATAACCGCGGGAAGCAAAATACTGTGGTAGTGAAACTGCGTTTTGTAGAAGTGGTAAATCCCGGGGAAGGGGTGAAAGGCCATAGATGCCCGTGGAAGTTGGTCGTCGGCCGAACAAGAGACTGCTGCGCGAAGGATTGCACAAGGGAGACTGGCAGTGCGCGTTGAGAAACGTAGTGCCACGAGCTGCGAGGGCATCAAGATTCGGTGTTTTAACCAAGGCATGACCACCCATGTGACCAACCCAATCATTCTGGTCATCGATGGCGATGAACAAAATGTTCGGCCGCTGTATTTCCGCGCCGCTGACACCGGAAATGCCGAGCAGCAGAGAGAGCAGACCAGTCCACACCGATGTCATCTTCATCATTTCGTCGTGTTAATCGATTGAGTCGTAAAAACAGAAGTAGGCAGTCCTTCGCTGTTGACCAAATTCGCGCCCTCAGGATTGGCTGCCCATGCATAGCGCGCGGCGACCGGTTGTTTCACTTCTTTGTTGCTTACGAGAATGGAATCCTTGCCATCAATTCTTGCATCGGCCCAATGCCATTTGCCATCGGCGCCGCAAATTTCAAACCGTTTCAGCGTTCCGGCATCACGTGATTTCAATCCAGCACCCACGTGTTCGAAACTGATGCGGATGGCGTCCTTGACAACGACATGTTTCCGGTAGAGCGGGCCGGAATATACCAGGGATTTTCCATAATCTTTCGCGAGAGCCCAAAGCGCCAATCGCTCACCGGGATCTTTCTTGTTTTTTGGATGAATATCTTTGGCCTCACCAGTTTCATGAATCACCGCCATGCCTGTTTTAGGCACGATGCTCAGTACACGGCGCATGGCATCCTGCACGTTCACCCATCCATCTTCCTTGCCCGGTTCTGTAGTGGGTTCGCCGAAGTTTGCTAACTGCACATAATAAAAGGAAAAATCATCGGCCCAGCGCTTGCGCCAATCGGCGATCATCAGCGGCAAGGTCTGGTCGTAGGGCGCTGACCCTGCGGCTCGATTCGCCTCTCCCTGATACCAGATCGCGCCGCGCATGGTGTAGCCTATGAAGGGATGGATCATCGACTGGAACAACACTCCGGGTTTGCCATCGGTTTCCCATGCGCGACGAGGCATGAGTGGTCGTTGTGGTGCACGACCTTTTTGTTCGGGAGGTTTCGCCTTGAAATCTTCCATGGCTTTTTTCCACTGAGCCAGCTGCTTTTCATGCTGGGCTTTGGCTTTCACGGGATCAAAGAAAGCGTCGTCTTTCATCGCGGCATCGACGAGTTTTTTCGTCGAAGGGAGCGTCACAAGTGCCTCGCGGCTGGTAAATGTTTCAATGGGTTTGCCGCCCCACGAGCTATGAATCACAGCAATGGGTATGCCCAATTCCTGACGTAGCTTGCGGGCAAAAAAGAATGCCACGGAAGAAAATCGCGGCACCGTCTTGGGCGTCGCGAGTTCCCAAGTCCCCGCAATATCTTCCTGCGGTTCCACTGCCGTGACGCGCGGGGCGGTGAACATGCGCAGAGCGGAATCATTTGTCTCAGCCACCAATGACGCATACATCGGAGAACCACTGACAGTAAACGACATGTTCGATTGTCCCGAAGCAAACCATACCTCTCCTACCAGCACATCCTGGATGGCAACGGTTTTCCCGCCCGAAGTGATGGTGATTACAGCTCCGTTCGCATCGGCTTTTCCCGTATCGATGTGGCATCGCCATTTGCCATCGGTGCCCGCTTTGGTGTTGGTGGTCTTGCCTTTGAAAGACACGGACACATCGGAATTCGCATCAGCCTTACCCCAGATTGCTGCAGCTCGTTCGCGCTGCAAAACCATGTGATCAGAAAAAAACTGTGGCAACGAAAGTTCGGCAAAAAGTATCCCTGGAACAAGGAGTAGGAAAGATGTCAGGTATTTCATGATATTGTCCCTCAACGATGGGCAAAGCTCATTCAGGTGTCAACCGCATATGGCGTGAATCCCCGATGCGAAAAACACTCGCTTTGTCTCGTTGAAATCCACCCAGGGACCCAGGCCTCTGGCAGCGCCCTCGGTGAGTTACTTCGACTGCTCTAACATGCGCAGCAGAGGAGTCTCGGCACGCTCACGGATGTCTTCGGGGAGTTCGACGCGGGGGCTAAGATCGCGCAGGCAATCGTGCAGCTTCTGTAGCGTGTTCATTTTCATGTAGCGACAGTCCGCGCAAGCGCATCGATCGGTGGGCCCGGCGATGAGATTTTTGTCCGGACACTCGCGGCGCAAGCGATGCAGCATGCCACTTTCCGTGACGACGATAATGTCTTTCACCGGCGCGTTTTTGCAATAGGTGACCATTTTTTCCGTTGAGCACACTTCATCAGCCAACAGACGAACGGCTTGGGTGCATTCGGGGTGGGCGACTACGAGTGCCTCGGGATACTCGTCCTTGATCTTGCGAATGGAATCGCGGGTAAACTCGACGTGGACATAGCATGATCCTTGCCACAGATCCATTTTGCGACCGGTCTGCTCCATCACCCAGGCGCCGAGGTTTTGATCCGGCACGAAGAGGATAGGTCGGTCCTGCGGGGCTTTATTGACGATTTTCACGGCATTGCCCGAGGTGCAGATCACATCACAGAGTGCCTTCACATGCGCCGAGCAGTTGATGTAGGCAATGACGTAATAATTTTTTTCCGCGTGATCTTGAAGAAATTTTTCCAAAGCGGGACCCGGGCAGGATTGCTCTAACGAACATCCGGCATCCCGATCAGGCAACACCACGATTTTCCCGGGATTGACGATTTTTGCCGTCTCCGCCATGAAATGCACTCCGCAGAAAACAATCACATCAGCTTGCGTCTCCTTTGCGTGGTATGCCAGACCCAGCGAATCACCGACGTAATCCGCCACGTCCTGAATGTCACCGGTCTGGTAATTGTGCGCAAGAATGACGGCATTGCGCTCATGCTTGAGGCGCTTGATTTCGGCGGCGAGATCGATGGCGATGATGGACATGAAAGATGATAGCTTACGCAAAGCGTTTGATCAACAAGGAAGCATTGTGGCCACCGAAGCCGAAGCTGTTGCTGAGAGCGATGTCCACTTTCGCTTCGCGCGCGACGTGTGGCACGTAGTCGAGATCGCACTCAGGATCCGCCTCATCGAGATTGATGGTGGGGGGGACGATATTTTCCTTCATGGCCATCAAGCAGGCGGCAATCTCCACTCCACCTGCGGCACCGAGAAGGTGACCTGTCATGGACTTGGTGGAACTGACAAGCAGACCGTTTTTCGCGTGGGAACCAAAGCTGCGTTTGATCGCCTTCGTTTCACAAACATCGCCCAGACCGGTGGAGGTACCGTGAGCATTGACGTAGCTGACTTCTTCGGGGTTGATCTTGCCGTGACGGAGTGCCATGTCCATGCAACGCGCGGCACCTTCGCCCTCGGGGTGGGGAGATGTCATGTGATAGGCATCGGCGCTGATACCGTAACCGATGAGCTCGGCATAGATCGTGGCCCCACGTTTTTTCGCATGCTCCAGTTCCTCGATCATCAAAACACCGGCACCTTCGCCCATGACAAAGCCATCTCGACCCACATCGAAGGGACGTGAGGCTTTTTGCGGTTCATCGTTGCGCGTGCTGAGAGCCTTCATATTGCCAAAGCCTGACAAACCACAGGGAAGAATGCTTGCTTCACCGCCGCCGCAGAGAAAGGCGTCGGCATCGCCGAATTTGATGATACGCCAGGCCTCGCCGATCGAGTGATTCGAGGTCGCACAGGCGGTAACGATGGCCATATTGGGTCCGCCGAAGCCGTATTCCATGGAAATGATGCCACTGGCAATGTTGGCGATCATCATCGGGATGAGGAAAGGAGAAACGCGACCGGGACCACGCTGGATCAGTTTGGTGTGTTCTTCTTCGAGCGTACCCAGACCACCGATACCGCTGCTGACCATCACGCCGATCTGATTTTTATCGACTTTTTCGAGATCAAGACCTGAGTCAAGAAGAGCCATGCGCGCGGCGGCCACGGCCAACTGGACGTAACGATCCGCGCGGCGGCAATCCTTGGCATTATTGAAAAAAGGTGAGGCATCGAAGTTTTTTACTTCGCCGGCGATGTGCGTTGTGTATCCCGTGGTGTCCATGGAAGTGATGCGATCGATACCACTGCGACCGGCTTTCATGGCATCCCAAGTGGAGGCCAAATCATTTCCCATCGGGCTGATGCAGCCGATTCCTGTAATCACAACGCGTCTTTCGTTCATATCCATGTTGGCGCTTGTTGCCGACCGTTCCTACACAGTCAATCTCCGACGCGCAAGCCCAACTTGTGACCATTCGCAGGGGTTTTTTCAGCGCGCGCGGCGGCAGGAACGACCGCAGTGCGGGCACTCCACAAGTTTTTCCTTGCCGCGATCCTCCCACGTTGTCAGGCACAGGTCGCAAACGAACCGCGCGCGTCGACCGCGCCGTTCATCATTAAAGTAGGCAAAACGGGAAATCCACCCAAACAGCGCCACCAGCAAAAGTGAGCCGATCACGATCGCCATGCAATATTCCATGAAACTCAACTCAATCATGCGCGTGTTCCCAAATGATTTCACAGGCCAGCCAACCCAGAGCCTGCTTGGAGGCAGGAAAACGGAGACGTCGTAGCCAGTTTTCCAACGCTACCAAGCGTGAATCGGAATCTTTGGTGGCCGCGATACAAGTGATCACGCGCCCTTCAGAATCCACTTCCATCATGTATTTGGTGCCCGAAGCCATACCCACAGGTCCCGCATAGGTCGGCCACTCGGTGGGCAGTTGATCGGGTTTTAATGCAGCAAGCCAACGCAACCGTGGTTGCAGCGTTAGGTTCGAGGTAGGAGGGGATTTGACGGCAAGGCTCTCGGTTGGCTCCAACGGAGGCCACCACCAGTTTTGTTCAAATGCAGGCTTGGACTTGGGCAACTCGACATCGCGTAATTGTTGACCGGATTGAAATACCGGTCGCAGTTCGGCACGCAACGCAGCGTCGCTCAAGACTTCCACCGGACGCGACGGACCGATTGCGGGAAAGGGAGTTTGCTGGGCGATTCGTTCCAACCAAGCACGGTTTTCTGGCAAATCAGGAATCATCACCAGTTCGGCTGATCGATTTAACGCGGGCGGTGTGAAAAAGACCCTGACGCGGATTGTCGACAGCAGCAAAGCGAGCACGGGGGATACCAATACGAACGCCACGAGCAGGCTCCAGCGACGTCGGAAACTTCGACGCCATGGAAAAATCCATGCACTGGCGCGCATCGACCGCATACCTGACTGATCCTCGCTGTGGCTCATGGCTCTCTGATTTCTCCGGGCTTGCCGCGTCCCGAGCCCGCCATAACCACCCGCAATCCTTTGCGCAGACAAATCTCGGCCACTTGACGTAATTGCTCCGAAGGCACCAAACGATCAGCCATGATCACAATCGCACGGTTCGCCCCCGAGGAACTCAGCAATTGTTCATCGAGCCGCGCATCGAGCTCATTCACCTGAATGCGCTGGCTGCCCACATACAGCTCACCACCACCATCCGCCGTCATCGTCACCACGGCAGCTTCCTCGTAACGTTCCAATTGGAACAAGGAAGCAGGCATTTGAATAGATACGCCGGTTTTTTCTTCGAGCTTGGGCCCCAGAGTGTAGCACATGAGCAACACCGCAAAAAGATTAAACAGAGGCACGGCATGCAAAAATCCCACACCCTCAGGTAATGTCGATTGTAATTTCATACGCGTCCTTGTCTCGCGGCATCCTCTGCCCGGGCGGAAAAATCCTCGATACGTGCATCGACAATCATGTTCACCGTCTCGATCCCCGCGCGCTCCAGACGATGGATCATGCGACGCGCCCGACCCAGGAAATACAGATAAAAGAGATACATTACAATCGCGATCACAAGGCCCAGCGCCGTGGTGATTAACGATTGGAAGACTCCGCCCGATAATTCGGCAGGACCGGCAAATCCACCGCGTTCATTCATTTTTTGAAATACATCGATCAGCCCCAAAATGGTGCCCAGCATCCCCATCAAGGGGGCGAGCAGCGCGATGCCAAGAATGGCACGGATATTGCGCTCCAAACGTGGAACTTCCAATTGTCCTGCCTCTTGTGCAATATCGCGCAGATCCGCACGCGGCAGATCGGCCCGTAGTAAAATGGTGTGCGCCACACGAGCTACCGGACCCGGCGCGCGTGCCGCTTCATGGCGCGCCTCGGCAAAAGCTTTCTTTTTAACGTGGTTGCCGAGACCGATGAGCAAGTCCGACACATTCACCCGCGCCCGATGAAAGAAAAACATGCGCTCCACGATAAAAATCGCACCCAATACCGCGAGCACAAGTTGGATCCAGACAATCGGCCCACCTTGTTCAACAATCCCACTCGCTTCCAATACGGCTAACTGCATAGCCGGTTTTAAACAATCCACCCACCAGCGTCAACAAGGCTTTACTCGTTGATGCCAGTGCGTCGCCGACGATGGCAGTAACTAGTTCAGCTCTGCACGGTCCTCCCGTGTGAGCTGATTTTATTGCTTTTGCAAACTGTTAAGATTTTCCGCTAGTCCTTTGCCAATCCCGCCGAGGATCTTTGCACTGCCGAGGTAGTGGAATTCGAGGTTGGAGATACCTTTGGCCAGGATGGCTTTTTCCCGATCGCTGAGCTTCTTTTGATACAGAGTTTCATAAGCGGTCTTCTCTTCGGCAGGCTTCAGTTTTTTTTCTGCAGCGAGTTTTTTGGCTTCTTGTTTGAGATCGTTGTCCTTGGCCTTGGCGGCGCTCAACTCGAGATCCCAGTATTGCTCTGTCAGGACCGCGCCGACATTGCCCTGGAACTCGGGCATCTTCGCAGGAGCTGCCATCGCATCGCGCAGATGCTGGTGGGTCGCTTGGTAGCGTTTTGCGCCCGGCCCATAGAGCGCCGTGGGACCACCCACGCCAATGACGCCGATGGAGAATGGTAATTTGGGTGCGTTGAGCTCCTTGCGTATATCGCGAATCAAATGGGTCATGACCTGGGTATAGGCATCGTAACCGCCGGGTTTTTCGCGCTGAGGATAAGTGCCCCCGTCGACCATGTCGTTCCAACCTTGGAACCAAGCGAAACCGGCGAGCTCATAGCCGTATTTCTCATCGTATTCAGGCACCACTCGTTTGATGTCACCTAACACTTTTTTAATGTGATCCATCATGAGTTTGTAATACACTCCGGTTTCCTTGGCCTTGTTGGCTTTCATTTCCTCAAGGTTCTTCCCCTGTTTGGCGAAGTTGGCGATTTGTGATTCATGGAATGCATAAGGTCCCGCGCTCGGCGGGCGGAAGTCGGTATTGAGGCTCTTGCCTCCCCATGAAGTTTTGATCAAGAGGATGGGAGAGTCGGTGAGTTTTTCCATGGTCAGTCCGAATGTGAATTCCGGGCCGATCTTTTCCTTGGTGGCACCGAAGCCGGCGGTGAGTTTGCCGGTTTGTTCCCCGGTATCATTACCGGCGCATCCGATCGAGGAAATCCAAACGCGCTCGCAGGTGCGCGGAGTGCCATCAGGCAGTAGCATCGCATCCATCATCGGTTTGGTTTTGGGATCCATGCCGATGTGTTCAATGGTTGAAATTTTTGCATGGCCTTGCATGTTCGACTGACCTGCAAGGATAAAAATTTTGAGGGGTTTGGCCTCGGCGGAGATGAGACCTATTGAAGCAATAAGCAGAGTTGTGAATTTTTTCATATCGGTTTAAAAGTTCATTTGACTTCTTTGAAAGTGACGCCGGAGAACAAAATCATTGCATCGTAGCGGATCGGATTGGCGCCAACATACATACCCCAACGAAAGCTGGTGGGGCTTTTCGGACGATCATACATACCTTCGCCGACTTTTTTTTCGTTGAAAAATACTTCGTAGTTTTTGCCGTTGTCGAGCACGCGCAGGTGAAAGGGTTTGCCAATGAGTTTTTGGGCGACGGTGATATCCTTGCCGCGACGCGGGTTGAAAATCAGGTCGCCTTCTTCATTCATCATCATCATCATGGCCGGACCTTCAATGGTACTTTTGACCTGGAAAATCGATCCTGTCGGTTTGATCGCGGTGACAACTCCGCTCCACTCATGCCACTTGCCGTCAGCCTCGGTCCAATTCATCATACTGAAAGCCTCAACGCGTCCTGCAAGTTCGCGTTCGTTACGACGGTTCTCTTCGCCCTTGAACAGACGAAAAATCTGAGTATTGCCATCCTCCTGATACCAGCGCGTCCAATTGCCGAAATCACTGAGCGGGATGGAACTGTTGAGCAGGGTGTGGAGTTTGATCTCCTGGGGAATCGGTCGCTTCGCTTCGGGGAGAATTTCCACGTTTTTGTGATTCACTTTGACACTGGACCCGGTGACGCCCGCTTTGGTGTTTTTGCCTTCGGGAAGTTTTCCTTGCTCCACCAATTCCTGAAACGTGGGGTCGCTGCCGCGTTCTTCATACAATCCGGAAACCGCTGCATCTTTTCCTGACAAGGATGCGATGGCAAGGCATGTGATGCAGCCGATCATCCCGATCGGGTATTGTTGAAATCTCATCATTGGAGTATTCTGCTGAGTTTCGGGGTCTCGGTGCAAGCTCCGATCAACGCGATCGTGTCGCGCACGCATCGGGCTTTTTTGATCATGAGATGACGAGGGAAATCTTTTTCCTCTTTTTCGAAATAGTTCGCGATCTGTTCCAGTTGGGGAATCATGGGTTTGGCATGAGTGCCGTAAGTGAGAAGGATTTTCATCAACTCCGGTGTGCGGTTTTCGCTGGACCATGGGTTTTGATCACGCGTGTAATTGACCAGAGCGGGAATGCCCTCGAAAATCCCATGTTTGGCAAGAATCCTCAGACCCTCGACACGAATCTGGTCGGCAAACATTTCGCCGCTGGGCGCGGGCTTTTCCACTGCTTCCAATACGGCTGGCAGGAGCGGTTTGATCTCCTCGAACGAAAGATTTCGATAGACCGATGCGATGCTGCCGCGTGCGCGTCCATCCTGATTCTTCAAGCCACTTCGCACAGCTTTGTGGAGGGCGGCGCGGTCGACGCCTTCCAACGAGCGGCCCAGCATGCCATCGCCATCAAAGAGTGCGAAACAGAGGTAGCGTTGTTGCATGCCGCGCGGATCGTTCACCGGATCGGTTTGGGAAAAAATTTCCAGCAGTGTGGGCACGGTGCTCATGGCGGGTTTGCCGATCGCCGCCAAAGCATCGGCCGCCTTGATCCGCATCCATAGGTCTTTGTCACGGAGAAGTTTTGTCAGCAGTGGTATTGCAGCAACCGCCCGACCCCGGATTTTTTCGATCGACTGACAGGCGCCATAGCGAGGTTCGAGGCTTGGCGATTCTAACAATTTCAGAACTGCATCCATGGGGAAATCGCGCTTTCGTCCGATAGCGAGAGCCGCCCGCTCGCGCACGATGGGCGACCAGCTGCCCAAGCGTTCGATCAATTGTTCGTTGTTGAGGGCATCATAAAAACTGTTTCGATCCTTGTTGTCCCATCCACGTCCGTCAAGGATCAACAACTCCGCATCAGCAGCACTGATTTCCCTGACGATGCTCGTTATTTTTCCAGTGAGGGAAATTTTTTTCAGTGACTGGCAGTAGGCGAGCAAATAGGCACCTGTGCAGTCCCAACTTCCATAACTATCGTTTTTTGCTTCAGGCGGTCCCTGATGAGGAAAAGTGCCGTCATGACGGCGCGCCAGATCAAAATACCAACTGCCGAATTCTTTCATCCAAGCACCACTGGCCTTAGGACCGCTGATGCAGATGCCGGGCATGGCCCAGAGAATGTTGAAGTAGTTCCCGGTGTGGCCCGTATCTCGTTCTGGGCCGTGCGAGGCGATACTCATGCGGCTGAAAAATTCCGCACCATTTTTTTCTTTCATCAGATTGAACAGGACAGAAGCCATTCCGTTTTTGCCGTTGTCGTCGTGGTTTTCAATCCATGGATGGTGATCACCGTAAGGCACGGAACCCTTGCCGATGTAGAAACGCAGCAGTTTCGCGCTGAGTTCGATCGCTTGAGAGACTTCCGGGTCCTTGACGCCTGCGTTGCGTGCCATGACGAGAGAAATCGTGAGAACCGCCCCCGGCGAATTCATCATTCCGTAGCCTCCCAAACGACCGTCCGGTCTTGCAAATCCATGACCCCATGAGCCGACGGCGCTTTGCCCCTTCGCTGCCTCCATCGCCAGTCGACGTAAGCCGGGCATCACACTCGGATCGCCTGTCACCATGGTATATTCCGCCAGGAACATGATGACGTATCCATAGCGCCATGTCTGCATGCCGTTTTCACGATAGCTCGCCGCCCACTCGATTTCCTTTTTGATGACAGGTAAGAATTCTGGATTGCCCGTCGCGAGTAATCCCAGACCATTCAGCGATCGCACGATCGGATCTCCCCGCCCGCCGCTTTTTTCGAGGTTGGATGCAAGTGCTTTGCTGCTGAGTTCGATGATGCGTCGCGATTTCGCGCAATCAAACGGCGCAGTGGCACTGTAGGTCCCCAATACCGGAAGTGAAACCGTGACCTCTTCAGTCTGTCCGGCACGCCAACGAATCATGTGGAGCTTTCCTGATCCCGCTTCCGATTCGGCAACGGTTAATGCCTTGCCAAATTCTGCACGTGGATCATGGGAAAATGGCTTGCCTGCCACGCCGAGGATCACATCGCCGACCTGAAGGATGCCATCCGCAGGAGATCCGCTGGCCACTTGGGTGATGAAGATTTGGCGGGCATCTGTCGTGACCATTTGATCGCAAAACATCCAGCCGCGCATGCCCGTGGCTCCGAGATTCCAGTCATGTTTCGCCTCGGCGGGAACCGTGCCTCCTTGAGTGAAATCGGGATTGTTCAGCGTCGTTTTGGGAGCCGCTTGGAGAGTGGCGGATCGCAGGTACATCAAACCTACGAACGGTATGAATGCGATGTGGAATAACTTGATTAGGAAATTCATAAGTAAAAAGCCAGTGTTCTGTTGCCGGTGCCTTACGTCGGTGCGATTCATGAACTTGCAAAGAATCGTTGCGTAATTGCCATCGCAGGTAAGAAAGCGCGCGCAAAAATTGTGTGCCATAATCAGCACTGCTGATAGACAAAATCTGATTCTATCGTAACTTCAGCGCAGATGAACCCTTTCTTGACTCAACTCGGTATGCTAGGCGCTGTCATGGTCGGCCCATTGTGGGCGGTGGACTTTGTTCATGAGGTTGCCCCCTTGCTGAAAAAGCACTGTGCGGAGTGCCACATGGGCAACAAGCACAAGGGCGGTTTTTCCATGAACACTCGTGAGGAGTTGATGAAGGAAAATGACAATGGTTTTGTGATCGATCCGGGCAAGAGCGACAAAAGCCTGATGATGCATCTCGTCACGTCGGATGACGAGGATGAGCGCATGCCACCCAAGGGTGATGGATTGAATGAAAAAGAAGTTGCTCTGCTGGCCGCATGGATCAATGCCGGAGCACCTTGGGAGCCGGGATTTACCTTCAAACAAAGCGGCTACGAGCCGCCTCTGAAATTGCAACGTCCGAATATTCCTGCAGCGAAGGATGGTCGCGTGCATCCGATTGATCGCATTCTCGATGCCCATTTGACGAAAACCAAAGTGGCGCGGCCTGCACCGATCGAAGAAGCGGCATTTGTGCGCCGTTTGTATCTGGACATCACAGGACTCCTTCCCAGCGAGGAAGCCTTGAAGGCTCACCTGGCGAACAAGGATCCGCAGAAACGCAGTCAGCTGATCCGCAGTTTGCTCGATGACAAGCAAGCCTACGCCTCGCACTGGATGACATTTTGGAACGACCTTTTGCGCAACGATTACGCCGGCACGGGTTACATCGATGGTGGCCGCAAGCAGATCAGCCAATGGCTCTATCGCTCACTCTACGATAACAAGCCCTACCATCAATTTGCCAACGAGCTGATTGCCCCCGGTCCCGAAAGCGCTGGATTTGCGAATGGTATCAAGTGGCGCGGCGAAGTCAGTGCCGGGCAAAAAGTTCCGATCCAATACGCGCAGTCCGTAGGTCAGACTTTTCTCGGAATCAATCTCAAATGCGCTTCTTGCCACGACTCATTCACGGATCAATGGAAGCTCACCGATTCCTATGGTCTGGCGGCGGCATTTTCGGATGAAAAAATTGAGATCGCCCGCTGTGACAAGCCGACGGGGAAAATCGCTGAACCTTACTGGCTCTATCCGCAGTTGGGAAAAATTGATGCATCCCAGCCTCCTGCTGAGCGTCTAAAACAAGTCGCTGCGTTGACCACCATGCCGGAAAACGGCCGGTTCAGTCGCACGATTGTGAATCGTTTGTGGCATCGCCTGATGGGGCGCGGTATCGTGCATCCTGTCGACGCCATGGGCACCGAGCCTTGGAATGCGGATTTGTTAGATCACCTTGCCGGATATTTGATTGAGCAGAAATACGATTTGAAAAAAGTCCTTGCTCACATTTGCGAGTCCCAAGCCTATCAATCCAAGGCACAAACCTTGGAGTCGGATGATGAGTCGAAGTGGACCTATGCTGGTCCGCGCGCCAAGCGCATGACGGCGGAGGAATTCGTTGATTCGCTCTGGCAGATTCTGGGCACGGGACCGGCAAAAGCGGATTTCGCGCCGGGAATTCCCTCCGCATCCTCCCCGAACCTCAGCCCGGCGACCTGGATTTGGTTGAACGATGGAGTGCAGTCTCCAGCCGGCGAAACCGTGGCATTCCGCAAGACCTTGTCACTGAGTGGTAAACCGCAACAGGCAATGGCTTTGATCACGTGTGATAATGAATTCAACTTAATCATCAATGGCAAACCCGCTGCCAAGAGTGATGACTGGATGTCTCCGCAAGTGATCAATCTCAAGCCTTTACTGAAAGCTGGAGAAAACGAAATTCTCGTCATCGGCAAAAATGGAGGCAACGGACCGAACGCCGCCGCGTTCTACTTCCAAGCACATCTGCAGCAAGGCAAACAAAGCGCTACAATTGTTTCCGACTCGTCATGGATGGCAGCGTCTGCTCCTGATGGCGCGGTTCCCGCTCAGGCCCAGTGGACCAAGGCGGTTGCGGTGCCGAACCAAAACGGCTGGGATTCGATCGCGGAAAAAATGCAACAGGCAAGGGCGCAGATTTCTGGTTCCGGTGGTCTGCGTGTTCGTGCCAGCCTGATGAAGTCGGATTTGCTGATGCGTTCTTTAGGCCGTCCCAACCGCGAACAAATTGTTACTTCACGTCCGAATGATCTTACAACGCTCGAGGCAATGGATTTGAACAACGGCGCCATCCTTGCCGCACAGTTGGAAAAAGGGGCTCAGAGATTGCTCGAAGAAATGTCCCAGAATCCACAAAACATGGTGGATAGTCTTTACTGGCAGGCGCTTTCGCGTGCGCCTTCCGCGGAGGAAAAAAGAATCGCACTCGATGTGCTGGGTGCGCAACCCAGTTCCGATACCGTGCAGGATTTTCTTTGGACTCTCTTCATGCTTCCAGAATTTCAACTCATTCGTTAATTTTTACTCATAAATTCTATGAACAATCGTCGCGAATTTCTCAAGGCACTCACGGCCAGCACCACCGCCGCCATGATGGCGCGCGCACCGCGCCTCGGTGCGGAAGTTGTCCATCAACCTGCCGCCAAGGCCGACAGCTGTATCCTGCTGTGGATGGCAGGCGGTATGGCGGCACCGGAAACGTTCGATCCCAAGCGCTATCAGCCCTTTGAAAAAGGAACGCCGATCGCCAATATCCTCAGTACCTTTCCCTCAATCCGCACGGCTGTGGACAATATCAGCATTTGCCAAGGGTTGGAAAATATCGCGTCAGTCATGGACCGTGGCACGCTGATCCGTTCTCATGTGCAACAGGACCTCGGATCGATTTTGCACTCGCGCCACCAGTATCACTGGCACACCGGCTACGTTCCGCCGCAGACAGTTGCGGCACCTCACATCGGCGCTTGGATGGCGAAAGTGTTAGGCCCCAAAAATCCCGTGATGCCCGCCTTCATCAATATCGGCCAACGTCTTGAAGGCGTGGGCGAGAGCGAGGAGTTGAAGGCATTCACGACCGCAGGATTTTTTGGTTCTGAGTTCGGCCCGATGAATTTGCCATATCCCGATCAAGCTGCCGCCGCCGTGCGCCCCCCCAAGGGAATGACGCCGGACCGTTTCCAAAGTCGCCGCGCATTGCTGACAAAGCTGCTCGCGAAATCACCTCACCGTGAATACATTTCCGATCATCAACAGGAGTCCATGCTGCGTTCGCTCGATAACGCTCATCGCTTGCTCTCCGCCAAGGAGCGTGATGCATTCGATATTTCATTGGAGCCCAAGGAGGTCTATGACCGATACAATACCGGTCGTTTCGGACAGGGTTGTTTGCTCGCCCGCCGGCTCGTGGAAAATGGCGCGCGCTTTGTCGAAGTGACAACCGAATATGTGCCGTTTTTCCAGTGGGATACTCATAAGGACGGCCATGCTGTTCTGGAGAAAATGCACAAAGAGATCGACATGCCCATCGCCCAGCTCATCCGCGATTTGGAAGAGCGTGGCTTGTTGGATCGCACTCTGGTGATCGTCGCCAGTGAGTTCTCGCGTGATGCGATGATGGAAGGACGTCCCGGTTCGAACGCCAAGGACCAAGCTACGGTCAAGGGTGATACGTTGGAAAGCACTTCACACTATGGTCTTCACCGCCACTTCACGCAGGGTTCCAGCGTTTTGATGTTCGGTGGTGGCGTGAAAAAAGGTCATTTACATGGTGCTACAGCTGATGAAAGGCCGCTCGTTGCGATCAAAGATCCCGTCACCATCACCGATCTCCACGCCACCATTTTCACGGCTATGGGCATCAGTCCCAAGACAGTGTATGATGTTGAACAGCGTCCATTCTATGCAACGCTCGATGGCAAAGGGAAAGCGGTAGATTCGATCTTTGCCTGATCAATTCAACCGCATTCGTCGCTTGATGGGTGTGGTCGGAGAGCGTGAGAGAAAACCCCGTGCACCGGTATGTCTCGCATCACCCGGCTGCGTATTCTCATTTGAGCAAATTCAGAAACCAGGTAATGTTGAGAGAGTTCGTGAGATCGATCAGCATGCCACCAACGATGGGCACGATGAGAAATGCCCGCCGTGATGGTCCGTATTTGCGGCAGATGGCATCCATGTTGGCGACGGCACTGGGCGTGGCGCCGTGGCCGAAGCCGCAGTGCCCGGCGACGATGACGGCGGCGTCGTAATCCTTGCCCATGAGAGGAAAAGTCACCCATCGAACAAAGACGTAGGAAAGAATCATTTGTGCCGCCAGAATGATCAGCATGGGCAATGCGCTGGAGGAGAGTTCCTTCAATTGCAGGCTCATCATCGCTGTGGCAAGAAAAACGCCTAGCATCAGATTGCTGAGGGAATCGATGACACGGCTGTCGATCCGTGGGAATCCGAGAGCCAGCAATCCATTGCGCACGATGACCGCGGCAATCATCGCTCCCATGTAAGCGGGAAAAATCATTCCGCTTTTTTGCAGGAAAAAGCTCAGCCAAGCGCCGGTTTTCATCAGGACGATGATCAGCAGCAGGTGAAGAACCGGACTCGCTCCACTTCGTAAAATCGTTCCGAGTTGCGAGAGGATGCCAATGTCGCGCAGCGTTGCATCGGTGATCATATCTTGTTCTTTGATGGAACCGCGATCCTTTGCGTCGCCATGTTGTGGTTGCAGCAGCTGGTGCTTCCGAATCATCTGCGCGGCAATCGGGCCACCGATCAATCCACCGCAGACCAGACCAAAGGTCGCGGCGGCGGCTCCAGCACTGGCCGCGCTCGCATAACCCGCCTGCACCAGAGAATCGGCAAAGCCGAGCGCCGTGCCGTGACCACCGGTTTGGCTCAGGCTGCCGCAGATGATTCCGAGAAGGGGATTTTCGCCTAACAGAAATGCGACTGTTGCTCCCAAGGCGTTTTGGAGAATCGCCAATACCGTAGCAATCGCAAGAAACAATGGAACCTGCCAACTGCCACGTTTGAGCACGTCCCAAGTGGCGTTCAGTCCGATGCAGGTGAAAAATCCAATGAGCAGGGGAAGGTTGACCGCTTTTGCCGGCCGATTCATCCATTCCGGTTCCGGTGTGACCATCCAGGTCCACCAAGTGGCATGCACTTTGGTTTGGAGGGTGATTTGATACAATCCCGTCACATCTCCCAGCAGGATGAGAAGGCAAACAGCCAATCCTCCCACCACGGGAATGGGAATGTTATAACGAGTCAGGACGGACCAACGTTGAACAAGCAATTCCCCCAGCATCAGCACGGGTATGGACGCAAGAAGAAACCACCAGGCGGAGACGGTGAAATCCATCAGTGATCAGTCTCAAGGTTTCGGCACGGCGCGGATCGTTTGATAAGCTTCCAGAGGCGTGCGGGCGGCTGCAGCATCAAACAAGGTTTCAGGTGATGAAAACACAACCTGATAGATTCGATTCACGATCTGGTCCACTTGAGCGAATTCCGGTATGCGCAGCTCGATGGATTTTCGATCGGAGGAGAGCACGACTGATTCGATGGCATTTTCGCGTTTTTCATTTTCCCGCGAACCGTAGGTGACGGCATCGGTGTAGGTCCAGGAAGTGATTTTGCAAGCGCTGCGCACTTGATCGGCTGTCACTTCCTTGCGCAGTGGTGCGGTGAACGCGATTTTCATACCCTTGCCGCCCGTGTTGATGTGATGGATATCGGCGGGGATGGTTTTGCCGTCCCAGCTCACTCGCTGCAGTGCGGCCTGATTGCCACCTTTGGATTGCCAGCCTCGTCCGGTTTGACCCAAGAGCAGCGACGAATCCGGAAGAAAGCACGGGCGCATCACCCCGGAGGCGAGATCGCGACCGAACATGACCATGGTGCCTTGGTCCAGTTTACCGACTTTCTCAAATTGCACACGTGCAAGGGTTGAGATTGTTTGATCACCGACAAACATTTGTCCGCTGTAAGGACCGAATTTGCCGCCCGTGAGATCCCATGCGGGATTGCCGGGGGAGTTGGCGTATTTGCTATGAGGGAACCAGAGTGCGCTGATATGGGTTTTGGGTTGCCATGCTTCAAAAGCAATTTGTGGAGAATCCGGTTTCATGCCGGGTAGGGAAACCAATCCCGATGGATGGCCATAGAAATCGCCTTGGCGGAGGAAGGAAATTTTTGATGAGCCGAAGTATTCCCCTTGGTTATCGATGTAGACGATACGACCTTCCGGATCCATGCCCAGGCCTGCGGGGCTGCGAACGCCGGACGCGTAAGGTTCAAAAACGCCGGCAGGAGTCACGCGACATGCCCATCCACGGAAGCCGCCCATGCTACCCATGAAGTTGCCGCCGGCTTTGTAGGAGGCTTTGACATTGTTGCTGTGGCAAAGATTCAGCGTGAAATAATAATTGCCCGCTGCGTCGCGCACCGGTCCGTGAGTGTATTCATGGTAATTGCCGTGGAAGCCGAAGTCATCGCACACGGTTTGGAAACGATCTGCCTTGCCATCACTGTTGCGATCACTGATGCGGGTGAGTTCTGGCTTCTGGGCGATGACGATGACATCGCCATGATCATCCTCGATGACCAATCCCAGGCATTCATATGTGCCTTCCGCGAAGAGTTCCCATTGCTTGTTTTTCAGACGCCAGATTCCCGCGGTGCGGGTGCCGACCACGACCGTGCCATCTTTTGCAACTGCCAGCGCGGTGGGTTCGAACAATTGCTTGCGTTCAAAAGTATCATTCGGAGCCAACCAGTTCTCAATGTTGTATCCCGGGGGAAGTGCGGCTTTTGCCGGTTCGGCGACGAGCGCTTGTGGGGCGAGATTTTCCGCCTTGTTTACGGGTGTCCGGGCCACGGGAGCTTTGCCGATGTTGGCAATCAGGCGATATGTGGTTTCCGCGCCGACGGGCAGCGACCAACGGCCTTTTTCCAGATTTCCACCCTCGACTCTAACGGAAGTCAACGAGTCTTCGCGCAGTTGGAAGACTTGAGATGTGGCAATGGTGCCAATGAGTGTGATGACGATTTCACCGGATTCGGAGAAGGAAATTTTTTGTCGGAAGGAATTCTTGCCCACGCGGAAAAGAAACTCCGGTTCGCCCGAGGCATTGAGTTCGTAGCCTTTGAATTCGCAGTCCCATGAGGCCAGCTCCTTCATGAAGTCGCCGCCCTTCCAGAGATGTTTCTCAACGGCCGCGTCATCGGCGACATCGGGTTCTTTGAATTCTAGATCCACCGCTCTACCATCGGCAGTGAGCGGGGTGAGAAACGGCTTGGCATCCAGCATGGAATCGTTGCCCCTGCCACGATCGGATCCCGGGGTGCTGCGACCGGTGCGCTCTTTTTTCAAATTCAAAAACCCTCCGCTCCAGATGCCACGCAGGGAGAAAAAGCGCGGATCGTAACTATAGTTGTAACCATTGGGAAGACCCACATGGATGGCACGACCGCTGGCTTGTAGGATCGGCGCACGGAACACGCGCGGACGCTTGCCCACGATGATCTCATCGGGATCGGCGAGAGGGTCTTTGTTCGCCGACTGTTGGGGAGCCGGGCCCATCACTTTTGCGGGACCGTTTTTTCCTTCGTCGGCGGCATGATGCAGGTAATGCCAGATCATTTCGAGATCCGAGTCGCTGACCAGAGCCGGAGTGAATTGCGGCATGATGGCGGGATAGGCCGTGCCTTTGGTGGGCCCGCTCTCGGAGATGGCCAGATGAAGGGCGGGCTGACGGACGGACTTGAGGAAATAGTCTCTGTCGGCCTTGACCGTCTGGGTCTTGCCGGTGGCATCATTCACGGCGCGATCTCGCGGATGCAGTTGAAACAAATTGTATAAGGAAGGACCGGTTTTGATCGAGTTGTCATCTTTGCTGCTCACGTGGCACTCCGCGCATCCCCACAGCCCGAAGGTTTCTTTTCCCTTGGCCACATAGTCAATTTCCTGCGCGCCCAGCGGGGAAAGAACCAAGAACAACCATCCTCTCGTAATGATTTTCATCGCCATCAAGCTGACAGCAAGGCTCCGACTGGTCAAAAAGAATCCTGTCTTATGCAAAGAATTTTCCGCGATCTGGAGACTGCGATCTGGAAGGGGCGTGGCCAGAGGGTGTTCTGTTGGCAACCTCCGAAAACACACCCCATTTGATAAGAGGAGGTTTTAAATAATTTGTCTGTCCACATGTTATGATTTTAGAACTGTAACGCTTTTGGGGGAGCTGACAGTATTTCACGGCGGGGGCGGTGATCGGCAGCAAGGCGTTCGTGAATGAAGCCTTCGCCAGTGCGAGGGAACGATTTTCTGAGAAACGCAAAGACGGAGCGAGGCGCATGAGAGGTCACGCCACGACGGCGGGCAAAGTGTTATGGAGTATGAGGAATTTGCGGGTGGAACTGGTCTGATGCTGCCTGCTGCGGCCGGGGCAAACGGTTCACGGGAGCATCTTGGCTGGTCTCCGTGCGACGACTGGATGCGACGGAAGCCGGGATTTTTTGATTGTTGCTCCGGTATTCCTCGGACAACATACGTGCATGATTTCTTCGGTCGTTGAGCTGTTACAGCAACTGATTCGCATTCCCTCGGTGAATCCCGATGATCAATCGGGTTTTTCCGGAGGTGGTGAAGCGGCGATGGCGGATTTTCTGCAAACTTGGTTGGAAGATCAGGGCGCGGAAGTTTTGGTGGAAGAAATCCTTCCCGGTCGTCCCAATGTGATTGCCCGTTTTTCGCCCATGGATGGTCGTCCGCGCATTTTATTAGGGCCGCACCTTGACACCGTGGGAGTGGCCAACATGACGATTGATCCTTTTGCGGCTGAATTGCGGGAGGGCAAAATCTGGGGTCGGGGAGCCAGCGATACCAAGGGCTCGATGGCAGCCATGCTCTGGGCCATGAAAGAACATGCATCGTCTCTCGCCACGTTGCCGGTAGCGGTTGATTTTGTGGCTTTCATGGGAGAAGAATCCGGTCAGTGGGGTTCCAAGCATTTTGCCGAGCATTACGGACGATTTTACGATTTCGCCATCGCCGGCGAGCCGACTTCGCTGGATATTGTCTACACCACCAAGGGGTCACTGTGGGCGACCGTCGAAGCCAAGGGTAAGGCGGCGCATAGCTCGATGCCGGAAAAAGGCAGCAATGCGATCATGACATTGGCGCGTGCCCTCGATCGTTTGGAGGAAGAGTTGCGACCCAAACTTTCTTCCTACACTCATCCGGTGTTAGGAGCATCGACGATGAACGTTGGCACGTTCCACGGTGGCACCCGTGCCAACATCGTGCCCGATCATGCCGAGGCGCAATTGGACATTAGAATCACCCCGTCGCTCGATCAGGCGGGCGGAGCCTTGGCTTTGTTAGAGTCTGTCATCGCACAATTGTCCTTGCCTGTGAGCTTGTGTAATGCCCATGAAAATCCCCCCATGGAAACATCCTGTGAAAATCCGTATTTGAGAGTTTTACAGCAATCACGAGAAGGCACACACCTTGTGGGGGCACCGTGGTTTTCGGATGCAGCCCATTTGAGCCGTGGTGGTATTCCATCCGTTTGCATGGGGCCTGGATCCATCGAACAGGCGCATACGGCGGATGAATTCCTGCGGGTGGAGGACTTGCTCGACGGGGTGAAACATTTCTCCCGATTTCTCGAAGCCTTGAGACACTTCCCCGGCAATTGACGCAAGGGATTTCAGACAATTCGCGCAGAGATCCAGAAAAAATGAATGTATTCTTCCTGGCGATGAGTCGACCCATGTTACTCTTGTTCCTGTTAATCACGGCTTTGCAGGCCCAATTGGACCTGTGGGATTTGCCGCCATTGCGTTACTCGGACACGGAATCGACTGACCGCCTGGCTCAACTCGCCAAAGACTGGCAGAGTGGGAAAAAACGTTTGGAGGGAACGACGGAAGTTGCAAGGGTAAAAGAAATCCTCGTCGCCTTACAGGTTCCCGAATCTTCCCAAATCCTTGTTTTTTCTAAAACCAGTAAACAAAATCATCTTATTCATCCGGGCAATCCACGTGCCTTGTATTTTTCACGTGATTGTTATTGCGGGTTTGTTCCGGGCGGAATGATGGAGGTGATCATTCATGATCGATTCCTCGGCCCCGTATTCTATCTGATCGATCTCGGGCATGAACAGAAAGCGCCCAAGGTGGAACGGGATACGAGCGACTGTCTGTCCTGTCACGGCACCGGTCGCACGGAAAACGCGCCCGGTGTGTTGGTGCGATCGGTGTTTCCCGATGAAAATGGACATCCGCTTTTGTCCTTCGGTTCGGGTCTGGTCATGCACGATACGCCGATCGCGGAACGATGGGGTGGGTATTATGTCACAGGCGCGATTGGTTTGCCGCATTTCGGCAATCGAACCTATGCCGAGGCCCGCCAGGCGCAGGCAGAGAGCTTGGAATGGAGCAGTGTGAATGGTAAAATCGATGCATCCAAGTATCCTTGTGCGACCAGTGACATCGTGGCGCTGATGGTGCTCGAGCATCAATGTCAGGCGCACAACCTGCTCACGGCCGCGAAAATGAATTACGATCGCGCACGGTATTTGAGTTTGTCCATCGATCCAGGCGGTGATCCGGATCAAGGATCTGCCGGACGTGTGGCGGATCAGGCGGCCCAGCGCATCGTCGATTGGTTTCTGTTTTCCGGCGAGACAGACATGGGAGATGATGGCGTATCCGGAAGTGAGAGTTTTCAGCAGCAATTTGCCGCCACCATTCCTCGTGCGGGAAATGGCGATAGCCTTGCGGATTTCCAATTGAACTCCCGGTTGTTTAAAAACCGCTGCTCTTACATGATTTATTCCGAGGCTTTTGCCGGCTTACCCGCCAGCGTAAGGAAACGAGTGATCACGCGCCTGAAAAAAGTGTTAGAAACGGTGGAGGAAGCAGATGATCGGGTCCCCATCAAGATTTCCGAGCGCAAGAGAATTGCCGAAATTTTGCGTGACACGGGCGTGTTCTGAATCTGCAATCAAGCGTATGAGAGCTGTGGTGCAACGCGTGACACAGGCATCGGTGAGTATCGCAGGCGACATGCATTCTTCGATTCCCAGAGGTTTGTTGGTGCTGTTGGGTGTCGAGCATGAAGACAACGAGAGTGATCTTGATTGGCTCGCGGGTAAGATCGCGCAGATGAGGATTTTTTCCGATGAGGATGGAAAGATGAACCGCAATATTACGGAGATCAGTGGATCCATGCTGGTGGTGAGTCAATTCACGCTGCACGCCTCCACCAAAAAAGGCAATCGTCCTTCATTTCTGCGGGCGGCACATCCCTCAACCGCCAGGCCGATGTATGAATCTTTTTGTGATCAATTGGCCAAGGCCGCCGGAGTGCCTGTGAGTCAGGGAGTTTTTGGCGCTGATATGCAGATCAGTTTGTGCAACGACGGCCCGGTGACGATCTTCATCGATAGCCGAGACCGACAGTGAATCCCTACTCCTTCAAACGCACTGGCGTGCCGCAAAAAGTGCAGCGGAACCAGCGGAAAAGAATGATGTGCAATGCCACAGAGAAAACATAACCCAGCAGCGGGATATGATGTGCCTTCCGGTTTTTGAGGCAATTACGAGGCACGAAACATTTTTGTCCGCAGATGCGACAGCTACTCTGATAGCTCACGAGCAGATACATGACCACTGATACGAAAACCCCGAGTGGAAATGCAAGAAACCATGAGGGAACCCATCGGAAAAGGGAAACGTCATTGTCTTTGAGTAGCAGGGCAAGCGCTGCAAGAATTCCCATGGGAATCAGAATTTGGGCTGCCAGTGTGAACATCGCACCAAACCAAACTTGATAGGGATTTGAATGAAGAACCCCACGAATGTAGCGTCGTGAGGAAGGGTCGATGCCTTCATTCGTTTCAGGAAGTGCTGCGCGCAGCAGCCTCATGCGTTCTTCAGCCCGCGCTCTTTGTTCCTCGATGTTCGGCTGTTGCTCAGGATCCATGAATTCCTGAATCGATCGAATCCGCGATCGATCGACCTCTTCTTTTTTGAGACCGAATGAAATGGAGTTGACATAACTTCCATGGTTGACCGGTGTTTTGACAATTGGGCCTTCCTGTGTTTTTTGGGAGGATTTCGTGCTGACTCGAATCGAGACATCTCCACTGGCAGCCGTCAGCAGAATTCCCTCGGGAATTTCTGATACAGGCACTTTTTTTTCCGCAAGCGATTTTCCAGGAATGGGTAGAGCGAGCGGGGCCATGGCGATCATTTCCTGCACGTCGGGATCCAGTTCAAAGTTGACGATATCAGATGTCGTTTCTTCATCATCCGGTCCGTTTTCCGTATCATCTGATGCATTGATGAGCTCACGGGCTTGTTCGATCCAAAGCATCATGCTGGAAATGCTCGGCAGCTTTTGGTAAATCTTCGTCTCCTCATTCGCTGGGACGAGTTTTTGCCGCAGCGTATCAACATCTGCGGCGGCAATGGATGCCACATCCGTGTAGCCAGCTACCTCTAACAGCTGCTTCGCCTTACTGTTGAGATCCAGTTGTGAATGCAGCAAACTCATGGCACGCAGTTGGACTTTTACACGGACGTGGTGATTTGGCAAGCATGCCGCCAACAAATTCGATGAGCCAGTGACTTCCGAAAGCCGATGCTCAGGGCCGCAGGGATAGGCCAGTGACACGAGGACTCCGAACCGCTGGTTTGATTTCGCCACTGATGATCCAGTCGGTCTTGTTCCAATGGACGACTGGAGCGGTTACCGCTGCTGCTGTATCGTCGGGCAATTTGCCCATGGTTTCCCATTTTCCTGAGATGACATTATAGCCCAGGACATCGCGGGTAAATCCCGGGTGCGTCGATTTGGGCTCATGCTTGACCAGTGTGCCGTCGTCTCCGCCCACGATCAAAAGATGAGACATACCTGCTGCGATGGCTGGTGATGGAGCTGCCACTGCGGCGCGGGGTAGATCGGATAGATGCTGCCAGTTGCCTTTTGCATCATATTTCCATGCGTCCCGCAGATAGGATCTCTCGGGCTTGCCCTGGGCGTCCGCATGAAGCGAAGCACCGGAGAAGACAAACAAGGAACCATCGCACGATCCTGCCACAGGAAAAATTCTGCCTGCAGCGGGAAGAGGCGATAGCTCCTGCCAGGACTTGCCATCAAAGACAAAGTGTCGATTGGAAGCCTTGATCGCATCAGGGCTTGTCGAGCCCCCGATCACATGAATGCGGTCTTTCACCCATGTCGCCGCCATGTTGGCGAGTGGACAGGGGAGTGAGGGGAGTTCAGTGATTTCGACGCGGCCTGCTTGCCAGCGGAGTCGGAATACATCGGAAAAATGCTGGGTGGCATCCGACCCGCCGAGACAGATCACTCCATCGGGAGTGGTGATCGCCGCACCGTAAGCCATGGGTTTGCGCAGGCGGCCGGCTTCCTGCCATTTCGTGGCGTTGGCCTGTAAGATCCAAATTCGATCGTGCCAGACTTTTTTGCCACCCTCCCAGGGAGGTGCTTCGGGGAAATTGGCTCCTCCAGCCACGATCAAGGCGTCATTCGACACACCGGCAAAAACGGCGGCAAGCCCTCGAGATTCGGGAATATCGGTTTTTTGATCCCAAATCAAAGAGTTCTCAGCTTGGGAGTTACACATGAGAAGAGAGAAGAGAAGCTGTCGTATTTTTGTCATATATCATTGTCGTATTGAGATTTTTGTTGATCCGTGTAAACAACGCATCATGGTTTGGTTGCAAAACCAGCAAGTGGAGCATCAATGCGGTATTCTTCTGACATTCATCTAAATTTTCCAAGAGAAGAGTCATTACTGGTGATGGTTCGCATTCTTGAATGACAAGTGCCATTTCTGAATCTCGGAAATCATTCGGAGAGAAATTTCACGTTCGCGCTCCACGAGGTTTTGCCTCTCATGAGGATCGCTTGCCAGATCATACAGAGAGGCGCGGGAACCATCGTAATCACAGAGCAGCTTCCAATCACCATCGCGTATGGCCAGATCGGGCAGTTGTTTGTCGCCATAGTAGCTTTTCCGGTCAGGCGGACGACTGAAGTGGAGTGGCGCTTTGCGTGAGTTCTGAGATTTTCCCAGAATTGTATCGGCCAGGTTTTCGCCATCATACGGAATGTTCCGATCATTCTTCACTCCGGCAAGCGAGAGCAGCGAAGGAGCGAGATCGATCGCGGAAAATACGGATCCGCTGTTGCGCTGGCCAATCATCATCGGATTCATCAATGCTGGAGCCCAGACGATCAATGATGAACGGATGCCTCCCTCATAAAGCTGGGTCTTGTAGCCTCGTAAGTGCCCGGCACTGCCCGCGCCTTTTTCTGGTCCGTTATCAGAACAAATGAGCACGATGGTGTTGTTGCGGAGCGAGTCATGATCACGCAAATGATCAAAGAGCTTTGACAATTGTCGGTCCATTTCTTCCAGAACAGAGAGGTAAAGTTTTCGGGTGTTGCCCTGATGTGCTCGAAGTTCTTCGACTGATGGCCAGAAAGGCGAATGCACGTCATCGAGCCAAAGGTTGGCGTAAAACGGCTTTCCTGCCGTATGAGCTTTTTCGATGAAGGGGATGGTCGCGTCAATGAATCCGCTGGTGATGCGTGCCCGCTGCATCCAGGTAATCGGTTCCCCCAGATTCTCGGCATCTTCCCAAATTTTTCCCACCGAGCCATCGGCCCGGGTGATCAGTGGTAGAAGTTTGGCACCCATGCCCTCGAAATTCGTCAGCGATTGGTCGAAGCCGTAGGCCGAGATTGCGGGAGCATCGCAGACATCACGTTGGCCGCCCATGTGCCATTTGCCAAAGTGACCCGTGAGATATCCCGCTTCTTGCAAACTCCTGGCGAGCATTGGTGCCTTGGGGTCCAACCACTGCGCCATGCCACGCCGGGTGTTCTGTTCACGGGATGCGAGATAGGAAGTAATCTGCCAGCGCTGGGGATACTGTCCTGTGGAAAACGCCACGCGCGAGGGTGAGCAGATCGGCGAATTGACATAAAACTGAGAAAACGAAAGGCCTTCGCGCGCCATGCGGTCGATGTTCGGCGTTTCGGCATCAGCATTGCCAAAGCAGGAAAAATCCGCCCATCCCATATCATCGATCAGCACCATCACGATATTCGGCGCCTTGCACTCCGCCACTGCCACGCAATGAATGGTCATCCAAAGTGCAACGAATCGTTTTTTCATGAGAATGCTTTTTGTGATGTCGCTTGATGTGCAACCACGCAACTTGATCACTCCGCGGAAAACTGATGAATCATCACATGGCTGTAGATTTCTCCGGGGCGCAGAACGCAGGAGGGGAAGCCGGGCTTGTTGGGTGCGTCCGGGAAACCTTCGGTCTCGAGACACAGTGCTGTGCGATGTCCGTAAGTCACGCCACCTTTGCCAGTGACGGAACCGTCGAGGAAATTACCGCCATAAAATTGGATGGCAGGTTGGTTGGTGGAAATTTCCATCACACGTCCTGTTTTTGGATCCTTGAGCCGGGCGGCCAATCGGATACCCTCGGCTTTTTGCAGAACCCAGCAGTGATCGTAACCACCGCCGAATTTCAGTGCTTCGGTATCGGCTCCGAGACGCGAACCGATGGCCGTCGCATGGGTGAAATCCATGGGAGTGCCAGACACGGCAGCGATCTCTCCCGTGGGGATCAATCCGCTGTTTGTCGGAAGATAGCTCGGTGCATTCAGCGTAAGTTCATGGTCGTTGATCGAGGTATGGGGATCTCCTGATAGATTCCAGTAGCTGTGGTGCGCCAGGTTGACAATCGTTGGCGCATCCGTGGTGGCGTTTGCCTGCCATTTGAGCTGGTTCTCTGCGGTGAGGGTGTATGTCACCTTCACCGTGAGGTTGCCTGAGTAACCTTCCTCGCCGTCGGGAGAGACATAAGTGAATTCGACTGAGTCATTTCCTGCCGCCTGGCCAGACCACAAGACTTTGTCAAAACCCTTCTTGCCACCGTGGAGATGACAGGGAATCCCGCCCGGATCATTGTTGGTAGCAAGGCTGTAATCTTTGCCATCGAGAGTGAATTTGCCGTCTTTGATGCGATTGCCGAAACGACCGACCGAGGCGCCGAAATAGGAGGTGTTGCTCAACCATCCTGCGAGGCTATCATAGCCATGGGTGACATCCGCAAGTTTCCCCGTTTTATCGGGAACTTCCAGCGAGACGAGGATCGCGCCATATTCGGTGACCTTTGCCTTCAGGCCGTGTGCGTTCGTGAGAGTGAAAATTTTCACCTCACGACCATCGGGCATGGTGCCATAGATTTCATGTGAGACGGATGAAGATGAAGTCGTGATAGCAGGTTTCTGACACGACACGAGCGTCGCGATGCCCGCGGCAAGCAATAAGTGGGTTTTCATGATGCGGTGATTCTCGCATCAGATGCTGATCTGCCAAGGGTAAAATTATGTTTCACGAATTCACAAAATTGAAGTCCTCGGGAATACTCAGAGAGATACAATCCGCTTTAGTACCAATCCAGTGCGGCTCGGCAGGTAGAGACTGAGCAAGCCGTTTCCACCGTGGGTGTCAGGCACGTTCCAGGTTTGATCGGCATCGCATCGAGCAAGCCCGCCGTATGCCGCAGAGTCCGTATCGAGAATCAGTTTCCAAGTTCCGGCAGGCGCCGTGATTTCCCAATCGACGACAGACTGGTGGCCGTGAAAGTTGAAGGCAAAAAGCAGATCACCCCTGTGCCAGACGAGGATTTTGTCAGCGTTGTGTTCGGCGAGCAATCGGCAAGGATGGTTCATCCAGCTTGCATGGCGCACCAAGGCCATCATCGCTCCATCAAAATCTCCCAAATCGTGGAAACGCAGATCGGCGCGATCACGCAGGCTCCAGAGTCGGCGGGCATGACGATACGACCATCCGTTTCCATCACGCGGAAAATCGATCCACTCAGGGTGGCCGAATTCATTGCCCATGAAATTCAAATAGCCATGACCAGCTGTTCCGAGTGTGGCGAGTCGGGCCATTTTATGCAGCGCCACCGCACGTTCCACGCGAAGATCACCGGAGTCTCGATGCATGGAGTGATAGATCGAATCGTCGGCGAGAGCGAAAAAGAACGACTTTCCACCCACCATGGCTTGGTCATGGCTTTCCACGTAACTGATGGTGCGCTCATCCGGACGCCTCCCCGTGAGCTCGTTCCACATCCAGCCCATGTGCCAGTCCTCCTCGCGGATATCCGTTGCACACTTGAACCACATGTCAGGGATTCCCATCGCGAGGCGGTAGTGAAAGCCACATCCTCCCTGTTCGCGCGGGGCGCAGAGGCCCGGCATACCGCTGACATCTTCGGCAATCGCCAGAGCGCCGGGCTTGCATTCATCGATCAATTGCGTGGCCAGCGTCAAATAGGTGATCGCGTCTTCATCGGTGCGACCGTGAAAATAATCATCGTAACTGTCAAAGCCTGCGCCGAAACCATGGTCATGATAAAGCATTGATGTCACGCCATCGAAGCGGAATCCATCAAACTGAAATTCTTCCAGCCAGTAGCGAATGTTCGATAGCAGGAAATGCCGTACCTGGGGCTTGGAGTAGTCGAAACAGCGTGAGTCCCAGATGACGTGATTCCCGCGCGGACCATCGTGAAAAAACTGATAGGACGAACCGTCGTAGCAGGAGATGCCTTCCACTTCATTTTTTACCGCGTGGGAGTGCACGAGATCCATAATCACACACAGGCCGAGACCGTGGGCGGCATCGATGAGTTCTTTCAATTCATTCGCCGTGCCGAAGCGTGAAGATGGGGCGAAAAAAGAGCCGACATGATAGCCAAAAGAACCGTAATAGGGGTGTTCTTGGATGGCCATCAGTTGCAGGGTATTGTAGCCGGCACCCACAATACGCGGCAGCATGTGCAGGCGGAACTCCGTCCAGTTGGATACTTTTTCTGCCTCGGATGACATGCCCACATGGGCTTCGTAAATGATGGGTGGCTCCGTAAGCGTTGGCGCGGAATGCTTCCATGGGTAAGAAGCCTCGTCCCACACTTGGGCGGTGAACTCTAACGACTGAGGGTCTTGCACTACGCGCCGGCCCCAGGCGGGCAGCCTGTCACCCTGGCCACCTGGCCAGGTCATGCGCACACGGTAATGCTGACCGTGATTCATCGCGTGCGACGGCAGCCGGATTTCCCAGTTTCCATCGCCGATGGATTTTGCTGCGTACTCTGTTATCGGTTGCCAACCGGAAAAATCCCCCACGAGGTGCAGGGATGTGGCATGTGGCGCCCAGTCGCGATAGACCCAGGAACCATCAATTTCACGGTGCAGGCCGAAATATTGGTGTCCTTGGGCGAAGTCGCTGATGGAGCGATCACAAGATTCCGCCAAAAGTTTCGCGCGCTGGTGTCTCTCTTCGAAAATGGGACGCCATGGATTGAGCCAGAAATCTGCGGTAAAATCGATCAGCGGAACTCCGGGGCGGCTCATGTCTGCATTGTAGTTGCTTTATCAGCACCTCACAATCAAAACTGTGCGGGAGCTGGAAAACATCAAGGGGTGTGGTTGACACCGACATGATTGCGAGGAAAATCGCAATCCATCCAATGTTGCAAGTCGGCTGGGAGATTGAGATAAAAAAACTACTGTCCAATGAATTGGACAGTAGTGAGACCAATCAACTCAGTGACTGGTTTTTATTTCAAATTCGCGGATCAAGCTCTCATGCGTCTGCGACGTAAAAGAGAGAGGCCACCAGCGAGAGAAATGATCAATGCAGTTGATGACTCTGGCACCGCTGAGTAATTCAGGTAGATACCATCATTGCCCTGATACAATGAAAATGATGCGTTGGGCCGCAAGGATGAAAGTGTCTGGTTGTTCGAATCCTGCCAATTGATCGTGGTAAGACTCAGGTTCTCAAATCCCGTGATGTCACCCTGCACGCCAAAGATTTTCCAACCCGCCGTTCCTGTAACATCACTTTCCCAGAGACTACCAGACCAACTGACGAGCGACTCGGCCAAATTGAAGTCGAGCACAAGAGATGTGTTGCCAGCAAAATTAAGATCGCCAGCGACGTCAATACCATCAAAATTGGTGCCGCGCCCGGACAATGTGTTACTTGTCAACTCCCAGGTGATGGAGGAGCCGGCGCTGTAAGTGAGATTATCAGTAAAGCTCTGCAGTCCAGGACTAAAGCCGGGAGTGTGAGAACCGGCAATAGTTACATCACCGGTGATCGTTCCCCCGCCTGATAGATTTTGTGTCGCGCCCAGAATGAATCCACCAGAGGCTGAAGCAACATTGAAATTTGCTCCATTCGCCACTCGGATCGCCGTTGAATTGCCGATCGAGCCTCCGCTGCCAATCGAGAGGGTACCAGAGTTAACACGCGTTACGCCAGAGTAGGTATTGGTGGCATTCAATGTAAGGGTTCCCGGACCGCTGAAATTCAAATCTCCCGAACCGGAAATCACACCATTTTGTACTGCGCCGAGGCGAGTATTCAGATTGAGCCCCGATAGATTTAAGCTGCTGGATCCTGTATTCGTAAATGTGTGAATGGTATAACCAGTAGCTGCTCCTGAACCCGTAGTGACAGATCCTCCGGTTCCGGCAGCATTACCTTTGTAGCGAACGATCACGATTCCGTCACCGCCATCACCGCCTTTTCCGTCGGCACCTGCACCACCACCACCGCCGCCAAGTCCATCGATACCACTAGTGGCAGCGCCCTGGATACTTCCGGCCCCTCCGCCACCTGAACCTCCTGAACCAGCCGCTTGACCACCATAAAGATCGCGTGCGCCACCGCCACCTCCGCCTGCATATGTCACAGAGGTTCCGCTTATGCTTGAAGCAAGACCTGCGCCTCCATTACCTGCAATGCTACTACCCGATGCGGGTGTGGAACCAGCGCCACCAGCGCCACCACCGCCGCCACCAGCGGTGCGATCGCCCGCGCTGGAAGTATCACCGTTGCGGGCATTGCCTCCACCAAAACCTTGACCACTTGTTCCGCTTCCGCCCGCATTGGAATACTTACTACCACCTCCGCCACCGGAGCCTCCGCTGGCACCCACTCCACTGAAAGAATTTTCTCCACCACCACCGCCACCACCACCAAGGGCCGTGACATCAGCAAACGTCGAGTTGCCACCATTCGCGCCGCGATTGGTGAAATTCGAACCGTAGCTGGGTGCGACTCCACCAGCTCCCACGGAAACCCCATACGAAGTATTCGTGAGAACCATGTTGCCCGTCAGGAACCCTCCCGCGCCTCCGCCGCCAGCGCCCCAAGTATTCTGGCCCACGCTACCGCCCGGTGTGCCACCACTGCCTCCGCCCCCGATCACTAGGTACTCGGCAAGGAAATTCAGTGAAATATTGAGCCCACCGTTGGTAGAGTAATTGGCGTTGGAGCTATCTGATCCGCTGGTTCCATTGAGAACTACGTTTTCTTGACCAGAAGAGATGCCTATCATCGAAAAGAAAAAAGCTGCGACAACAGGCAAAGGCTTATTGGAAAAATGTTTGGCTAAGGATCGCGGTTTCGTGTCGAGCAAATTTTGATCATGATATTCTGGATATCTGCAACAAAAAAATCAACATTTCCGTCATTTTTCGAAACTCGATTTTGGTAGTCATACCAAAAAATGGAACAAGCAGGATATTGCAGGGAACATAGAAAAAACTCATTTCGATTGGTTTTTGGAGACAAAGCGATGGGTTTGTGGCATTTTTTCTTTAGATGGCAATATCGACGGCAGAACACTGGCAACGTTGGTTCGATGAGAACGGACCGCGATTGCTGCTGTTTGCCCGTGGTTGGAGCACCTCCCGTGAAGGTGCAGAGGATCTGGTGCAGGAAACCATGCTGCGCATGTGGCATTACCAAGCCGAACGCGGTGGTATGCCACCTGACTTGGCTTTGGCATTCTCCACCATCCGTTTTTGCGGACTCAACCAAAATCGAACGGATTCGCGCCGCAAAAAACGCGAGGAGTCGATTATTTATTTAAATGACTTCGAAGATGTGTGGCTGGATCCCGCACTGGAAGATGATGAGGAGGCAATCCTGCTGCGCGATGCCGTTCAGCGTCTGGCCCCTAAACTGCGCGATGTCATCACCATGAAAATTTGGGGTAATTTGACTTTTCAGGAAATTGCTCAAGCTCTCGGCATTCCCGCCAATACTTGTGCATCACGTTATCGCTACGCGTTGATCCAATTGTCGCAAGAACTTCAATCAGTCAAGGAGGCTCGTCATGAAATCGCCTGAGGATATTGAAAAAGCCCTGCAACGTCTGATTCCTCCCGCGCTCAGCGAGCGGACGCAAGCGGATGTTTCATCGATGCTGTCTTCCCTCTCTTCGTCCGCGCCCCCTTCGTCTGATGAAATCAAGGCGTCTTTCCGCAGTTCTTCTCTTGGTTTTCGCTTATCGATTGCCGCAGCTCTGGCGATCGCCTTGGTATCGATCGCATCGTGGTTCTCATCACTTGAACGTTCGAGCGAGAACGGCGTTATTGCTCAGGAGCCTGTCGCGGAATCGCCCGGCTCCGAAAGCGATGCATCGCCTGTGCTGATTGATCGGATGCAGCTTACGGATGGCATGACTATTGAGGGAACGCTTACTGCTGCGGATGGTAGCGTGATCAACCAAGTGAATCGCCGGGTGCAAACCCGTGAGCGGTATCGGGATGAGAAAAAAGGATACCTGATCACCATTTCCGAAACACGAGACGAAAAAGTGTACCTACCCAAGAAAGGCTTTTGAGGCGTTATGTTCAGGAAAGTTCATCGTGTCATGCCAATCGTTTGGGCTCTGCCCTTGGCGATGTTCATTTCGTCCGCGCAAGAAACGGGTTCTTTGCCAACGGAGCATGCCAAACCAGCGGTGATTCATGCTTCGACTGGGCGAGCACCATGGGTGGGATTTGAGGTGACGCGGGCCGATGATGTCGTGCGCGCGCAGTTGCCGAAATTACCGAGGGGTGTCGGTTTTGTCATCACGTCTGTTACTTCACCCGGACCGGCACGCCTCGCCGGTCTGCAAGCGTTTGACGTATTGTGGAAGTGGAATGATCAGTTGCTGGTGAATGAAGCCCAGTTGGCGACATTGTTAAACATGTGCTCGGTCAGTGATACCGTGCAGCTCACGGTTTTTCGTGCGGGTGAGGAAAAAGTTCTGAGTGTTATGCTTGGTGCCGAGCCCGACCCCAAAGCCATTGCGGCCGGCCCCACGATTGAGAGCATCAAGACTCCGACGATCGTGCCACAATTACAATCTCCCCGTCCACTGGATGTCAACGCACGCATCGCACGATTGGAGGATGGCAATGCCGTGCTCGAAATGGAAAGTCGGGCGGAGGGCACTTGGTTGACCATCACCGATCAGCAGGGTGAAACCGTGTTCGAGGGATTTTTCGATGAGCCGACGAAAAAAAAGATTCCTTCGGCATGGTTGGATCGCGTCGGCGCACTGCACCGCAGTCTCCAGGACCGCATGTGCCATAAATCATCACACGATGACGCACGCAGGACTCCAACCAAAGACAATGATGCTGTGCCGGCAATGCCCGTATCAACGCCGTCGCGTTGATTCACCAGGCTCTCACGGATTAGGATTTTCCTCCAAGTGTTGCCTTGCAATTTCGTGCGATTGCTACCAATGTGGCGCATATGCATCCTGAAGTGGCAAAATTGGTAGAGGCTGGTCGAATCAACGCAGCGGTGGGTGAGCGGCTTTCGCAAGTGGCACCCGGTTCCTATCTTCTGAGCAAATCGTGGGGCGCGGGAAAAGTGGTGTCGTGGAGTTTGCGCGATAAAAAAGTCATCGTGGATTTCGCCGAAAAATCCGCTCAGGAAATGGACCTGCAATTCGTTCTGCAAAAAACAGAACCGCTGCAAGCCGATGATTTTCGCGCAAAAAAAATCGAGCAGATCGAAGAGCTGCGCCACCTTGCCAAAACAGATCCTGTGGAACTCGCCGCTCATGTTCTGCAAAGCCATGGCAATAGCATGACGCTCGATGCGTTTGAAAAGGAACTCAACGGACCCGTCATCCCTACTGCCGATTTCAAAAAATGGTGGGATGCCGCGAAAAAATTGATGGCCGCCAGCAAACGCGTCGTGGTGCCGCCGCGCCGAACCGATCTCATCACATTACGCGCCGGCGGCATGAGTCCCGCACAGGCATTGGTGGCGGACTTTGAGGCGGCTCGTGATCTGAAAGTCAAGGCCAAGTCCCTGGAGGCTATCGCTGCGGAAATCCATTTGTTTGCCGAAGATGAGTCCACGCTACGTCGTCTTTACGAAGAGATTGAAGCAGAGGTGAAACGCGGAACTCGTCTGCACTTGGGCAACGTATTTGAATTACTCTTGATCCGTGACCAGATGGTGGCGAGTTCCAAAATTTCCCTGGCCGAGGACGCCACGCGACTTTCCGAGGTGATTCGCGCGGAATACAGCAAGGTCTCCGAGGCAATCTCCGGCATGAGCGCCATACGCCAGCGCGAAGTGTATGATGCCTTTCCCTCGGCATTTGGCGGACAGTGGGTCGAAAAACTCATGGGAGTCGTGGAAAAAGCCGGTGCGCGCGGCCTCGGAGAAATTGCAAAAATTTTCGAAGCGCGCGGAGAACTCTCCGCTTTGGAAGATTACCTGCGCCGTGCCATCACACGCCGATCACTCGGCCACGAAGCCTTGATCTGGGTTTGTCGTGAGCGCGAAAGCAGCGGTGCCCGTGTGTTTAGCGCTGATGTGGGTGCCGCCATTTTGAATCAGTTGGAGTCGGATTTCATCGCCGATGGCCCACGGAAATCTCAGCGTCTGCAATCCTTGTTGGGCGAGGACAAAGAACTTTTGTCTGATTTGGTGAGCATGATGGATGTCAATGAAGCACGCAATTTTGGACGCCGTCTCATGGAATGCCCGGTCTTCAATGACCTTGATAAAAAATCTCTCATGGCACGGGTGATCAAGGCACGTCCTGAAACAGAAACTCTGGTCAGCGGTGAGGACAAAAACAAGGAGGAGGAGTTGCTCGTTTCCTGGTCCAGTCTGGAGGCCCGCCGCGTGGAATTACAGGAACTCGTATCCGTGCGCATCCCACAAAACCGCGAAGATGTGAAAATCGCCCGCTCCTACGGTGACTTGCGGGAGAACTTTGAATACAAGTCCGCCAAGGACATGGAAAAATATCTCAACAGCCGTCGCCGTGATTTGGAGCGCGACGTTGCACGCGCACGCGGCACGGATTTTAAAGGCGTGGATTGTTCCATCGTTAATATCGGCACGGTAGTCACTCTGGCCAACGATAAAGGAGAAACCTATCAACTCTCTGTTCTGGGCGCTTGGGATAGCGATCCGGAAAAACGTTGGGTATCTTACCTATCAGAGGCTGGCGCATCACTACTACACAAGAAGATCGGCGATGAAGTGCAACTCCGCGATCACGATAACCAGCAGCAGATGACCTGGAAAGTCAGCAAGATCGAGGCGTTTGCAAGTTGATTGATTTTGCATTTCTGCCACCGAGGAAATCATCAGGGTTCTGGGAAACGCCTTGTCGCTGACCGATCGCATGCTATGCTAGCTGCCGATGCAGCCAAGTTTACGAATCGGGATCGCGCAAATCAATGGCACCGTGGGCGACTTTCCCGGTAATGTGAAACGCATCCTCGCCGCCTACCGCGAGTGTCTCGATCAAGGTGCTGATCTGGTGGTTACTCCCGAAATGTCCTTGGTCGGTTACCCACCGCGGGATTTGGTGCAGAAATCACAGTTTGTGCCGAAGTGCCTGCAAGCGCTGGATTACCTCAGCGAGGAAATCAAGTCCGTGCCCCTGTTGGTTGGCTATGTGGATCACAATCAGGACCACGTACCGGGGCGTCCTTATCGCAACGCCGCTGCTTGGTTGCATGAAGGCAAAATCGTTCATAAAGTCTGGAAAACCTTGTTGCCTACTTACGATGTCTTCGATGAACTGCGCTACTTTGAGCCCGGTGAACGCTGCGAGCCCATTTTGTGGAACGGATACCGCATCGGCGTTACGATCTGTGAAGACATCTGGAATGAGGGCTTTCTCCCACGTCCCCTCTACGATCGCAACCCGGTAGCGGAATTGGCCGAACAAAAAATCGATCTCCTGCTCAATCTCAGCGCATCACCATTTCACCTCGGAAAGCCAGGCCTCCGGCGCGCTCTTCTTGCGGATGTCGCCAAAGAAATCCAGGCGCCCGTCGTTTATGTGAATGCCGTAGGTGGAAATGACGAACTGGTGTTTGACGGTCATTCGTTAGCCGTCTCACCATCCGGTTCGATCATCCAACTTGGAGGATTTGAAGAGGTGGGAAGAACCATCGATGTTCATCAGATGGTCACTGCGGTTCAGGAGACCGATGAACCGGAGCAACTCTATCGCGCCCTCGTCCTGGGCTTGCGCGATTATGCGCAAAAGTGCGGCTTTCACAGTGTCTGCCTCGGTCTCAGTGGTGGCATCGACAGCGCACTCACTGCCGTCATCGCCGCCGATGCTCTCGGCGCAGAAAACGTTCATGGGCTCACCATGCCCAGTCCCTATTCCTCACGCGGCAGTGTCGATGACTCTTTCCAACTCGCTTCTGCTTTGGGAATTTCTTGTCGCGAAATCGGTATTGAAAAGACCTTCGCCGCTGTCAAACAAAGTTTATCGGATCTTTTCAATGGACAACAAGAAGATGTCACCGAAGAAAACATGCAGGCTCGGATCCGTGGTTTGTATCTGATGTCATTCTCTAACAAATTCGGCCACCTTTTGCTTACAACAGGAAACAAGAGTGAACTGGCGGTGGGTTATTGTACGATTTATGGTGATATGTGCGGTGGCCTCGCTGTCATTTCCGATCTCCCCAAAACGAAGGTTTATGAGGTTGCTCGCTGGATTAACCGCGCGCGCGAAATCATCCCCTGGAATACAATCGATAAAGCTCCCAGTGCCGAACTCAGACCTGATCAAAAGGACCAAGACACGTTGCCAGCCTACGAAGTATTGGATGCCATCCTGTATCGCCTCATCGAACTGCAAGAGGATCCAGAAGAAGTGATCGCTTCAGGCTATGAGGAAAGTCTCATCCGATGGGTGCAGCGACGCATTGATCTCAATGAGTGGAAACGCCAACAAGCGGCTCCCGGACTGCGCGTTACGAGTAAGGCATTCGGCATCGGCCGCCGAATGCCCATCGTCCAGAGGTTTCTGGGATAGCCAATATATGGCAAAATAGGAATCGATCATAATGGAACTCAAGCGGTCGTCTCGAAACCACGAATTTTCATGAACGTGACAACGTGACGGTGAGGAACTGCCATGCCCATGAAATGTGTTTGTCCCGCGTTGCAACAGAACTTGCCAGTCTCGGGATCTTTGTTAGCATCGTGCCGAAATGTGGGACATGCTCGATCATGCTTTTTTTCAAAGGGCTCTGGCGGCGGCGGCTTTGGTCGGCTTTACCAATGGGTTTTTCAGCGGCTTTGTGATTCTGCGCCGAACGGCTCTTTCCGTCAGTGCCCTATCCCACACGATGCTTCCGGGGATTACTGTGGCAATTATGATCACCGGTGCCTTGACGCAACTGAATGCGTTTCTTGGTGCGTTGATCGCGGCACTAATCGTCGGATTGGGTTCGGTAGCGATCGCGCGTGGCAATCGTGTGGCGCAAGGCACGGCGCTCGCCGTGCTTTATACATCCGCCTTTGCCGGTGGAGTGGCTCTACTGCCCCGTCTGGGAGTTCGGCAAGAGCTGGAACACTGGTTGTTCGGAGACATCAACGCGGTGTCTCATGTGGATTTGTGGACCGTTTTCGGCATTGGTGTGTTGACGCTTGTATTGGCGAATCTTTTTATGCGTCCGATTCTCGTGGCTTTGTTTGAGCCTAACGTTGCGGCAGCACAAGGAGTTCCGGTTCGTTTCGTGCAATACCTGCTGTTTGCGCTGATGGTCATGTCCTTGGTGGCTTCTTTGCAGGCCGTGGGGTGTGTCTTATCAGTGGGTTTATTGGTGACTCCCGCGGCAACAATTTCCTTGTTCACGGACCGCACATCAGCCCTGTTCTGGGGAGGTGGTGCGTTAGGGGCCATGGGAGCCGTGTGCGCCGTGATGATATCCGTGCCGCTCAAACTGACCTCGGGTCCGACGATCGTGATGGTACTCGGGGTTTTGTTTTTGTTAGCCTGGTTGTTCAGCCCCAAATACGGCGCTCTATTGAGACGGCGCGTGATCTGATATTTTTCGTTCGATCACCGCCTGGGTACGCAGAGAGGTGGCGAGATCCCGTAAGATCTTCTGTTTTTTTGCTAGAGCAATTCGATTGCGGATTTCATCCGACTTTTCCTCAAGACCGATGAGAACCGCAGGTTTGATTTCGAGCGGATAAACGAGATGGAATGCGTTTTCGTGGCTAATGACGGGACTGATTTCCTTTTCCCCCAGTGAAAATAATATCGCTTCAAATGGGTGCAGAATCCGTTCCATGGTGATCCAGTCGAGATCGATTTCCTGATTGTGTTTTTCCGTATGTTCGCGAGCCAGCGTGGCAAAATCCGCGCCGTCGATCACCTGTTGACGCAGTTCCAGCATTTGCCGATAGGCGTTCCATGGATGAGAGTGGTCCGGAAACCGCAATAAATGTTGCGCGTGTACGGCGGGGGCTCGGAAAAATTCGTCCTGGTGCTCTTGATAGTAGTCCGAGACTTCTTCATCGGATGGCTCATCGATATCGGCGAAGAGTTCTTTCGTGAAGAGTTCCATGCGCAGGGCGGCGGTTGTTTCCTGATGGATTTGTGGATGATGTTTTTCGATCAACTCCCATGACGCACCGTTTGCGCGCCACTCACGCAAGGCTTTTTCCATGGCTTCTTTCACCAATGTTTCGTCAAGCTGGGCATGACGTCTTTCCGCTTCCTGCGCGAGGAGAATTCCGTCGATGACTTCTTCTTCGGCTTGCGCCAAAAACTCTTCATCCCGCTCACAACACGAGACATCAGCAAGCATCTCCGCCGATGTCTTGATCCGCTGAAACGCATCTTCAATGAGCGCGGGATCAACGGGTTCTTGATTGATGATCAGCATGAGGGATCAGGAGTGGACGTTCCTATTTCGATGGAATCTTGAGACGAGAAGAATTCATATCGCCTGCGAAGATGTGAAGGTTTTCCGTTGATAAATTTTGCCGATGAAAAGCAACATCGCGATCAGTGCGTTCCCTGTGCTTCACCGGAGGCATTGCCAAGTGTGGCGAGTTCAGGTGGTAGGAATTTTTTGAAGCGGTTTTTATCGATGGCCTTCATGTAGGCTTCTTGCGGCGAAATGATGCCTTCGCGTAGTTTCGACCAAATCGACTCGTCCATGAATTGCATGCCCTCGCTCTTGCCGCCTGTGATCACATCGTTGAGTTTCTGTGTGGCTCCTTCACGAATGATGGCGGAAACAGCGGGAGTGGCGAACATGATTTCGTGAACTGCGGTCCGACCGGGTTTGTCACTGCGGCGGCATAGCAACTGGGCAAGCACACCGCGCAACGATGCCGCAAGCATGGTGCGGACCTGCGATTGCTGATCGGCGGGGAATACGTCGATGATCCGGTCCACGGTTTTACGCGCATTGTTCGTGTGCAAAGTCCCGAACACCAGAAGTCCTGTTTCCGCGGCGGTGAGTGCTAGAGAAATGGTCTCCAGATCGCGCATCTCTCCCACCAGAACGATGTCCGCATCTTCACGAAGTGCGGCACGCAGACCATCGGCAAAGGAGGGTGTCTGAATCGGAACTTCTCGCTGCGTCAGAATCGAGCGCTTGTTGCGATGCACGAATTCGATCGGTTCCTCAATGGTGATGATGTGACGGGCAAAGTTGGTATTGATGTAATCCAGAAGCGCGGCAAGCGTGGTCGATTTTCCTGAGCCCGTTGGTCCGGTTACCAACACCAAACCGGAGCGCATATGGCCGAATTCTTTTACCACCGGGGGAACCCCGAGGGATTCGAGTGACATGATTTCCGTGGGAATCAGACGAAACACGGCGGCGAGACCATTTTTTTGCTTCAAGTAGTTGCAACGGAAACGTGAGGCTTCGTCCATCGCATAGGCGAAGTCGAGGTCCCCGCTCTGGAGATATTTTTCGAAGGCTTTTGGATCACAAATTTCCGCCAAGAGTGAGCGGAAGTCCTCACCCGAGAGAACTGGTTGATCGGGAATGGCATGAATGCCACCGTGAACGCGGATTTTGGGAGGCTGCCCCTCGGAAAGGTGAAGGTCGGAACCTTTGGATACGACGAGATATTGGAATAAGGCATCAATGCGGGCCATGGAGTGAAAGGGTGAAGTGTGAAAAGTGGAAGTGGAAAATGTTAGGATTGGAAGAAAGCGCGCATTTGCGTTTTATCTTCAGCACGATACAAACACTCCTCAGGGGTAATGACACCCTGAATGTAGAGTCGGCGCAGTGATTCATCCATCGTAATCATGCCAACGTTTTTTCCCGTTTGCATGACGCCGGGCAGCATGAAGGTTTTTCCTTCGCGAATGCAGTTCGCGACGGCCGGGGTATTGACCAACAACTCGAGAGCCAGTACGCGTCCGGATCCGTCGGCTTTGGGGACCAATTGTTGCGATAAAATTCCACGCAAGGATTCTGAAACCATGATACGGATCTGGTCGCGCTGGTCCGTGGGGAAAACGTCCAACACCCGGTCCAGAGTTCGGGGCGCATTGCCGGTGTGCAGAGTTCCCAGAACCAAGTGACCGGTCTCCGCAGCCGTAAGAGCGAGCTGAATGGTCTCGAGGTCGCGCATTTCTCCGACCATGATCACATCGGGATCTTCCCGCAAGGCACCGCGCAATGCTTTGGCAAAGGACTCCGTGTGCGAGTGCACTTCGCGCTGATTGACATGGCAACTTTGTGAGTCGAAAACATATTCAATCGGATCCTCCAGCGTGAGAATGTGATCTTCGCGGTCGCGATTGATGAAATCGATCAGAGCGGCCAGTGTCGTTGATTTACCGGATCCCACCGAGCCGGTAACGAGCACCAAACCGTTGTGGTAACGGGTAAGTGGAACGATGTGATCCACAGGTAAGCCGATGTCGGTGATGCTTCGGATATTGGTGCTGATGACGCGGAAAACCATGTCGAGCCCCAGACGTTGACGGACGACCGAAGCACGGAATCGTCCCTCTCCGTTATCGTAGGCGAAATCCACATCTCCTTTTTCGTCGAGACGCTTCCATTCTGCGGCTCCAAGGAAAGAATGTGCGAGCTTGAGCACTTGTTCCTCGGTCAGCGGAGCATGGTCTTCCCAGATCGGCTGCAACTGACCGTTTCTCCGCCAGGCCGGGGGATAAGCGGTAGCGAGGTGCACATCAGAGCAGCCATATTCTTGGCCGAGGCGGAGGTATTGATCAACGTGATCGAGAACAGTGTGAGACATGGAATTTTTTTAGAGTTCAAAAAGAAAAAATCAATCGGAGAAACGACGCTGGGAATTCTTCCCCGGCGAGAGTGGGTGGCGTGTGAGATATCGTTTTTGGAATTCGCTCCAAAGCCATGTTTTAATGGCAGGCTTGGCGAGAGTGACGGCAGCACCGAGAGCCAAACTCACAAGACCTTTGCGCGATGCAGTGCCCGGTTTGGCTGCTTGTGGTTTTTTGCGAAACCATGAACTGGCAACCAGGCCCAGTGTGGTGGCTCCTGCAAACCACAACGCGCGGTTGCCACGAATGTGTTCGCTCAACCGCGATGGCAGGTCGATGCGACGTTGTATGTTTTGCCACTGATCTGCCACAGCACGGCGCGCAAGGTCATTGCGACGAATCAGTGCTTCGAGCTCGGCGTTTTGAGACTTTGCATCCATAGACGATCTTTATGAAATTCTTGGCAAGTGAGAGGAAAGGGAGGTGGTTGTGGACGTTTCAGCAGATTTGCGATACGCCATGCAAGCAGTGCATGGACCAACCCAAATCCCATGGCGTAGGTCCACCATGGTGCGCTTGTCCAGTGATGGAGGCAGCCAATCAAGCCGGCAACGAAGAAGAACCAGGCCAGAAGCGAGAAAGCCATCAGCATGGCGGAGTGACGGGACTTTTGGGCAATCATACGCACGGCATCCTTCGATTCCAATTGGATCAGAGCCACACGAGATGAGACAAATTCCGCCAGAGCAGACTGCCAGTCGATGCCCGCGACCGATGACGGTGCAGATGGGTTGGGAGATTCTTCGCTCATGCCATTCGAATCAGCGGCGAGCGATCAGACCGATCAGGAAGCCAATACCCAGTGCTCCCAGCACACACTTGGTGGGATTTTGACGCACATAATCCTCTGCCGAACTATGCACCTCACGCGCACGCGCACGGGTGTCGATCCATTGTTCCTGGGCGATTTCACGGAATTGAGCGGCTTTTTCGGCCGCACTTGCCTTGAGCGCTTGGGCTTTTTCTGAAGTCACATCACGAAATTGCGATGCGCTCTCCAAGGCTTTTTCTTTGAACGCGCCAGCCTGACCGGCGATGTCCTTGATTTTTCCTTCCGCTGCCATGCGCAAATCATGCGCCGCTTGCGAAACCGAAGGAGTGGGAGTGAAACCAGCCTGTGGATCGAGGCTGCCGGCATTACTTGAAAAAGATTCGCTCATGATCAGAATGGGTTGTTTTGCTAGGTGATTATCAGGCATGAATCTGCCATGAATCGCAGCGAATGGCAAGGCACACTTTCGCAATCTGTGATGCGATTTTTCTCGACCTGTCCCCGGTTCTTCGATTGGATTTCCCACCGTAATGAACAGAATCTTGGCAATCATTTTAGGCGTGAGCAGCTCGTATGCAACAGCTGCTACCCATCCCTGTTATGTGGGGACCCGTACAGATCGCGATAGCAAAGGCATTTATTTGGTGGATTTCGACGATGCGAACGGCACGCTCAGCAACGTGCGCCTGGCCGCGAGTTACAAAGACCCTGGTTTTTTGTGCCTGCATCCGGAAAAAAAACTTCTCTATTCCATCGGCGCACGGCCGGATGGCACGGGAACTCTGGCGACATTTGCGATCGGCAAAAACCTCACGCTGAGTTTTCTCGGCGACGTCCCTTCCGGCGGCAAAGGCCCCTGTCATCTTGCCGTTGAGCCACACGGGAAAATCGTAGCGGTGGCCAATTATGGTGATGGGAGCACGGCTTCGTTTTTATTAGACTCGAAGGGCATTCCATCGGAAGCGGTCACCGTCATCAAGCATCAGGGCAAGAGCGTTCATCCGCAACGACAGACGGGGCCTCACGCGCATGGTGTCTACTTTGCTGAGGGAGCGCTCTGGGTGCCTGATCTTGGTTTGGATCAGACACTTGTCTACAATGTTGACAGCAGCACAGCAAAGATCTCCCCGGCACAACCACCCTTCGCGAGTTCCTCCCCCGGAGACGGGCCACGACATCTGGCAATCCACCCGAGCCAACCATGGGTCTATGTCGTCAATGAACTGACAAACACCGTGACCCACTTCACAAGAAGCGGTAACACACTGAAAGCGCAAAAATCGGTGTCAACGCTGCCTAAAACCTTTGACGGCATCAACACTACAGCGGAGATCGAGATTCATCCCAATGGACGTTTTTTGTATGCTTCCAATCGTGGGCACCAGTCGATCGCCGCTTTCGCCATCGATCAAAAAACCGGCGCGCTGACCGAAGTGGGGCAAACCGTGACGGCCGTGAAAACCCCGCGTCATTTCACCGTAGCTCCGGGTGGTGCCTACCTGATCGTCGCGGGACAGGATTCGGACTACCTGCAAGTGCTGGCCATCGATCCCCAATCCGGCAAGCTCAGCGTCACCAACTCTCAAATCACCGTCCCCTCGCCGATTTGTTTGTTGTTCGCCAAACCCTGACATATCCGTGGATTTTTCCCGAAAAACCAAGGTTGAACTAGTTATCACCATCAATCACGTTTTCCCCTGTAAATCATCTTTGATTTTTTTCCCGCACTTCTGCATACTCTCCTTCCACCATGGCTCACAAATCTGCACTCGGCAAAGGTCTCGGCGCGTTGATCAAAAAACAAGCCGGCTCCACTTCCATTCCGGAAGCCACCATTTCACCTGATGAGCGAAAGCTGGTGCGGGATGTTCCGCTGACACAGGTGATTCCCAGTCCGTTGCAGCCACGCAAGCATTTTGTCGAAGCTCCATTGGACGAATTGATGGAATCGATCCGCCAACATGGAATCATCCAACCTCTCATCGTACGTCGCGTCGGAGAATCTCTGGAATTGATCGCTGGCGAACGTCGCTGGCGCGCTTCAACCAAACTGGGTTTGGCCACGGTGCCTGTCATTGAGCGACAAGCATCTGACCGTGATGTGTTGGAAATGGCATTGATTGAGAATCTGCAACGTCAGGATCTGAATCCAATGGAAGAGGCCGCCGGTTATGTTCGTCTGGCAAAGGAATACGCCCTGAAGCAGGAGGAAATCGCCAGTCGCGTCGGCAAATCGCGTGCCAGTGTGGCGAATGCGATGCGTCTGCTGGACCTTCACGAAGATGTGCAACTGCAAGTGGCCCAGGGCCGCGTCAGCGTGGGACACGCCAAGGCATTGCTTGCACTGAAAAATCACTCATCGCAACTGCTCGCCGCAGATCAGGTGTTGCGCAAGTCACTCACCGTTCGCGCCACAGAAAAATTGGTTCAGAATTTCCTCAATCCTCCTGTGGTCAAACAGAAAAATGGGGCATCGACGGCGACCACACAAGAAGAGTTGGACTCCCATGTGCGCGATCTGGAAAACCGTCTGCGCACTCTCTTCGCCACACAAGTGCAGATCAGTCACACGCCGAAAAAAGGTCGCATCGAAATCGAATACTATGGCAACGACGACTTGCAGCGCATTCTGGAGTTGTTAGGTGTGGATGAATAAAGTGAGAGGATGAAAATGGCGATGAAAGCATTGGTGGGTTTGCTGATGGCAGTGATTCTCTCCTGCCAGAAAAAATCTGATGCCTCGCCACCTGCGCCTGTGGAGGCAGCCCATCGCGTTGCCCCGGACTGGCAGCGCTTCGCCGATCTCAGTTACGAGGTGATCAAGGAATTTCCCCATGATACCGGCGCCTTCACCCAGGGTTTGTATTTGTCCAAGGACTGTTGGATCGAGGGAACAGGTGGTTTTGGTCAAACCAGCATCCGCCGTGTCGAAAAAAAAACCGGCCGCGTGCTGCTGCAAAAAAATCTCGCACCCGAATACTTCGGCGAAGGTATCGCCGAACTGAATGGCAAGCTCTATCAACTCACATGGAAAAACCAAATCGGCTTTGTCTACGATGCCAAGACTTTCCAGTGGCAGAAAAATTTCGCCTATGCCGGTGAAGGCTGGGGACTAACTACGGATGGCACCCACCTGATCATGAGCAACGGCAGCGACCGCCTGCGCTTTCTCGATCCTAACAGCTTTCGCGTGGTCAAGGAAATCGCCGTACGGCACAAGGGGAATGCCATGACCCAGTTGAACGAACTGGAATTTATCGAAGGTGAAATTTTTGCCAACGTCTGGATGCGGGATGAAATTCTCCGCATCAATGCTGCCGATGGCAGTGTGCTGGGTGTCATCGACCTCAGGGGCATCGACGCCAGAGAAACCCGCAAGAATCATGACTTCGTTCTGAATGGAATCGCCTACGATGCCACGATGGGTGATTTGTTTGTTACCGGCAAGTGTTGGCCGAAGATCTATCAGATTCGATTGGTGGCAAACAAGTAATCGAATCGCCCCACGATACCGGTCGACATGATTTGTGATGCCCACCCATCCATCTGTCAGGTTCAGGAAGCATGCAAGTCATCCCTTGTTCGGCTTGAGAATGTCGGAGAAAAATTCAATTGCTTCCATCACTGATTCGGCATTCATGACATCGTGTCCGCGATCCGGATCGACTCTGCATTTCAGACGAACGCCCTTCTTTTTCAAGGAATCAGCAAAGGCCAATGCTTGACCTGGAGGCACAAGATCATCTTTCTGACCGTGAACGATGAGGAAGGGAGGTGCGTCTGCATGCACATATGAAGCGGGGCTTGCCATGCGTGCGAATTCTCCATCGTAGTGGTTGTTGGGGAAAAATTTCCAGAGTAGAGCGTCCGCTCCGTTGTGCATCATGGATGTTTTGGGCCAATTGCCACGATCGCGATCAAGATCGGCGGGCATGGCCCAACACACGGCTGCTTGGATGCGCAGCCATGCTTGTGGATTGGTGGAAAACTGTTGTCCGTTTCCCGTGCACGCCATCAGAGCTGCGAGGTGTGCGCCAGCCGAATGCCCGAGTGTGCCAACCCGATGGGAATCGATACGATAAGTCTCGGAGCGTGCACGAAGATAAGCCAGCGCCGCTTTGCAATCTTCGATTTGAGCCGGAAATGCTGCATCGGCCGACAAACGATAATTGACGGATGCCAGCGCAAAGCCCTTGGGTAAAAACTTCAGAGCGAGATGGAGCCCTGATTCGAGTTTGCCGCCACTGTGCCAACCACCACCATGAATCCAAAAAATCAGAGGAAAGGGACCTTTGCCGGCAGGAACATAGAGGTCCAGTTTTTGTACAGAGTCAGGTTTTGTGCCTACTTGAGCTCCGGTGACATATGCGATGTCGAGGTCGTGACTGCTGCCAGCAGGTAGTTGAGCGATGAGTTGCTGGATCTTGGTTTGTTGATTTTTTTTGACGATGGGCTTTATCTCTGCACATACAGCGCAGGAGATACCGCATGATACGACGACCAGAAAATGGATGATTTTTTTCATGATGGAATGATTTGCTTGTGAGTATGTCTTAGGTCGGCCCCGAACACTAACATTTTATCGGGCGATTTCTCATGTCATGGAATGAGGTTTTCAGTTCAGGAAAGGCTGATGAGAACGCCAATCCCATCTCATGTTCTAACGGGAAAATGCGCCTGATTTCAGCGCGTGCCATTCCGGTTCGTTGCTGGATTCCCGCTGGTGCTCCATCATGATCCGCCAGTGACCATTCTCTTTCAAAAGCAGGGCTTCCAGATGTATGTATTCGACTTTGGGTTCCTCACCCTCGCGCTGTGATTCGTAACGGAAAATCCCGGTTTCATACGCAGTGGTGGCATCCCCCATGCGTTTGGAAAACCGGAACTCGACTTGTGCTTTTAGCTTGCCGTTTTTGGTGTCCGTAAATTCTTGTTTCCATCTCGCCAGTGCTGTCGTCAATGGCTGAGAGAATTTTTTTTTGCCGCTTACGAGAATCCCTGACGGATGACAAGTCGCCTGATAGGAATCGAAATCACCTTGCTGCACGGCCCGGGAAACGCGGTTCCAGTATTCATCCAATTCCTGCAGGCGCAGTTTTGTCGCGGCGTCCACTGCTGCCACGTCAGGTGTTTTGCGATCGTCCGCGGAAAGTTCATTTCCCGCACCAAGCCCAAAATACGCCATCAGTTGGCATAGCAGTAGCATTCTTATGTTTTGCATGAAGCACAGATCGTAATCCTTTGATCTCCTTTCTCAAGAAGCAAAAATCAAGGAATCCATGCGCGGGAGAGAATCATGCCGCTCTTTGATAAAAGCTTGAGCTGTTAGTAAAAGAGTATCCTGCGCAGGCAATAAAAAAGGCGGGAAGCAGAAACCCCTTAATGCTTCCCGCCCGAACCGTGTCTGGGACACGACTCTATCCCCCGAGGGAGATTACCTGTAACGTTGGCTTGCGCCTTCGCACGCTGGGAAGCTGTCATAGTTTTGGTTTTTCACAATGTTTTATTTTCTTGCAACATGACCAAAAATGGGTAAGTTTAATTTCATGCCACAGCTCAACGTCTTATCTCCTTCCCAGCAAGTCGCTCTGCATTTGCGAGAGCAACTTCTGCGTGGTACATGGACGCAACTGATGCCGGGCGCGCCCCAACTGGCACATCAGTTTGGAATCGACCGCAAGACGGTGGAAGCAGCACTGCAATTGTTGGAAGAAGACAGCCTCCTGATCGCGCAAGGGCCGGGAAAAAAACGGAAAATCAATCTTCCCAAAAATCAAATCACACCCTCTCTCCGCATCGCAATTTTAATCAGTGAGGAATCGGACCGAAGTGCGAACTACATCGTGGCCCTCTATCACGGCTTGCTGGATGAGGGCCATCGTGCCTTTTTCGCACCGCGCTATCTCAACGATATGAACATGGATGTGAAGAAAGTCGCTCGTATGGTGAAGCAGACGGAAGCCGACGCATGGATCGTTGTTGCGGGATCACGCGAATTGTTAGAATGGTTTTCCCAGCAGGCGTTTCCTTCATTTGCGCTATTCGGCAGGCGCCGTGGTCTGCCGATCGCCTCCGTAGGGCCGGACAAAATTCCACCAATGATCGATGCCACGCGCAAGTTGATCCAACTTGGTCACTCGCGAATCGTTTTGATGGTTCGTCCTCGTCGTCGACTCCCGATCCCCGGAGGCCCGGAAATTGCTTTCCTCAGAGAACTTGAATTGCATGGATTGTCTACTGGCGATTACAATCTGCCCTCGTGGGATGAAACCATCGCTGATTTCCATGCACGGCTTGAAACCCTTTTCCAGTCAACACCACCGACGGCGATGATTTTGGACGAAGTGGCAATCTTTGTCGCTACCATGCAATTTCTCGCCCGACATCGGATCCGAGTGCCAGAAGATGTCTCCATCATCAGCACGGATGCCGATCCCTGCTTCGACTGGTGTCAGCGTGAGGTCGCAAGGATCACATGGGACGTTCATCCTGTCGTGCGTCGCGTGATCCGATGGTCGAGTTATGTGAGTCATGGGAAAAAAGACCTGCGTCAAACGATGACTCCTGCGAAGTTCTTGGCAGGTGCTACCATCGGGCCTGCAAGAGGTAATTTGGATCAAATCGGCTGAATTCCGAGCAAATCGCACTGACTTTTCACCGCGGCTTCATCACATTTTCACACGGATTAGATTTCATTTGGGTTCGCAACATGAAATCGTTCTCTTACCGCAACTTGTCCGTGCCGTGCAATCAGGAACCATCTCCACGCCAACATCCAGAAGAAGACACAGGGTGCGTAACCGCGATGCTCATGCCCCAGCAAGTGCAACCATCGGCTACGGCAAAATCAGTCAAAAACAAGGAATCCATCCATGAGCTCTATCGGGCTTTCCGCGAAGAGTTGTTATCCTGATTCTGCATTTTCTTTTTCGAAGGATGGGCCTATGATGTTTCCCATGTCGCGCGAGGAAATGATCCGTGTTCTGGAAGAGATTGCCATTCTATTGGAGTTGAAAGATGAAAATCCTTTCAAAGTGAAAGCATATCGCAGCGGAGCAGAAACCGTGCGCACGTATCCCGACGATATCGTGGCTCTTGCCGCGGCAAATCAACTCACCGGAGTCAAAGGTATCGGAGAAGCTCTGCGCGATAAACTCCATGAATTGGCGAGCACAGGACGATTGGCATTCCATGAAAATTTGCGTGCGGAATTTCCCCATGGTTTGTTTGAATTATTCGAACTCCAGGGTCTAGGTCCCAAAAAAATCAAAACTCTTCATCGCGATTGCGGCATTCATTCTGTTGCGGAGTTGAAGGAAGCATGTTTGGCAAATCGCATCGCCGGAACTCCGGGATTCGGCGCCAAAACACAGGCGAATCTGTTGGAGGCCATTACGCATCGTGAAAGTTATGCGGGGATCTTTCGTCTCGGTAGTGTGGCGCCTATCGTGGAAGATTTGCTCGATCAATTGCGATCCCACCCCGCAACATTGCGCGTTGCCGCCTGTGGATCATACCGTCGATCGAAGGAGACCGTGCACGACGTTGACTTACTGGCGGCCAGCTCTCATCCGAAAGACTTGATTGCTTTTTTTGCATCGCTGCCCGGGATTCAAAAAATTCTTTCTCACGGTGAAACAAAGTCATCGGTGATACTCGAAAACGGTTTGCAATGTGACTTGCGTGTTGTGTCCAACGCGCAGTTTCCTTTTGCCCTGCAATACTTCTCCGGTTCCAAAGAACACAATGTCGCTCTGCGTCAACTCGCATTGCGCCACGGCTGGTCGCTCAATGAATACGACTTCACCCGCACCAATGAGAATGCCGAGACCGTGCCCGAAATCCGTGAGGAAAAAGACATTTATCAAGCGCTCGGCCTCTCCTTCATCGAGCCGGAACTCCGGGAAAACCTCGGCGAAATCGAGGCTGCGCAAAACGGCTCTCTTCCTCGTCTCATCGAGATCGATAACCTGCGCGGTACATTCCACAATCACACCACCGAGTCAGATGGCAGAAATTCGTTAGAAGAAATGGCTGCTGCGGCCCAAGAGCTTGGACTGCAATATCTTGGCATTGCGGATCACTCGAAATCCTCCTTCCAAGCCAACGGTCTCGACGAGGAGCGCCTGCTTGAGCAGGTCGCTGAAATCCGCGCCTACAATGCGACCCAGCATGGATTCCGGATTCTCGCCGGCTCCGAAGTGGACATCCTCAGGGACGGCTCACTCGATTTTTCCGATGAGGTTCTCGCCCGACTCGATTACTGTGTTGCCTCGGTTCATAACGCTTTCACCCTCGGTGAGGACGAAATGACCAAGCGTATCATCCGCGCCATGGAAAACGAGCATGTCACCATGATCGGCCACCTCACCGGCCGTCTTCTTCTCAAGCGCGAAGCATACGCTGTGAACATCACCAAAATCATCGACTGCGCCGCTGAAACCCGTACGGTCATCGAACTCAACTGCAATCCCATGCGCCTCGATATGGACTGGCGTTGGTGGCACCGCGCGCGCGACAAAGGCGTGCTCTGCTCCATCAACCCCGATGCTCACAAAATTGAGCAACTCCAGTTCCTCCACTTCGGCGTGCGCCTCGCCCGCAAAGGCTGGCTCCGACGCGAAGACGTGATCAATGCCATGTCACTGGAAAAAATCACGGATTGGTTGCGCTTACCGAAGCACCAACGCTGACCAAAAAAAAATTCCTCCCACGTGTTGAGGAATTTTTCATGAATGCTGAGTTCGGTTCGATTCAACCGATCACATCGGGCCAGTTCGTGTGGAAGAACTCGCCGCGAGGTTTGTCGGTGCGCTCGTAGGTGTGTGCGCCGAAGAAGTCGCGCTGGGCTTGCAGCAGGTTGGCAGGCAGGACGGCGCTGCGATAGCTGTCGTAGTAGCCGAGCGATGCGCTGAAAGCAGGAACAGGGATGCCGTTGATCGTGGCGAGTGCTACGATCTCACGCCAGTTTTGCTGGAACTCGTTGAGCAGGTTCTTGAAGAACGGAGCAAGCATGAGGTTGCTCAGTTCAGGATTGCTGCGATAGGCATCGGTGATGTCGTTGAGGAATCGGGCGCGAATGATGCAACCGCCGCGCCAGATGGCGGCGATTTTTCCGAGGTCGAGGTTCCAGTTTTTCTCGGCACCCATGGTTTTGATGAGGTCGAGGCCTTGGGCGTAGGAAATGATTTTCGATGCGAAGAGAGCATCGTGCACTTTTTTCACCAGCGCAGCTTTGTCGCCGGTGATATTCGCCACGGGGCCTTGCAACTCGGCGCTGGCGGTCACGCGTTTTTCCTTCATCGAGGAAAGGATGCGGGCTTCCACGGCGGCGTTGATGGTGGAGATGACGACGGCGTTTTCCACGGCGTTCATGATGGTCCACTTGCCTGTGCCTTTTTGGCCGGCGGTGTCGAGAATGACATCGACGAGAGCCTTGCCGGTCTCGGGGTCGTTTTGTTTGAAAATTTCCGCGGTGATCTGGATCAGGTAGCTTTCAAGGTCGCCGTTGTTCCAATCGGTAAAGACCTGGCCGAGTTCCGCAGCGGTGAAGCCTGCGGCTTTGAAGATGTTGTAAGCCTCGCAGATGAGCTGCATGTCGCCGTACTCGATGCCATTGTGGATCATCTTCACGTAGTGACCCGCGCCGCCGGGACCGATGTGGGTGACGCAGGGCTCGCCATCGACTTTGGCGGAAATCGATTCGAAAATGGGCTTCATGACGTCCCAGGTGGAAAGCGGGCCGCCGGGCATGATGGAGGGGCCTTTGCGCGCACCTTCTTCACCACCGGAAACGCCGGCGCCGATGAAACGCAGGCCTTTTTCCGTGAGGTAGGCATCACGGCGCTCGGTATCGGTGTAGAGGGAGTTGCCGCCATCGATGATGATATCGCCTTGGTCGAGAAGTGGAATGAGTTGTTCGATCACCGCATCAACAGGACCGCCGGCTTTGACCATGATCTGGATTTTGCGCGGAGTGGCGAGGGACTGCACGAATTCTTCCAAAGTTTTGGCGCCGACCAATTTCATGCCGGGATGAGCTGCGATGAATTCATCGGTGGTGGCGGTGGTGCGGTTGTAAACGCTGACTTGGAAGCCGCGGGATTCTACATTGAGAACGAGATTTTGGCCCATGACGGCCAGTCCGATAAGTCCGAAGTCGCTTTTGCTCATAGTGATAGAAAGGTGAACTCGTTTGGCATAGGGGAAACCGAGCTCAGGCGCAACCCCTAGTTTTTCTCATGTCAAAGAAAATGCCCCTTTTTTCCTCGGGTTCAGCGTGGCATCCAGGCATCCCACAGGAGCTTGAAGGTCATGCCGAATACCACGGTCAAAAATACCGGGCGGATGAAAGAGGACCCTCGCTGGATCACCAGGCCAGAGCCGATGCGTGCGCCGAATAACTGGCCCGCGATCATTGCCAGAGCCGCACGAAAGTCCACTTGTCCGGCGGCAAGGAAAAACCCCAGTGCGCCGAGGTTGCTCGCCAGATTCACTGCCTTTGTATAGCCGGTGGCATCGCGCAGCTCCATGCCTTGCACGGCGACTAGAGCAAGCATCCAGAACGATCCACAGCCAGGACCGAAAAATCCATCATAGGCACCGAGAATCACGCCGAAGATCAGAGCGAAAGCCAGATGACCCATGCGCTGTATTCCGGCGGCAAGACCGAAACGCCGGTTCACCGCCGTGTAGACAGCCACCGCCGCAAGCAGCCATGGAATGAGCAAACGCAGGATTTCCTGCGAGACCAAGGTCACCGCCCACGCTCCTGCGGCACTGGAAAGGAACGATGCCATCACCCCCCAACGCAAGCCTGGTGTGTTCATGAGTCCGGCACGGTGGTAGCGCCAGACCGTCAGGGACGTGCCGCAGGCGGATTGCAGTTTATTCGTGCCCAATGCCCAATGCGCGGGAACTCCCACGGCGAGCAAGGACGGCACCGTAATCAATCCTCCGCCCCCTGCGATGGCATCGATCAAGCCTCCGGCAAAACCAGCGAAAAAAAGCAACGCGTAGGCGAGTTCGGTCATCCCGCTGAAAGTTGGTCTTCGTCTGAGGGCTCTGGCAAGCGAGAAAACATCTTGCATGATTGCAGCCGCGCCTTCGGGCTGACAACTGTCAGGTTTCTCGCTTGCGGCTCGGAGTTACGGTCCCTACAGTCGCCGTGTGACTTCTACCCCTTATGGCATTGGTTTGGCAGGCTGTGGCACTGTCGGCACGGGCGTGATCCGCGCTCTGCAGCGCAATGGCGATCTGATCCAACAACGCTGCGGCGGTGCCATGGAGATGCACGTGCGCCGCATTCTCGTGCGCGACAAAGAAAAGGCCCGGCATGAAACTGTGGATGCATCGCTGATCACGACGGATTGGCAGGCCATGGTGGATGATCCCGCGGTGAATATCGTGGTCGAATTAATCGGAGGCACGGGATTGGCGTTCGACATCGTCGCGCGCGCTCTTTGTCTTGGAAAACCTGTCGTCACGGGAAATAAAGCCTTGCTGGCCGAGCGTGGCGCGGAACTATTCGCTCTATCGAAACAACACAACACGCCGATCCATTTCGAGGCAGCGGTGGCGGGAGGCATTCCCATCATCAAGACCGTGCAGGAGGCGTTCATTGGCAATCGCATCAAGTCGATGTGCGGCATCATCAACGGCACCAGTAATTATATTTTGCAGCGGATGTCGGAAGCGCGGCTGGATTTCGCCACCGCGTTGCTAGAGGCGCAGGCGCTGGGCTACGCCGAGGCCGATCCCACGCTGGACGTCAATGGCTGGGATGCCGCGCACAAGGCGATTCTGTTAGCCACGCTTGCCTATGGTTTTCCGATTTCGCCCGCTCAGGTGCATGTCGTTGGCATCGAACAGGTCAAGCCCATCGACATCGATTTCGCCAAGCAACTCGGTTATGTGGTCAAATTGCTTGCGGTGATCCGTCAGCACGAGGATGATGCCATCGAACTGCGCTTGCAGCCCTCTTTTGTCAGCAAGCATCACATTCTCGCATCGGTGAATGGCGTTTTCAATGCCGTGGCGGTGCATGGCGATGGGGTGGGGGAATCGCTCTTTTACGGTCGCGGTGCCGGGGAAGATCCCACGGCCTCCGCGGTGGTGGCAGACCTGGTCGAGGCTGCGCGTTCGCTGGCACATGAGCTTCCCCACCGTGGATTCCTGCCCTGGGGCAAGGAGGGGCGCCTGCTGCCGATCGAGGAAACCCGCACGGCGTATTACGTGCGCTTCGATGTCACCGATCGTCCCGGCGTCGTGGCGGAAATTGCGACCGTGCTCGCGCAGCACCGCATCGGCATCAGCGGCACCCACTCCCCGGTGAATCCGGAAAATCCCGACGCCGAATTTGTCGACATGGTCTTCCTGTTGCACAGTTGTCCCTTTGGCCTG
>JBMLRP010000071.1:151906-158267 GCA_049240965.1 Akkermansiaceae bacterium
CCAAAAAAACGAGGGAGCATGCACTCCCCCGTGTGATTTTTTCACTTAGTAAATTCCGCTCAGCGTGTTTTCAGGTGGAATGAAGTGCGGTCGGCGCCGGATTCCTTACGGGTGTGGAGGGTCATTTCCTCCAACTCGCTCATCGCGCCCAGGCTGTCCTTGATCATTTTCTGGTTGGCGGTGAAATCATCCGCGGCGGATTCATTGCCTTCGAAGATGGTCTCTTTGTTTTGATCCACGGCCTTGAGCCAGTGTTCAGCACAGGCGCGCAGGGCATCGAACTTCACGCTCATGTAGGCACCGGTTTTCCCGGTGTGGGATGAGGCGGCCGACTGCGCCAGACCGACTGCGTGCGTTTTCGAGGTCGAGGCCACGAACCATTTGTCATCGAGTGTCACGGAGGGCGCGAAGTCATCGGTGAACAGTGGTCCGGCGAAGAACCAGGTGACGAGGCCGTTTTCCTTCGAGCTCATGGGTTTGGGCATGGCTTGTTCCGAATTCATCATCGCGCTGACTTGTTTCATGATGCTCTCGCCGGAGGCATTCATTTGGTCCCAGGCGGCTGCGAGTTTGGCGCGATCTTTCACCGGCTTCACCCAGGAAATGCGCGGGAATTTTCCGGCCTTGACCAGCTCCTGTGGCACATTCGGCAGTGGCGGCATTTCCCCATTCAGATCGATCACGATGACGGACTCATTGCCCAGGCCGTCATTCATGTCTCCACTCATCGCCTGCCAGAGTCTGACGGTATCATCGCTGAATTTTTCCTCGAACAAGGTGAAGTATTGCTTGAAGGCATCGAAGCCCGGATTCTCCTGCACTTCCCAGGTACTGACATTTTTCGTAATGGCGTAGGTGGTTTCCACCAATGACTCGAGATAAGCATTCGCCTTCACGCCATAGGCAGCATTGCCCGTCCAGTTCATGAAAACGGCCGTGTCTTTTTGGGACTCGAGGGCACCCATCTGATTTTTCGTTTCACTCTGAATATTGGGAGAATTGCTGCCGCCGAAGGTTTCCAGCTTGAAGCCTTGGTCGAGCATGGCCACGGCGCCGAAGGTGCTGAACTTGCTCATGCTGGTGAGTTCCTTCTCGCGTTCCGCAATCACATCAAGCAGCGCTTCGATCTCGCGGGTGTCCACTTTGCCATTGCCAGCGATCGCATCGCGCAGAGCCTGGGCGATGACGGCGATGCCATTGCCGCTGCTGAGGCCCTCGAGCACGGACTTGTCGCTGTAGGCGACGGCGACGGGATTTTTTTCCAGATAGGGATCAACGAACGCCAGCGCCTCCGATGCCGCAAACGACTCGGCTGGGGTGGAGGCAAACTTCAAGTCCTCCTTGCGACTGCCAATGAACAGCACCACATAATCGTTCACCACTCCGGTGACGGCGATGATGTTTTTCTCTGCCAAGACCTTCCACAATTCGGCTTGCACGTCTTTTTCGAGCTTTTCATCCATACGCTCGATCAACGCCTGATCTGCTTGCAAATCCTCAACCAGCTTCTTGCCGGTGATTTGTTGCCCCTCAAACGTGCGGCCATCGCTTTCGATGCTGACTTCTTCCACTGAGGCGCCTGCAATGGCGAGATTGGCGGTCATGCCCTTGAATGCCTGCAGCACTTTTTCCCGATTTTCCGGTGTGGTCTTGCAGCCCAGGAAGATCGGCGGAGCTTCGGATTTTTTTAACAGCCCCAGTCCACTTTGCGGGTCCTTTACCATGTCAAATAGCGGACCTTCCTCGCTCAGCATTTCCAAATCCGGCTCTTCATCCTTCAATGAGGAGATGACCATGGTGAGAAGATTGCGGAATTGGAAATAATTCTGACGATTCGAAAAACGGATGAGATTGGCGGATTGTTCTCCTGTGTTTTTGCCTGTGGCGAGGAAGAACTCCTGACCGAGAAAATCCATGGCATTGAGGCCTTCCTCACTCTTTCCATCCACCATTTCGTCGATGGCGGGATTTTGTGATTTTAGGAAAGAGTAGAACTTGCTGTCTTTGAAGCGCTTTGCCACATCGGCGCCATGTTGGATCAGCACCAGAGTTTCCGTATCCTTGGGCAGCATCTGGGCGAAGCCAAGCTTTGATGCTCGGTCGCTGGGATTGACGCTGGGTGCGGGCACAGCGGGTGGTTCGGCTGGTGCATCGGGGGTGGAAGGTTCACCGGCTTGCGGTGTCGACACAGGCGTCGTAGGCTGCGGTTTTTTGCAGGAAACAAAGGCGAAAGAAGCGGCTAGTGGCAGTGTGAGTAGTAAGGAAGATGGTTTCATAAAATGAACGTAGATGATGGAATCACGGAAAAGATCCAGCAATGAGAATCGGGATTGATTTTTCTCATTACGGTTGGTCGACCTTGCCGAGCGGGCGGACCCAGAAGTTGCGGTATTCCATCGGGTCGCCGTGGAATTGGAGACGGATTGGGCCGGTTTCCGGATGTTTCGGCGGATAGACGGGAAGTTTTTTGTGCGTGCTCAGACCGATGAAGGTGCTGTGGTTCTGCACCACCACGCCATTGTGCAGAACGGTGACGTGGGCGGGAGTTTTCACCACTTCACCCTCATACACAGGAGGGGTGAAAATGATGTCGTAGCTTTGCCATTCGCCTTGAGCGGTCGTGGCATTGACCAGTGGTGGCATTTGTCCATAGAGGGAAGCCGCTTGGCCATCGGGATAGGTTTTATTTTCGTTGCTTTGCAGCACTTGGATTTCGTAGAGACCCATCAGGAAAATACCGCTGTTGCCACCGCCCTGGCCATTGACTTTGCGACCTGCCGGGCAGCGCCACTCCGCATGCAGCTGGATGGCGCCAAACGATTGTTTGCTCACGAGATCTTTTTTTGCGGCGACCATCACGCCGTCTTTGATTTCCCACGCCGGGGATTCCCACGCATCCAAATTCGTGCCATCGAACAACACCACCGCGTCGGCAGGTGCTTTGACGGAAACCGCGCCGGCATTGGCGACCATGCGTGGTTGGGGACGGGTGCCATCGTGCACTTCGTAAGGCACGCCGGGAAGCACCGGATTGCCTGATTTCACACCGAAGCCGTCGGCCCAAACCCACCCTGTCGTGGGAACTACGATCATTGCTGCTGCCAAATATGATTTCATTTCCACGCCAGTAAGGCGAAATGGACCGATATTTCAATGCAATATTGCATCAACATGGATAAAATGCTTTGAAGCAGAGGCAAAGCGGTCGGCAATCGTGATTTACTCTTGAGTTTGCCATTGGTGTTCCGCATGGTAACGGCTCGTTGCCGTCAGTTACCCACATGAAATATCTGCTCTCCCGAATTGCCGCTCTCGCATTTGCCGGAACTTTCGCCTGCGGGCAAGATGCTCCCGAGATGCTTACCGCGTTTCTCAAAGTTGATCAACCCGTGCGGGCAGAAATCGTTGTGGTGATCCCGCCATCCGATATCGAAAAATACATTAGCAAAGTCGAGCAGGCGGCGCAAAAAGACCCCAAATGGTTTGCCGAATATTCCAAGAACACCAATCCGGGCGTACCGCTGCCTTTTCATGAAAAATTGGGCATCACGAAGCAAGAATACGATGAATATCTCGCGCTCTGGGCGAAACGGGAATTAAAGCCCGCACAGGAGGTTTCCCTTCTCTTGCGCAAAGGCTCCGATCAACGCTGGAATATCGTTGCGTCCGACTCGGCAGCGGTCGTTTCGAGTCTTCGTTATTCAAGTCAGGATGATCAATGGAAATCCACCAATGGTATCATGAGTCGTCTCGATGACATCAAAGCGGATGCCAACAGCATCCTTGGAGAGTGGTCGGGCAAAGAATGGAGGTTCGAGGAAGAAACGAGTTTGTCCAAGATCAAAGAGAATCTGGCAATCGGACAAACGGGCGACAAAAAGTATCACCTGATCGTTTATCGCGCTCAGGAACTCACTTCAACAGGCACTCGACTGCTGGATAAGAATATTGTCATCCGCGTCCCTGCCGTGTTGGCTGTCGCTCCATCAACGAATGCGCCTACCAAGGGCAAAAGTCCCACGAAGTCCAACCAAAGATAAGTTTTTTCTGACGATCTGATTGGCCCCCATTGCTCATGAGAATCATCGCAGGAACCGCCGGACGAATGGCGATCAAGGTGCCTCATGAGGTTGCCCGGCCGACAACTGATTTTGTCAGACAAGCGATGTTTTCCATACTGGGAGAGCGAGTCATTGATGCGAACATTGCCGATTTGTTCGCCGGATCCGGCGCATTGGGTTTGGAATCATTGAGTCGTGGAGCTTGCTCGTGCGTTTTCGTCGATGAAAGTCATCAAGCGATCAAAATCATTCGTCATAATCTCGGGGCCACATCACTGGTGGGTGGCCGGGTGATGCAAGCGGATGTGCTCTCCTTTCTCAAGAGGGATACGATGCAGTATGATTTGATTTTTGCCGATCCTCCCTATGCCAAGCATCCTCTGGATACCGAGCACATAGGAAAAATTTTGCAATCTGGTTTGCTATTGCCGCGTCTCAAGGATGATGGCTTGTTCTATGCTGAAGTAGCGAAAACAACAGCGGCGCCCGAGCATCCTGATTGGAATTTGCTTGATCGACGTCATTACGGTGGTTCTGCCATTTTGCTCTACCAACCCAAATGACCCAGCAAAAAGAACCGAAGAACCATCCAGTTGAGCTTGACATCAGTGCGAGTTCCGATTTGACTCATTGAGTGATACAGAAAGTTCTACTGTTGGTCATGTTCGTCTCCGCGCTGCCCGTCATGGCGCAGGCAGCTCCGAGCAATAACAATGCGAACAATCGGATTAATGTGGGAGCAGTGGCCTCATACACCATAGTCACGAGTAACATCGGCGCCGATACACAGTCACAAGAAGATACAAGGAACGGTTTGTTAGGAGCGACGATTTGGTGGCAATGGACCTGTCCGAGCACGGGATGGGTGCGCATTGATACTCTGGGTAGTGAAATTGACACGGTGATCAAGGTCAATACCGGCAGTAACCTGAATAGCGCGATGTTGGGTTTCAATGACGATGCCGATGAGGGTGTCATCACCAGCAGCCTGAGTTTCATGGCGACGGCTAACACCAGTTACTACCTGCAGATCGGCGGTTACCAAGGCGAGGAGGGCACCATTCAACTCAACATTACCAGTGGATCCAACGCGACTCCAAGTCATTGGCCCACAGCTGTTGTTTACACACCGTCATCCATCAACACTGCCAGTAATGATGCGACGATCAGTGCCGGCATTACCGTAGGTGGCAGCAATGGCATTTCCGGAACTGCTGATTTACAATTTTTACGTCCGAACGAAACCATCGTCACGCCAACGCTATCGGGAGTTTTGGCATACAATAGCGGAGTTGCTGCGGCCAATGCGAGTTGTGTGATACCTCGATACTCGGCGCCTGGTAGCTGGAATCCACTGATTACTCTACAGCCTCAGTCCGGTGGTCGTTTGCGGTTTGGCGGCGCTCTTTCCGGTCGCCCGTATTTGCTGAGTGCTACGATGCTGCCTGCCCTGAATGTAACCAATGCTGGAACAAGTGATGTGATTGCTCCCGCACTACAAACCTTCAGTATCAGCCATACGAATGTTAACGTCAATTCAGCACCTGCCTCGGTCACGATCAACGCCACGATTACCGATGCCGTGAGTGGATTGCAGCAGGTCGAGGTTTGGCTCTATCATCCAACCAATTCCGCCTTGAACCTTTTGTTGCCTGTGAGTCTCACATCAGGCACGCTGAACAGCGGCACATGGTCGGGACAGGCGGTGATTCCCCGCGAGTATCCTACCGAAATTTATTCGGTGAATATCGTTTTGAAAGACAAAGCGCTCAATCAAGCCATATACGGATCCTACAGCACACTCGAGACGCCAGGAGGTGATCTTTTTTTTACCATCAGCGGGGGAGGTGCCTACTGGCAGTGGGCTTATCAGCGCATGGGAGCGAGCAGTGCGTTGGTCGATCTCTCGCAGGATGCGAATGGTGATGGAATCAGCAATCTGATCTGTTATGCAGCTGGGATCGATCCCCTGGCGCCAGTGCCATCCGGAGCTCTACCTTCGATCGTCACGGAGAATGTATCCTCGAATCGTCTCGCCATCACTTTTCGTCGACCGATTGCATCCGACACCGGCCTCGACTATTTCCCTGAATTCAGCAGCGATTTGGTGACATGGGAGTCATCTACGAATGCGGCAAGTATGTTATCGCAGACGGAGAGCTGGCAAGAGTGGAAAGTGAGCGACCATCAGAATTCTTCCACTACTCCCAAACGATTTGGTCGTGTCCGCATACTTTACAACGATACAGGGCTACCTCACTTTAGGAAGTGGTAAAGATTGATTGATATTTTACTTGTAC
>JBMLRP010000072.1:0-62333 GCA_049240965.1 Akkermansiaceae bacterium
TGTCTTCTACCGATGGTTTGAAGCGTGGTTTGGCGATCGTTGACACCGGCGCTCCTATTTCTGTGCCGGTTGGCAAACAAATTCTTGGCCGTATTTTCAACGTGACCGGTGATCTGGTCGACGAAAACAAACCGCTGGAAAATGCCGCTCTGCGCTCTCCGATTCACCGTGGTGCGCCGACTCTCACCGAGCAAAGCGCCAACACAGAAATTCTCGTTACTGGCATCAAAGTGATCGACCTCATTTGCCCGCTGCTCAAAGGTGGTAAAGGCGGTATGTTCGGTGGAGCCGGCGTCGGCAAAACCGTTGTGATCATGGAACTCATCAACAACATTGCCAAAGCCCACGGTGGTTTCTCCGTGTTTGCCGGTGTGGGTGAGCGGACCCGTGAAGGCAACGACCTCTACTGGGAAATGATCGAGTCCGGCGTTATCGCCACCGAAAAAGATGAACACGGCCACGTCAAAGTTTCCGCCGAGGGCACACCGATTCTCACCGAAGGTTCAAAAGTGGCTCTTTGCTACGGTCAGATGAACGAGCCTCCGGGTGCTCGTCTCCGCGTGGCTCTATCCGCGCTGACCATGGCCGAGCATTTCCGCGATGAGGACAATCAAGATGTTTTGCTCTTCGTGGACAACGTGTTCCGTTTCTCCCAAGCCGGTTCGGAAGTTTCCGCTCTGCTCGGACGCACACCTTCTGCTGTGGGTTATCAACCGACCCTCTCCGAGGAAATGGCGACTCTCCAAGAGCGGATCACCTCCACCAACAAAGGATCGATTACCTCCATCCAGGCCGTTTACGTGCCTGCAGACGACTTGACCGACCCGGCTCCTGCCAACACCTTCGCGCACCTTGACGCAACCGTGGTCTTGGAGCGCTCTCTGGCAGAGCAGGCTTTGTTCCCTGCCGTGGATCCACTTGCATCCACTTCGAAGGCTCTTGCCCCCGAAGTCGTTGGCGCCGAGCACTATCGCGTTGCTCGCGGTGTGCAACAAGTTCTCCAACGATACAAAGATCTCCAGGACATCATCGCGATTCTTGGTATGGACGAGTTGTCTGATGAAGACAAACTCACCGTTTTCCGCGCGCGTAAATTGCAGCGTTTCCTCACCCAGCCATTCCACGTGGCCGAAATTTTCACCAACGTGCCGGGAGCCCTTGTTTCTCTCGAAGACACCGTCAAAGGCTTCGGAGAGATTCTCGATGGCAAGTGGGATGACGTGCCGGAAGGCAACTTCTACATGCGCGGTGGTATCGACACCGTCTCCCGCAGCTAATCACACATCATCTTTTCCCGACAATGCCTCTACATTTGGAAATCGTCACACCGGAGAAAAAGGTTTTTTCGGATACCGTTGCCAACGTCTATCTGCCAGGTGCTGATGGTGAGTTGGGTATTTTGCCCGCCCACGGTTCACTGGTTACGGCGCTAGCGCCCGGTGAATTGCGTTACGAAAAAAATGGATCCCTCACTTCATTGGCCGTAGGCAGTGGCTTTGCCGAAGTGACTCAGGAAAGAGTCTGTATTCTCACGGATATGGCGCTCGGTGATGAACAAATCGACGAAGCCGCGTGCGAAGAAGCAATTCAGCGCGCGGAAAAGCAGTTGCAAGGGATGGATCACAGCGTCGATGCTGAGGAAGTGGCACACCTCCAGGCGATGATTGCCAAATCTCTTGCACAACTGAAGCTCAAGCGCCGTCCGCGCTAAGCGATTCTGATTATCATTTTTCAAGCAATCGAAGTGCTTCGCGAATCGCCGCTCCATGAGCGGCGATTCTTTGCGTCAGGGGCAACGCACAACTTGGTGTCTCAAAAGTGAATGACAAGGGACAGCCTCGCTTCGCGAGAAAAATTGCTTCTGGCCAGGACTCCGGAAAATCTGCTTGCGGTTCATGATGGATCCAACCGGGCGCGCGTACTACATGGTCGTCAATGATCGCATTTGCCTCAATCGGGCAAACGGTGCTCACAGCGTGGAGCAACTCAAGCGCGCGTTGTGGTCTATCCTCCCCGAGACTGATTTCATAAAAGTAAAACCCGTCCGTTTCCCAGTCCTCGTGCAGGCTCAAGAAAAGATCCGGAACTTTCTGTTGTTCCAACCATTGCGCGTGAGCACGCACTTCCAGGGAATGGCGTTGTAAATAATCGCGATTGAGATCGATCTGCTGCGCGTTGTCACGAGTGGCAGCCAAGAAGCCGGTGGGATTTAACAAAGGACAAACCAACCAGTTCACGTCGGAAACATCGAGATCCTGCCAGAATTGAATGACCGCCAGCGGACCGGCTGGTTCATCGCCATGCATACCCGCCGACAAATAAACCGTTGGATCATCTTCTCCTGAAAAACGAGACCACGCCCGAATTGGTCCCGCCCCGGTCATCGCAATTTCCTCTCTTTCAAATCCACGATCTGCAAACAATTTGTCCATGTCGACAAAGAGCTGCGGCAAATCAATTCGATCAGAACAAATTCTCATTTTTCGCCCAAAAACAATGATTCATCAACAGCGCACAGGCAACACTCATTTCAAATGCAGACGCAAGATCCTGAGGATTTCGGCAGAGACTTCCGGCAATCGAGTGCAACCATGCGAACCATGCACCACGTGCTCCGATTTTGCCGCAGCGAGATGCGAGCTCCAGTAGGCAACAACTCCGTCCGTGGTCTCAGTAACGTCACCAATGGGCTGCTTGCGTGCAATGATGGAATGAGTCGGCACCTGAATGGGGCATTTTTGCAACGACTGGAGAATCGGGTGCTCTGGTGACAAAGTTTGCACACTGCGGCAACCCATATTGCGGAACTTGTAAAGTGCTGGTTGAAGGTCACGATTTGCATGCAAACGGATGTCCATCGTGATGGAGTTCAGGGTTTCCGTGGGATTGACCAACATGCCCAATGCCCTGATTACAGGAATCTGAGCCACGGAACTGCCTTGATGAGGTGAGGCAACAAAAACGACACGTTTGACAAATGATACCCGCTCAAAGAACATCGCCTCTTGAATGAGTTTTTTCGTTTGTGGCTGTAGATTCAGTTGCTGCAAGGGTCGGCGGAAGAATGATTGATAAATGTCATCCTTGCTATCGATCGTCTGCATTCTGCTGAGTAAACCGCCCATGCTGTGCCCCACCAAAATCATTTGGTTCATGGCTTGATTTTTGTGATCCGAGTCGTAGTGATCGCGCGCCACGTGAAGCATGCGTCGTAATTTTTCCGCGGAGGCATACACGGGAAGTCCCGTAGGGTAGAGAAAATACCAGCACTGGTATTTTTTGCGCAATTGCGGATCGTGCAGCACTTCGTTCATGGTGTTTTGCCAAATGCGTGGATCACTTTTCAGACCATGCACAAAAACGACAGGGATTTTCGCCGGATCGTAAACATCCGGAAGGTAAATTCCTGTATCATCCAGATAACGATCCGAGTTCATCAGTCCATCCAGCGCGATCTCGTGGAGAATACCGCCACCCATGCTGCGATGGAGAGGAGTGCTCAGATCATATGCTAACGGTTGGGTTGCACCTCCAACCATAGCAAATTCAACATTTCGCGTATGAATCAAACGGAGCACAAGACAACCTTGGGAGTCGAGATCGATGACGGCAGTCGCGGGCAGATGACGACCGTTGAGTGGGAAAAGTTTTTTTCCCGTTGCTTTTCTTGGATCAAATTTTTGTCTCATCACGAGTGGAATCCCCACACCATCGCGTCGAACTTGATTTTGCACCTGATTGCTGCCTCTGTCATGTTGGAGAATGGACATCTCATCAAACGTCGAAGGATCGAGCTGTCGGAGTTCATTAGAACCATTATCGATACGAATCCTCTCCCCCCTCAGCCATACTTCTCCCTTGAGCTGGGCCGGAGAATTCAGACGAAACAAATCTGTGAGGAGTTTGACTAGTTCCGCATTGTAGGCATGGATGGCTGTTGGGGGGTGATCCTTGCCGAGTTCTCTGATTGCTTGCTTCAACAACAGAGGACGACATCCATGGTGCACGCGCGATGTTTCCTTGAAGCTGCCCGAAAAACAGGAGCACGCGAGAAGGGACATCACGAGAATTATGCAGGAGAACGTCGATGATTTGTTCAAAAAATTGCGCATGACGGATTGCGTCGAAAGAAAAATTTGAGTTTTTCAGTGGGTAGAAAACGCGGGCGGAATGTTCTCGCAGATTTCCGGAATCATGGCAAGCTGACTCCATGACGAAGACATTCGTAGTGTTTTCCAACAGCCATCTCATGACACTTTGCGTGGGCTTTTTGATCGTATGGGCGTTGGTTGCCTCATCGCGTCGCTCACCCGATATCGCCCTTTCTCTTTCGCGCGGAGTTTTGGCATTTTTTTGCCTCACGGCATACGGATATTCGCAATGGGCCTGGTGCACATGTTCGCACCCGATTGATTTGGATAACGCGCTGCCTTTTCATTTATGTGATATCGCGGCAGTGCTGGCGGGCTATGCGCTGTTGAGTCGAAAAAGATGGGCGCAAGAGCTCACTTACTACTGGGGTCTCGCCGCTACCATGCAGGCCTTGATTACCCCGGCTTTGCTGTATGATTTCCCCCATTTTACGTTCTTTACTTTTTTTATCCACCATTTTGCCATCGTTGGTGCGGCAATCTTCATTCCATTATGCGACGGATGGCGCCCATCTCTTCCATGGTGGCGGAGTCCATTATGGGCATTTTTGTGTGTAAACATCTATCTTGTCGTCGCTGGAGCTTTAAACATGGGACTTGGAACGAATTTCGGTTTTGTGGCTCATCCGCCAGAAAACCCCAGCCTGATCGACCATCTGGGACCATGGCCATTCTATCTGATCTGGTTTGAAGTCATCGCTTGGATTCTCTTTTGTCTGCTGACGTTACCCTGGCTGAAGAAAAATCGAACAACTGGCGGAATCGCTAGTTGAATTTTCTGGCAAAACCATCGATGCTTCGCGCGCATGGCTTCACCTGTTTCACGACCCGCTGGAAAAAAAGTTTTACTCATGGGCACCTGCTTATGTGATGCGTTTTTTGACGATGTCGCAAAGGCCACTGTGGAAGTATTGGAAAACCTCGGCGTAGAGGTTGTATTCCCTGAAAATCAAACCTGCTGCGGACAGCCGGCATTCAACTCCGGAGATTGGAATGCTTCGCGTAAAGTGGCGCAACACACCGCATCTGTTTTCGCGGGAGATTTGCCTGTCATTGTTCCTTCAGGCTCCTGTGCGGCTATGAATTTTCATGGCAACAAGTTACAATTCGAGGATTGCCCCGATCCATCCATCGACTCACTTGCCGGGCGCACATGGGAAATCATGGATTTCATCGTGAACGGATTGGGTATCAAAGAATGGCCGGGACGTCTACCCGAGTCCACCAAGATCGCATTTCATCGGTCCTGTCACTCCCGTGGAACCTGTTCCGGTGAAGCAACTCGCTCACTGCTTGGCTCCGTGGGTAACGTCACCCTGTTACCCTTTGGTCAGAGCGAGCAATGCTGCGGCTTTGGCGGAACATTTTCTGTCACTTTTCCTCACATTTCAGGAAAAATGGGAACGCTCAAACTCGACCACATACTCGAACAAGAGCCTGACCTGCTGATCAGTGGCGACATGTCCTGCCTCATGCACCTCTCCGGGCTCGCTACAAATCAGGGACGTCCACTGCCGATCAAACATGCCATCCAAGTTCTCCGCGATTCGATCACGGCTTGATCACTGCTCACTTTTCACTCGCTATTACCATCCATGTTCCAATCTCTTGCTGATTCTCTTGATAAAACATTCCGCAACCTCCGCGGAGTGGGGAAAATTTCGGAGTCCAATATCAGCGATGCTCTGCGGGAGATCCGCCTCGCTCTGCTCGAGGCCGATGTCGAATTTTCCGTGGCTCGTGATTTCATCAATCGCATTAAGGAGAAAGCTCAAGGAGTTGAGGTGCTGAAATCCGTTAAACCAGGTGAGCAGATCGTAAAAATTTTCCACGACGAACTGGCCTCCTTGCTCGGTGGTGACAACGCCCCTCTTGATCTCAATCCTCCTGCCCGTATTCTGCTCTGCGGCCTGAATGGCGCAGGAAAAACCACGACAGCGGCGAAGCTTGCCTATCGACTGAAAAAAGAAGGACGTAGACCAGTCCTTGTGGCGATTGACCTTTACCGGCCTGCTGCCATCGAGCAACTTGCGACTCTCGCCCGACAGGCCGAAGTCCCCTGCTATACCCCTTCCCGCGGGGAAACCGATCTGGTTCAAGTGGCGAAAGATGCCTTGAAGTGGGCAGAGACTCAGGACCACAGCGTGATGATTTTCGATACAGCTGGTCGCCAAGAACTTGATGATGCGCTCATTGTCGAACTGCAGAAACTCCACCAATTTCTCTCACCCAAAGAAACACTTCTCGTCGCCGACTCTGCGGCTGGCCAGCAAGCCGTATCGGTGGCAACACATTTCAACGATGCTGTCGGACTCACGGGCATCATTCTTACCAAACTCGATGGCGATGCCCGCGGTGGCGCCGCACTATCGATGCGCGCCGTCACAGGAAAACCGATCAAATACATCGGGGAAGGCGAAAAGATCGATCAACTGGGCGAATTTCACCCTGTTCGCATGGCGGATCGCATTCTAGGCATGGGTGACATCGTCGGCATGGTCGAGAAAGTTGCCGATAAAATCAATGAGGCTGATGCGATGCGAAGTGCGCAAAGGATGGCGGATGGAAAATTTGACTTCACTGATTTCCTCGATCAAATGAAAATGATCCAGAACATGGGTCCGCTTGAGGGATTGTTGGGTTTGCTTCCAGGCTTCAGCAAAATCAAGAAACAGCTTCCTTCGAATGCCTTTGACGGCAAGAAGATGAAACGCACTGAGGCAATCGTCTTGAGCATGACACTCGATGAGCGACGGAGACCAGAAATCATCCGCGGCACGCGTCGTAAACGGATCGCTCAAGGCTCTGGAACTAGTTTACAAGAAGTTAATACACTGCTGAAGCAATTCGGGCAGATGCGTGAAATGATGCGCTCTCCGCACAAGATGAAAAACATGATGAAAGCCATGTCGGGCGGCGCCGAGAGCATGGGTGATCTGGGTAATATCATGCGAGGTTTTGGCAAAAAATAGGGGGAAGCCTTGTTGATTTCTGGATCTATACATGTAGGAAATCAATTGGGGACCCGATCAAAAGCACAAAGGCTGGGTCCTGATGACAGGAAAAAAGAACTTGCGCCCACGCGGGGGATGGCTTAACCAGATGCCGCATGAAAAACAAGATGATCGTCCCCGTCTTACTATTCTGTGCTTCTGCACTGTTTTCATCCTGTGCATCCGATGCCTCTACAAATGCGGCAAAGACACAAACCACTGAAAATTGGCAGGTATGCACGGTGCAACATGGTAAGGCGTCATGGTATTCGGTCAAAACGAATTCAGGAACGAGAACGGCGAGTGGTGAGCGACTCACGAACGATGCCGCTACCGCCGCTCACAAAACGCTCCCCATGGGTACTAGGGTAAGGGTGACCAATATGACGAACGGAAAGTCTGAAGTTGTTCGCATTACCGATCGTGGTCCCTACACCAAAGGTCGCATCATCGATGTCACGGTTGGATGCGCCGAAAGGTTGGGTTTCTATTCACGCGGTGTCGTTCCTGTTAAAGTGGAAGTGCTGGGCCGCAAACCGTAACTTTCCCTGCCGACCTTCTGATCATTTGGGAATTGAGACGCCGATCGCATCCGCTGCCGCACGCAGCATCTCCACTTCTCCATTGCATTGCATTCCATCCCTGCGAGAGGTCCAATGGCATAGATCAAGAATTTGCTCTTTTACCTCGTCAGAGGCAGCTTCCATGTTCGATAAAGCCGATTGCAGATTTTGAAAGTCGGCCTTGACGCGAGGCAGTGCTCTGCCGAAGCGGTAGAGATATTCATCCTGACAAAGGCTGAATGACTGAGGCTGCATCGACTGGTCACAGAGGCAAGCAAGCAATTGCGCCAGAGACTCCTCCACTTGAGAAATATGATGCCATCGAACTGGCACTGCATCGATCTGCTCGAAGTTCGATCGTAAATGACGATGAATTGCATGGCTCAACATCCACTCGAATCCACTGATCTCTCCGTCCTGATTCATCCAAGTTTGGATATCTTGCGAAAATTGGTGAAACTCATCGGGCGTCATCTGGCGCAGCACCAGAAGCGCCTGATCCATCCATGCGATTTTTTTCGCCGATTTCATGCCACGGGTCACACCGAGCCAATGATCAAACGCCGCCCTTTCTGCCTCACTTAAATCCGTGGCTGGCACAGTCAAGAACGACCTCCCCTTTCCTGCTACTAGCGAAAACATCAAGGCTCTGGCCTCTGCAACCGTGCGAATATTCCCCTGCAAGTTCATTTCTCGCCAAGCCTGAGTTGGCTCGGTCCGATTCGATGCAGCAAAAGACGCCACATCGGGAAAAGAATCATGGGCGGGAACATTTGCCGCATGAGATTCCTCGGATTCGCTTCTCCTCAAGTCACCATCCCACATCGGATCAATCGCATGAATCCGCTGGATCAAGGGTGGATGCGTCGCCAATAAACCAGGCATGAAGTAACCGACGGGACCGTGAAAGAACAAATGCGCTGCCTCGGCAGCTCTTGACGAAAACACTCGTTGTTGGGGCAGCCTGGCGATTTTCTTCAGAGCTCCGATCATCCCAGAAGGATCGCGCGTGAACAGCACTGCCGAGGCGTCTGCCAAATACTCACGCTGCCTCGACACCGCCGCCTGGACGATGCGTGCAAAAAGAACCCCCAGTGAACCCACCAGCCAAAGAATCAGACCGGCAACGATCATGAACAAATTACCACTGTCACCCTTGCCGTCTCCAGAGCCACGAAGACGCACGTTCCGCAGTGACGATAAAAGCGCGCGTCCTGTCATCGCAATCATCAATAATCCAAACACCCAACCAATCAGGCGCATGTTTAAACGCATATCTCCATTCAAAATGTGGCTGAATTCATGAGCTACGACACCCTGCAATTCGGAACGCGATAATTTTTTCAGACATCCACGACTGACCCCTAGAACCGCATTCGAGGGCTCGGTCCCAGCAGCGAAGGCATTGATGGAATATTCTTCATCCATGACCCACACCTCGGGAACTGGAATCGCTGAAGCAATCGCCATCTCCTCGACGACATTCAGCAGCTGGCGCTCCGAAAAATCATTCGTCATCGGATGAATGCGACGTGCGCCTAAATCTCGTGCCACAACTGCACCACCTTGCGACAATTGCCTCAATTTGTAAACACTGCCTGAAGGAATCACGATGGCGCTGATAGCTGCTGTCCAAAATGATAGCGGATGGCCGATCCAACTGACTTCAGCCCCGAGAGCCAGCGCCCTCCACTGCATGAGCAGGCCTGTAATCGCGTAGAGGCTGGCAACCGTGGCCAAGGTCGCCAACGCAAACCACAGCACCAGCCAACGGGTGCGACTGCGAGCCTTATCCTGAGCAGTGAAAAAATTCATCCAAACGTGGGGGCATTCTCCTTAGAATGAAACCTTGACCGCATCACGCTCCTTTTCGTCCGAAATTTCGAACAAAGATGCCTGGCCGAAAGAAAAGATCCCAGCCATCACATTGGTAGGAAATGTTTCACGCTTGTTATTATAGACCGTCACGGCATCGTTGAACGCTTGACGAGCAAAGGAGACCCTGTTTTCTGTCGACCTAAGCTCCTCAGTGAGTTGCATCATGTTGGTGTTCGCCTTGAGTTCAGGATATGCCTCAGACACTGCGAACAAACGTCCGATCACGCCACCCAGTTGTCCCTCGGCCCGGGCCAACTGCCCAACAGCTGCACCATCGCTCGGGTTCATCGAAACCGAACTACGAAGAGACTCAGCATTGTTGCGGGCTGCGATCACGGCCTCCAGCGTTTCGCGTTCGTGCGCCATGTATCCTTTCGCGGTCTCGACCAAATTAGGAATGAGATCGTGACGACGTTTCAACTGCACATCGATCTGAGCATAAGCATTACGAAACAGATTCCGTGCGACCACGAGTCCGTTGTAGGACAATACCAACCAGATCAAGACGATCGAGAAAAAACCAAGCAGCACCAGCAATACAATCATTCCAAAACCTATCATACGTTTGCTTTTGTGGATTCATCTTATAGAGGTTTCGACTGTCTGACGATTCCAAAAACAAGGATCTTTTCCATGATTCTAACGATAATCAAACTCAAGAAAATGGTGATCTTTGGAGATTGCAACGCGTGCAAAAATCAAATTTCATCAAAAAAACAGCCATTTCAGGAACTGTCATTATGAAAAAAATCAATTTTACCAAAAAACCATCGATTTTTGTTTGCAATACATGCAAAAAACCCGCACTATACCGCTTCCAACCACAATTTTCGACAATCATGGCAAATCAAGAACAAATGGACGGTGCCCAGGCACTTATCAAAACTCTCGATGAATTAGGCATCGAGTATGTCTTCGGATATTCAGGAGGTGCAGCTCTTCCCATCTTTGATGCTCTGGAAACAGTCAAAACTAACATGAAATTTGTGTTGGTGCGTCACGAGCAAGGTGCTGTGCATATGGCTGATGGATACGCCCGAGCTACAGGTAAACCTGCCTGTGTTCTCGTTACTTCTGGTCCAGGGGCAGGCAACACGGTCACGGGTTTGATGACAGCGCAGATGGACTCGGTTCCGATGATCGTGCTGTGTGGTCAACAAGTGACCTGGATGCTCGGGAAGGATGCTTTCCAAGAGGCTGATATTTTCGGCATTACCATGCCCGTAGTGAAACATAATTTCCTGGTAAAAAATACCAACGATCTTCCCAAGGTGGCGCGTGAGGCCTACCACATCGCCACCAGCGGTCGACCCGGTCCGGTGTTGATCGATGTGCCTAAAGATGTATCCCAATCGCCATTCACTGGCGACATGGAACCGGAAATCGACTTGCCGGGCTATCATCCAGAAGAGGCATTCAACATTTGCCCCAAGTCGATTGATGAAGCCGTACAGATCATCGCTCATTCGAAACGCCCCGTCATTCTCGCTGGACAAGGTGCCATGATTTCACGCGCAGGCGAGGAACTGCTGAAGTTTGCAGAAACCCTGAACTGCCCTGTTACCAGCACTTTGTTGGGCAAGGGAATTTTCCCCGAGACTCACCGATTGTCGCTTGGCATGATCGGCATGCACGGCACTGCTTATGCCAACAAGGCGATTTGCGAAGCAGACCTTATTTTTAACGTTGGTTCGCGCTTCGATGACCGCATTATCGGCAAACCTCACATGTTCGGGCGTAACGCCAAGATCATCCACATCGACATCGACAACGCGGAGATGAACAAAATGATTCGTCCGGATGTCCAAATCGTGGGAGATGCAAAAGCAGCTCTGTGCGAGTTGAACAAACGTGTATCCAAACTGGACACCGTTGAATGGAATGCTCATCTCGACACCTACAAGAAGAAGTATCCGCTGAATTACAAAAAACAAGGCGGTCTGCGGATGCAACAAGTCATTCAGGAGCTTTACAAACAAACCAAGGGTAAAGCGATTGTCTCGACAGACGTAGGGCAACACCAGATGTGGGCAGCGCAGTTTTTCCTCAATGATCGCCCCTACGAGTGGCTTTCCTCCGGCGGTGCCGGCACCATGGGCTTCGGATTCCCCGCAGCGATCGGTGCGCAATTCGCCTGCCCTGACAAGACCTGTATTTCGATATCCGGTGATGGTGGATTCCAAATGACCTTGTTCGAACTGGCCACTGCAGCCATCCACCGACTACCACTCAAAATCGTGGTCCTCAACAACCATTACCTGGGCATGGTCCGCCAATGGCAGGAATTGTTCTTTGATGATCGTCTCAGCGGAGTGGATCTCGTGGGTAACCCTGACTTCTGCAAACTCGCTGCCGCTTACGGCATTCCCAGTGTCAACATCAAACGCCCTGCAGATGTTTCTCGCATGATCAAAAAAGCTCTCGCCTACAACGATGGACCGATTCTGATTCATGCAGAATGCATCAAGACAGACAATGTATTCCCGATGATTCCTGCAGGTGCCGCGCTCGAGGAAATGCTGATCGAACCGCCGAAGCACAAAATGGCAAAACCTACGGGCTCCACGTGATCCAAATGCCATCTTAACCATTTTCTCTTTTTCAGATCCATTTTTTACATCACGCTATGCAAACCATCGTTACCACCGATACTCCCGTCGCACCATCACAACAACAAGCGGTGCACACCCTCTCGGTACTTGTCAACAACCGCCCCGGCGTATTGATGCGCATTTGCCAAGTCTTTGCACGTCGCGGATTCAACATCGACAGCCTCGTCGTGTCCCAAGGTCGCGACACTCGCTTTTCGCGCATGACCATCGGCATTGTAGGCGATCCTAACGGACTCGAGCAGATCATCAAACAAGTGCACAAATTGATTGATGTGATCCATTGTTTCGAACACACCAGTGATGACTCGGTGGTTCGCGAACTGCTGATGATCAAAATCGCCTGCACTCCCGCGGATCGCTCGCAAATTCTTCAGATTTGTGAACACTTCAATGGAAAAACGGTCGACCTCACCCCTACCAGCATCATTATTATGATCACGGGAGAGAGCGACAAAGCCGACGCCGCGATCACGATGTTTTCCCAGTTCGACATCATCGAAACCGTGCGAACCGGTAAAGTGGTGATGGCGCGGGGCGAACAACCCACCTGATCTTGAGCACACCTGCATCCCCCTCTTCCCTCCATGGATTCCTGGAAAAGCGATCTACCGTTCTTTGTCATTGGTCACCGCAACCCGGATACCGATGCCATTTGCTCAGCGATCGGTCATGCCTCGTTATTGCGCCTCACAGGTGAACCAGCAGCTACAGCCGCCCGTTGCGGTGAGCTTACCATGCGCACCGCTTGGGTGCTCCAAGAGGCGGGGCTTGAAGCACCCGTATTGATCGACGATGTCAGAACGACGGCAGGCATGATGTGCCGCCGTGAAGTTGTGCAGGTTTCCCCTAACGATACATTTCTGACAGCTTATCAGAAAATGTTGAGCGCTGGTGTGCGTGCGGTACCGGTGGTTGATGAAACCCAGCAGGTCATGGGTATTCTCCGCTATCTCGATCTATTGGAACTTCTGGTACCGGCAGAAACCGAGGGACTCGCTGTGAGAACCGTATTGGTCGCACTCAAAAACATGGCGAAGACTTTGCATGCCGAATCATGTGGAGCGCCATACCCTACCAGTGAGGATGAGGAAAATCTGATCATACTCGTGGGAGCTTCATCCCAGGACACCGTCTCAAAACGACTGCAGAAAGCCCAGGATGATGGAAGCATCGGTCGGTTTCTCGTGATTTGCGGTGACCGTCCGCACGTGCACAAGATGGCAATTGAGTCAGGAGTGCGCGCCCTGTTAATTACGGGTGGCTACAACATTGATCCTGATCTGGAGCGACTCGCGCGTGAAAAAAACATCTCGATTTTACTCGCCAAACAAGACACGGCTTCCTGCACCACGCTGATCCGCTGCTCGCGCACCGTGCGACACGTTTTGGATGCAGGATTCATCAACGTGCCTGCGGAGGAACCGGTATCTTTACTAAAAAAACGACTTACAACAACAGCGCAAGAGTTATTCCCCGTCGTATCCTCCGAGCAGCAACTGGTCGGAGTCGTATCAAAATCCGACCTCGTGGATCCTCCGCGTCTCCGCCTGGCGCTGGTCGATCACAATGAATACGCTCAAGCCGTGCGCGGCGTGGAAGAAGCGGAAATTGTCGAAGTCATCGACCACCATCGACTCGCGGGCAATCTCGTGTCTCGTGAGCCGATTCGTTATCTCAACGAGCCTGTTGGTTCTACTTCCACGTTGGTAGCGAGAAAGTTTGCCCACCGTGATCTCACACCGGAACGCGGTGTTTCATTGTGTCTACTGGCAGGGATTGTTTCGGATACACTGAACTTAACTTCACCGACGACCACTGACCTTGACCGTGAAATGCTGTTGTGGCTCGCGCAGGTGGCACAAGTGGACGCAGCAGAATTTACGCGGAAATTTTTTGCCATCGGCTCATTACTCGCCAACGGCACAGTGGAAGAAATCGTCAACGCCGACCGCAAAGAGTTTGCCGATGACGGGCTCAAGATTTCCATTGCTCAGGTCGAGGAACTCGGCATGGAAGCCTTGGCCGAGCGAGAAGCCGAATTGATCCCCTACTTGGGCGAACTCACGCGCAAAGAACGACTGGACTTGATCTGCCTCGTCATTACCGATGTGACAGAACATTTCAGTCATATTCTCGCTGTGGGCAATGAAGCCTTGATCGATGCGCTTCCCTACCAACGCATCACAGCGAATTCATTCTCGGCACCCGGCGTTGTGAGTCGCAAAAAACAGATATTCCCCGCAGTATGCCAAGCCATTCGGATGGCTCAGCGTTGATCGGAACGATTCAAGTCACGGTGATCCATCATCATTACGGGAGAGCTTCCTGAAATTGCTCCAACGGTGAAATGTGAGAAAGTTCGCATCGTGATTGTTCCGCGCGCCACCCTCTTCATCGTCCCACGCGGTTCGACACACGGCGATCAAATCATCGCCGTCAAATTGCCAGTCCCAATACTGCAAACCATGCTGTTTCACATCCGGATGCCTCAAAAGAATACTGCGTATTTCCCAACGCATGAGATCACTTGAGAAAAGTAGAGCCACTGTATTGCGCATGGATGCTGGATGAGTCTTCAAATCTTCATCAGGAAGCACAGCATTTGAAATCGCCCAGTATCCTGATTGCATTGGATCCTTGCGAACGGTGAATTTTTTGCACCCGCCGGGAAAGTCGATCAGATCATCATCAGCGCGAAAATGAATCTTTTTGCCATCTGCAGCGACACGAACGAGCGCTGCTTTTTCAGGCAACTTCGGCGAATCCACTCTCAACAAATTGATCATGGAGCCATCGGGTGAGGTGACGACATTTCCTTCAAGCCATGCGTGGAATCCGTTTTCCGGCAACCACGTCGCATTACGAGCAATCGGATTGCTGAAATCCCAAGATCGAGGATCACAAAGATCAGAATTTTCCGGAGCTGACATCATCCTTGCGCGATAACGTTCTCCCCATTTCGATCCATTTTCCGCATCTTCAATCGCCCTCCATAATCTGCCATGATTCCGGATTACAGGAACAGGCGCTGTGTGCCATTGACCCTCAGCCAATACCACTGGCTCAGCCCAGTTGATACCGTGATCAAGCGAACGACGAATCACAATACGTCCATGGTGCTTGTCCAGTCCCAGTGCATAAACCGATTTCTCATGCATAAACAGTCCTGTCCAAAAAAAGCCCTGTAGGTCACGAATGTGCTTCCAGGATTGTCCCCGATCCGTGGACCGATAAATGCGCCCCTCTGCCTTTTGGTATTCATGACTTTTGGGACCGAAAAAATCATGACTCACCACATACGAACCGTCTGAAGCAATACAAATCGAGGGCGAGCCAATGAATCGCCCCGATGATCCGAGCGAATGATGAACGATGATGCCCGGAGGCTGCATTACTGGATTTTTTTTCACTGGCGGCAGCATGGAAGCCAGCGTCAACGCATGTGAAGCGCCATCAGCACGATCGATCAGGTTCTCCTTTTCGATCAAGTCACCGTCATAAGCATAGAGCTCGCGGGCCACTACCTTGCCGCTGGAAATATCACGCCACTCTGTATATCGATGAGCGTGATTGCGCACACTATACCCCATCGCTGTCGGATTAGTAAGATTGTCCGGATGCTGCGAAAATGAGATTTTTTTTACTTCCGCTTCTGCATCCTTTAATATCGGACAAAGACTTTTCCCATCCAATGGCTGGTTTACTCTGGGAAGCTCGCACAATTCCAAAAGAGTAGGATAGAGGTCGACCATTTCCACAATCGAAGTTGATTTTCTACCACGATGCTCGACGCAAGGAGAATCGATGATGAGCGGCACCCGTGTATCGAGCTCATAGTTGGTAAGCTTGCCAACCATCTCATGCTCGCCCAGATGAAAACCATTGTCCGACCAAAATACCACATGAGTCGATTCCCGAAGCCCCAGACGATCAAGCTCGGCAAGAACTTGCCCTACATTGGCATCAAGATAACTCATGCAGGCAAGATATCCATGTTTCAATTCCAATAGTTGATCATTTGCAAATGAAGATTTTTTTGACATGCCATGATAGCTGCGTGGCTCACTGGAATGATGAATGGCCAAAGGAGGAGCACCTATGGGCCGCGCAGGATGATCAGGAAGAGTCAATTTCTTCCGATCATAGAGATTCCACCAGCGCTTGGGAGGATTGTATGGGAGATGGGGTTTCCAGAAACCTACGGCTAGAAAAAACGGCTTGTCTTTCAACTGATTCAAAGCTTGTACCGCGGCACTCGCAATACGTCCATCTACGTAGGCTTCATCTGATACATCGATCGACTGGGATATCCCGATGTTTTGTGAGGAAGAATTCAAAGCATCACCCGATGTTGGCAAATCAGCCCGATGATTGCCCCAATGATACTTTTGCGGCACACTCCATGACTGTGGGTCTCCCTCGATTTTGAGGTGATAGTTGTGAAATATTTTACCGATGCCCACAGACTGGTAGCCGTTACTTTTAAAATGTTGGGATATTGTTACAATATCGGGAGATGTCTCTCGGAAATGAGTTCTAAGGTCCGTGATGCCGATCCGATCGGGACGCTGCCCCGTCATCATCGAAGCTCGGGATGGATTGCAGACAGCCTGTTGACAATATGCTCTCAAAAAAACACGACCACGTGCCGCCAGGGCGTCGAGATGTGGAGTGACCGCCTCCTTGCCCCCATAGGCCGGCAAATCGCAACGTAAATCATCGGCGATCAACAACAGCACATTCTGTTTCTCTTTGGCTGCGGCACATATTGTGATCAGGGAAAGCAGAGTAGATAACGCTAAAAAAAATCGCAGAAATTTCATCGAAAGGTTTCTTACTATTCTTACAAAATGACCCTGAAAAAACGTGCGGATTTTAACTGATCAACGCCTCATTGAGGCTTCCAATCCGTGTAGCAAGCACCAAGGTCCAGAGGATCTCCGTTCTCTTTTTGCAGGGACAATAGTTTTTGGAAGAGACGTTTTTTCAGAGATTTGCTGGCCTCTGAGTCGGGAACCGGCGTTTTTTCAAGAGGGTCTTGATCGAGGTCGTAAAGCAGCGAGACTTTGCCTTGGGGATAAAGGATGAGTTTGTCCTTGCCGACGATGATCGCGCGCTGGGAGCCAATTTCATATGCACCGTAGATAGCATCATAATGGCTGTGTGTTTTGCCTTCCATCAGAGAACGCAAACTCTTGAACTGAATACCATCGCGATCCGCACCGGCAAAGTCGAGTGATGTCGCCACTGCGTCTTGCAGGTAGATGCGCTGATCGACAGTCTTGCCCTTTGTTACGTCCGGACCAGTAATAACAAATGGCACGCGCATGGAGTGCTCGAACATGCTTTGTTTCCCCATGAGGCCGTGGCGACCGATGGCAAGACCATGGTCTGAAGTAAAGACAATCATGGTATTTTCTGCCACCCCCGCATCATCGAGAGCCTTGAGGATACGGCCAATCTGCTCATCGGTATGCGATACCAGAGCATGATATTCCTTCCGGTGCGTGCGGATGGCAAATTCCGTGCGTGGAAAAGGAGCGAGCTTTTCATCACGCAGAACGTTGTTACCATTCGCGCTTTCCATGCCCATGATAGCACGGTGCGGGTTGATGGGCATGAAATTTTCCGGCACCGGGATTTTCTCCACGGGGTATTGATCCAGCCATGATTGAGGAGCTTGGCGCGGATCGTGTGGAGCATTGAAGGCAAGATACATGAAAAATGGCTTCTTCTCTCCGGCGGCTAGTTTCACAAACGATTCTGCATCATCCGCCAAAACCTCGGACCAATGCTTGCCACCCGTCCATAGTCCGCGTGTTTTAGAATCGGAAGGATTCCATTGATCCGGTTTGCCTTCAATGGGACGATTATAGGATTGCGGCACAGTGGGAGCCATGCCCGGACGGATGTGGGCGGTGTGATCAAAAATTTTTTTCGCATCGGTTTGCACGTGCCACTTTCCGCTCATGTATGTGCTGTAGCCGGCTCTTTTCATGCGTTGTGACCAGGTTTTTTGGTTGGCAACGGTGTCAACGAACTTGTTTTTTTCTTCTTGTCGCGTTTCCCAGACGAAACGACCGGTGAGTAGCATGGAGCGACTGGCGACACACACCGCGCCGTGCCAAGCGCCCATGTTGTAGGCTTGACGAAAGACGGTGCCGTTTTGGTAGAGTCGATCAAGGTTCGGGGTGCGTAAGCCGGAACGTTCGGCACCCCATAATTTCGATGCCGCTACAGCATCCGCCGCCTGATCATCGGTGATGATAAAAACGATATTCGGTTTCTCCACTGCCGAGGTTGATCGCATCAGGAACAAGCTCCAAAAAATCGCCCAACATACAGAATAGAGGTTTTTTTTCATAAATGATTACTTGCGATTGGCATCGCGTCCATTGATCTTGTTGGCTTTGAATTGAGGATTTTTTTGGGGCAACTTGGCACCTACATGCTTCTGCCATTGTTGCAATTCCGTCAGCATGTTTTTCACGCGTTCCGGTTCGGAGGAAGCACGGTTGATGGTTTCACTGAGATCGTTGACGACATCAAAGAGTTCGACAGTCTCGTCTTCATACCAATAAATCAATTTCCAATTCCCTCGACGGATGGCAGCAGCAGGAGCTCCACCTTGATTGCCATAGTGAGGGTAATGCCAGAAAAGCGCGCGCTCGGCACATGGTTTTTTCTCCAACGCGTTCCGCAGGCTTATGCCATCCATCGGTTGATCGCTCTGAACTTGAAGCTTTGCCGCATCGATCACTGTCGGCATGAAGTCTGGACTGCTAACGGGGTTGTTGATCACAGAGCCTGCCTGGTTCACTCCGGGCCATAGCACAATCAAAGGCTCACGGATACCCCCTTCGTACATCCAGCCTTTACCGCCTCGCAATGGTGTGTTCGACGTTGGCCAGCCCTCGCTGGTCGAGAGTCCGCCATTATCACTGGTGAAAATGATCATTGTCTGCTCGCGGAGTTTCAGTTCATCAAGTTTACCGATCACCTTCCCCACTGCCTGATCCATCGCCTCAACCATCGCGGCATAAACCACATGATCCTGTGAGAGGCGCACATCACGTGGAGCTTCCCTGCCCCACTTTTCCTCCAGGCCAAGTTTTCGGCGTTTTTCCTGATACTTATTTTTCAGATCCTCCCGAGCCATTAAAGGCGTGTGAACATCATAAAAGGAAAAGTAGGTGAAAAACGGCTGATCTTTGTGCTGTTCGATGAATTTTGCCGTTTCAGTCGCCAAGCGATCCGCAAGATGCTCACCTTCTAGTCCATCACTCAGACGCGGGTTGTTGTAAGGAGAAAAATACCCTTTGCCACCGTAGGGGCCGCCACCGGAGTGACCTCCAAGATTGACATCAAAACCGAAATTTTCCGGCCAATTTCCCTGTGGTCCAAGGTGCCATTTCCCCGCAAACAGAGTGGCGTATCCCGCAGCTTTCAAACGTGAAGCCAATGTAGCGGTTCCTGAGGGCAGGCGATCGGCATAAGCTGCCGGCAGCAATTTTGTGTTGCGTTTCCATTGATCCGGTTGAAACGGAGCGCCGATGTAATCTGTAACACCCGTGCGCTGCGGCCACTGTCCACTCATGATGCTGGCACGAGTCGGTGAACATACCGGACAGGCAGCGTAAGCATCGGTAAAACGTGCGCCTTGCATCGCCAAGCGGTCAATGTTCGGCGTTTCATAAAAGGTGCTGCCATAGCAACCAAGATCGCGTTGACCTAGGTCATCGACGAGAAAAAACACGACGTTGAGTGGCTTTTCCGCGGACCACAGCGAAAGAGATAAAAATGACAATAAGAGCCAAGAACGGAACAAAAGCACAGCCAATGTTACGCATCAAAAAAACCGGATCCATCAAAAAAATACCGACTCATCATATCGGCAGCTCATGGCTCAGACGCGCAATGGGCAAGGTATCTCCAGCACTGTCATGCCAGCAGCGCGCGCGGCATCCACACCCGCAGGCGCATCTTCCAGAGCGAGACATTTCAGAGGAGAAACCCCTAACCGGCGAGCGGCTTCCAAGTAAATGTCCGGAGCTGGCTTACCGTTCGGCACATCGTCGGCAGTGATCACCTCGTCGAACCAATCAGAAACACCAACCATTTGCAGAGTTTTTTCAATCACGAACCGCGAACCACCCGTGGCAATGCCCATGGGAACCTTGCCGCGGAGGCTCCTCGCAAAGTCAGCCACCTCCTCGATCAATTCACAGCGATCGAGCTTTCGCAAAAATGCCTCCCGCTTCGCCAGCGCAACACGAACAGGATCCAGCTTCAATCCATACTCGGCATTCAAATCGATGACAATATCCTTGGTAGGTCTTCCGCCCATGGCGTAGAAAACGTCTTCTGCGAGTATATTCGCCGCCCCATAAAGAGCCAGGGCTTCGCACCAAGCATCGAAGTGGGCCGGCATCGAATGGACCAGAGTGCCATCGCAATCAAAAATCACTGCAGAAAATTGGGTATTGGGAAGAGAAAGTGGACCGACGGTTGCCATGGCGGGCAACGGTTTATCAAAGAATGGAACAATGACAAGCATCAGCTACAAAAAAATCCACTTGAGCGGTTTTTTACCGTGTCACTGGTTGAAGCTGTGTTTTTTATCACACTCACAATTGAGACGCTTTCTTTGTTGGTCAAATGGCAATTTCTGCGCTAAAACCTCGGCATGCCACAATCCGCCGATTCTAACCTAAAACGCACCCGTGTGAATGTCCGCCGCCCCGATGTGATGGAATTGGTCACCGCAGAGGTGGCAAAACACTACAAATCGTCCATCGTCGAGCGTTTGAGGGATTTACACGGTGAATTGGTGATTGGCCATACCACCATTCGTCTCGCGGAGCAATTTGGCTTTTGCTACGGCGTCGAACGAGCCATCGATCTCGCATACGCTTCACGCAAAGTATTCCCCCATCAGCGAATTTTTTTGATTGGTGAAATCATTCACAATCCTGAAGTAAATCGTCAACTTGTCGACATGAACATCGTTTCGCTGCCATGGCAAGAACTGAGCCACGATTACGAAAATCTGACCGCTGATGACGTGGTTATTGTTCCTGCCTTTGGTGCCCCAACGCATTTTATGGACAAAATCGACCAGAAAGGCTGCAGCATCGTCGATACTACCTGTGGCGATGTCATGAAGGTTTGGCGGCGTGTGCGAACATACGCGAAAGATGGTATTACCAGCATCATCCACGGCAAAGCGGGACACGAAGAGACGCGGGCCACAGCTTCGAGAGCCATGGGCGAGGATGGTAAGGGGCATTACTTGATCATCCTCACCTTGGAACACACCGATTATGTTTGTCGCTACATCAACGGGCAAGGCAACCGCTCGGAATTTTTAGAGAAATTTTCTGATGCAATATCACCAGGATTCGATCCCGACCTGCATTTGCTGCATGTCGGTGTTGCCAATCAGACCACCATGCTTAAAAGTGAAACGGAGGAAATTCAGCGAAAAATTCGCGAAGCGATCACACGTCGTGATGGCAACGCCGATCGTTTTGTGATGTTCGATACCATTTGCGGTGCCACCCAGGAACGCCAGGACGCGCTCTTTGATATGCTGAGGAAGCCGATGAATGTGCTATTCGTTGTTGGCGGATACAACAGTTCCAATACGACCCATTTGGTGGAAATCGGTGAGCAGTCTCTGCCCACATTTTTTATCCGCAATGCCGACTGCCTGGCCTCTCTGGAGCAAATCATACACTACGATCTTCATGCAAAACGGGAAGTTACCAGTGAATATCCGGATTTTCTGTTAGGCGATCGTGAAGCAGTGATCGGGATTACCGCAGGAGCTTCATGCCCCAACAACCTGATTGAGGATACTATTGTAAAAGTTTGCGCACTGCGTGGCATCAATCGCAAACAGATTGAAAGCTCCCTGGGCATTCAAAATGTTTGATGATATCTCAAAAAGTACCGGGAACAGGACTCGAACCTGCACAGAAAAATCCACTGGAACCTAAACCCAGCGCGTCTACCAATTCCGCCATCCCGGCCAGACGGCGTCACCTTCTAGGAATCATTCGAAGATGACAAGTCTTGAATGAAAAATTTCTTCACTTTAAAAAAATCAAAAATATCGGGCAAACAAATCACTCACCCATGCCTGAAAGTGGTTTGAGTCCAAAAATGTTGCAAGTCATCGAATGGATCGAATATTTTCCCGGCTTCCCCGTCTTAAAAACGATATGAAAAAATATCTTCTCGGAACTCTGTGTCTCAGTTTTGTCTTACAATCCTGCAATTATGATCCTTTTTACTACGGAACAAGTTCCACGAGCTTTGGTGTGACCAGCATGGGTGGAGGTTACAGCAGCTCTTTTTTTGTCAGCACGGGAGACCCTCGATGGGCGTATGACCCCTACCGTTATTGTTATTTTGACCGGTATCGCTCCTGTTACTATGATCCATTTCTCTATGGTTACTATCCTGTGGGATACTGTCCTGTTCCCGTTCGCGGATGTCCGCATCCTTACAATTGGTCAGGTGTTGGAATTTGCCCGCCACCACGCACCATTCGCAGTCAAACCCTGAGTCATTATGATCATCGGGTCAGCAACTATCAGGCGGCCAACTACCACTGGGCACGGAAGGTCAATAGCTCGGGCTCATCATCCTGGTTGAGTTCAAACGAGCGCGCCCAAATGTCACAACAGGCATCAAGCCCAACGTTCTCTCATTTGCCATCATCGTCATCCAACACATGGATGGGAAGCGGGCTGCGTGAAAGCAATCAGAGCGGAAGAATTTCCACTTCTCGTGAAACCTCTTCGGAAAGATCTCCCACAAGGTCGTGGATGGGAGGCTCGCTACCTTCATCGAGAGTGCCATCACCCCCGCCCCCCTCCATTGAACCTCGGTCTGTTAGTGGCGGCATGTTCGGTGGATTAAATCGCGGCAATCAAGGAACCAGTTCTCTCCGTAATTCCTCTGTTGCACCATCGCAGCCAGCTCCTCGCGCTGAATCCGCCGCACCTGCCCAGACGGAGCGCCCTCAGAGCAGAGCAGTTGATGAAAACAACTCTACCTCGGGAAGCGCTTCGCCCGGAGGAGGTTTGCGCCGATTTCAGCGCTGATTCGTCATCATCTCCCAGCGGAACTCTATAACATTTGGTAATTTGGCATTTACCTTGGTACAATCTTTGATTAGTATCAGCGTTCAAATTGATCTGAATATCCATGAGTAAGTCCATTGAAAGCCATCTCCACGAAGAGCGCATCTTCCTCCCCAGCAAGGAATTTTCATCAAAAGCCCGTATTTCTTCACTCAGCCAATACAAAAAGCTCTACAAAGAATCGATCGAAAAGCCTCAGGTTTTCTGGGGTCGTGAAGCAAAAGAACTCGAATGGAGGCAACCCTGGAGCAAAGCGTTGGATTGGAAAGCACCTTTCGCCAAATGGTTTGTTGGCGGAAAATTGAATGTTGCGGAAAATTGTGTGGACCGCCATGCGAACAGTGCGCGACGCAACAAGGCGGCAATCATTTTTGAAGGCGAACCGGGTGACAAGCGTGTCATCACCTATGGTCAACTGCAGCGCGAAGTTTGCCAATTCGCCAATGTTCTGGAAAAAAACGGTGTCAAAGCCAAGGATCGAGTCCTGATTTACATGCCGATGATCCCCGAGGCCGCTGTTGCCATGCTGGCGTGTGCGCGCATCGGCGCCGTACACTCGGTGGTGTTCGGGGGATTTTCCGCGGACTCCATCGTCGATCGACTGGAAGACTCTGGTGCGACAGTGATCGTGACCGCTGATGGTGGCTGGCGACGTGGCAAGGTGATACCACTCAAGGACAACGTTGATGCAGCACTGGAGAAATACAGCCATGTCCGCAAAGTGGTGGTTTTTCAACGCTGCTCCAATCCCGTGAAAATGTCACCGTCCCGAGATGTCTGGTGGCACGATGAAGTCGCGGAAGTCAAACACACGCACAAGGCGAAGGCTTTTGACTCGGAGCATCCTTTATTCATTCTCTACACGTCTGGCTCCACCGGCAAACCCAAGGGAATTCTGCACACCAGCGGAGGTTACCTCACAGGAACTTATTCCACCTTCAAATACATTTTTGACATACGTGAAGATGACATCTACTGGTGCACGGCCGATGTTGGTTGGATTACAGGACACTCCTACATTGTCTACGGTCCACTTGCCAATGGCGCAACCCAGGTCATGTATGAAGGTGCGCCCAATCAACCCGACTTTGGTCGTTTTTGGAAGATCATCGAAGAAAATGGCGTATCCATCTTCTACACCGCACCCACCGCAATACGAGCTTTCATCAAGGCCGGCGATCATTTCCCTGCCAACTACGATCTATCATCCCTGCGTCTGTTAGGTTCTGTCGGTGAGCCAATCAACCCTGAAGCATGGATGTGGTACCATGAAAAAATCGGCGGCAAGCGCTGTCCGATTGTCGATACCTGGTGGCAAACCGAGACTGGTGCGATCATGATCAGTCCTCTGCCCGGTTGCACACCTTGCAAGCCCGGCACAGCCACCCTTCCCTTCTTTGGCGTCGATGCCGCGATTCTCGATGAAACAGGCAAAGAATGCAAAGCGAATGAAGGCGGCAAGCTGGTGATCCGCAAACCCTGGCCTTCGATGACGCGGACCATTTACGGCGACAAGTCACGCTACACCAAGACTTACTGGTCAGACTATCCAGGCATCTACACAGCGGGAGATGGCGCACGGCGTGACAAAGCAGGCAATTTCTGGATTGTTGGCCGCATCGATGATGTGCTTAATGTTTCCGGTCACCGTCTCGGCACCGCGGAAGTGGAGAGCTCTTTGGTGTCTCACCCAGCGGTTGCAGAATCCGCAGTTGTGGGTCGTCCCGACGAATTGAAAGGTCAAGGTGTTGTTTGCTTTGTGACGCTCAAAGAAACGCATCAACCATCGGACGCGCTGCGGAAAGAACTGCGCGAGCATGTGGGGAAATCCATCGGAGCAATTGCAAAACCTGATGATGTTTATTTCGCCCCTGCTTTACCAAAAACCCGCTCGGGGAAAATCATGCGTCGTCTTCTTAAAGAACTTGTTACCACGGGTGACATTTCCGGCAACATAACAACGCTTGACGACATGACGGTAATCACTAATCTCAAAGCATCGATGAAATCTTGATCCAACGTTATGACCCCCACCACTTACTACATCGCGCTGATCGCCAAATCATTCGGACTGGAACGGCGCAACAAACGTCTCGCCGATGCTTCCTCGGAAATGGGTTTACTGCGTGAAGCCGAGTATCAACTGGGGAAATTGTTGTGGGAAAAAATCGAGATCATTGAAGAACTTTCTGTCGAATATTGGAACTTGCGCAAATACGTCAAAGAGCATCATGCGTATACGGACAGCATGAATGAACTGAATGAACGATTGAGCGCCTTACACACCAAACGGGCGGATATTCTCAATGAGGACTCCACACAGCAGGATGAGATCACGCAACGCCGCGAGGAACTTTTGCTGAAGCTCGAAGAACTCGCTTATAAAAGAGATAGTCTTGTTCGGCGCGCCAAAGACATTCGCCGCATTCACGAAGGACATCTCACCAAGATCGAAGTTCTGGAACGCGAGGGTCATCACGCGGATGAAGTGGAGGAAGTTAAAAACGACATCGAAACTCTCAAAGAAGAATTTCGATTGCTGAAACAACAGCGGGCTGAAATCGCGGAAGAGCTTGAAAGTGGTGATAAAAAGCTCGACGAAATCGATGGCGAACTGATGAAGATCAAGCAGGAGAAACGTGACCGTGCGGCGATCGTGTTTCAAGAAATCGGCGGTATCAATCGTCAACTCTCTGACATTCGTTCTGACATCGGGAATTGTGAAACTCAAATTCGCCATCTTCAAGCTTCCGTGGGACGTTACATCAGTCGTTACTACAAGCGCCATCGGCTTTGTGGTGAAGTGGCAAAACATCAACGTACCATGGTGGAAGTCATGCGCATGCTGCGTATTTCCATCGCCATGAATCACAAGTTATCGGACTTCAAATAAGTTTCCCGATCTTTGCAGTTCAAACATCCGGCAAGGATTGAAAAGCGATTCGCGGGACATCTTCCGATAGCGCTGCTTGTGCGGATCCAAACCATAGAGCTTTCGCGCCATGACGCTTGGACACCTGGTCAAGCAAGCGACTTAAAGCCTGTTCACGGGGATCAGGCGCAAACAACGGCAATCGAGGATCTGAATGCGCCAAAAGTCGGCATAAATCGACAGCAACAGCAAAAGGATGGCTTAATGCACGAGCACGTTCCCGCCACATCATACGCCATACCTCTAACAATGTACGAACCTCCTGCGTAGAGGGAAATCGCGCCATCACCGACCATGAAGGCTGCATGACGTCACGACTTGATTTCACCGTGATGTGCATCTCTCCACATTCCCACCCCTCGCGGCGCAAACGCAATGCCGCTTTGTAAACCAAGCGTTCCAGCATAGCGCGCGCACCATCCTCGTGTCGCAGATCTGGATGCAAAATTTTGGAATGTCCGATTTGTCTTGGTGTGATTTCTGGTCTTATGGGTTCGATTCCGTGCAGCGCCTGCCAGAATCGCTCGCCCTCGATCCCGCCCCACACCGTCCGCAATTGTTGAGGCGTGGCATTCCACAATTGCCTGACAGTGCGAATTCCTCGTGTTTTGAGACGCTCATGCATCTTCGCGCCAATGCCACACAAATCACGCAATTCCAGTTCAAAAAATTCAGGGCCGGGTTGTTGGGCATCCAACCAGACCAATCCATCCGGTTTACGCATATCACTTGCGGTTTTCGCCAAAAACACTGTGGGCGCCAGGCCAATCGAGCAGGTCAAAGGATCACCAAAGTCCTGCGCCAGGCGCCGCTTGAGTTGCAGGGCGATTTTCCAAACCTTTTCTTTCTCGGCATATGGTCCAGTAAATACACCGTATAATTCATCGATTGAGCATACTTTTTCTACGGGAATTTCTTCTTCGATTAACGCCACTAATCGACGATGATAATGCATATATTTAACCGCATCACTCAGCACAAATGTGATCTCGGGGCATCTTGCACGGGCATCGCGCACAGGAGTGCCCGTTTTGATTCCATAACGTTTCGCCTCACGACTCGCCGCAATACAGCAAGTTGCATCCGTCATGGTCGCAATCACGGCAACGGGCTTGCCACGAAGTAACACATTCGCATGCTGCTCTACGGCCGCGAAGTAGCTATTAAAATCCACAAAGCAAACAGTTCTCTTCACGAGATTAATTGTTCAATTGAACACCAATGAATGCAAGGCGATTTTTTCATATCTTTAATCCTGGATCACCCGCGCGACGGAGGGCTCATTTACGATCGATGACACAATTTCGTCTTAGGAAAAAAACGTAGATGTGCTAGAGGTATGACTCATGTCAGACATCAATATCGCGATTGTCGGGCTCGGCTTCGGCGCCGAGTTCATTCCCATTTATCAACGTCTCAAAGGCGTCAACATGTATGCCATTTGCCAACGTACCCGCTCCAAACTCGATGAAGTGGGCGACAAATTCGGCATCGCCGTGCGCTACGAAAGCTACGAAGAACTGCTCAAGGATCCCAACATCCACGCGGTTCACATCAACTCCCCCATCCCCGATCATGCCGCGCAAACCATCGCCGCGCTGAAAGCAGGAAAACACGTGGCTTGCACCGTGCCCATGGCAACATCGGTGGAGGACTGCAAGACCATCGTCGATCTGGTCAAGCAGACCGGACTGAAATACATGATGATGGAAACTGTCTGCTACGCCCGTGAATTCCTGTTTATGAAGGAACTTTACGACAAGGGCGAACTGGGCAAAATCCAGTTTCTCAAGGCTTCCCACCAGCAGGACATGGAAGGTTGGCCGGGCTACTGGCCGGGTCTCCCCCCCATGCACTACGCCACTCACTGCGTCGGTCCTATCCTCGGTCTGACCCGTGGTGAAGCGGAATACGTTTCCTGCTTTGGCTCCGGTACCATTCACGAGTCCATGCACGATTGCTACGGCTCGCCTTTTGCCGTGGAAACCACGCACATCAAATTCAAGGACAGCGATATCTCGGCTCATGTCTATCGCTCGCTCTTTGACGTCGCCCGCCAATACCGCGAATCTTTCGAGGTCTATGGACAGAAGAAATCCGTCGAGTGGCCGCTCATCGAGCACCGCCCGCTGGTGATTCATACTGCGAAAAAACCCGAACCGGAAATCCCCGAAGAAGTCACCTGCCCCGACTTCGCGCACTACCTGCCCGAGGAAATCCAGCTTTTCACCACTGGTGGTGTCTATGGCGGTGAAGGCGGCGAGGAGCACCTGTCATTCACCCAGGGTGCAGGTCACGGCGGCTCTCACCCGCATCTGGTCTATCAGTTTGTGAAAATGCTGCAAAGCGGCGTCGATGCGTATCCTAACGCGATCGAATCCGCCAACATCACCTGCACCGGCATTCTCTCCCACGAGTCCGCTCTCAAAGGCGGTGAAATCATCCGCTTGCCGGAATGGACGCATCGCTGAAGAGAGTGATCTAACATTTAATTCTAACGCCGCAGCTTCATGGTTGCGGCGTTTTTTCTTTTCCCGTTTTTCCTCGGCCAAAAGGCACGCATGAGATAGCTCATTCACGCTTCTGAGACAGGTCCCCAAAATGCAGTGTCCTCTGTGGTAATTCGTTTGTCAGTGGTTCAAATGCCCGGATACTCCCTGTGACTCAATTGCGAACCCCTCCCACTTCACCATTGCCGCAGCCGCGGCTCCGCTCTAGGGTGTCGCCATGCCTGAGCTGCCCGAAGTGGAGACCACTCGATTGGGGATTTTGCCTCATATCCAACATGCTGCGATCAAGGAAATCATCGTTCGCCGCCGTGATCTGCGCCAACCTGTGCCGGATTCCCTCGCAGATATCGAAGGCCGCCAAGTCATCGGTGTTTCCCGACGCGCGAAATACCTCATCATTCACTTCAACGATGATCATCACGTGATCATCCACCTCGGAATGTCGGGCAGCCTGCGAATCGTCGATCCCGCCACCGAATTCCGCACGCACGACCACATCGCCATTTCTCTCTCCACAGGAAAACAACTGCGCTATCATGATCCCCGGCGCTTCGGTATCGTCACGCATACAAACACGGAAAATCCCCTCGCCCACCCGCTTTTCTCCGCATTGGGACCAGAGCCATTAGAGAGCGGATTTCAAGCCAGCGATTTAAAAAACGTTCTGCGCTCCCTGCAACGTCCCATCAAGCTTGCGATCATGGACAACGCGATCGTCGTCGGCGTCGGAAATATCTATGCCTCGGAGTCGCTTTTTCACGCCGGCATCCACCCCGCGACTCCAGCTTCCAAGTTATCCTTGCCGCGTCTCCGCCAATTGGTGGAAGCCATCCAAAATGTATTGAAAAAATCGATCACCCAAGGGGGAACCACGTTGCGCGATTTCCTTCGCGAAAACGGCGAGCCCGGCTATTTCCGCCAAGAACTCTTTGTTTATGAGCGCGAGGGACAGCCTTGTCGCAAATGCAGCAGCCCGATCCGTAAAACCATTCAAGGTCAACGTAGCACGTATTTCTGTATCAATTGCCAAAAACGTTAGGAAAATCGATACGCCAACCGAAGCCATTCATTCTGCGCTCGAATCCTTGGCAACCCCATCCTCATCAACAGCAGGATCGAGTTTGCGGAAATGCACCTGGCCGACCAGCCTGTCATCCACACTTGTCACACGAGCTTCGTAGCCAAGAATTTCCACGGTTTCTCCCAATTCAGGGAAACGACCAAGCAACTGGGTAATGTAACCCCCAACCGTGGTGACCTCGCCACTGTCAATATGCAACTCTGGTTCGAAATCCGATAGATCGTTGAGCGAAGTGGTCCCCTCAACTACGAACTCCTTGTCGTTAATACGCGTGAACTCGGAAGTTTCGTTATCGAATTCGTCTTGTATATCGCCCACCAATTCCTCGATGACATTATCCAGAAACACCACCCCGCCAATGTGACCGAATTCATCCGCCACTTGGGCAACGTGGGCCCGCTCTTTGAGGAAAAATTTCAACAACACGTCCAGCGGCATCGTTTCTGGAACCACCTTCATCTCGCGTTTGATCCTCATGAGATCAGGATCGGAATCATTGATGAGCTTGAGCATGTCCTTGATGTGGATCAAACCAAGAGTGTGGTCCAGGTGGCCACGCACCAACGGGAAACGCGTGTGCTGGGATTTGAGCGCGATATCGAGAGATTGCTGGAATGTTTGATCGGCATCGAGATAAACGACATCACCGCGATGCGTCATGACATCGCGCACCCAGACCTCATTCAGCTCCAGGGCATTGACAAGAATTTCGCGCTCGATCTCCGTGACTTTCTGATTGCGCTCGCTTTCTTCCACCAAATAAACCAACTCCTCCGCCGAGTGCGCATGACCGTGGTCATCAGCTGGCTGAATGCGCAGGAGATTTCTTAACAACCAATTGGCAGCACCGTTCATCATTCGGATCGGCAAGGAAAAAGCCGATGCGAAAAGCTGCAACGGACGAGATAGCTCCAGGGATGTGGCAAGCGACTTGCGAATCGCGATTGACTTGGGCATCAATTCACCAAGAATCACATGAAGCGCGGTAAATGAACCAATCGCAATCATAAAAGAAATCGCTGAAATGAGGTCCAATCGACCAAATACTTTGACAGCGATCATGCTAGGAAACATCTTGCTCAATAAGGGACCGACCAGACTTTCGACCAAAGGCTCACCCAGAAAACCCAGTGCCAGCGATGCAATCGTAATACCGAGCTGACAGGCCGATAAATAGGGATCGAGATTTTCAATGATCGCTCGTGTCGAAGCTGCTCGACGCGGTTTTTCCTTGGCAACCGTCTCCACCTGGCTGGGCCTTACTTTGACTAGTGCGAATTCCGCGGCAACGAAAAATGCGTTTAATAACAGGAAGAATAGCATGCCTGTCAGATACAAAAGGATCTGCCAAGCAGGTGGATAATCCGCCGGTGCCGTGCCTAGGATGAAGGTGAGAGAATTCATGGTTAGAGTTTTTCAAAAACGCCATGATCTCGACGCTGCAAAACCGTGAATCCTGCTTTTTTCGCATCCGTCACCGATAACGGTTTGGTAATGGTGGGAGTATTGATCCGGGAAATCAGTTTTTTCACCGGGTGCTTGCAGAGGGGGCAAACCAATAAGGGTGCGCGATCCACGGGACGGCGCAATTCGAATCCCTTCGAGCAAATGCGACACGATAAACTCGTGTCTTCAGGTGATTCGGAAATATATTCGTAGAGTGGCATAAGAAAGACGCGGAGCCGGGAAATTTCCGATCCGCGTCAATACAAGCACAGAATGTGCCCGTTTTACCAGCTGGATTTGGTAACGCCTGGAATAAGACCGGCGGAAGCCATTTCACGGAAGCTGATACGTGAGAGGCGGAAGCGACGGATGAATGCACGACGACGACCACTGAACTCGCAGCGATTTACCAATCGAGTAGGACTCGCGTCACGAGGAAGCATTGTGAGACCGACATAGTCTTTCTCTTTTTTCAACTTCATGCGCAGGTCGGCATACTTAGCTACCGTTGCTTGTTTGCGTTTGTTTCGTGCGATCCAGCTTGCTTTTGCCATAATTGTGGACGCACAACATATACGAGTCGGGCGCCTTGGCAAGTAGAAAATGCATCTTTTTTCTGAAAAAGTTTGGAAATCCTCAATAATTCCTCTCCAGTCATGTGTTATCACAGCCTAATACAACAAAAATGTCCAGACGCGCGGAATTACTGACCAGCCAAAGACCAGTGAAATCAACGAAGGATTGAACTCGATTAGGTCAAGGAAGATGAAAATTCTTCGCCTGAGACAAGAAGCGAGCGGGATTGTGATAGCAGACTTGTTCGATAAATGCCGCACTATGCTCTCGCTTCTTCATTTCCAGTGCACACTTCGGCACAGCCAGGGGGTCGGAAACGCCCCAGTCGCAGGCAGAGTTCAGCCACAAACGCTCGGAACCAAGGGTTTCCAGCATATCGATCGCCCGATTCGGCGTGCATTTTGACTCCGGATACAAGGTCATACCCGCCCAATAACCTTGATCCAACACCATCGCGGCCGTGTGCTCCTCGACGTGATCGATGATGACCTTCTGTCTTGAGAGACTGGAAAAGTTCGCCAACGCATCGAGTATCAGGCGGGTGCCTTTTTTCTTATCCTCCAGGTGAGGCGTGTGAATGAGGATGGGAAGATCGTGATTGAGAGCGATTTGCACATGCTCTTCAAAAATGGTAAGCTCATTGCGCGTGTTTTTATTGAGCCCGATTTCCCCGATGCCCAAGACGGTTTTTCTCTCAATAAACTCGGGGATCAAGCTCATCACCTCACGCGCAAATACCGGGTCATCGGCTTCCTTCGGATTGATGCAAAGCCAGCAGTAATGCTTGATGCCGAATTTTTCGGCACGTCGTGGCTCATACTCGGTGAGTTGGCGGAAATAATCGTAAAACCCCTGGGCCGAAGAGCGATCAAAACCCGCCCAAAACGCCGGCTCGCAAAGAATCTCGCAGCCCGCGATGGCGAGCTTTAGGTAGTCATCCGTGGTGCGGCTGACCATGTGTGCGTGTGGCTCGATATATCTCACAAGTCACCTCCTTTCGCTGGAAATGGCGTGCCGAAAGCCCCCTGAAATGGCGCGGACGCCAGCAATTCGGTGCTCTCGTCCGATAACAAATCAAGAACCGCCTTGGCGCGATCCGGGCGATTTTCCAACAAGATCGGCACGGCCTTGCGCAGCGCCTCATCACGGTAATCCGAGGCACCCTCATGACGATCCATGCGATCAAAAAATGCGGCGAGGTCAATCAGCTTGCAACGCGCATCCATAAAGTGGAGGTCAGCGATTTTTTTCTTATCGGGCATGAGTTGATATTAAAGGCAAAGCCTGAATGTGCAAAGAAAGAATCGCGATCAAGACACACCGCGCATCAGTGAGATCTCGGCAAGGCTGACCAGACGCGGTAGCAATTCCGCACGCGGCGAGGTTTTCAACTCATCGATGGTCACCGCACGGTCAAGTGTGAACTTTCCCGAACGCGTACGACGCAGAGCACTCAGGTGCGCGCCACAGCCGAGCTTTTGACCAATATCGTGGGCATATGTCCGCACATAAAAGCCCTTGGTGCAGCGCACAGTGAACTCCACTTCGGGTAGCTCGATACGATGAATTTCGTAGCTAAAAACTCTGACTGCGCGAGCCTTGCGTTCGACCTCCTGGCCTTTGCGTGCCATTTTGTAAAGCGGAACACCATTGATTTTGATCGCGGATACCATAGGGGGCATCTGCTCGAAATCGCCGAGCAAGGAATCGAACGCCGCGCGGATCTGTTCTTCGCTGATGTCACCCACGGGATGCTCGGAAATCACTTCTCCCTCTTTGTCTTGCGAACTGGTGACTTTGCCCAAGGTTAACGTGCCGCGGTATTCCTTATCCTCGCTCATCAGCAAATCCTGGATTTTTGTCGCACGCCCCACCACCAACATCAGCAGACCTGTGGCCATCGGGTCGAGCGTGCCGCAGTGGCCGATTTTTTTTGTGTTGAGGGCACGGCGCGCCACCGCGACGACATCGTGGGAAGTAAAATCACCAGCTTTGTCGATGAGCAACACACCGCTGGGTTCCTGAGGAAGTTCAAAAGGATTCATATTTTTTGTTAGATGGCAGCAGAGATCGCAGCAAGCACTTGTTGTTTGGCCTCAGGCATGGGGCCGGGCATGCGAATTCCAGCCGCTAGGGCATGACCACCGCCACCGAACTGGGTGGCGATATCGCAAACATTCACACTGCGGTCCTTGGAACGCAGCGATACGCGCACTTTCCCGCCAGGCAGTTCTTCGAAAAAAACGGCAACCTGCACGCCACGGATTGCACGGATCATGTCGATGAGTCCCTCGCTATCCTCCGGCTTGAGCGCGAGGTCGAGTCGGAGCTGATCGTGCATTTCCCAGTGTGCGACCTTGCCATCAGGCGAAAGCTCCAAGGTATTCAAAAGCGCGCGCAGCAGCTCGATGCGACGATACGGGTGGCTATCGTAGGTCTTCGCGTTGATATCTCCCACAGCCAATCCACGTTCGACCAAGTCTGCCGCCATACGATAGGTTCGGGCGGTGGTTGAGTCGTATTGAAAAGAACCGGTATCCGTGGAAACGGCGACATAAATGGCATCGCGCGAACCAGCGGTGATGGGCATGTCCAGAGCCTGAAGAATTTCATACACGATTTGCCCAGTGGCCGGACTTGTGGCATCCACATAGTTGACGTCACCATAGAGCGGATTGGAAATGTGGTGATCGATGTTCACCCACAGCTTCGCCTTCGCCGCGGCGACGAGATTGCCATCACCGAGACGCACCTTTGTCGCTGTATCTAGCGCGACTGCGACATCGACCTGCGGCGCATCAGCGGGTGGCATCATGATTTTTTCTGATCCCGGCAGGAATGCCAAACTCTCAGGCAAGCCATCGACATTCCAATAAAAAACCTCTTTTCCCATTGCCTCGAGTGCCAACCCCAAACCCAGCTGCGAACCAATCGCATCACCATCCGGTCTCATGTGACTCATCAGCGCAAAGCTATTGTTGTGGCGAAAAATCTCACCCAAAGTTTCAAATTTCACATTGGCACTCATCGTGTTGGCGATCTGCTTTGCCTTAGAATGAGTCATGGATTCAAGGAAAATCGGTAAAGAATCCATAAACTGTCATCAAATCGCTGGCATCTCATTTTCTGGAAGGCAGCGACGTGAAAAGGGAAGATTAGCGCCATTTGTTCGTGTCACGCGATTGCAGAGGCTCGTGGATTTTTCCATTGGCAATAACCGCGAAATCGATAGCGTAAGCGCACATGACAGGTGAAGCACGTCAGGATTTTGCATTTGCGTTCTTGAGCATCCTATTTGAAGGCGCTCCGTTCATTTTATTAGGCACAATGATTAGCGGGTTCATCGACATTTACATGCCACCGGGAATGATGGATCGCTTTCTACCTCGCAACAAAACTTTGGCGGTCGTCATGGCAGGTTTGATGGGCGCCATATTTCCTGTTTGCGAATGCGCCGTTGTGCCTGTGATCCGTCGCCTTGTGCGGAAAGGTCTTCCGGTTTCATGCGCGCTGACTTACATGTTGGCTGCACCCATCGTGAATCCTATCACCGCGCTCAGCACCTGGAAAGCATTTTCGGGTCCTGTCATGATGGTTCACGGAGAGCCCATGGCAGCCAGTTGGGTCATGACAACAAGTCGGCTCGGATTGGGTTTTGCGGTGGCAGTGATTCTGGGTTTGATCGTGGCGCGTTTGCCGCTCATGGCGATTTTACGCAAACGATTGATCGAAGACATGTCGTCTTCGTCAAAAACGATTTCCAGTCATGAAAATCATGATTGTTGTGACCACGGACACGGGCGCAACGATTCATGCTGCGGTCACCATCATGGCCATGACCATTCTCATGAAAAATCGGGGAATCCACGCCTCGTGGCCGCCTTTCGCTCTGCAATCAAAGACTTTGTTGATGTGGGTGTGTATTTTTCAATCGGCATCGCCATCACCGCCCTGTTTAACACCGGTATTGCTCCTGGTGCCACATGGTTGGATGCTTTGGCGAATCAGCAATTGCTTGCTCCTTCCGCATTGATGCTTTTGGCATTTATTCTCAGTCTTTGCAGCACTTCCGATGCGTTTATCGCAGCCACTCTCGATAAATTCACTTATGGCGCCAAGCTGGCCTTTCTCGTTTTTGGTCCCATGCTCGATTTGAAACTACTGTTTCTTTATCAAACCGTCTTGCGTCGAAAATTCATCTTTCTCATGACTCTTGGACTCTTTATTGTCATTGGTGCCGCGACGGTAATTTTTCAATGGTATCTGAATAGCCAAACACCCCTGCCATGAAGATCAAATTCCAACGCATTTTGTTTTCATTGATCGTTCTCGTCTGGGCGGCGGTAATGTTGTATTTTTACACCAGTGGACGAATCGGCAAATATCTTGCACCCGACTTCCGTCCCCTGGCCCTCTATGGCGGCCTTGGTCTGGCGGTGATGGGATTATTTGTTCTGCTGACCGCAGGCGAGGAAGCAAGCTGTGGTCACGATCACTCCGTAGGAGATCCGCATGATCACGAAGCCAGTGAAATGCATCCGCTGACTTCCCTGTTTTTCATGCTGGTGCCCTTGTTGTTTGCCGTTGTCTCCACCAAGGATGGATTCTCCATACAAGCCCTGTCGCGCAAAGCTCTCTTCGACGCGCCACTAAACAATTCCGTTTTTTTATCAAAAGATTTACCGCCTCTTACCATCGAGGAAATCGAAAAAACACATCGCAAGAATGATGAGGGGTTCTATGAATTCAATTTGATGGAACTTTACTTTGCCGTGGGAGATCCCGAATTACAGAAGTTGATTCATGGCATGAGCGTCGAGACCGAAGGTAGATTGGTGATGGAGAGAGAAAACAACGAATCGGGAAAAAGACGTCGACTCTATCGTTTGTTCATCACCTGCTGTGCGGCGGATGCTCGGGCGGTGCCGATCATTCTCGATTTTGGCGACAAGCCGATTCCTCAGATCGATGATAATGCCTGGGTCAAAGTAGCTGGAAAAGTCACATTTCCAGTCGAGCGCGGAACTGCACAAATTGTTTTGGAAACATCGATTTGTGAAACGAAAGACGCACCGTGGGAAGAGAGCTTCATGCGGAACTATTGAGGCTAGTCTTACGACCACAGTGAGAATCGCTTGACGACATCCATCACTCGTAGGATGGTTGCTTTGTGAAGATGCGTCTGTTCTTATCCATACTCGCGGGCGGATTGTCGGGCAGCCCGTTCACGGCTATAGCGAACGAACCGACCCGCATCGTCATGGTCCATGGGATCTTTCAGCGAGGCTGCAGCTTCGCACCGTTAAAAAAGAAATTCGAACAACTTGGTTGCGAATGCCTGGTTCCTCGTCTCAGTCCCTGTGATGCACGATCAGGCATTGAGACACTGGCGCAGCAACTCCAAAACGAAATCGAGAACAACTGGGGCAAAGACGCGAAATTTCACATCGTGGCTCATAGTATGGGTGGACTTGTTTCACGCTATTACCTGCAGGAGCTTGGTGGCCACGAACATTGCCAGACTCTGATCACCCTGGCTACGCCCCATCACGGCACCAAAGCCGCGTATCTATACCCCGGTAAGGGTGCTGAACAAATGCGTCCTAACAGTGCATTTCTCTTACAATTGAAGGCTTCCTCCTATCGTTTGGAACATGTGCGTCTTCTATCCTATCGCACACCCCTCGATCTTATCATCCTGCCATCCACCAGCTCACACTGGGAGATTGCGGAAAATCATCGCGTCTGGGCGCTGGCCCATCCACTGGTCATGCACATGCCAAGCGTGCGGCAAAACATCATGCACGTGATCGGATCCGCCACGACTCGATCACTCAGGCCATCGTTGTAAAAATTCGCGTTGCGCCGCGGCATCCGGAATTTTTTTGGCATGATCGGCAATCAGAGCGCTAAGAGGAAATCCCGGCCGGATGCGGTCGATCCGCACAACATTATCCATCACATGGAATCGTGCGCGCCAGGCACCGCAGCCGATTTCGAATTCCCCATCTCCCTTATGGCGAATCCTTCGCGTTCGGTGAGGTTTGGGGTCCCGTGATAGAATTTCTTCCAATCGATCTGTAAAATCAATGCACCAAACTTGCCTAAGCCAATCGATCTGAGTGCGACTGGTTTGTGAAAAATGCACTGCAAACGAGGGTTCGCTCCGAGCCCATGCGTCGACCTCCTCCAGCCATCCGGAAGATTCTTCAGGAAATGCGTCATAGCCTGGGATATACGGTTTGATGTCAAATACAGGAGTGCCATCGACCAAATCACATGGCCCGAGATGAAGATGAAAACCGTCGATCCCTAACAATTTTACCGGTGTCATTCCGATTGCGTTGGGACGGTGAGGCGAGCGCGTGGCGAAGACCCCACGTCGATGCGGCGAACCGCGCGGTGGCAGCACGAGTGGACGCCAGGTATCATTACGATGAAACCACCAGATCAACCAGATGCGAGTAAATCCTTCCAGGTCCTGCAACCCACGCCGGAGGTTTTCCTCGGGCAAAAGTTCCAACACACTGCTCTCCTCGATTGATTCATTCGGCTGATGCAAGGCCGCGAACTTGACGAATTTCCCCGTACGAACGAAACCGATCGGTCGCAAGGTGAGCGCATCAGCGGTGAAATCATCGGACATGCCTGAGATGATGCAATGATCTCCGATGCATGCAAGCATTTCGTCCTGTGCCGAAAGGGAGATGACATGCCCGATGCAGAAAAATCATTTGTTTTTGCGTCAAGCCCCCCCTAACTTCCATCCACCCGCATGCCTCCTCCTCACACATCCCCACTCACGGAAAAGGCGATCGTCTACGAAGCCAAAAAACTCCGCAAGGTCTATCACAGCGGCGAAGTCGACCTGGTAGCTCTGCATGGCATGGATCTGGCGCTTCACGCGGGCGAACTTGTTTGCTTGTTGGGAGCTTCTGGCAGCGGCAAGTCCACCTTGCTCAACATTCTGGGCGGACTTGATTTACCGACATCCGGGGAACTGATTTACAAGGGATGGCCCTTGCACGGTGCAAATGATGAGACTCTGACTCTGTTTCGCCGGAATTGTGTCGGTTTTGTGTTCCAGTTTTACAATCTCATTCCCTCCCTCACAGCACGCGAAAACATCGCACTCATCACTAATCTGGCTCCGAATCCGATGTCGCCCGAGGAAGCGCTGGAAATGGTGGGCCTTGGTGCGCGCATGGATCATTTTCCATCGCAACTCTCCGGCGGCGAGCAACAGCGCGTGGCGATCGCGCGTGCCATCGCCAAACGACCCGAGGTGCTGCTTTGTGATGAACCTACAGGCGCGCTTGATGTGCACACCGGCATCACCGTGCTCGAAGCTGTGGAGCGCATCAATCGCGAACTCGGAACGCTGACAGTCATCATCACCCACAATGCCGTAATGGCGGAAATGGCTGACAGGGTGCTTTATTTATCAGATGGAAGAATTGTCAACCAGGTTTACAACGATGTCCGCCTGCCCGCCTCGGCATTGAAATGGTGAACCTATGTAGCACATGATCGCTCCACTCGACCGCAAGTTGCTACGCGAGATCGCCCGCATGAAGGGCCAGATCATCGCCGTTAGTTTAGTCATGGCTTGCGGACTGACCATGATGATCATGACACGCAGTCTGATTCTTACGTTGGAAAAAACGCGTGAATCGTATTATCAAAAGTATGCGATGGCAGACATTTTTGCTCGGGTCAAACGCGCACCGCTCTCAATGGCTGATCGCATCACGGAAATCCCCGGAGTCGCTGCGGTGGAAACACGCGTGGTGGTGGATGTGACCTTGGACCTGCCGAACCTGGATGTTCCGGCTACAGCACATGTGATCTCCCTTCCGCTTGATGGCGGCGAGCAGAAACTGAACCGCGTGGTGCTGCGGAAGGGTCGATTCCCCCGCCCCGATGAAAGAGATGCGGTGATATTGGGCGAAGCATTCGCCGAGGCGAATCATCTGCTGCCCGGTGATCAATTGGCAGCGGTGATTAATGGTCGCCGCGAGGTATTTCAGATCTGCGGCATCGGTTTGTCCCCGGAGTTTGTATTTGAGGCCCGCGCGGGTGAGACTTTGCCGGATCACAAACGCTTCAGTGTGATGTGGATGAACTACCGCGCCCTTGCGGTGGCATACGACATGGATGGTGCTTTCAATGACATCTGTCTTGATCTCACTCCAGAAGCATCGGCACGAACGGTGATGGCGGAACTGGATCGACTCCTTGTCTCCTATGGCGCCACCGGCGCGTATGAACGTAGTGAGCAGGCATCAGCACGACGTCTTGATGACGAAATCCGTGTTCTTTATTCATTATCCTATGTTTATCCCGTCGTATTCTTGAGCGTGGCGGCATTCATGGTCAATGCGGTGCTTTCTCGGCTTGTGCGCTTGCAACGGGAGCAAATCGCCCAACTGAAGGCCCAGGGCTACACGTCGCGCCAAATCGTTTGGCATTTCCTGAAGTTCGTCATGTTCATCGGCGTTACCGGTTCCATCTTCGGCGGCATCGGCGGATTTCTGTTAGGCAAGGAACTGGTCAACATGTATACGCTTTTTTTCCGTTTTCCTTCGCTCGATTTTCAATACAACGAACGCGCGCTGATCGTGGCCTTGGGTATCAGCATGGGAGCTGCGGTGCTGGGCGTGTGGTCGGTGGTGCGACAGGCAGTTCACCTCCCTCCGGCAGAAGCGATGCGCCCCGAACCACCTGCGAGTTTCCGGCCTTCCTTGTTGGAACGACTCGGCTTGAGTCGCTGCTTCAGCCCCACATTTCGCATGGCGATGCGCAACATCGAACGCCGTCCCTGGCAATCGCTGTTTACCAGTTGTGGTCTCGCTCTGGCTACAGGCTTGATGGTGATGCCCGGAGCAATGAGCGACAGCGTGGATCATTTGCTGACCTTCCAATGGAACAGCGCGCAGCGACATGACGTATTGGTTTTTCTCAGCGAAACGACCTCGGCTCGTGGTCTCCATGATATCCGGCATCTGCCCGGAGTTACCTTAGCAGAGCCAGTGCGCACAGTGAGCGCTCGTCTGAAATATGCCCAATACTCGAGGAAACTCTCGATCACAGGAATCCCCGGTGATGCGAATCTCAATCGTTTGTTAGATGCACAGGAAAAGCCGATCAATATGCCTGCGGATGGTTTATTGGTATCGGCTAAACTGGCGGAAATTCTCGGTGCGCGGATTGGGGACAAGGTGCAGATCGAAGTATTGGAAGGAAATCGACGTAAGCTGGAAATTCCCATCCGCGGTCTGGTAATGGACTTCGCGGGGGTGGCGGCCTACATGGACATATCGGCCTTACGTCGCATCATGCAGGAGGGAGACACGGTCAACGGAGCCTACCTGAGCGTCGATGCGAACCGATGGGATTCGTTCATGCGCACGATCAAGGAAACTCCTCGGATCGCGGTCACCATGGTGAAACGTGACCAACTCGCGGCATTTCGAGACACCACGGGGAAAAGCATCGGCATCCTGCGCACGCTCTACTTTGTGCTTGCTGTCATTGTTTCCTTCGGCGTGGTCTACAACAGCGCACGGATCGCTCTATCCGAGCGCAGTCGAGAATTGGCGACTCTCCGTGTCGTTGGCTTCACGCTACCCGAGGTGCGGGGTGTATTAGTCGGAGAGTTATGGATTTTAGTCATGCTCGCCATACCTGCTGGTTTGCTTTTCGGCCGCGGGCTGGCGCTTTTTATCATTTCCTCTTTCAGTACGGAAACCGTACGGTTGCCGATTATCATCAATCACTCCACCTACGCCATCGCAGTGATCGTGGTCCTGACAGCTTCGATCAGTTCTTTTGCCCTGGTCAGCAGGCTCTTGTCACAACTCGATCTCGTCAGTGTCTTGAAAGCACGCGATTGATGCACTATACTCTCTACGATCATGGCCAATACATCTTCTCTTCCAAACACCGCCGCACCATGGGCGAATCCACCCCAACGTTCGGGCCGACATTTTTTTCGGAAAATCTTTCCATGGTTGATGATCATCGCCGTAGTTGGTTTGATCGTTGCCGGGCTTTGGCCCAAGCCCATCGAGGTGGAAACCGGCACAGTGGTTCGATCTTCGCTCACTGTATCGGTTTTAGAGGAAGGAAAAACACGGATTCGCAATCGTTACATCGTCGCAGCACCCGTTGCAGGTATGATGAAACGCGTCTCGCTCAGACCGGGTGATACGGTAAAAGCTCAGGAGACCGTGCTTACCAGCATCGAGCCCACCACCGCTCCCCTACTCGATCCACGAGCGCGTGAACAAGCCGAAGCAGCCATCGCTCTTCAAGTCGCCGCTTCACAACGCACACAGGAAATGATCAAGGTTGCCAAAATCGCCCAGCAGCGGGCAGACGCCGAGCTTCAGCGCATCAATGCTGAAAAAACAACGGGAATGATCTCACAGTCCGACCGCGAACGGATTGAGGCTGATGCTGGCATCAGGGCTGCGGAAGTGAGAGCCATCGAATTTGAAGGGCAAATTCGTGAGTTCGAGCTTGCTCAGGCACGCGCCATGCTGTCACGACCCGCAACGCAACTGACGGAAAATGTCGTCGAGATCAAAGCGCCGGTCTCGGGCGTGGTACTGCGCGTGATGCAGGAGAGTGAAATGATCGTGAATCCAGGTCAGCAAATTTTGGAAATCGGCGATCCAACAGACCTGGAAGTCGAAGCGGAAATTCTCTCGCGCGATGCCGTATCAATACGTCTTGGGGCGAATGCCTTCATCGAACAATGGGGTGCTGACGCACCGCTGAATGGCAAGGTGCGGCGAATCGAACCTGCCGCTTTTACCAAAATTTCGTCATTAGGGGTGGAAGAACAACGCGTGCTTGTGCTGATCGATCTCGTCAATCCTCCTGATGAGGCAAGGACTCTCGGCGACCGCTTCCGGGTCGAAGCGCGCATTGCCACTTGGCACTCGGAAGATGTCCTCGTCGTGCCATCGAGCGCTCTGTTCCGCGAAAACAACACATGGAAAACCTACCGTGTGATTGATGCTATCGCGCACAAGTGCGATGTATCCGTCGGCAACAGCGATGGTCGCAGAAGCGAGGTTATCTCTGGCCTGAACGAAGGCGACTGTGTCTTACTTCATCCTCCTGATGCGGTAAAAGATCTATCGAAAGTCGTGGAAAAGTAATCCTGCTGTTATCATCATGCGATCACCGAATCATTGTTTCGATTGGCAGGGATCGGGAGATACTAAATTGATTTTTTCAGCCCGCGAACCGCATCCTCACGTTTGGCGGGAAGGTGATGAGGTAGAATCAAAGAAATCACATGCACCAGAGGGTAGCTGAACATTGAGGCCAAAACACCACTCATCAACATACCAAGGACAAAATGTGCCGCATTGCAATCGATGTTTGTGTAGGGAAATTTTCCTGATACGTCAAGGAAACTAGGAATCGGTATGTGAAACACGTGACGCATCCATCCACCCAGTTGAGTTTGCATCAGCGCCAAAGGAACCGTGGTGATCGGATTGGAAATCCATGTAGCCAGCATCGCAAAAGGAACGTTCACCCTTGATCGAATCGCAAAAAAGGCAGCGACAATGCTTTGCAGAGGCAAGGGCACCATCATGGCAAAGAACAACCCAATCGCCAACCCGTGTGAAACAGTGGTTCGACAAGGTTTCCATAACCGACGATTGCCCAAACGATGAACCACCGAGGAAAGCAGACGGTGCTTGCGCATATTCGGATGTCGCAGTTGCCGATAGAAGCGGCGCACAAATTTCAGGTAATGTCGCTTCATAGGAGGAGCGCAACATGCACTCGATGTCACATTCACGCAAGCGGATTTGCTTGAAGTTTTTGTTGAATTGAAGAAGAATCGGTCTATGGAATTTTGGCAGTCATTGCTGTTGGGCTTGGTCGAGGGAATCACCGAATACCTGCCAGTAAGCTCAACAGGACATCTTCTCTTCACCCAACGATTGATGGGCATCGGACTCGCGGATGACAAGACAGCGGCCGACGCGTTCGCTATCAGCATTCAGGGCGGCGCCATTGCCGCGGTGATGGGTCTGTATTACAAACAAGTTTGGCAAATGTTTCTCGGACTGATGGGAAAATCCCCCGCTGGGTTGCAACTGCTTCTGAGGCTCATCGTCGCTTTCCTTCCAGCTGCGCTTGCGGCATTGACGCTGGAAAAATGGATCAAGGCGCATCTTTTCGGAATTCAGCCCATCATCGTCGCTTGGTTCACGGGAGGAGCTTTGATTCTTGCTGTGGGATGGTGGAAACGCAGAAATCAAGGCAAGGAAAATGAATTGTCGCTCGCCGAGATGACTTGGCGCATGGCTTTGGTCATCGGATTACTGCAATGCGTGGCTATGTGGCCGGGAACCAGCAGGAGCTTAATGACCATTGTGGGTGGCATTCTCGTAGGACTGCGACCCAAGGATGCGGTGGAATTTTCCTTTCTTCTGGGAGTCATGACACTCGGAGCAGCAACAGCAAAGGACACTATTGAATATGGTCCTTTGATGTTGGAAACTTTCGGAGTCGGCAATCTTCTCATTGGCTTCATGGCTTCCACAATCTCCGCCGCACTCGCAGTCAAATGGCTGGTCTCCTATCTGCAAAAGCACAGCATGGAGGTGTTTGGTTGGTATCGTATCACCATCGCGCTGATCGCGGCAATCCTCGTTGCCACGGGAGTGCTGCATGAAAAGAAAAATGTGATGAACACGACCTCCGCGAGTATTCCGCCGTCAAACCATTGACAGAGTGCGCCGCGTGAACCAGCGGCGGACCAACCAGGCGATCGCAGTTGTCAAGATGCCAACCATCAACCAAACCCATGGAGGGATGGGGATGGGAGCGACGAAATTCGTTTGCACCGGATGCTTCATCGAATCGGCGAGCTCATAGTTCCAAACCAAGGTATGGCCATCATCGAGAACCTGATGCGCATTCGACTGTGAAACTCTCGTTGGTAAATGCATGATGTATTCCAATTGATAACCTTGCATCTGCTTTGCTGTGGGAGTTACCAATCCACCGGCAAACACTTCGCGAGGATCGATACGCCTTTTGAAATCAACATTCATGCCGGACCGCTGAACATTCACGTCACCTAACAACTTTACCATCGGCTCAGGCAGGGAAGGGCCGGATGACTCATCTTGATGAACGGAATGATCGAGCAACTTGGCCAATTGCAGCACGGAATCGAATTTCGCAGATAAACGAAGTCGTGACTCCGAGCCATTTTTTTCGATGGAAAATGTCTCCAAAACAACACCCGGTTCCTTGGCGAAGTAATCGGCAACCGTTTTGCGAAGTTTCTCATCCCCCCCCAGAGAAGATATCGCGAAATTTGGCAAACGATACTCCGCCTGAAGACGACCGCTTCCATCTCGCTCAAACCAGAACTCCTCACGCCCACTGAGGCAAGATCCGAGCAGGAGAGATGTTAACAAAAGGACTAATCGCAGAATGATCAACTTCATGACCGAACTCTTTCCAATACCCAACGGTATTCGGCCGCAAGATGTTCTGCCATGGGACGTTGCAACGCGCCGGGTAAAACACCCCAGGTATAAGTTTCAATTTCATAATGCTGGCAGAAATCAGGATGCGTATTCCGATACGCAAGCAACTCCGCCGCATGGTTGCGGGTGGAGCGCAGCGGTGGCATGGGATCGGCGTCAAGTGGGATGTGAAAATGCACACGGGCTTCGGATGCGCGTGTGAACTCTGGCGTTTTGGCTGCAAAACACTCGGGCAAATCGCGGAATCTTGTGATCTTTTTATCAGATTCTTCTAACAAAACCTGATGCAGATAAGTTGGTTCATTAAATTTCTCAATCGCCCGCCACGCAAGGGGATCGCCCGGATCAAATGCCAGCGCTGCGGAGAGATGTACTTTCGAAATACGAATTCCAGCGTTGCGAAAGGCTTCCAGGGAGGCGATGCAGTCATCATATTCCAATGCGAAATGACAGGTATCATAATTCACACCGATGCGCCGGCGCAGCATTTCCGGATCATTGGAATGGGCCCACAAACGATCAAAAAATGCCAGAGTCTCCTCGGTGTTTTCGAAATGCCCGAGAGGCTCCGGCTCGAGACCAAGGTGCAGATCGCATCCGCTAAGATGTGACATCCGCTCAATCTCTCTAGCACACTCAATGAGATGATCGAACATCAGAGACTCCGGTGCATGAAACTCTTTGAAGGACCCCGGCAGGGTGGACACGGATCCTTGTTGGCCCGGTTCCAAAAATGCTGACAAAATCTGAAAAAGTTGCAATGTGTAATCGAGTCGACTGCGATCCGACCAGTCAGGCTTGTAAACATTTTCTTTTACCCTTGTGCCATGAAAGGCACCGTAGGGAAAACCATTGATGGTGAAGACTTGGCATCCCTCTTCCCTGACCCACTTGGCGAAGCGATCAAGGTGATCATTTTCCAACAACTCGGTGGCAGCCCGGGCGGAGAGGCGCGGAGCGATTGGAAAAGGATGCAACAATCCTGATTCACCCTGAAGAATGTCCCTGATGCGGAGTGCATGAGTCTGTAACGCGATAAAAGTTTCCTGCCAAGATTCAGCAGGATGGATGTTCGTACAATATGCAAGTAACACACGCACATCCTTGCGAGGAATTCAAGATTTGCAACCAAAATTGGCATGTGGCCGGCTCAACCATACTAGGCTTGGATGATTCCGTGAAATTGCAAAATCAGTTTCTCGTAGCCAATTTGTCGCACATAAGATGCTTCTTTCTCCAGGAGTTCGGACGATTCGATGACATCAATACTCTCCAAACGGGTGGCCATGACATGCAGAAGCCCTCGGACAATCGCACGGGCATGGTGAGCGCCCAAACACAAATGAGCCCCAAATCCAAAAGAAACGTGTGGATTAGGTTTGCGATCGAGAAGAATTTCATCGGGCGAAGTGAACACTTCGGGATCCCGATTGGCAGAAGCCCAGCATAAGGAAACCCTTCCCTGTGCCGGAACCTCGAAACCAAAAACATCGGTTGTCACAGGACAAACGCGTCCAATGTGTGTGAGAGGCATGAATACGCGGAAGAATTCCTCTGACGCAAGAACGATTTTTGCCAGATCCTGCCTCAGCGTGGTGAGATGATGAGGATGGCTCGCAAAATAAACCAATATGCGGGTCACCATGTGTATCACCGTATCACGACCGCCAGCAAAAGCCAGATTCGCAAACCCGAGCTTTTGCTCCATGGTCAGCGGAACTCCATCGATCCTCGCTTCATTCAAGGCAGAAAAAAAATCCTGACCGGGATGATCCATCATGCGATCAAACATTTCACGGCAGTAGCTTTCCAATTGGGATCCTTTCGTCTTGCCATCACCATCCTTGAAGACATGCATACCCCAACTGATCCAATGTTCCGCTTCTCGTTCGGATACATTCAGTAAATAACACAATGCGCGCGATTGAAGCGGAATGGCAAATTGCTGAATCGCATCAATTTTTTTGTCCCATAACGCTCGGTTCAAAAGTGATTCGATAAGCTTGCGAATATCTTCCTGGATCTCTGGCATCTTGGAACGAAGAAAAAACGGTTCCACGATTTTGCGATACACCCCATGAAGCGGAGGATCCAATTCCAGTGGCAATTGTCTGACCGTGCGCATTTGTTCTTCTGAAGGAATCGGCACGCGAAACGGAGCATCGGAGCTGTATCGCTGCCAGTCCTTTGCTGCATCACGCACGTCTTTATGGCGGAGCAGCATGGGCACTTTTTCCCCTTGAAACTCGGCCAATAAGATAGGGCACTGGCTACGTGTTATCCGGAATGGGTCATCTGGAAATGGTCGCATGAATTTTACTTAATCACCATTTCTGTAATTCGAAGCTGAATCAAGTCATTAATGTCAGGGCGAACGCATGTTCATTTCTGCACAGTCCATCACTGATGACCTGAGGGGAAAAAAAATCTTCTCACCTGTATCATGTTGACCTGTGTGTTTATCAAATAGCTTTCACGGAAAACCTGCCGCATTGTGCCCTCGACTGTGGCGATTGTATCATGTCCGCTTCTTTCATAAAAAAGGAATTTGGAATTTTCTTGGCAGTCATAACGAGATTGCTCTAGTGATGAGATTGTCAAAGCGACAATCGTTCGCTTCTCACTGACCAGTCAAAACCCACTCACGTATTTTTTATTTTTCATGGAACAAACTCGATTACACGGAACGATGAGCGATGGACGCGGAGTCCAGCAATTTACACTTCGCAATTCCTCTGGTCTAACAGCAAAAGTCACTGAAATGGGGGCCTGCTTGATGTCTCTGGAAGTGCCTGATCGTCATGGTCAATTGGCTGATGTTACGCTGGGATACGAAAACTTTGCTGACTGGTGCAGTAATCCCGCCTACCTGGGAGCCACAGTAGGGCGTTTTGGAAATCGTATCAGGGATGGTCGTTTCACATTGGACAGTAAAATCTATCAACTCGCCGCCAACAATCGACCGGGGGGCATACCCTGCCATCTCCATGGTGGAGTAAGAGGATTCGACAAAGTCCTCTGGCATGGTGAGGCCGCAGGACAATCCGTAACCTTCCGGCGTCGTTCGACCGATGGCGAAGAAGGTTACCCGGGGAATCTCGATGTGCAAATCACCTACACTCTCAATGACGATCATGAATTGATTTGGGAAGCACGGGCAACAACCGATGCCACTACCATTGTTAACCTGGTACACCACACCTATTGGAATCTATCGGGAGATGCGCGCCGTGATATTCTTGATCACGTTCTGCGGTTGGAAGCGGATCATTTTTTACCCACGGACTCTGGTCTGATCCCAACGGGTGAGATAACTTCCGTTAATGATACGCCGATGGATTTCACCACTTCAGTTCGAATTGGTGAGCGCATCAGCGCTGACTATCTCCCTCTTCATCAGGCCGGTGGCTATGACCACTGCTGGGTATTGCGCGGTGCTGAGGGTGTTCGACTGGCAGCTGATGTGTTTGAACCAACTTCGGGGCGCAGGATGCAGATATTCACGGATCAACCTGCCATCCAATTTTACGCAGGAAACTTTCTCGATGGCAGCATCATTGGAAAAAATGGCATCAATTACGGTCACCGTAGCGGCTTTTGTCTCGAGACCGAGAATTTCCCCGATGCGCCGAACCATAACGCATTTCCCAATTCAGTTTTGCGGCCCGGCGAAATTTATCAACACCGGATGATCCACCGATTTTCCTGCTAAAAAACTTCAACCTACACTCACCCATATGAATTTATTCATCTCATTCATCACAGCCTCCAGTCTCGACGGCAACCCGATGAGCACCCTCGATATCATTCTTTTTCTGGTATCGGTGATCGCTGTGATCGCCTTTGGCATTCGTCAAGGCAACAAGGATCAGCAGTCTGGATCCGAGAGCCAGGGAGCCGAGGGATATTTTCTTGCGGGACGTGGCCTTACCTGGTGGTTGGTGGGGTTTTCATTAATTGCGGCCAATATTTCAACCGAACAATTTGTCGGCATGTCAGGCCAGGCCGCTGACTGGCTCGGCATGGCGATTGCATCCTATGAGTGGATGGCTGCGGTCACTCTGGTGGTAACAGCCTTCGTATTTCTACCCAAGTTGTTGCGTTGCGGTATCTATACCATACCGGAATTTCTGGAGTACCGATATGGCGTTTTTTCTCGATCCGTGATGGCGGTCAGCACCTTGGTGATTCTTGTGGGAGTACCAACTGCATCTGTCATTTATTCCGGTGCTAAAGTTGTCTCGGTATTTTTTCATGGGATTTCCGTAGCTGGTCTGGACCTGGGTTCCATCACAGTGGGTTGCTGGATCATCGGTCTGGCTGCTGCCATTTATGTGTTTGTTGGTGGATTAAAGGCCTGCGCATGGACCGATCTCATCTGGGGTGCCGCGTTGATCGTCGGCGGGGCGATCGTCATGTTTTTGGCATTTGGCGCGATGAGAGACGCCAAGCCAGCTGACTTGATTCTAACCAAAGTGAACAACTCTTCCGTGACGGTCGAAGACCTGGAAAAGGCGGGAGCATATGAACGATTTGTATTGTTGAACGACGGCAAAAACCGCGAAGCAGAGGCCGTGGCAGGCGAGAATCTCGCTGGAGGAAAACTGCACATGAAGCGACCGATTACCGATCCAGCGATCCCATGGACGACTTTGATTTTGGGCCTGTGGATTCCTAACTTTTTCTATTGGGGCCTCAATCAATACATTGTGCAGAGAACTCTGGGGTCTAAGTCCCTGGCTGAGGGACAAAAGGGCATTGTTTTTGCCGCAGCACTGAAATTGATCATACCATTCATCGTCGTGATTCCCGGTATTCTATGCTACAACCTCTATCAAAATGATCTCGCGGAAGAAGCAGCGAAAAAAAATGCCATCCCGTTGCAAGAGATGGCCAGTGGTAAAAAAGTCGTTTACCCGTTTTCTGAAAATTTCGCCAAGGCCTGTCCGGAATTGGCTCAACAAGTTTTTTCACACAACGCCTCGGTTGCGGGAGTAGCGGTTGATGAGGCCACATTGCAAGCATCCCCCGCGATTCTACAAAAGAATAATGCTGAACTGATCGCATCTCGCAAATTTCCACAGGGAGAAAAGCTGATTGGTTACGACTATGATGCCGCGTTTCCGGTTCTGCTGCGTAATTTGATGAAGCCTGGCATTACGTGGTTTGTTCTGGCTGCCATTTTTGGCGCCGTTGTCTCATCACTTGCATCCATGCTGAATTCGGCGGCTACCATCGCCACCATGGACGTTTACCAGAAAATCCACAAAAACGCCACACAGTCTCAATTGGTGGGTGCAGGCAAAGCATTCACGGCGCTTTTTGTCTTGATTGCCTGTTTGATCGCGCCATTCCTCGGCAATCCTGCGTTCGGAGGCATCTTCACCATCATTCAAGAATTCCAGGGCTTCATCAGCCCCGGAATTCTCGCCGTCTTTTTGTTCGGCTTCCTATCACCCCGAACGCCCCGCTACCTCGGTTGGTTGGGTATCATCCTGAACATCATACTTTATGGATCCATCAAATGGGTGGTGGGACCCTACATTTGTGCTCAAGGATGGTGGTTTTCCAATGAAATCTCATTCCTCGATCGCATGGGAATTTGTTTCTTGGTTATCATCATTTTGGGTATAGCGCTTACGTTCATCAACCCGCTGACAACTCCAGCAAAACTGCCTGTATCGGAAACCATGGCTCTCGAATCATCAAAAATCGCAAAGCTGGGAGGTTTTGCCGTGATCGCTGTGATGATTGTTTTCTACATCATGTTCTGGTGAACCCAACGAACTTCGTTGCTTATCGCTGCGAAATTTTTTCCGCTAGGGAGTTTCAGAGAAGTAACTGAGCTCTCACTTGCTTTTTGCTTCGTTCAAGAGTCGTTGGCTGATTTCACGCAATTCTTCAACGGGAATGGCAAAACTTTCGGCTCGGTTGGCACGTGCGATGTTCATGCCCACGCATTTTCCTTCAAGGTCAACCAAGGGACCTCCCACGGTTTTGCTTGTACCTTGAATATCATGCTGGAGCACCCGCGGGAAACCGCTACGGCGCTGGGAAACATCGCCGCTCATCTGATCGTTGCGAGTCATTTGCTTGCCAAAGGTATCGGCGCGGCCCTGGAGTTCCACGACGACTTTATTCATCCTACCATCGCGCTTGTAGGTTACTTCAATTTTTTCGCCGACCTTGCGATCTTTCATGAAGTTCACCAAGTCCTCGCGTTTCTTCATGGGTTGATCATTCAGCATCACAATCTGGTCTTTCTTGCGAATGCCTGCTTGATAAGCGCCGCTTACTTCAGGCACGTTACCCGCTATGATCGAGTTTTTTTCTTCAATAATTTCCACTCCTAGCACCGCGCCCCCTTCAGCGGGGATTTCTCGAGATTCAGCGCTGATAATACCGATCATCGGTCTGCGTTCTGATCGACTCGTTGCACCATTCGCGATAACCCAGGTTCCTAGTTCCAGTTTGCTATTTTCCGCATAGACCACTTTCTTCAAACCAGCCGAGTCCAGCTTCAATAAACACACATCCCAGTTTGCGTCGCCGCTCAGGATTTTGACTTGCTCAAACACCTTGTCACCAATGCGAATTTTGAGATCTTTGATCAATTTAATCTCGCTCCACTTGGCGACAATTCCACCATCTTCCGTCACCACTATGCCATATCCCGCTTCTTTGCGACCATCGTAGATCACGGCACTGAACTCCTGCAAAGCCTCTTGGGCGCGCGTCACAAGATCATGCATCTGTGACCCATTGGTACGGTATTCGGACTCCAACGTCTCATTGGCGGATAACTGTATCAACAGGGTGAGTAAGAATAGTGGAATGAGTCTCCGTTTCATAAAGAGAAAAAATTTAGCGTTCAGCGAGGCGCAATGTTACCTCAATTTCTTTGCCATCGCGCAGTAGCAAAATCACCAACTTGTCATCAGCGGCTTTTTCTTTGAGGTAATCCTGCATGGATTCCTTATTGTGAATTTCTTTATCGTCAATTTTTATAATGATGTCGTTGATCTTGATGCCTGCGATTTCGGCGGGAGACTCCCTACCGATCTTGGTTACTCGCAATTTGCCGTCGTCTGAGTCCTCGGACCCAACTCCTAGAAAACCACTTCCTTTTTTCGCTTTTTTGGCAAATGGTCCTTCCCCGAGAAATTCGCTCTTTAGCATCTCATCCCAGTGACGTTGGAACTCCCGTATCGGAACGTGCATGTTTTGCTGTAAGTTCTCCCCCACCCTGGAATGAATTCCAATCAATCTTCCGTTCAAATCAAACATCGGACCACCAGAATCGCCACCAATCAGCGTGCAGTCACTATGAACCGTGGAGTCAGCCACTTTGATCAATCTGCCAAGTCTCACACCTGCGCCGCGATTTTTGTCATAGCCACCCGAGTGGCCGAGAGAAAAAACCCAGTCGCCCAGTTTGCTTGAATCATTCAGATCGACCTCCACAAAAGGATATGTGCCTTTTTCCAGAATTTTGGCCATGGCGCAATCGGTGTCCGAGCTGAGTCCGAGTGATTCACATTTCACCTTACGACCATCTGCTAAAATCGCTGTGATTTCCTTTCCCACTCCACCCGTCACGTGAGCGGCGGTAAGTATCAAGCCTTCGGGAGAAATGATCACGCCACTTCCGGATCCCTCACCCAGTTCAAGGCAGACGGTCGCTTTTGTCGCTCTCGGCAAAGCATTTTTTAATGATGACTCGATGGTCTTTAAATCATCCGTGCTCGTTGGGGCTTTTTTGTCGTTGATACTCAAGCGCTCTACATTTTGGGAGAACACCAATGAAGGGAGCGTCAGGAAAAATAAAACCCAGTGAAAACGTCTCATGTTTTATTTGTGCAGCCTATCACGACTACTGACCCATGACAAGAGGGGCTTTTATCGAAATAACGCCCGAAGGTTTGGTTTGACAGAGCGCAAAACTGAAGCAATCTGAATCCATGTTGCGCAAACTGTTGATTTTCTTGCTTGCCCCTCTTTTCGCCTGCTGTGAACCTTCGCCCGCCATGAAAGATGACGCGACCACTCCCGCCGAAAAACCCAATGTGCCCGAAGGCGCCGAAGTCATAACTCTGGGCGCAGGTTGTTTTTGGTGCATCGAGGCCGCCTACCGCCAACTCGATGGAGTTTATTCCGCCACTTCGGGCTACATGGGGGGCACTGTTGCCAATCCCACTTACGAACAAATCTGCACAAAGACCACTGGGCACGCCGAAGTCGTACAGGTAGTCTTTGACCCGAAAAAAATCACTGCGGAGAAAGTGCTGGCGTGGTTTTGGGATTTGCATGATCCCACAACGTTGAATCGCCAGGGTAACGATGAAGGGCCGCAGTATCGCTCTGCTATTTTTTACCACAGTGATGCACACAAAACCCTCGCAGAAGCCTCCAAAAAAGCAGCACAGGCAAACTTTGAAAAACCCATCATCAGCGAAATCACGGCGGCTTCCACCTTTTATCCTGCGGAAAAGTATCACCAAAATTACTACGAGCAGAACAAATCGAAAAACCCCTATTGCAAGTATGTGATTGAGCCGAAACTCAAAAAACTGAAACTTGATCATTGAGATCGACGGAACGATTTTCCCGATTGCCATCAACTTACAGGACATTAGGATACTTGCATGGATTTCACGAAACTCTCGTTGAAAGTGATTGATTCCCACACGGGTGGTGAACCAACACGCATTGTAGTGGAAGGTATTCCCGATTTAGGGGGTGGGTCGATGGCAGAACAGTCGACAGTTTTCCGCACAAAATATGACTGGCTGCGCAGTAGTGTGGCCAATGAACCACGGGGCCACGATGCGATGGTCGGTGCCCTACTGCTCCCCCCTCATCATCCAGAGAACCTGTGCGGCGTGATTTTTTTCAATAATACCAGCACGTTGCATATGTGCATCCACGGAACGATTGGCCTAGGTGTGACACTGGCGCATATGGGGAAAATTTCCACGGGTTCGCATCGGATCGAAACCCCCGTCGGCCTGATCACGCTGTCCCTGCATGTCGACGGCTCAGTGAGTGTGGATAACGTGCCGTCTTATCGTTACCGCCATCAAGTCACAGTGGATGTGCCGGAATACGGGAAAATTTCTGGCGACATCGCTTGGGGGGGGAACTGGTTTTTCCTCATTCAAGACCAGGGTCCCGCAGTGAAACGCGACAACATCCCCGCACTGACACATTTTACCTCCGCGGTCAAACAGTCTCTCGCACAACAAGGCATTACTGGTGAGGATGGTGGGGAAATTGATCATATCGAGAGCTTTGGTCCGCCGACAGATCCTCAGGTTGCAGACTCGAAAAACTTCGTGCTTTGCCCCGGAAATGCCTACGATCGCTCGCCCTGCGGCACGGGGACTAGTGCCAAGTTGGCATGTCTCTATGCCGATGGAAAGCTAACGCCCGGAAAAATCTGGCGACAAGCGGGAATACTCGACTCGGTGTTTGAGGGCTCTGTGACTCCCCTCGATGAATTGCGGATCACGCCCACCGTAAGAGGGAGGGCATGGATTTCCGGTGAATCAATCTATCACTTCTCCTCGGATGATCCTTTTCGCCACGGTATACCCACACTGATTTAAGCGCGGAGTCCGAGAGATCTGGATCGAGAAACAATTTTTCTGAGTTTGAGATTCCATTTTTGATGAGTTGCGATCAAGTTTTCTGCATGTCGAAATCCTCAGTTTCCATTTTCCAAGGCTGCATTCCTGCGCTCATGACACCCTGTTTTGAAAACGGGGAAATCAATTACGATGCACTCGTTGCCACTGGCAGAGCATTGATCGACCAAGGTATGCGGGGTGTGGTCTACTGCGGATCCATGGGTGATTGGCCCTTGCTGACCGATGAGCAACGCATGAAGGGCGTGGAACTTTTGGTCACAGCAGGAATTCCTACAGTCGTCGGAACCGGAGCCCAAAACGGCCGCGCCGCAGCTGCTCACGCAGCACACGCGCGCGAAGTTGGCGCTGCAGGACTGATGGTGATTCCCCGCGTGCTCTCCAGAGGGCTGTCTTCCATCGCCCAGCGTCATCATTTTAGTCAAATCCTCAAAGCCGGCGGTGATTTGCCCGCTGTCATCTATAACTCTCCTTATTACGGCTTCGAAACCAAAGCCGATTTGTTTTTCTCTCTGCGGTCGGAATTCCCCTCGCTCGTTGGCTTCAAAGAATTCGGTGGTGCCAAGTCGCTGAGTTATGCCGCGGAACACATTACCAGCCAAGACCCATCTGTGATCCTAATGGCGGGCGTCGACACCCAGGTCTATCATGGTTTCGTCAATTGCGGCGCCACGGGCGCCATCACGGGCGTCGGAAATGCCTTGCCTGTGGAAATCCTCCGTTTTGTAGAACTCTGTGAACTCGCAGCTCAAGGAGATTTGCAAGCGCGCCGCTACGCCCTGGAATTGTCGGAAGCATTGACTGTTCTCTCCACTTTCGACGAAGGCACCGACCTTGTTCTTTTCTACAAAGAACTGATGGTTCTGGAAGGCCACGATGCCTATCGTTATCAGATTAATTCGTATGATCAACTGAGTGCCAGCCAGCGCGCCTACTTGCATCAACAACATGCTCTCTTCCGGGCATGGTGGTCAGCATGGGAGGGCAAATGATACAACATTCAGATCTTACGATTAATCCACCTCGGCTTCATGCAAAGGTGGATTTTTTGTGAAAAATGAATATCTACCAGTTGCAAGGTGAGAAGATGAGTTTAGTCTGTCCTTGATGACCCATGTTTTCAATAATCAAATTGAGGAAACGCATGAAATCATCATTATTGGATCAGGAATGGCAGGACTTTCCTGCGCTCACCACATCCACGAACAAGGGCGTAAATTTTTACTTCTTGATGCATCTGACCGTGTGGGTGGTCGTGTGGCCACTGATCTCGTGGATGGCTTTCGACTGGATCGGGGCTTTCAGGTGTTGCTAACCGCATACCCGGAAGCTCGGCGCATCCTCGATTACGGGGCACTGGATTTAAGAACATTCTATCCAGGAGCCCTGGTTCGCTACAATAGTGCATGGCATCGATTGGCTGATCCATTGAAACATCCGATCGATGCCCTTGGTGGTGTCTTTTCACCGATTGGAACTCTCTTTGACAAAGTTCGCATGGCCCTGTCGCGCGGATGTGGATTCCATTTTTCACGTCACGGTGCTGAACTCAGCAGCATGGAAGCTCTTCGGGCGGAAGGTTTTTCTGACACCATGATTGATCGCTTTTTTCGACCATTCCTCGGGGGTGTGTTTTTAGAAAAGAACTTGGAAACATCCGTAGCAAAACTCGATTTTGTGATGAATCATTTTTCCAATGGAGAAACTGCCATCCCTGCTCTTGGCATGGCGGAAATCCCCTCACAACTTGCTGGGAAATTGCCTGCTTCATCGATCCGACTCAACACTCGCGTGACCGGAATCCATGAGAAGCATGTCCTATTGGAGAACAGAGTCACCTTACACGCACGTGCGATCGTGATTGCCACCGAAGCAGGTGGTTCCGCAATGTTGTTAGGACGAAAAACCCCCGCCCCTGATTTTCATCGTGTCAGTTGTCTCTATTTCAGCGCTGATCACGCCCCTGTCGATGAGGCGGTTCTTTTACTCAATGGTGAAGACCACGGCCCCATCAATAACCTCACGGTGCTAAGCCATGTCTCGCCCGACTACGCACCTCACGGAAAACATTTGATTTCGGTGAGCATTGTTGATGACCATGCAGCGGACGATCCCCAGCTTATCAAAAATGTACAAGCGCAATTGCGTGAGTGGTTTGGCCAACAGTCGGATTCGTGGAAACTTCTGAAACACGATAGAATTTCACGCGCGATTCCTTCACAGAAAAAAATCGATGACCAGAACATCAGACTGGGAAGTGGAATTTACCAGTGTGGCGACCACCTCGGCGTGGCTTCCATTAACGCCGCTATGGCATCGGGTAGAGCTGCTGCGGAAGCAGTATTAACTGATTTGAAGACATGTTAGAAAAAACCGAATCCCTGTATACTTTTGAAAACGCCTACCATGGCTCACTGGTGGCTGACGCCGTTTCCATGCCAGTGCATTGGTATTACGACCGTGAAGCATTGAAGAACGAGTATGGGGTGATTTCCGGTTATCTCGCTCCAAAGAATCCTCACACTGGTTCCATTCTCTGGCGTTCCGAGTATCGAGCGTGGAACGAAAAGGGGGAAATTCTCCACGATCAAAAACCCTACTGGGGACAACGCGGCATTCACTATCACCAGTTTTTAAAAGCCGGTGAAAACACGCTGAATTTCCAACTCGCACGGGCATTGGTCGCCCTGTGCCATGAAAATGGCGGTTATGATCCCGATGCCTGGCTCACGCGCTACATTGATTTCATGCTCACGCCGGGGAATCATCGTGACACGTATCTGGAAGAATATCATCGCGGATTTTTCACTCGTTATGCCCAAGGCAAGAATCCGAGAAAATGCGCGATCAGCGATGAACACATCGGCGGGCTATCTCAGGTTCCAGCACTTTGTTATGTGTTAAGTGAGGCTGATCTGCCCACACTTCGTGCGACCGTGAAACTGCATGTCGGCCTAACCCACGCTCATGCCAACGTATTAAGAGCAGCAGACACCCTGGCGCGTTTGCTGTATCGGATTCACGAAAAAATGCCCATACGTGACGCCATACGCCGTGAGGCGGGTGACTGGCTTTCCGGAAATCAAGCGGATCAATGTCTCCACCAAGCTGACACCCACGTTATCGGAAAGAGATTCAGTCCTGCATGTTATATCGCGGAGTCCATGCCGGCATCGCTCTATCTGGTCTGGAAATACCATGATCAATTTGATGCGGGTATTCTTGCCAATGCAATGTGCGGAGGTGATAACTGCCATCGCGGTGCGGTGGTTGGGTCCATTCTCGGCGCAGCCAATGGCATATCAGAAAAATGGTGGCCCATGCCTTGAAACAGAGATCACAAGATGGCTCTGTGACGAAAAAATCCCTGCATTTGTTGCGTAGATTCGGATGTAACCGACACTATAAGCTGTGTGTATGGCCAATTTTTTATGAACGCTCGCTTGCAACGTTGTCTCATAGGTCTGCTCCAACACCCTCGTTGGGCAATGCTGATCTTGCTCATTGCGTGGCTATTTTCCCAAAAAATCTTACATGCGGTAGAAATCCGCGCGGTGGATTTCGGACTTGTTGCGGATGGCAAAACTGATGATGCACCCGCGATTTTCCAAGTGATCGCTGAGGCGAAAAAGCAATCTCCCTCTCCTGTCACGATTGTATTTCCTAAGAAGAAAACCATATTCGCGGCGGCAGCAGAACATCGCTATCTTTTTTACCTGCGCGACGCCACAAACCTAACAATTGACGGCGGGGGCTCGACATTTCTGCTGGATCCCCGAATTCGGATGGCTGATCTGCGTGGAGCCAGCACGATCACCATGAAAAACATGATGGTTGATTACACCAGCAGCATGTTTATCGAAACGATCGTTCAGGAGGTCCATCAGGAAAAATCGTATCTGGATGTCAGACCAGTCGACGCCACGGAATCGAACAACATCCGTGGGGCCACCAAGGAAGATGGCGAACAATGGTTCGGTGGATTTGTCTGGTGCGAAAACGGTTCCAACCCCAAAGCGGCACGGCATTTTTCCGTGGGCAAAGTGGAAAGACTGGATAACGGGCTGATTCGGATTTTTCATGGGGAAGGATCGTTCACGCGTGATGTGGCAAAATGCATCATTCCCGGTATCACGACATTCAGCGTCCCGCGCAGCGGAGTTGCGCATCGGCATGGGCCGGGAGCATTATTCGAGGTGCATGATGTGAAAGATGCCACATTGGAACACATTCATGTTTGGTCGGCGCCGTGGTTCGCATTCAGCATTTATCGATGCGAAGGATTTTGTCGGTTCCATGACGTGGATGTTGTCCCAAAGCCTCACAGCGCTCGTAGAATGAGCTCATGCCGCGATGCATTTCATGTTACAGCCAATCGAGCTCGAATATCGTTTGAGCATTGTGATACAAGGGGCACCGGCGATGATGATTACAATTTCTGTATACTTTCCTCAACCATACGGAGGGTCATCTCCCCTGCCGAAATCGTTATCCGTCAAAAATTCCCGATTCAATACAACCCCATGCGCGAGGGTGATACACTAATGCTGATGGATTCGAGCAACTCCATGATCGGTTCTGCAAAAATCGCACGCTACACTGAATCGCCGCTCAAACATGGTGAAATCACTCCCGGCGGTTCGTGCCCTGAGGTGACGGTTCGGTTGGATACCCCCATCACCGGTCTAAGGAGTGGACTCACGGCATGGTCCAGAGAGGCTTGCAATCCTGATACCACGATGAGCCATTGTACGGCAGCGTTTAGCATTCGCATGCAAACATCACTCACAATCAAACATTGTCGATTTGAGTGCTATAACATTTCCTACGGTATGTCGGAAAAAAATGACAATGTCGAGGGCCCTGGTCCGGAATTTATGCGTATCAGTCATTGTCAATTCCATCGTGGACGAGGCGCGGGCTATCATGCTCAGTGCGACGAGGCAGGATCGCCAGAAACCACACGCTTGCAATCCATCGAAATTGATCACTGTTTTTTTTATGCACCTCTGAAGATTGCCAAGGCGAATCAGATCATCCTTTTGGATAATATTTTTGAAGACCATGTTTCATTAGGCATCCAATCTAAACTTGAAATAAGAGGAAATCGTAAACATGGTTTTATTTTTACAATGCCTTTGAAAAAATAAATTTAAAGAATTCTGCCAAACATTTATTCATTGAAAATCTCAAAAATGAACTAACCATATGATATTATCACACACATCTAAGCATGCATTGATTGCTTGGGGCTTGATTTTTGTGACCTATTCTGTTCACGCGGCCAATCTTCGGCTTCACTCCATTTTCGATAGCGATATGGTGCTGCAACGCAGCAAGCCCATCGTCATCTGGGGCTGGGCGACACCGGGAGCCAGCATTACTGTTCAACTCGGCACCGACAAAGCCGTAGCCAAGGCCGCCGCTGAAAAAGGTCGCTGGGAGGTCACACTCCCCGCCCGCGAAGCCAATGCCGCTCCACAAACTCTCACTGTCAACTCCGGCAGCGAAAAAATCGAGATGGGCAATATCGTCGTAGGCGATGTCTGGGTCATGTATGGCCAGAGCAACATGGCATTCCCCCTCAAACAAGTGACGAACAAGGACACGGAATCCGCGCAAGCGAATCTGCCGAATCTGCGGTTGTTCTCCATCAGCACCAATGAACAGGCGGATCTGGCGGAAGACATCAATCGTGAGACCATCGATACCAAGGGCTGGGTCGCTTCCACGCCGGAGGCAGCACTCGAATTTTCCGCCATAGGTTTCGTTTTCGGCAAGCAGCTTCAGCTCTCCACGGGCATCCCTATCGGCGTGATTAAAAACTCACGCGGCGGCGCATCGATGGAGGCACTGGTGCCCATTCAGAAATATCAGGAAATCGCCTCGGGCAAGGCACTCGTTGAGTCGATCAAGAACCTGCGTTCGTCCTTCGATCTCCAGGCCGAGTCCATGAGGGTTTATGAAATCGAACTGAAAAGAGCGAAAGACAAAAAACTACCCGAAGACAAGTGGCCGAAAAAACCGGTCAATGGCGAAAACGTCCGCTCATGGAACATCCCCAGCAAGAGCCCCAGTCATCCCGCCAGCGTTTACAACGGCATGTTCGGCGTGTTCAAGGGATACAACATCAAGGGTGTTCTACTCCACCACGGCTACAACAACGCGATGACCGGCAACTGCCGTCCGAAGTTCTACCGCTGGATGACCAAGGCTCTCATCGAGGGCGTGCGTGAGGATTTCAAAGACCCCACGATTGCTTACGGTGTGATTGGTTTCTGCGCTGGCGGCAAACCACAAACGGATGAAGATTTCGAACTCCAAGCCCCGGGCCCTGCCTATATCCGCGAGGCCCAGCGCCTCGGTGTGGAAGACCTCAAGAATCCCCTCATCAACGGGTTCATCCCCAGCTACGATGTGCAGGTGCCGGGACTCCACCCCAGCCGAAAAGTCGAACACGGTCAGCGCGCGGCTCGCTGGGCGCTGAACAAGTTTTATGACAAGAAGGCTCAATGGGATGAGGCGAAACTTGTTTCCGTGAAAACCGAGGGAGATGAAATGGTTCTCACCTACGATAAGCGGATTCACCCTTACGACCAGTCACCCATCATCGAAGGCTTTGCGCTCGCCGGTGAGGATGGCAAGTATTACATGGCATATGCCCGCCACTCGGGCGTGGGTGATTTCTGGACCGCCACCAAAACAGTCCATGTCTGGAGCCCGCTAGTGCCCAAGCCCTTGCATGTTCGTTATGCCTGGGGACACAGCCCGTTGGGCAATCTCTATGTCGGGGGCCATCAGGAAATGCCCCTTCCTGAATTCCGCACGGACTCATGGGATATTCCCGAAAGCCAAGATCTCACGGACAAAGGACTCAGCCGCGAATTTTCCAAACAGTGGAACGACGACGGCACCGCACGTGTTCAATACCGCCGAGCAGAAGAAGCCAAAATCGCTTCTCAAATTATCGAACGCCTCAAAACCCTTGGTAAACCCAAGCAGCCCTAACAATTTTTACATTCCAGCACTCGATCCATCAAACCCCACATCATGAAACTATCATATTACCGCGCGGTAGTAAGCTGCAGCGCTATCCTTATCAACGGATGCGCAAACGCTAAATCCATAGCAAAATGAACATCCAGCATGGCGCGCACACGCACTCTGGATTATATCAAAATGTTTCCTGAGACTGTCAAAGAACGATAACGTCCCGAAAGTTTCGCAAATTGGTGAGAGGAGTCTCTAAAAAAAGA